>DASXVX010000089.1:0-99277 GCA_036504075.1 Symbiobacteriaceae bacterium | reverse complement strand
CCTCGCTTCTGTCGTTCGAATACCTGAACCGCCGGCTGATCGTCTCCACACTGTGCAGACGCACCGCTCCGGCAGGTCATGTCCTCATCCACTCAGACATCTTCGTCATAGAATAGGCAGTTGTAGATCGTAACTTGACCTTGAATTCGGCCGGCGGGGCACCCTTAGAGGTGGCGCCCGCCGGCCGTCTTGTTGAATGTTCATGCGATAAGTCACTGGTACCAGAACGTTTCGTTCTGCTTTGTGACTCCCCGATGAAGTTCTGCTGTGCGTCGTACCATGGCCGGAGCGCTCCCGGGAGGGGGAACTCACGTGCGTGGTCTTCACGAGATCGATGTGGAGGTAACTCCTTTCAAGAGACGTGGGTTCTTTCAAGAACGTCAGTATTTGCCTGGGTACAACCAGGGTACGCCTTGCAAATTTTGACGATCTTGGTTGAAAACGGGTCAAATCGATACCCCCTGGTGGTAGCTGAACTGCGCTTGCCTCCTGGGATTACCTTCCAGGGCAGCAAAACGGTTTTCAAGCCACCGGTATCATCAGAATTTGCATGGCGCCTTGTCTCCCAAGGGTTGCAGAAGTTGACAATTGGCCCGAGAAGGTCGGGTTCAACGCCGCCAACGGCGGTTTTTGGCGCCGATACCCCCCCTTCCGACCCGGAGCGGCCCCGCCGGACCGCTCGCTCAGGCGGCAAGCCAGCAGTCCCGTGATGGGATCTGGGAAACACCGATCAGGGCGATCTCGCCAACACCAACCAGGGGACCCCTGTTCATCAGACGTAAGATTTGCCATAATACACGAAAGGGAAAGAATAAATAGGAATTCGCTTTCCGGGAGTAGGAGTGGTCGCCATGTCAGCAACCGAGGCCAGTCAAACCGCCACCGACGAGTCTGCGCTGTGGGAAAACCGGGGCCTGTCGGTCTATCGGTACGTCCTCTATGTGACCGGAGACCGAGCGGGAGCGGAGAGGCTGGCCTGCGAGGCGATCTATCGGACGGCCTCTGCTGTCCGGGGCGGCCGGCGGGGGGAGTAGCTTCGGGGGGAGAGCCCGGAGATTCTGCTCTTCCGAGCGGCTGCCCACCTGGTGTTGCACCATCAGCGCTGGCACCGCCTGGTTTCTCACCTGCGTTCTCTGCTCGGTGCTCACCCTGAGAACCCGACCGAGGATCTTGACGGGATTCCGGCTGGTGAGTGGAGCGGGGCCGTCTATCAGGCCGTGCGGCGGCTTACCCCGGAGGATCTGGCCATACTGGTCCTGCGGGAGGGGGAGGAATTCTCGGCGACGGCAGTGGCCCAGATGCTGAAACTGGAAGCGCAGGTGGTGGAGGACAGTCTGACAAGGGTCGGGGAAACGGTAAATGTCACGGCTTTCCGGGAACTGTTTGCGATGACGGAAGTCCCCGTGGGCTTTCGCCTCCGCCGGCGGGGTCCCCGACCGCTCGTGCTGGCGATCACGCTCGGGCTACTCGCCGTGGCGGTCGGGCTGTCGCTTTCGTGGCAGGTCGCCGCGGCACACCGGCTCCGCTACCACGAGGCTACGGTTCAGGAAGTGCAAGCGTTGGAGGACCAACGTGCCATCCTGGCGAACACGGACGCCGCGGACACGGGCTCCATTGAAGCTGCAGTCCGGCGGTATGGTCATCCCCTGCTCAACCCCACCATGCCGCCCGAATATCGCCTGGTCCAATTCGTCCTTTTCGAAGATCCGGAGAAGGTCGGCCTACTCCGAGCTTACGTGTCCCCGATCGGTTACGGGTTCGGCGAGGGACTGGAAATCGTCCAATACAAGTTCAAGGATTCAGCGACTTCGATGCCGATGTTGGGACGGATCAACCGTATCAAGATCAACGATCAACCGGCTCTGCTGGTGGAGGGCACCCACATCGACGTTTTCCGTTCCGGGGCGATTGACCCGAAAAATAGCGACCAAATCCTCTTCAAGTGGCAGGACCAGCTGGTGTCGGTGGGGCGGAACTTCCTCGTCCGCAAGTCCTCAGGCCCGCCTTCCGGTTCGAGGCTGACGATGGACGACTTGATCAAAGTCGCCGAATCACTCCGATAATCGGTAGAGATGCAGACGTGCAGGCCTCCGCCGGCTGCCCTTCTTGAGTCGAGGCCTTGACCGGTGGCATGCAAAGTGGTAACCTTGTCCCGATCCTGCTACTTTAAACCAGTCCAGCGAGGCTGACAAGGAGCATGCAAGCTGCATAGGGTGCCGCCCGGGGCGTGAGCCAGGGCGTGACATTGGGCAGACTACCTCCTTGCCGGTCTCCGGCGAGGAGTTTTCTTTTTCCCCGGAGGTGTGTATTTCATGACCGACCCGAAGGCGACGCTGATGGACCCGGAAATGATGAACCGTGCGCTCTCCCGGATCGCCCACGAGATCATCGAGCGGAACAAGGGCGTCGAAACGGTGGCCCTGGTCGGCATCCGGCGGCGAGGCATCCCGCTGGCCGAGCGCCTGGCCGCCAAGCTGAAGGAGTTCGAAGGCAAGCAGGTCCCGGTCGGCACCCTGGACATTACCCTGTACCGGGACGACCTGACCGAACTGCATTCCGTGCCCCAGGTACATAGGTCCGAAGTCAACTTCAAGCTGCCCGGCACGGTTGTGATCCTGGTGGACGACGTGGTCTACACCGGCCGCACCGTGCGGGCGGCCCTCGACGCGCTGCTGGATATCGGGCGCCCCGCGGCGATTCAACTGGCGGTGCTGGTGGACCGGGGCCATCGGGAACTGCCGATCCGGCCAGACTATGTCGGAAAGAATGTCCCCACCTCCAAGCGCGAGGTAGTGGAAGTCCACCTGAACGAGGTGGACGGCTCCGATTTCGTGGCGCTCTACGACTTGCCCTGAGCGAACAGGAGGTAGCCCATGACCGGACTAAAGCGTAAGGATATCCTGGGCCTCAAGGACATGTCCACGGAAGAGATGGACCTGATCCTGCACACGGCCGAAACGATGAAGGACATCATGAAGCGGCCCATCAAGAAGCTGCCGACGTTGCGGGGCAAGTCCTTCGTGACGCTGTTCTACGAGAACTCGACCCGGACGGCCAAGTCGTTTGAAATCGCCGGCAAGTACCTGTCGGCTGACGTGACCGGCATCGCCATCGCCTCTTCCAGCGTCGCCAAAGGCGAGACCCTGAAAGACACGGCCCGCAACCTGGAAGTGATGGGCATCGACGCGGTGGTCATGCGCCACCCGGCCGGCGGCGCCCCACATTTCCTGGCGGAGCGGCTGAAGTGCTCGGTGATCAACGCCGGCGACGGCATGCACGAGCACCCGACCCAGGGGCTGCTGGACATGATGACGATCCGGGAGAAGAAGGGTTCGTTCAAAGGCCTGAAAGTGGCAATCGTCGGCGACATTTTCCACAGCCGGGTCGCCCGGTCGAACGTCTACGGCCTCGCCAAGTACGGGGCCGATATCTGGCTGGCCGGCCCGTCGACCATGCTGCCCCAGGGCTTCGAGGACATGGGCGTCCACGTGACGACCCGGGTCGAAGAGGCCATGGAAGGGGCGGACGTGGTCAACGTGCTGCGCCTGCAGCTGGAGCGGCAGGAGAAGGGGCTCTTCCCGTCGGTGCCGGAGTACCACAAGTTCTGGGGGGTCAACCCGGCCCGGCTCAAGCTGGCCAAAACAGACGCCCTGCTCATGCATCCCGGGCCCATGAACCGCGGCGTGGAGATTTCGACCGCCGTCGCCGACGGCGACCAGTCGGTGATTCTCGAGCAGGTGACCAACGGCGTGGCGGTGCGGATGGCGATTCTCTACTTGCTCCTCGGGGGAGGCGACGCGGCATAATGACGATGCTCATTCGGAACGGGCGGCTGGTGGACCCGGCTTCGGGCGTCGACCGGACAGCCGATATTCTGGTGGAAAACGGCCGCATCAAGGCGATCGGGCAGGGGCTCCCCGAAGTGGGGGCGCAAGTGATTGACGCGTCCGGCAAAGTGGTGGCGCCGGGGTTCATCGACATTCACGTGCACTTCCGGACCCCCGGGCAGGAATATAAGGAAGATATCCGTTCGGGCACCGCGGCAGCGGTCAGGGGCGGCTTTGTGGGCGTAGCCTGCATGCCCAACACGAACCCCGTGATCGATAACGTCACGGTGGTCAACTACGTGTTGCAAAAAGTGGCGGCGGAAGCGCTCTGCCGGGTCTGGCCCACCGGGGCGATTACCAAGAACTCCAAGGGCGAACAGCTCGCCGAGGCCGGCGACATGAAAGAGGCCGGCATCGTCGCTATTACCGACGACGGCCGGCCCGTTGAGAACCCCGAGACCATGCGGCAGGCCATGATCTATGCGCACCAGTTCGGGCTGCTGGTCATGGACCACGCGCAGGACAAGCAGTTGACCGGCGACGGGGCGATGCATTTCGGCAAGGTCTCCTCCTACCTGGGGCTGAAGGGCATTCCGTCGGTCTCCGAGGAGCTGCACGTGGCCCGGGACATTCTGCTCTCGCTGGAGACCGGGGCGCGGGTGCACATTCAGCACGTCTCCAGCAAGACGACGGTCGACCTGATCCGCTGGGGCAAGCAGATGGGCGCCAAAGTCACCTGCGAGGCGACGCCGCACCACTTTACGCTGACCGACGAGATCGTGCTGGAGATGAACTACTCCACCAATACGAAAATGAACCCGCCGGTGCGGACGGAAGCGGACCGCCAGGCGATTCTGGCCGGCCTGGCGGACGGCACCATCGACATCATCGCCACCGACCACGCCCCGCACCACTTCGACGAGAAGGAAGTGGAGTACCAGTACGCCGCGTTCGGCATCACCGGCCTGGAGACGGCAGTGGGCCTCACGGTGGACCGGCTGGTGAAGCAGGGGGTGATCACCCTGGAGCAAATGATCAGGCTGATGTCCACCCGCCCGGCCGAACTGATCGGTGTGCCGGTGCCGGCCCTGAAAGAAGGGGCCGCCGCCGACATCACGATTCTGGATCTGGACCGGACCTGGAAAGTCGAGGCGGCGGAGATGGTATCCAAGTCCAAGAACAGCCCGTTCATCGGCTGGGAGCTGACCGGCAGGCCGTACGCCACCATCGTGGGCGGTGCGCTGCGGATGCAGGACATGAAGGTTGTGACAGAATGAGCCTGGCCGAGACTCGCCGGAAAGGCAACTGGGTCCAGGAGGCAGCGACAGTGATCGCCCACGAGGCGCAGGGCGATGTCTTCAAGCTGGTCCTGGCGGCCCCGGAAATCGCCCTGCGGGCGACGCCGGGGCAGTTCGTGGAGGTCCGGGTGGTACCCGTGGGGTCATCGTCCGTCGACCCGCTGCTCCGGCGGCCCATCTCCATTTGCGAAACCCGGATGGCGGAGGGGAGCATCAGCCTGATTTACCGGGTGGTCGGCCGCGGGACCCGGGCGCTGGCGACCGCGATCCCGGGGACGAAGCTGGACCTGCTGGGTCCGCTCGGCCATTCGTTCCCGAACCCGGCGGCGGGGACCGGAACGCTGGTGCTGATCGGCGGCGGCCTGGGCATTCCGCCCATGGTGGGCGCGGCGGAGTGGGCCGTGGCCGCCGGGCGGGAATGCGTGGCGATCATCGGGGCCCGGAGCCGGGAGTACCTGGCGGGCGGGGCGGAGCTGGAGTCGGTGGGCCTCCCGGTCACCGTGATGACCGAGGACGGCTCGCTCGGCGGGCGGGGCCTCGTGACCCAGCCGCTCCAGGCGCTGCTGGCGGCCGGGCGGGCCGGCGAGGTCTGGGCCTGCGGGCCGGAGGGGATGCTGGCGGCCATCAAGGCGCTGACCGTCCCGACCGGGGTGCCGTGCTTCGTCAGCGTGGAGCGGTTCATGGCTTGCGGCTTCGGGGCCTGCATCGGCTGCACGGTGGCGAAGGCGGGGCAGTCTGGCTATTTCAAGGCGTGTCAGGACGGCCCGGTCTTCCCGGCGGAGGAGGTGGAGCTGGGTGGTTAGTAATCCGGTCGACCTGTCGGTTGAGTTGTGTGGCATCCGCTTCAAGAATCCGGTCTGGACGGCCTCCGGCTGCTTCGGCTATGGCCGGGAGTTTGCCGGCGTCTTCCCGTTGTCGGAACTCGGCGCCATCTGCGTCAAGGGGACCAGCGTTGAGCCCTGGATTGGCAACAAGGGCACCCGGGTGGTGGAGACGCCGGGCGGCATGCTGAACGCCATCGGCCTGCAGAACCCAGGGATCGACCACTTCCTGACGGTGGACTGGCCCTGGCTGCAGGAGCAAAAGGCGACGGTCATCGTCAACATCGTCGGGCGGACGGTGGACGAATACGTGGCGGTCGCCCGGCGGCTGGAGGGCTCGGGGGTGGCGGCGGTGGAGCTGAACATCTCCTGCCCGAACGTCAAGGAGGGCGGCCTGGCCTTCGGGACCAGCCTCAAAGGCGCGGCCGAAGTGACAGCGGCCGTGCGGAAAGCGACCACGCTACCGCTCATGGTCAAGCTGTCGCCGAACGTCACGAACGTGGTGGACTTCGCGAAAGCGGTGGAGGATGCCGGGGCGGACGCGGTGACGCTGATCAACACGCTGCTGGGCATGGCGATCGACATCCGGCGGCGGCGGCCGATTCTGGGGAACGTCTTCGGCGGGCTCTCGGGACCGGTGGTCAAGCCGGTCGCCCTGCGGATGGTCTGGCAGGTGGCGGGGGCGGTGAAGATTCCGG
The DNA here is from genome assembly GCA_036504075.1 of Symbiobacteriaceae bacterium. Lineage (GTDB taxonomy): Bacteria > Bacillota > Sulfobacillia > Symbiobacteriales > Symbiobacteriaceae > DASXVX01. Next base: position 92,633 of record DASXVX010000089.1, on the reverse strand, counting down.
TGGTGGGCATCGGGGGCATCATGACGGGCGAGGATGCGGTGGAGTTCCTCATGGCCGGGGCGCGGGCGGTGCAGGTGGGGACGGCCTGTTTCGTGAACCCGCGGGCGCCGCTGGATATCATCGACGGGATCGCCGGGTTCATGCGGGAGTCCGGGGTGGAGCGGGTGGCGGACCTGGTGGGGGCGGCCCGGCCGGCGACGGGGGCGGAGGGGAACCTGCCGCGGCTGGGGGAGTCGTTGCCTGTCGATGCGCCGGTGGGTGTGGCGCCGAAAACGGTGCGGCCGGCGACGGGGGCGACGGCGGAGGCGATGCGTCAGTTTCTCAAAGACTCCGACCGGGCCTGACGTGGGGCTTTGTTCGACCCCGCACTGTCCGGGGGCCGCTTCGGCGTTGCGGGGCGCTTGTTCTGGAAATGATTCTCGCCGTGGGGGCGCCCTTGCTCATGGGTAGGCGAAGCATGTCGTTACCGCAAGTGCTCTTCCCCCACGGCTGCGAATCTTGAACGAACGCCCCGATACGCCTCGGACCCCCGGCCAGTGCGGGACCGCCGACTGGCCTGCCCGGTCGTCGCCTTTCTTTGCGCGGGGAGAGTGGGCGGGGCGGCGCGGTCACCGGCATGCCAGGTTGTATAGCGCCAAAATGACGGCGATCCCGCCCCGGGCCGGGTTGTAACGCAGAAGTGTCGGCGGTCCCGCCTCGGCCGGGGGTCCGAGGCGCATCGGGGCGAAAGTTAAAAGATTCGCAGCCGTGGGGGAGCGCCGTTGCGGTAACGACATTCATCGCCTACCGGTGAGCAAAGGCGCCCCCCACGGCGAGAATCACTTCAAAAATAAGCGCCCCGCAGCGCCGAAGCGGCCTCCGGACGGGGCGGGGTCGGGGTCGAAACCCCCGAAGGTGACCCCCCCAACCGGGGCGGGCAGAAGGAGAGGAATACCCATGCTTACCAGAGACGAGATTCTGAACGCCCTCCGCACGGCGGGGGTGCTCCGGGAGGGGCACTTCGTGCTCACTTCCGGGCGGCATTCCGCCCAGTTTTTCCTGCTGCCTCATCTCTTTCAGTATCCGGAGCTTACTGCCCAGCTGACTTCGAACCTGGCGGCCCTGGTGGATGACCTGCACGTGCAGACCGTCATCGGGCCGGCCACTGGCGGGATTGTGCTGGCTTACGAGATGGCCCGGCAGATCGGGCTACGGCGCGGGGGCGTCTGGCCCCGGGCGATTTTTGCCGAGAAGACCGACGACGGCCGCATGGCGCTCAAACGCCAGTGGTCCCTGGCGCCCGGTGAGCGGGTGCTGGTGGTGGAGGATGCCGTTACGACCGGCGGCTCCGTAGCCAAGACGATCGACGCCATCCGCAGCTTTGGGCCGGAGATTGTGGGCGTGGCATGCATCGCCGACCGGAGCGGCGGCGCCACGGACTTTGGGGTGCCGCTGCGGTCGCTGCTCACGCTCCAGGTGGAGTCCTGGGCGGCGGCGGAGTGCCCGCTGTGTCGGCAAGGCGTGGAGCTGACAAAGCCCAAGGGCTAGAGCAAATGGCCCAACTAATGCGAGCGGCTGCCTCCGTATGGGGGCAGCCGCTCGTGGATTCAGCACGTATCGGCGGAGGGACACGGGACCGGCGTCAGGGCGTTGTGCCGAACCAACTGCCACGCCCGGTGACCAGGTCAAACCCCATCAGGGCGCCGTTGTTACCGGAGGTGACGTCACGGTAGATGATCCCGTTGCCATAGACGTAGGCGGAATTGACGATTTGACCGGAAACGGCGAAGCGGGCCGCCCACATGGGGGCGCTGGCGCTGGTGCCGCCGACGGTCCACCAACCGGACTGCCCCTGGTACCTGACGCTGTCATACGAGCCACCGGCAAGCCACCGGCAAGCCACCGGCAAGCCACCAGGAAGTCACCAGCAAGCCACGATCAGGCTCTGATTCGGGCTGCATTGCGAAACCGACGGGTCATCGTCGGGGAGCGTACTTGGCCCCGGTACGCGCAGCGGTCTCCTCCGCTTCAGCAGTCGCCTTTGCCTCCGTGGCGTGGCGGAGCTTGCCGCGGCGAAAGATCGTTACTTTGGCCCCTGTCGCTTTTTTCAGAACCACCCGGATCGCTACCGTTTCCGATGGTTCAACATTAACATTATACATGTTGCTCTTGATATCCTCTATTTGGAAACTGATACGTAAGACGAAATAGACACGCTTCATCAGCCGGCCGGCCGCGCCGGCCGACTCCTGCCGGTTGAGGCCGGGCGCCCTGCTCATGGGGAACCGGTCAGTGACATCAGACGCGATGGCAAGGCGAAACCCGGCGGCCAGGCCTCTACCAGGCGCGGCTGGCTCAGGTCCACTTCCTGCCGGCCGGACCCGGCGGACCTCACGGGGTATGCGTAGATGCCCCGGGGCGGGCCGGCAATCAGGCGCCCCGTCGGGTCCCAGGTGGCGCCGTGGCAGGGTTCAAGGATGGTGTTGGGCTCGTTCCCAGGCCGGAGCATACAGCCAAACGGAGCAGTGCGGTTGCTGAAAGCCCGCCACGAAGTCCCGTCGTACGTGAGAACCAGAGCCGTGGGCGGTCCCCATCCGGTTACCGGCAGGTCAAGGTCAGGCGGGAGCCGATAAAACAGAATGCCCGGCCGGTCGCTCACCGGGACCGTGAGGCGTTCGGTCGTCGCCGGGTTCTTCGACGCCAGCACTGAAAAAGCCACCATGCCGGCAAACACGGCGACGACGGCTCCGACCGTCCACCGCAGCCACATGCGCATGCCCGCACCTCCTCGCATCGTCTCCTAGTACCGCCCTCCTGGTTTCGGCTGCGAAAGGTCAACGATGACGTAGTCACCCGCCACGGTAACGGGGTACCAATCCAAGCCGCGTGGCGCCGGACCGGCCACTGGGCGTCCAGCCTTGTCCCACATCGCACTGGAGACGGTATCGTAGAACCGGTTATCATCAGCGCGCCAGATGACCGGTTCGCCCAAATGCGTGGACCGATTCGAGAAGGCACGCCATGTGTCGCCGTCCCGTGCCAGCAGGACCATGGTCGGCTTTTGCCACTGGATCGTGGCTCTGAGTGCTATTCCGGGTGGGATCGGATGGGCGCTCACGTCAGGCAAACCGCTTGTGTCGATGGCGATCTGCGCTGGACCGAGCGGAACGGCCAGCACGGAAATCCCGATGATGCAGGCCAAGCCCACCAGGAGGGCAGCAAGGATCCATCTGAACACCATTCGCCGGTTGCTCATGTGAATCACCTTCCCCCACCAGTATACAGCACTGAAGATTGCGAAATGAATCAGGCGCACACTTTAGAGTGGGCGCCTGACCGGTCAGCCTGGGCAGTCCGGAATCAGAATCGCTCCTCCGGTGCGGAAGGGGCGATTTCGCGTGCGGCAATGGCGAACACTATCGTCGACGATTGCGGGCCGGGGAGGTGAAACTGCTGCCGTATCTGGTGCTGGCCGCCGCGGGCGTCGTGATCTTCGCCGTCGCCTGGCGGTTTGCGGTTCCGCAGGTGCTGATCGGGCTCTACCTGGTAGCCGGCGCCGCCGTGTCGGTGGGTGACCTGATCGTCCACGCGGTCGGAAATCTGTACATGTACAACCCGAACCTCCTGCCGGTGCAGCAGGCCGACGGGCCGCTGGGCCTGGTTCTCGGCGACTACTGGTTCGTTCCGGCCCTCTGCTGCAGCCTGGCCGCCGTGCCGGTCCGCCACCGGAGCACGGCGGCGGTCTTCATCACGTTCGTGTTCCTGTCCATCGAGACTGGGTTCCGCAACACCGGCTACTTCTGGTATAGCGGGTGGCGCCTGTGGTACTCCGCCCTTCTTTTTCCGCTCTGCCTGGTGGGGCTGCTCCGGTGGCTGCGGGCCTTCGAGCGGCAGCGAGCGGTGGGGTTCCATCGGGTTCTGCTCGTAATTTCCGCCGTGACCTACCTACTCCTGGTGTACGATGTCCTCACTGGCCTGGTGGCCGGGCTGTGGGGGTTTCAGCCGCACATTCTGCCATGGTCGTTTCAGGACAAGCTGCTGGGCATGCTTCTGTTTCACAACTTACCGGCCACGGTGCTGGCCCTTCCTGCGCTTCTGCTCGGTTGGGCCCGCCGGGCAAGCTTCGTCCCGGCGATGGCTGGGGCCGTCGCACTCTGGCTTTATGGGATGCGCTGGCTCGGCCTCTACCGGCACGCCCGGTCCTGGAGCCCGGCCTTCGATGCGCTTGCGCTTGCACTGATCTTTTACGGAATCGGGCGGCTCGATCGCTGGCTCAGGGCCTACCTCCCGCCGGAGAAGGCGCCGGTCAAATGATGCCTGGTGCGCGAGCGGCACCGCTGGTACCCGAACATACGTTATGGTAGCACGGTGGCAGATTGCGCCGGACAGGGAGTCGTCATCATGCAAACGCTGCTGAAGGTGGTGGGAGCGCAACCTGGACGCGGTCACCGAGCGGCTCCTGGCACGCTAAAACCGCGACCGCTAAACCCCCAGCCGAATCACCCTTATGTCATCTCCGAATACCATGACCAGGGAGGGAGCGCAACTGCCAGCCATGGAGGTGTGTGAAATCCTTGGCATGTCCGACACAGCCTCCGAACTCGGGGTGACCCCGGGGAATGCGGTTCGCGTGCCCGTGCAACTGCCCTGTACCGTCATGATCTCCCCGTTCGACATCGCCGCTGCGTGCATGGCCCTCACGCAAGGGGATGGCTGTCCAGGCGGGTTCAGCCTACATCAGGACATCACAGTTGAATTCGACTTGATCGTCGACCTAGACGCCCGCTGCGACATCATCCGTGTGCTCTTGCCCGGGGACCAGGTTTGTGCAGCAGAGGGCACGGCGGAGCCGGCGATTCTGGCTTCCACCGTAGACCTGGAAACTCCCGTGTTCGAGCCGGAGCAGTTGCCCGGGCCTGTCCTGGAGCAGGCACCACCATCCGACCTGGAACCGGAGCAGGCGAAGCCGCCCGATCTTGAACCACATCAGGCGATGTCGCCCGATGCTGAACCACATCAGGCCCTGCTGCCCGACCTTGAGCCGGCAGCAACTTACGGGGCGATGTTCCTGACGGTGGCGGTTAACAACGTGGGTGCGGGAACCGCACCGCCCTCGACCACCAGAATCACGCTGACAGCCGACCATTTCGCACACAACATCAATCTGTCGACCCCGGAGATTCCCCCCGGCGGTGTCTGGGTGGCAAACCCCGTTGAACTCCGGCCAGATTACCGGTTTGCGGTCCAGGTCGATGCCCTGGGGAAGGTGACGGAAAGCAACCTGCGCAACAACCAGGTCTGGAGTTGTGTCTAGCAAGCGATGACCGCAAAAAGGGCAGTCCTGCCAAACAGGACTGCCCAACTCTTTTACCCGACGACGGGGGGACACGGTGTCGGCGACGGCAGGCCGCAGACTACCCGACCCTGCGTGGCGCTTGCTCTGGCGTCGAAGAGGAGCGGAATCTGGACACATACGTTCTGATTCACCGTGAAGGAGCACTTTCCGGTGGGGCTGTCCTCTCCGGGGCAGGGTCCGATCAGCGCCGGGCCTCGGCAGATGACCCGCGGGCTGCCCGGGGTCACCCTGGGGATGATCGTCACGTTGGCCTCAACGCAGATATCCTGATGGGCCACCGCCGGGCAGGACTGGACCTGTGCGATCTCGACCCCGCCGCCGGAAAGGTCCTGCACGCTTGCATCACTCATGCTGATTTCCCTCCCATGCTGACCTGCGACCGGGGCTTACCCGATTGGGATCTCACAGCCAAGTTGAGCGGCGACCTGCCGGGCCACCTGCCGGACCTCCGGAACGGGATCGGTCGCGGCCACCCGCAGGATCGCCGGGCAGGCCTGGACCGCCCCAAGCTCGCCCAGGGTCCGGAGGGCGGCCAAACGCACCCCAAAGTCGGGGTCCTGCAGGGCGCCGATCAGGGCCAGAATTGCAAGCTCGCCGCCGACGTTGCCGAGGGCATAGGCCGCAGACAGCCGGACCACCGGGTTCTCGTCGGTCTGCAAAGCCTGAATGAGCGGCTGACGCACATCGGGGCCGTCGATCAAACCCAGCACGACTGCAGCCCGCTGGCGGATCCAGAATTCCGGGTCCCCTCTCAGCAGTACGATCAGCTCAGGAACGATCTGCTGTCCCATCTTTGCCACTTCGGTCAGTGGCGGTTCAACACCCAGCAACAGGTCCCGCACCGACACAGGAATCACCTCCCGAGATTAGCACCCGCTGACCAGCGAGTTGCTCTGGATCGTTGTGCACTGGGCGGGCGTCAGGTTGCCCTGAAACACAATCGGGTTCATCAGGTTCGCCGGATTAGCGACGTGGACCAGGCCCAGCACGTGGCCGGTTTCGTGGGCGAAGACGAGTCCGGTGGCCACATTGTCGACCACGAAGCCGGGAAGCCCGGGCGGGAAGGCGGCGCAGCCGTTGAAGGTGCTGCGGAGCGAGCGGACATAATAGGCAACAATATCCATGGACGTGCAGCCTGGAGGCCGGTTGCTGAACAACTGCACCTGATCCGCCGTGGGCGTCTGCCCCAGGTTGCAGGGGCGGTCATCCAGATCCAACAGATTCGGCGCGTTGATGGTGATCAGCGGCCCCGGAGTGACGTCGATCCCACACTGAGCAAAGACCGTCCGGGCCGTGTTAATATCCTGGGCGAACCGGACATCACTGGACTGCGCACCCTGCACAATCACACCGCAGATGCGGATGCAGCGCAGCGGGCAGGCAACGGGCAGCGGCGCTCCGCACACCACACGCCCCGGCGTGGCGAAGACGGAGGCGTCAAAGGTGAGAGGAACCTCCACGCAGAGGTTCTGCTGCACGGAGAAGTTGCAGGTCCCGGTAGGGCTAGGGGTTCCCGGGCAGCGGCCCAGCCGGAGCGGGCCCCGGCAGAGTACGAGGGGTGGTCCGCTGGTCACCGTCGGGGTGATCGTTACAGTCGCTTCGATGCAAACGTCTTCACTCACCGTGGTGGGACAGGACATCGCGCTTACGGCGACGGCCTGCGTCTCGGCTTCGGCGCCGAACTGGTCGTGAAGCTGTTCTTCGTTCACAGTCATCCCCCTCCAGCAAAGACTCTGTCTACCATATGAACAGGTCATCATGGTTGACATAACTTGCTGCGGCAGCAGGAACAGCGACGACCCGCAGCGCCGGCAGGTTGTCTGCATTCGGCAGGCCGCTGAAGGCGGAAAGGGGGATGGGATCCAGGATCCCCTTGAATCGAGCCTGGCAGCATTGTAAAATGGAAAACATATTGTTTCACTCCGTCCGCAGAAGGGGGGAAAGATGCGTCCATGCCCATTTACGAGTACAAGTGCAACACCTGCGAGCGCGTATTTGATGAACTGGTGCCGCGGGAAACCTCGGGCGATCTTCTCAAGTGCCCCGGGTGCGGAAACGTTGGCGCCAAGCGGCTGATCTCCGCGTTTGCGGCGCACGGCCTGGAGAACGGTCACATCGCCGTGGGCCGGAAGCTGACCGGCGGCGCGAAGTCCGACCCGGCTCCCGAAAGCGCCAGCCCGTCGCCCAAGCACTCCTGTGGTTCGGGCTGCGGGTGCGGCCACTAGGTCCGTGGTCTTACAGGGTCCGTACCTGATTCAGCCGGGGAGAGGCCGGGTCTGCCAGACGCCTGTGGGAAGCGCCGGGCGGCCGGCCTCTCAGTCTATGTTCCGAATTTATCGGATTGTTCCGGATTCTAAGCGGTGGTATCATTTCCTGGGGGGGGATCTTTAAATGCGGCGCATTGATTATCAGGGGCAGGAGTATTTAATTCACACCCGTTCCGGGATGCGGCTCATGGATGCGGCCCGGGAGAGCGGCGTGCCCGTGGACTGCGACTGCAACCACAAGAAGGGCGAGAGTTCCGGCAAGTGCGCGTTGAAGTGGCCCAAGGACACGCAGTTCCTCCTCACGGCGCCCACGGAACTGGAACGAAAGGTCCTGGGCGACCAGATGGCGCAGGGCTATCGCCTGGCCTGCCAGGCCATGTACAAGTAGCGCCGACCGAAGCGGGAGCAGGCTGGCCACCGCCCGCTCCCACCCGCAGACCCGCACTGGAACACCGCGGATTCAGACCAAAGGAACACATCCGCATAGCGGATCCCTTTCAACGAGAGCGCTCAAGACGCATGTTGCTTGGAGGGGTTGGTATGTCTCTGCCGGGGCCGAGGTTCACCTATGAGGACTACAAGCAGCTGCCGGAGGACAAGCGCGTCGAGCTCATTGAGGGGGAACTCCTGATGACGCCGGCGCCTACTACCCGCCACCAGGCCATTCTCGGAGAACTCTTCGGCCAGATCAGGATGTTCGCCAGACATCGCCGGCTGGGGCAGGTGTTTATGGCCCCGGTCGATGTAATCCTGTCGGAGGAGAACGTGGTTCAGCCCGACCTGGTCTTTGTGAGCCGGGAGCGCAGACACATCGTCGATCCGGATGGTGGCATCAACGGGGCACCGGATCTGGCGGTGGAGATTCTGTCCCCCCGCACCGCCGGCCGGGATCGTCTGTTCAAGCGCAAGCTGTACGCCATGTTCGGTGTTCGGGAGTACTGGATCGTGGATCCCGTGACCCGTGCCATCGAGGTCCTGGTGCCGGGTGAGTCGGGCCTGGAAACCTGGCGGGTCTTTGGCGAGGGTACGGAGCTTTCCTCGCCGCTGTTCAGCGAGTTCACGATCGCCGTCAGCTCGGTGTTCGAGGGCTGAAAGGGGAACGCCAAGGAGCCCGCAGACCTTGTTGAAGGAATGCGGGCTCCTGGACATTTTGTTTGCCGGCATTCGACGCCGGTATACTCGCCGTTGGGATCGTTACGCGCAATCGGGACTACCGGTACGAGTCGACGATCTTCTGCCACAGGTCGGGGTTGATCTCCCACTTCTGGTTGACGACGCCTTCGGCCTTGAAGCCGGGAATCTTGTCCTCAAGCCGGACCGAGCTGGGGTCCTCGTAGACGATGCCCGTGACCAGCTCTTCGGTCTCCATCAGCTTCTTCATGGCGGCGAACCGGTCGTGCCGGTCGTAGCCGGGGGTCTCATCGAGGTTCTCGATTTCGGCCTTGAAGAAGTCGAAGGTGTTCACCTTGTTGAAGGTGACACACGGGCTGTAGGTGTTGACCAGGGCGAAGCCCGGGAAGGCGATGGCCTTCTTGATGATCTCCACCAGTTGCTTCTGGTTGGCCGAGAAGCCGTTGGCCACGAAGCCACAGCCGGAGGCGATGGCCAGTTGGAGCTGGTTGACCGACTTCTCCATGTTGCCGGCGGGGGTGGACTTGGTCTGGAAGCCCGCCTGGGAGGTGGGGGAGGTCTGGCCCTTGGTCAGGCCGTAGATCATGTTGTCCATGACGATATACGTGATATCGACGTTGCGCCGCAGGGCATGCATATAATGTCCCATGCCAATGGCGAAGCCGTCGCCGTCACCGCCGGCGGCGATGACTGTAAGCTCCCGGTTGGCGAGCTTGACGCCCTGGGCGGCCGGCAGCGAGCGGCCATGGACCACGTGCAGGTTGTACGAGTTGATATAGTTGCCGATCTTGCCGGAGCAGCCGATGCCGGCGACTACGGCGACTTTTTCCGGCTCCGTGCCGAGTTCGACCAGCGCCTTCTGCAGAGCGGCGAGGACACCGAAGTCGCCGCAACCGGGACACCACCAGGACTTTTCCTGGGTCCGGAAATCCGCCATCGTGGCCATGTGTCTTACGCCTCCTTCACCGGGTTGAGCGTGATCGTCGGGTCGCTGATCGCCCGCACGCCGGCGCCGCCGCCGGTCACCATGAACTGCGCCTCGCCCTTCAGCACGGCCTCGCCGCCGCTGGCGATCTCGGCGACGCTAAACAGGTTGCCGTCGTACTTGAGCAGGCTGTTGAGCTGCTTGGGATCGAAGCCGGTGCCCTTCAGCATGAACGCGAACTGGCCGACGTGGTTCGACTCTACCACCAGGGCCTTGGCGCCCTTGACGATCGCCTGGATCTGCGCCACGGGCACCGGGTAGATCAGGCGGACCTGAATCACGCCCACCTTTTTGCCGGTGGCCTGTTCGATCTGCTCCCGGGCTTCCTTGGCGGCGCCCAGGGTGGTACCGAACGCCACCAGCACGAGGTCGGCATCCGGGGCGCCAAAGTAGCGGATCGCTTCGGTCTTCACGTTTTTGATCCGGCCCATGCGGCGGTCCATCATATAGACCCGGTTGGCCGGGTTCTCCTGTACCTTGCCGAAGAGGCCGTGCTCGGCGCCGGTGCCCAGGAACTGGCCGTGCTTCATGCCGGGCAGCGACCGGGGGGAGACGCCGTTCTCGTTCACCTGCTTGGAGTACCGCTGGAAGACGTCACGGCCGAGTTGCGCCAACTCTTCCGGGTTGGCGATGGGGCCGCGGTCGATCTTCGGGAACTTGGACAGGTCGGCGGCCTCAGGCTCGACGGTCTGCTGGAAAAGCGCAAAGGCCAGGTCGGAGGCGATGAGCACCGGGCAGTGGTAGTTGTCCGCCAGGTTGAACGCTTCGGCGGTCAGCGGAATCAGCTCTTCCACGGAGCCGGGGCAGAGCACGATGCGCGGGCTGTCGCCGTGGCCGCCGTAAGCCAGGGCCAGCAGGTCGGACTGCTCCTGCTTGGTCGGCATGCCGGTGGAAGGACCGCCCCGCTGGGTGTCGATGACGACCACCGGGGTCTCGGTCATGGCGGCGAGGCCCAGGGCCTCCTGCATGAGCGAGATGCCGGGGCCGGAGGTGGAGGTCATGACCCGGGCGCCCGCAAAACCGGCGCCCACGCAGGCCACGATGGAGCCGAGCTCGTCCTCCATTTGCACGCCGGCGCCGCCGACTTTCGGGAAGAGCTTGACCAGCGACTCAGCCACTTCGGAGGCCGGCGTGATCGGGTACGAGAACATCAGGCGGCAGCCGCCGGCAAGAGCGCCCAGGGCCGCAGCCTCGTTGCCGATCATGAGCAGCCGCTGCTTGCCGTCACCGGGCTGCAGGGCGATCATCGCGTCCGCCCAGGTGGCGGTCACGTGGTCGAAGCCCAACTGCATCGACTTGTGAATCAACGCGACGAACTCCTCGCCCTTGTTGCCGAACCGACCGCTGGCGTAATCCTTGAAGCCCTGGAGCGGTAGCCCCAGGAAAGCGGCGGATGCGCCGAGCAGCACGTTGTTCTTCATGACCGGGTTGCCGAGTTCCAGCGCCATTTTGTTGAACGGCATGGTCAGAAGCCGGGCGTTCACGCCGGCGGGCAGCTTCGGTTCAATGGCCTCTTCGGCCAGAATGATGGCACCGGGGGACACGTTCCGGGCGCACAGATCGATGGATTCCTGGTCGAGCGTGACCAGGAGGTTCACGCCGGCCGTGGGCGCCTGCACCCGCTCCACACCCAGACGGGTGGTGAAGTCGGTGTGGCCGCCCTTGATCCGGGACGCAAAGGTCTTGTAGGCATAAACGTAGTAACCGGCCCGGCTGGCTACCGTATTGAACACTTCGGCGGTCGAGTCAAGCCCCGTTCCTTGCTCACCGCCAATTTGCCAGCTAACCTCCTTGAGCACGAGTCGTCCCCTCCCCATTTGTCGAACCAAATCGCCATGTGATGAATAGAACCTAAGGTGATCAGAAACTCGTCTTATTCTCTACCTCCAAATATACGACCGAAACCCGTATGATGAAAATGCATAGTCAACATATGGCGTATACATTTTGCGCATACTGGTGTATCGTGGAAGCTGGAGGCGAAGCCACGTATGATTTTACAGCATTTAATCACGTTTTGTCGGGTTGTTGAGACCGGCGGCTTTTCGCGGGCGGGTGAACTGGTGGGCCTGAGCCAGCCGGCGGTCACCCGGCAGGTTGCCGCGCTGGAAGCCGACCTGGGTGCGCCGCTGCTGGACCGTTCCAGCCGCCAGTTCCGGCTGACGCCGGCGGGCGAGCGGGTTTTCGAGCGGGCGCGGCGGCTTGTTGCCGAAGTGGGCGAGCTGCGGGAATCGGTGCAGGACGTGATCAATCACGAGCGGGGCCGGGTGACCATCGGTGCCGTCACGACCGTCGCACTCGATGTGCTGCCCCCGATTCTTTCGGAGTATACCCGGCTCTATCCCGCCGTACGCGTCCTCGTCAAGGCGGGCCGCACCGCCGACACGCTGGAGCGGGTGCTGCAGGGCGAAATCGACATGGCGGTGATGACGGCGCCGGTGGCCCACGCCCGCCTGTATTCCATCCCCCTCCAGAAGGACCCGGTGGTGCTGGTCTGCTCGCCGGAGCGGCGGCAGTCCCTGCCGGACCCACTCCCTTTGGATGAGCTGAGCGCGGTCGACATGATCAGTTTTCAAACGCCCTCTCGATTTCGGACCTACGTGGACTCCATTTTGGAACAGTACGGCGTCTACCCGAACGTCACGATGGAGTTCGATAGCCATGAGGCGGTCAAGATGATGGTTGAGCTGGGCTTCGGCGTTGCCCTCGTGCCCCGGAGCGCCGTACAGGATGACCTGGATAACGGCCGGCTGGTGCAGCTGACCGTGGCGGGCCTGGGTGAAATCTCCCGGACCACGTCGCTCCTGGTGCCCCGCGAAACCACCGGGCGCCATCCGGCGGCCGAAAACCTGCTCCGGCTCATTCTGGCACACTTTCAGGTCTCCCCGGAACCCTATTTTGGCTGGACGTGAAACAATTTTGTAATTACCGGGCAGGAATCCGGAAGTGTTATGGCTAATTACTAGTAGCAGCTGCTAAGAACGTCGAACGGATTAGTTCTTTCGTGGTATAGGGCGCAAAATGATAGACTTTAATGTCCCTGTTTCTTCCACTTGTAGAGCGCTATAATGAGGGCCGGGTTGAGGGCAGTCGACTTATTAGTTTCGCTTATGTCTTGTCTAAGAAGGAGGATCCATCACATGGCGGTTCAGAAGCTGGGTGGCGTTAACCTCATTCTGCGCCTGGAGATCCAGAACACCGGCGCCATTTTCTCTCACCTTGCCACTGCCATCGGTGCGACCGGTGGCGATATTGTCGCGGTTGACCTTATCCAGTCCCGGAAGGAAACGGTGATCCGCGACGTGACGATCGTCGTGGATAACAAGGAGCACGGCGACCGGGTCATTCAGGCCGTCTCCGCGCTGCCAGGCGTCAAAGTCATCAACGTTTCGGACCGCATCTTCCTGGCGCACCTCGGCGGTAAGATCGAGGTCAACGGCAAAGTGACGGTCAAAAACCGTGAGGATCTGTCCATCGTCTACACGCCGGGTGTGGCCCAGGTCTGCACGGCGATTCACCAGGACCCGGACAAAGCCTTCACGCTGACCATCAAGCGCAATACGGTGGCGGTCGTCTCCGACGGCACGGCTGTGCTGGGTCTGGGCGACATCGGTCCCGCGGCGGCCATGCCGGTCATGGAAGGCAAAGCGATGCTATTTAAACAGTTCGCGAATGTAGACGCCTTCCCGCTCTGCCTGGATACCAAAGATCCGGAAGAAATCATCAAAATCGTCAAGGCCGTCGCGCCCACGTTCGGCGGCATCAACCTGGAAGACATCTCTTCGCCGCGGTGCTTCTACATCGAAGAGCGGCTGAAGGCCGAGCTTGATATCCCCGTTTTCCACGATGACCAGCACGGCACCGCCGTCGTGGTGCTCTCCGGCCTCATGAATGCGGCGCTGGTCGTCAAGAAGAAGCTCGCGGACCTGCGGGTCGTGGTCACCGGCATCGGTGCTGCGGGCGTCGCCATCTCCAAGATGCTGATGCTGGCCGGCATTACGAACATCGTCGGCGTCGACAAGGCCGGCATCATCGAACGGGGCAAGGATTATCCCACGAACCAGATGTGGCAGTGGTACGCCGAGCACACCAACCCCGAGAACCGGCATGGGATGCTCATGGAGGCCATCAAGGATGCCGACGTCTTCATCGGCGTTTCCGGCCCGGGCGTGCTGAAAGTCGAGCACCTCAAGGCGATGGCCAAGGACCCGATCGTGTTCGCCATGGCCAACCCGACGCCGGAGATCGATCCGGAAGAGGCCGCTCCGCATGTGGCGGTGCTCGCCACGGGCCGGTCGGACTACCCCAACCAGGTCAACAACCTGCTCTGCTTCCCGGGCATCTTCCGGGGCGCCCTGAACTGCCGTGCCCGGCAGATCAACGAAGCCATGAAGCTGGCGGCCGCTCAGGCCATCGCCTCGGCGGTTTCGCCGGAAGAGGTGGGGCCGGAGTATATCATCCCCAGCGTCTTCAACAAAAAGGTCACCGAATTGGTGGCGGCGGCGGTCGAGCAGGCGGCTTATGACACCGGCGTGGCCCGCAAGGCCGGCCGTGCCGGCGGCGGCCCTGGCACCGGCGACGACCTGTAGCATAAAGCGAGCAAAGAGACCGGGTTCGCCCGGTCTCTTTACTATTTCCCCGCTAAACGGCGGGAGGCGACTATGTTTCCCGTCACCGACAGGACCCGCCGATTGGGTGGCGAACCTATTAATGGCTATACTTTACGGGTTTGAGGTGACGCACATGCTGCGCCGCACCGGGACACCGCGAATGATTCGGCGGGGCGCCGGGTTCCTGCTTGCCGCCTGCGTTCTACTTGCCGCCCAGGTGGCCGGGGCGCTCGCTTACTACCCCGCCGGGCCGCAGGGCACGGTCGGTGTGAGCCGGCCCACGATTTCCCAGCAGATGGTCCTGGAGTCCGGCGACTCGATCCTGGGCGCGCAAATGTGGCTGGACGGCATCCGGGTCCAGCCGATCTGGGACGGTTCCGGACTGGTCCGCTACACGCCGTCGCAGCCCATGGCGCCGGGCCCCCACACGGTCGAGCTCTCGGTGGACGTGGCGCCCGCACAAACGGGGTTTTCCTACGACCCGGTGGTCAGCAAGTTTAAGGTCACCGTAGGGCCGGAGGCCGTCGCTGTATTGCCGGGACCGGGGCCGGAGGAACTGCGGGCCTTGGAGCAGGTGAACAAATATCGCCAGGCGGCCGGGCTGCCGGGCCTGTCCTATTCGCCGGCCCTGGGCGCCGCGGCGCTGGGGCACGCCCGCTACCTGGCGGCCAATCCGGGGCAGGAAACGGTGAATGCCCATCGGGAGCAGCCGGGCACGCCGCTTTATGTCGGCACGACTTCGGAGGACCGGGCGCGCTATTACGGCTATATCCAGCACACCGCAGAAGTGATTAATTACACGGACCGGGCGGAGATGGCGGTGGCGGGGTGGATGGACACGCTCTACCACCGGATTCCGCTGATTCACCCGGGCAACCAGGTGTTTGGCTACGGCCTGGCGGGCCACGGTCACGAGCTTGTGAACGTCGCCCTGACCGGGCCCGATGCGCCGACGCCGCTCGAAGTGCGCTGGCCACAGCCGGGACAGACGGACGTGCCTACCGGCTGGGACGGGGCCGAGCATCCGGACCCGATGGCGCTCTACCCCGGCGCCCCCAAACCGGTCGGCTACACGGTCACCCTGACTTTCGGCGGCCCGGTGGTGCGCCTGTCGCTCACCGCCGGCACGCTGACCGGCCCGGCGGGGGCGGTGGGGGTCATGACGTTCGACCCCCGCATGGACGCTAACCTGACCGACACGGTGGCCCTCATCCCCCGCACTCCGCTGGCGCCGGGGACCACCTACACCGTCCGGTTCGTCGGCCGGGTGGACCAGGGGAAGGGTCTCAAACCGTTTGACCGCTCCTGGTCATTCACCACCCAGTCCGACGAGCGGCCCATTCTCAACGAGCGGACCGTCTCCAGCATCGAGAATGCGGTCACGCGCATCGGAATAGACGGCTCCGGCTTTGCGCCGGGACTCCGGGCGTTCCTGGGCGGACTGCCGGTCGAGGCGCTGACGGTCGAACCGGGCCTTCTGACGTTCAAGCCGCCGGTGGGCTACTCTGGCGGGGCGGCCGGCTTGCTGGTGGTCACTCCGGGTGGCGGGGAGACGGCCTGGCCGGACTTCTTCGATGGCGAGGAGTCCTACCGGTTCCCGGACCGGGGCAACGCGTTTACGCCGGTACCGCTGCAGGTGTTCGGCCAGGACTGGGACGTACCTGCGCTGCGGCACGCCTCGGGGGCGGTGCTGGTGCCGGGCGACGTGCTCTTGGCGCTGGGTGCCAGTCGGGAGACGGTGCCGGAACTGGGTCGCACATACTGGCAGCTAGGCGGGGTGTCCGGCGATTATACGGAAGGCCGCACGGCGGCGGCGGTGGGCGGTCGCATGTTTAACCTGGACCTGCCCGTGCAGGTGCGAAACGGCACGACTTACGTGGACGCCGGCTTCGTGCGGCAGCTTGCGCCCTGGGCCTATTCGGCCGGCGAAAACCAGATTCTCCTCGGCATGGCCGACATCGGCAACCACTGGGCCCGGCCGGCGATTCTCCGGCTGCTCCGGGCGGGGGTCATCACCGGCACGGGCGACGGCCGCTTCCGGCCGGACGACACCCTGACGCGGGCGGCCTTCGTGAAGATGCTGGTGCAGGCCCGGAAACTCGGCCCGGCGCCGGGCGATGCGGGCGGCTTCGCCGACACGGCTCCCCACTGGATCGCGGCCCAGGGCTATATCGGGGCGGCGGTGAAGGCGGGGATTGTGGTGCCCGGCGAGTACGCCGGCCGGCAGTTTGAGCCCGAACTGCCCATTGCCCGGGAGGAAATGGCGGTCATGGTGGCACGGGCCCTGGGCCTGGACGGACAGGCCGCCGCCCGCACGGTCGCGGTCACCGGCGGCAGCGCCGTGGTCGCCGGGAAGACGTTTACCGACGCCTCCACCTGGAGCCGGCCGGGGTACATCGCCGTGGCGATGGAGCAGGCGATCTTCAACGGCTACCCGGAACCGGGCGGACAGTACACGTTCCAGCCGTCTCGTCCGGCCACCCGGGCGGAAGCGGCGGTCATGGTGGACCGGCTGCCGGGTCGCTGAGCGGGCACAGAAACGGGCACCCCGGGAAAAAGGGGGTGCCCGCTGTTGCTGTGCGCCTCAGTCGGTTTGCGCGGCTTTCCGCTTGAACAACTGGTCCCAGAGGCTCGGCTCGTACCGATAGACCGTGGCCTTGAGGAAAATCTGGTCAGGCTGGTCCAACGGCGGGGCGCCCGCGACCGGCACAAAGACTTTCCGGTCGAACAGCTTCACGATCAGGTTCGGCAGATGCGGCACGATCTGCAAGTCCGAGCCGTAGACCGTCAGGATCATGTTCTCGGCCACGGTGCGGACCAGGTCATCGTAGGAAGCAATATACAGGACCATTTTCTGCACGGGTCCGACCGGCTCTTCCATGAGCGACCCATCTGACCGGACGTGCCGGACGAACTTGATCCAGACGGATACCTTGCCGGCATCGAAGCGGGGCAGATCAAGGCGTTCCCGAATCGCTGCTTCCGTTTGGGCCGTGAGCTTCTCCAGTTCCACCGGCATCGCCTCCCAACAACCGCACGAGGATCGGATTGAGCGCCGGGTCCGGGGTAACCCACAAGGTCTTCTGGTGTTCGTAGATGACCATGCCCGGCCTGGCGCCGCTCGGTTTGCGGACGTGCTTGCGGAGCGTATAGTCGACCGGAACCGAGGCCGAGTCCCGGCCGCGGGAGTGGAAGGCTGCCAGGGCAGCCGCCTCGTGGAGCGCCCGTTCGGGCACACTCTGTCCCGGCGGTACCCGCAAAATGACGTGGGAGCCCGGGATCTCCTTCGTATGCAGCCAGATGTCATGGGGCGCCGCCAGCTTCAAGGTGAGGTAGTCGTTCTGCCGGTTGTTCTTTCCGACCCAGATCTCCAGGCCGTCCGACGAGCGAATGGTCAGCGGCGGGGAGGGGCGGTCCTCCTTCGGCGCTTTCTGGGGCTTGTCACCCCGGCCTTTCTGCTTGTCGCCCCGGCCTTTTGGCTCGCCCCGGCCTTTTTTCTTATCGCTGAGATACCCTTCCTCCTGCAGTTCCCGGCGGACCTCCTCCAGGTCCGGCAGGGAAGAGGCGGCCTCCAGCATCGCCTCTACCTGTGCCAGGTACTCCAGTTCCGCCTGGCTGCGGGCCACCTGCTCCGCAATTGCCGCCCGGCCGCTCCGGGCTTTCTGGTAGCGCCGGTAGTAGGCCTGGGCGTTCTGAGCGGGCTCCAGCGCCAGGTCCAGGGCTACCGTCACCGTCCGCTCGTCGGGGTCGTAGTAGTTGACTACCGTGGCTTCGGCATCGCCTTTTTTGATCTGCCAGAGGTTGGCCGTGATCAGTTCGCCCAGCACGCGCAGCTCCTCGGCATTTTCGGCGTTGGTCTGCGACTCCAGTTGCAGGTGCAGCTTCTTGCGGACCCGGGCCGCTTCGTCCCGGACCACTTTGCTGAGGCTCCCACGCAGGGCGCCGATCCGGTCGTCCTCTTCCCGGCGCCCGTAAAAGGCGTCCAGGCAGGCGCTGACCGACGCGAAGCCGGTTTCCGTCCGGCCCGCCCAGTGGACCTGAGGCAGGGCGTGGAACTCCTTCAGCCTGCCGGTGGTGTCGTACAGCAGCACCGGCTCGTAGGACGCCGGCGCAGCCAGGTCCCGGACCGACCGGGCCAGTGGTTCCAGGTCGGTGCTGCCCAGCGGCGCCTCTGCGCCGTAGCCGGCGCGGGCCACTGCCTCCCTGGCCAGGAGCGGCCCCAGGCCGTCCACGGCGTCCAGGAGGAACTGCCAGGCCGGCTTGCCGGCCTCAGGCTGCTGCAAGGCCGCCAGCACGCCGGCCGTCACCGTCAGCGGGTCCAGCTTGTTGACCGGCGGCGGCGGCAGGTAGGGCAGACCTGGAAGCAGTTCCCGGTAGCGATTTACTTCTTCCGTGACCCGGCGGACTGCGTCTACAATGCGACCTTGAGGGTTGAGCAAGATGATGTTGGAGTGCTTGCCCATTACTTCGGCCACCAGCGTGAACTCGGCCGGGTTGCCCAGTTCGTCGGTGACCCCGATCTGGATGCGGCAAATGCGCTCCCGGCCGGCCTGCCGGATGGCCATGATGCGGCCGCCTTCCACATACTTGCGCAGGAGCATGCAGAACGTGGGCGGCGCCGGCGGGTTGCGTTTTTCGGTCCTGGTCAGTTGAATGCGGGCGAACCGGGCGTTGGCGGAGAGGAGGAGGCGATGGTTTACGCCGCCCGCATAGATCAGCAAGACCAATTCGTCCGCCTGGGGTTGGTAAATCTTACTGATGCGTCCGCCGGTCAGTTCCCGGGCCAGTTCGGCCGCTACGACCGCCATTACGGTGCTGTCAAAGGCCATGAGCGGGCTCCTTTACCTGTAAGCAGGATTGCGCTTTCAGCATATCACGGGGAGCGCCGCTGCTACTACTCCTTTCCCATTGGGCCGGGAGTGGGCCGGTGCCTGCTTCATACTTTGTTCATACATCGTTCACCGGAATGTCACCCGGCAGGGCTACACTGAGAGAAATGAAAATGGGGGGGCAAGGTGTGCGAGGTTTCCTTATCGGGGTAGTGATCGCCGCATTATTGATCGGCGGATGTGCCGGAAACAATCAACAACGATTGCAGGCGGGCAACGCTCAACCCTCAGTCTCGGCGCTCACCGAGGCGCTTTCGCAGCTCTGGAACGCCCCGGCGTCCAACCGGGCCAAGCAGGCCGAAGAGATTTACAAGATGGCCCAGCAGCTTGGTACGCCGGTCGTGGACGGCGAGTCGATGCTCTTCTTCTACAAGGGTCCGGCCAAGCAGGTGACGGTCGAAGGCGCCTTTATGCCGCCCCTGACGATGGAGCGGGTCGAGGGGACCGATCTGCTCATGGCCCAGACGGAAGTGGCAGACCTGGACCATGGCACCATCGGGTACATGCTGCAAGTGGATGGCAAGCTGACGAAGGACCCCCTGACCCGAGCCGAGCAAGACCGGACGTTGCCGGCGGAAGCGATTTACCGCGGTGATGAGGTTGAGGCAACGCCGGAACTGTATCCGCAGCCAGGCGTACCAAAGGGCAAGACCGAGCAGTTTGACCTGGTGAGCAGCAGCCTGCAGGCAACCCGCAAAATCTCCGTCTACCTGCCGCCGGGCTACGATGCCAAACAGGTTTACCCGGTGGTTTACGTTCCGGATGAGCAGATTGCGGTCGGGCGGATGCAGACACCGGTCATTTTGGATAACATGATCGCCGGCAAGCAGATTCCCTCGCTGATTGCCGTATTTGTGGAAGCGAATTACGACCTGCGGCG
The DNA here is from genome assembly GCA_036504075.1 of Symbiobacteriaceae bacterium. Lineage (GTDB taxonomy): Bacteria > Bacillota > Sulfobacillia > Symbiobacteriales > Symbiobacteriaceae > DASXVX01. The sequence goes on along the minus strand of DASXVX010000089.1, from coordinate 72,536 downwards.
GGATGAGTACCTGCCCGACGGGAGCCGCTGGGCCGGGTACCAGAACTTCTTCCTGAATGAACTGATGCCGGAAGTGCACCGGCGTTACTCGGTCTCCACCGACCGAGAGGACACCCTGCTCATGGGCGCGTCCAACGGCGGCGGATTTGCCGTTTACATGCCGCTGGCTCATCCGGACAAATTCGGTGGCGGCATCGCCTTGTCCGCCGCGATCACCGCCGACTACCCGATTCCGCCCATCTCGAAGGCACAGCCGCTCAAGTTCTACCTGACGGTCGGCACGCTGGAGAGCATCCTGCTGCACACCCACAGCTACCTGAAGGACGGCCTGGCGACGGCCGGCGCAGAGGTAGAGACCGACGAACGGCCGGGTGGGCACGATGCGCCGTTCTGGTCGGAAGAATTGGTGCCGGCCCTGGAATGGATGTTTGCCGACAGTTGATGAAACCAGGCCTGCACGGAAGTGCGGGCCTGGCTTTTTGGCGTTCTGGCTCCGGCGAGTACGATCCCAGCCGCCGAGGCCCAACAGGCGACGTTCCAGTCCACAATCGCCCGCGGAACTCCGAATCGCTCCGAATAGCTCCGTATTGTTACGAGTTTGTTAGAAGTGGATTCATCGGCCGCAAATCGCTCCGCAGACTGCCGCGAAGCCGCGATTTCCGCTAGCGGCTGCGGCGCTAGCAGCGTAGCCGCCGTTTGCGCCGCTTCTCCGCGCACACGGGTATTTCCGCCCACAAACCGTCGATCAGAAAAATGCGCCGCCAGAAGCCGTTTGATCAGAATTGGTGATGGCAAATCATGCCGAATGATCGTAAATCATGCCGAAGACCATTTTTCCATGCCATATCACTCCATATCACTCCATATCACTCCATATCGCTCCATATCGCTCCATATCGCTCCGTATCGCTGTTAATCGCAATCCGCGCCAACGAAAGCCGATTCGCGCCGAAAAATCGCACCGCATTCCGACCGCCAATCACAAAGGAGCCGCCAGCCGGGCAAGTCCCCGCTGGCGGCTCCGGTGTTCGCTAAAGGTAACCGGCGATGTTGCGGAAGAGAGTCTGCAGCTTGGGACCCAGGAGCATGACCCCAACGATCGCGACGATCGCGACCAGAGCCAGAATCAGTCCATACTCGGCCATCCCCTGGCCCTCCTGGCGCTTCAGAAGACGCTGGAACATCATGTGAATAACCTCCTTCAATTTGTGAGCCTGCTGCCCCAACCGTCATCGGGCGGATTCACCTGGGGCGCTGTGATCACTACCGTCGCCCGCAGTGAGTTGTTGGTCTTGTCAGCTTCCTCCACGGTGTTCTCCGGGTCGACCGTTGCCACGAGTGTGACGGCGTTTCCGGCCGGCATCGGCCCGCTGACCCAGGAGACCGACACGGACCAGCCGTTATCCGGCCGGAAGGTGACCGTTTGCCGGGGCAGTTCCATGCCGTTCAGCGTCAGGCTGACGGAGGTGGTGACCGGCGCCCCGCAGTTCCGGCAGGAGACCCGCACCCGGGCAGTGAAGCCGGGGTCGGGGTCGGCGGCGCCAGGTACCGAAAGGGACTCCATGACCAGGTCCGGCAGAGGGTGGAGGCGATAGGCTTTCAGCACGGTCCGCTCGTCGGACTCGCTGTTGACACCGACGAGCAGGAAGCCGTCGGCCACGGTCATCTGGGTGGCGGTGCCGCCGATGGGTTCCCACCAGCGCTCGCCCTGTTCGCCTTCCCGGTAGGGCTCGGTCGACAGCCGGAGCGGGTACCCGCCGAAGTTGACGGGCTTGCCCGTGACCTTGTCGTACGCCTGGACATAACCGCCTGTGTCGCCGACGATCACCACGTTGTCAAGCGGCACCGGCGCCGTATTGCCTTTGGCATTCATGGGTTGCTGCCAGATCAGTCTCCCGGTGCCCTTGTCCAGAGCGACAATCTGGCCGGGACCTACGTCGGGCCCCTGGTTGTTGCGGAACACGAAGTAGACCCTGTCCACGTCGATGCCCGGGCCGTTATTAATGAAAGCCGGGGCAGCGGGGCCGCCGGGCTGGCACGGGCCGAGGCCCGGGAACTGGCGGCACCAGATCAGCTCGCCGGTGTCCAGACGCAGGGCGTAGAGCCGGCCGTGCTTGTCGGCGGTGTAGATCGTCATGTCGTCGATGGCCGATTCGCCCGGGATGCCGGACGGGGTGGCCACCGCCGCCGGCCACCTGGGCGCAAACTCACGGACGCCCGGGCCGGCGAGGCTGTAGGCCATCAGGTACCCGTGGGTGCCCAGTTCCTCGGACCAGCGGGCGTCGCTGGCCATCAGGAAGCCGGACTCACCCAGCGGCACCGGTGAGGCGGAGATTCGCCCGCCGATATGCATGACCCGCGAGTGGGCGGTGCCAGAGGCGAGGCCCCGGATGATCACCGCATCGCCGTTGGTGGTGCCGATGACGACCGTGTCGCCCGCATAGACCAGCGGAGCGCCCACGATGCCCCGGTCGCCCCGGGCGTTGATGATGTATGCGCCCAGGACCTTGCCGTCGGTGGCCCGGATGGCGGCCACGGCGGCCGGGAAGCCATAGCCCACGTAGATCACGTCGTCCTGCGGTCGGGCGCCTTTCCAGAAGGCGGCCTGCGAAGAGGAGAAGGGACGGGCCGGCCGCAGCATGGCCTGGGCGCAACCGGCGGCCAGCCGGTCGTCGCCGGCCCGCAGGCCCGGATCGGCACAAATGGCGGTGGCCGGGGTGGACCAGAGGATGAACCCGCCGGCCGCCAACTGTTGCCGGTAACTCTCGGCGCTCTGGCCGTCCGCCCGCGGCGGCGGGGTCATTTCGGCATTCAGCGCCCAGAGCCGGTCGCCGGCCAGGTGGTACACCCGGGTGGTCGGGCTGCCATTGCCGGACCAGTCCGCCCGGATCACCAGCGGCTGGCTCCGGGAGAGGCCGAGCGGGACCTCCCAGACCGGCCGGGCGTCTTTCGCCAGCGGGTACTCCGGCTCGGACGGCGAAAAGTGCGTCCGCCAGCGGTTGCGGCCATAGTCGGTCACCTGGTCCGTGAAGACGGGCGGAGCCGCCGATGCCGCCAGGCTGCTGCCCAGCAGGAGGAGCCCGGCGGCCGTCGCCGCCCATTTGCGGAAGCTCATGCCTATCGCACCTCCCCGCAGTAGATGGTGCTTGAGCAGCTGGCCCCGTCCAGCTGGACTCGGACGGAGCGGTTAGACCGGTCCCAGTTGACGCCGGCGCCTACCGCTTCACCCAGGAAGCGGACCGGCACGAAGAGGCGGTCGGCAAAGATGACCGGCGACTGGTCCAGGGTCACCCAGCGGCCGTTGACCTGGGCGAACGTCCGGTCCGCCCACACGTCGATGGCTACGCCTTTGGCCGGCAGGGCCAGGTGGACCCGGCGCTCGTCCTGGAACCACTGCACCTGGCCGGAAAACGCTTCGGTGAAGAAGCGGATCGGCATCATGACCCGGCCGGTGGCGGCGGCGAGCCAGGCTCCCGGCTCCTGGACTTTCCGGACGGGGTTGTACGGGGTCTTCAGGGGATGCCCGTTCAGCCAGACCGTGACCCAGGCGCCGAAGTCCGGCGGAATCACCTGGGGCAGCGCCTGCCGGACCGGGTCGTACGTGGGTACCGGCGTCGGGCTGACCGTGTATTCCGGCAGCCCGTCGACACAGGTGACGGCGATGTATTCCGTGCCGGGGGGCCGGCTCAGAATCACCGGGGTGTTGCCGTCGCAGCGGGCCCGGACGTCGTCGCCCGCGGCCCATGCGGGGACGGTGCAGGCGAGCGATGCCGCGGCGGCAGTTATTGCCAGGAACAGGCCCTTGCGGTTCACGCGGTTCACCCCTCTCAGCGTTTGACCGGCACTGCCGACCCGGTCCGTGCAATGTGCAGCTCCCGGATGCCCGCGAGCTTCAGGAAGCTGGTCGGGACCGTCATGGTGGCGGTGGCCGTCACCTCGGCCGTGTTCTGCACATAAGAAATGTTGAGGTTGTCAATGTGAGGGCCGAAGTCGCCTGCCGGCCAGCGGGCGTTTTTCTGGAACGCATCCTCGGACACAGCCGTGGTGGTGGGCGGCAGGACCAGCCACTCCCGGACGGTCCGGGGTTCACCGGCGCACCGGTATGGCCAGTTGCACCGGGGGGCGGCGGCGGAACGCCAGCCGCCGAGGTGCAGGAGGTCCCAGGCCCGGCCCGACAGGACCACCGGGGAAGTGGACTCCCAATGCATGCAGGAGTAGGGCTTACGGGTCTGCGGATCGTAGCAGGTCTCGGTGACGGACACCCAGCGGTCCAGGCTGAGTTCGACCATGGGCACCACTTCCAGGGCGCCGGCCAGGGCCGCCGCGTCCAGCGCCGTCTGCAGTTGGGCCTGCAGAAGGTGCGCCCGGCCGAAGTCCAGGGCGAGGCCGGCGAAGAGCAGCAGGGCGGTGAGCGACAGGGCGGCCAGCACCATAACGGCGCCCCGTTCCTCCCGAAGACGGTTCATATCGCTCACCTACCTCTCCACCCGGAAGACTGCCTGACTGACCAGGATGACGTGGCCCTGCTCGTCGTCGGGCCCGAACAACCGGCCGATCAAGGGGGCAAACGTCGGCTGGCGGTACGTGACGGTCGCCCGGATGTAAGAACCGTCCCGCTGGAACTGAACGTCCCGGCTGGCATTGAAGAGGACGGCACCGTCGTCCGAAAACTTGAGGCCACCGCCGGACATGGCCGCCACGGCCTTGTCCCGGGCCTGCTGGTCGTTCTGGACGATCGCCCAGGTCCGGCCCGCCTCCCGGGCGGCGCCGGCCACGACAATTTTGGAATTGATCACGACGCCCAGCACCATGATCCCGAGCAGAATCAGAATCAGCAGGGGGGCCACCAGGGCGAATTCGACCATGGCGTTCCCCCGCCGGTCTTTCAGCGAAAAGCGCACGGCGCCCACCTCCCTAGCGCATGAGCCGGGAAATCTGTAGCAGGGCGGGCCCCAGCAACAGCACCATGAACGGGAGCAGAATCAAGAGCAGCATGGGAATGCAAGGCGTGAAAGCGCGACAAGGCCCGCACTCCCGGAAGGGGGGTGCGGGCCTGCGCGCCGCTGATTCGGCTCGGTTACTCCGCTTCGGACTCTGCCGCGCCGGCCTTGTGGCCCAGCACGTAGCCCAGCCCCAGAACGGCTGCGGTCACGAGCACCGGGAAGAGCCAGTGCATGACGGGACTCGGCTCCCAGACCTTGCGGAGCCACCCGTCCTTGAGAATCATCTCGCCGGCGGTGTAGCCCAGAATGCCGGCGCCGACGTAAACCAGCCAGCCGTACTTGTTCATCAGCTTGGCGATGAGGGTGCTGCTGAACATGATGATCGCCATCGACATCAGGAGGCCCATCACCAGGAGCGCCAGGTTGCCTTCAGAGGCGCCGCCGACCGCCAGCATGTTGTCCAGGCTCATGACCAGGTCGGCCAGCACGATGGTAACGACCGCATCCATCATGGTGGAGCCGGACTTGACATTCGCCTCTTCGTCGCCGCCTTTCAGCAGCTTGACCGCAATCCAGAAGAGCATGAGGCCGCCACCGAGCTGGAGGAGGGGGATTTTGAGCGCATAGGCCACAACAGCGGTTAGCACGACGCGCAGTGCGATTGCGGCACCGCCGCCGAACAGGATCGCTTTTTTCTGCTGCTTTTCGGGGAGCGAGCGGGAAGCCATGGCGATGACCACGGCGTTGTCGCCACTTAAAACGATGTCAATAAACGTGATCTTGAGAATCGCCAGGATAGGTATTCCAAATAACACCAGCCGTCACGCCTTTGCTTCGAATTTGGGCAGCGAGTAGGTGGCTAGAAATACGTTTAAGTTCGGTGCGTCCTCCTGCCTGTTCGTGTTTGTTAAGAACCCTTTTGTCAGGATGTTACCACGCTTGAAACATCCCCGCAATTCGTCAGAGCGTATACGTAATATTGGTTATATCGTTTACACAGTCGCGGGCAGCCGCCAGTTCAGGTGCAGGGTCAGGTCCCCGCCGGTCTTGGGTCGGCAGACCCGAATTTCGGTCAGCAAGAGCCGCAGCACCTGCTGCCGCTCCGGCGGTAAGAGCGTGTCCCACGGGTCCATACGGGCGTACAGGCGACAGGCCAGGTCCAGGTCCGGCCGGTCCGGGGGCGCGGCCTGTCGCTCCGTCTCCAGGGCGGCAAGGAGCGAGCGGAGTTCCGCCTGCTCGGTCCGGTTCTCCGCCAGCAGGTCGCTATACGCTTCGGCCGGGAGCTTTCCCGCCTTGTAGTCTGCCTTGAACCGGGCGAGCGCTGCCTCCAGGCCGGAGAGCCGGTGGCGGAGCGCCTTGAAGCGGTCTTCCAGGTCCCGGGCCCGGCCTGCGGTCCTGGTGAGCAGGTCCGGCCGCAGGGCGGCCGGCAGCGTCCAGGACTCCCGGGCCCGGCAAAGCACGAACTGCTCCAAGGTCTCGGCCTTCACAGACCGGGACGCGCAGACGGCCGGCCCGCCCGACCGGGCCCCGCCGCAGGCGTAGAATCGCTCCCGCCGCTTGCCGCCCGTGAGGCAGACCCAGGTGTGGCCGCACTGGGCGCACTTGAGCAACCCCGCCAGGAGGTGCGGCGAGGAGACCGCCCGGGCGCCGCCCGGCCGGTCCACCCGGGGCCGTTCGGCCCGGATGCGCGCCGCCGCCGCCCACGTCTCGGCGTCCACGACGGCCGGGGCTGCGCCTTCGCAGGTAATCACGTCTGCCGGGTCTTTCAGCGCCACGTGCCCGACCTTGGCCCGCCGGGCGAAGGCCCGCCGATTGTAGACCAGCCGCCCGGCGTACAGCGGGTTGCGCAGCAGCCGGGAGATGTCGGCGTCGGCCCAGCGCTTCCCGCTCCGGGTCCGCAACCCTTCCTGGTTCAGCGTGGCGGCGATTCGCCGGCAGGAACCGCCCCGGATGTAGGTTTCGAAAATCCGCCGGACCAGGGCCGCCTCCGGTTCGACCAGCTCCCAGCCGCCGGTCTCGCTCCGGACAAAGCCGTAGGGGTAGACCATGCCCGGATTCTTCCCCTGCTCGGCGTTCTTCCGTTTGCCCGACCAGGTGCGGGACTTGATCGACGACCGCTCGAAGTCGGCAAAGCTGCCCAGCATGGCAAAGAACATCCGGCCGGCGTCCGAGGTCGTGTCCACCGGTTCCTGGGTCGACCGGACGAAGCAGCGCTCCTCCCATTCGTCCAGCACCAGGTTTAGCATGTCCCGAACGTTGCGGGAGAGCCGGTCCAGCTTGTAGACGACCACGCATTCCACGTCGCCCGCCTGCACCAGCGCCCGCAGGCGCGCAAGTGCCGGCCGCTCCAGGGTGCTGCCGGAGTATCCGTCGTCGATGAACGTGGCCGCCTCCCGGGGCGTCCACCCCTGGGCGAGGCAGTAGTACCGGCAGGACTCCCGCTGAATCTCCAGGGTGTGGCCAAGCCCCTGGTCCTCCGTGGACCACCGGATGTAAATGGCCACCTTGTCCGGCTGCACCTGCACCATGCGGCCCACCTCCTGACGAGGAGCGAACGGGTAGTACTTACAGAACGTGCATGGGGATACGCATCTTCACAGCCACCGACTGGGCGGTCCGCTGGGCGTTCTGCTGCTTGAAGAGCCGGATCTGCTGCACCTGGTACTTCAGCATTTCGGCGACCGAGGTGCCGTACTGCTCGGCCTGCATCACCGCTGTGACGATGGTCCGCAGGTCGTCTCCCGGCAGCCGGTCCATTAGATCCCGCCAGGCTTGCAGACGCTGTTTGCCGGCCGCCATCTCCTGGACGGCCCGCAGGAACTCCCGGGCCACCAGGCCCGGTGCGTCCGCCGCCACCCGCCGCACCGCTTCGGTGATCGGCAGGCCGGCGCCCACCGCTGTGGCCACCAGGTCCGTGAAGAGCGGCAATTCCTCGGCTACCTTCTGTTGGCGTTCCGCGAGCCGCAGCGTCAGCCAGACGTCCGGCGCCACGAAGCCCACCAGGCCCGCCAGCGGCAGCAACATGAGTGTGATCGCGTTCAGGTTCAACAGGGCGAACACCGATATCAAGGCCGGCACCAACCCCGCCGCCACGACCTTCACCGTGACCAGCTGCTGGGCGTCCAGGCCGTAAGGGCGGCCCGCCTGACCCAGCCGTTCGTCATAGGCGGCCATCATCGCCGCGGGCAGGTAGCGGTGGAGTCCGGCGAAGAGCCGCCGACCCGCCGGGGCCGTCAGGCCGCCGGGTCCGGCCAGGCCGGCCTCCCGCTCCACATCCAGGATCAGGGAGGCGACCCGGCCCCGCTGCTCCCGCCGCAGCAGGTAGACCCCGGCGACCAGGCCGGCGCACGCCCCAAGCGTCAGAATCCCAATCAGAATCACGACGTGCACCTCCTCCTAGAAAATGCGGATGTTCACCATCCGTAAAATGACCCGCCAGCCGGTAATAATCGTCAACACGCAGACGGCGAGGACCGCACGGCCTGTCCAGTCGGTGTACAGCGGCTTGAAGTAGGCCGGGCTCATCACCTGCATGAGGCCCATTACCACAAAGGGGAGGGCGGCGATCAGGTTGGCCGACATCCGCCCTTCGGTGGTGAAAGCTTTTACAGTCCGTTGGGCGTTCTCCGCCTCCATGATGGACCGGGCGATTTCGTCGAAAATGTGGGCCAGGTTGCCGCCCACTTCGGTGGTAATCCGGGCGGCGACCACGACCGCCGCAAACTCCCGGACGCCGATTCGCGCCTGCGCCTTGGCCATGGCCTCGTGCGCCGGCACTTGCAGCCGCATCTGCTGTTGAATGATCTGAAACTCGGTGCCCATGGGGGCCGGCATCTCCTGCGCGATGACATCCACTGCGTTCAGCAGGGTGCCGCCGCCCCGGAGCACGCTGCCCCCGAGAAAGAGCGCCTGGGGCAGTTGCCGGGCGAACATGGCCGCCCGGAGCGTACGCATCCGCCGGACGTACAGGTACGGTCCGGTGATGCCCACCGCCACGCAGAGGGCGGCTGCCACCGGGTGGCCCGTGGGGAAGAAGAGGCCCGCCAGGACGGCGCCGACGGCGCCGGCTCCGTAGTAAACCTGCCGCTTCCATATCAGCCCGGCCTGCATCGCTTCCCGCTCCCAGCGGTCCAGGAACGACTCCGGTGCGGGTTCAAAGCCGATTTCGCCCGGGTCCCCGGCCGGCCGGCGAAGAGCCTGTCGCCGCTGGTAGAGCGCCACCAGCAGTGCGGAGACAAAGGCGAACGTGAGCACGGCAATCAAGTTTAGCAAGTCAGGTCACCCCCTGAAGCTTCACACCGGCCCATGCGCACCGTTCCGCCACGCGCACGGGCGGCTGGCCGGTGGGCAGCAGGCGGTCGATCGCAGGGTCATAGCGAAAAATCTCTCGTGTGCCTATGTCGCCGTCGTCCCCCCGGACGATCTCGGCGATGGCGAGAATCCGCCGGATGCCGCTCTTGAGCCGTCCGGCTTCCACCACCGCCTCGAAGGCGGAGGCGATTTGCTGGCGCACGGCCCGGGCCGGCAGGCCGCTGTCGGCCATGAGCACCATCGTCTCGAGGCGGGCGACGGCGTCCATGGGGCTGTTGGCGTGCAGCGTCGAGAACGTCCCGTCGTGGCCCGTGTTGGCCGCCTGCATCAAGTCCAGGGCTTCGGGGCCCCGGGCCTCGCCGACGATGATCCGGTCCGGCCGCATCCGCAGGGCGTTGCGGACCAGGTCCCGCACGGCGATGTCGCCGCGGCCCTCCACGTTCGGCGGGCGGGTCTCCAGCCGTACAACGTGGGGCTGCTGGAGCATCAGTTCGGCGGCGTCTTCGATGGTGACGATCCGCTCGTCGGCCGGAATGAAACTGGAGAGGGCGTTCAGCAGCGCCGTCTTGCCGCTGGAGGTCCCGCCGATGACGAGCATGTTGCACCGGGCGAGCACCGCGGCCCGGAGGAACTCCGTCACCTGCGGCGTCAGCGTGCCGACCTGCTGGAGCTTCTCCACCGTGAGTGCCCGCATGAACTTGCGAATGGTGAGGCAGGAACCGTCCAGTGCCACGGGGGCCAGCACGGCGTTGACCCGGCTGCCGTCGGGCAGCCGCCCGTCCAGAATCGGGTTAGACTCGTCGATCCGGCGCCGCAGCGGCAGTGCGATTCGCTCGCACAGGTCCCGCACCTCCCGCTCGGCGCCAAACGAGACCTGCGGCTCGTGCTGCAACCGGCCCGACCGCTCCGTCCAGATGTCGTCGTACCGGTTGACCATGATTTCGGTGACGCCGGGGTCATCGATGAGCGGTTGAATGGCCCCGAAGCCGACGATGTCGTGGCAGAGCCGGGTAACCAGCGTCTGGCGGGCGCTGGACGGCACCTGCGGGTCGGACTCGACCAGCAGTGCGATTTTCTCACGCATCATCGCCAGCAGTTCGGCGTCGTGGGGCTTGAACAGCAGGTTCGGATCGATCCGGGCGAGCAGCCGGTCCCGGATGCGGGCTTTCAGCAACTGATAGTTCTGGTCGTCGCCGGAGCCGCCCTGGCTCAGACGCTGTTGGATGATGCTCACAGGCTGCCCCACCACCTTCGGAGCGCTGGGATCAGCCCCACCGGCCGCCCGCCGGCAGTGCGGGACCTTCCGGCCGGGGCCGGGTTCACGCCGGCGAACGCCAGGCCGTCGGCGATGATTTTCATGGCCTGGGCGAAGTCGGTGCCCGAACGGGCAGTGGCGCTGATCATGCCCCGGTTGACGGCTGCAGCGAGGCCGGGGAGACTCGGCACCCGGCCGATGAGCGGCAGTCCGATCAGGTCGAGAATCTCGGCTTCCGGGATCTCCTGGCAGCCGGCGGCCCGGTTGATCACCACCCGGAAATGGCCCGGGTCGATTCCCATCAGGCCGGCCTCCTGAACGAACCGCCGGGCGGCGTAAATCGAAAGCAAATCGGGCGTGGTGACCAGCAGCGCCGCGTCGGCGTGCTCCAGCGCCATCACGGTGGAATCCCGCAGGTCAGAACCGACGTCAGCCACGACGGTGTACCCCTGCCCGGTCGCCCGGGTCAGAAGCGAAAGCGCCAGCTCGCCGGTCACCAACGACTCGTCCACCAGCCGGGCCGGCCCCGGCAGCACCATGAGCCCGGTGGGATGAGTCACGGCCTTGCCGTCCCCGGCCATGTAGTCAAAGAGCGACGGGCGTAGGGCAACCTGCAGCAGTGGGGCGACGTCCGCCTTGCCGGCATGCAGGTCGATCAGCATGGTATTGCCACCCGTGCGGCGCACCAGGTGCAGCGCCAGGCCTGCGGAAATGAGCGTCTTGCCGACACCCCCCTTGGGGCTGAAGACGGCAATCAGCGGTCCGGCCACGCCGGTTCACCTCCCGCCGAAGCGCTGAATGAAGGAATCCGGGGTCACACCCAGGGTGGAGACGTCGTTGTCGCTCTTGTACGAGTCGGTCGCCAGGTAAATGGTGCCTGCCAGCTGGGCGAAGGCGATGTCTTCCGCCTGCTGCGGCGTGACCTGGACCACCACGGTCCCCTTGGTGGCCGTGCCGTCCGGCTCGGTCCGGTAGATGACCGAAACGCCGTGGGCGATGGTCTTGGCGTACTGCGTGGCGGGGCCGTTGGTGCGCTCGATGCGGACGGCGGCGATGATCTCGACCCGGTCGCCGGCCTGAATCGTGCCGCCGGCGCTGGTCGTGTTGTCGACCGGGATCGCGAGGGCCACACTGCCCGGCTTGCCCGACTCCGCAATGACCGCGGAGAGCGAACCCGGCTGTCCGGTTGACGTGGCCAGGTAGCCGGAACGCAGAATGGTGTCGGGCAACAGCAGCGTGCGGGTGAACTTGTGGCTCACCAAGGCTGCGTCGCGAATGGCATCAGCCGGAACGGCGCTGACCGCGACCTGTTTTTCCACAAACATGTCCCGAGTCAACTCCGTGTAGGGCTGAATCTGCGTCTTGGCCACCAGCACCGCCGTGGTCCGCGCTACGCCCCGGATGAAGTTCACCGAGAGGAACGCAGCGGCCAGACCGGCGATGATGCTGACGACCAGAATGACCATGCCGCCGGACCGTTGTCTCACAGCAATCTCTTCCTTTCTTTCCCGTAGGTGCGATCCGCAAACCGTACCTTTAGGGAAAGATTACCAACAATTCCGTAAAATAGCAAGTGGCCGAGCGCGATAACCTGCCGGCTAACCGGTCGGAAGGGGAAATAGCGAAGCTCCCCCGGGGGCCGAAGCCCGGGGGGAGCTGTTATGAAACGCACAGGCCCGCATGGCACCGCTTACCAGCCGGCCGGCGAAGGGGTCGACGTTCCCGGCGTAGAAACTTGGGTTCAGACCTTCCGGATCTCCACTTTCCACAGCTCCGGCCCCTGCTCCAGGTAGCTCCAGGCGAATTTACCGGGCATCTCGGCGGCGAACTGGTAGTATAGCGGCTTCGGGTCATGGTCGTTGACCAGAATCATTGCCTGCCCGGCGGCCAGGGCGGAGAAAGTCTGGAAAATCGTCGGATGCTTCTGGTACGGCGGAATCGGGCGGACATCCAGCACAACCTGGTTTTCGGACATGTCAGTAAGCCCTCCTTAGCACGTGGTCGGTCTTGCAACCTGACGATCTCAGCATAGACGGCCTCGGCAGCCCGCGATGTGATCTCCGTCACCGACCACTCTCCGTTCAGACTAACTTCCATAGCACCAAAGTATCATAAACGCCCTCGCGCCTTTGGCTGATGGCGTCCCAGCCGTTTCACCCCGATAATAAATAACACAAAGTTATGCGCGCAATAGGGGGGGCCAATCATGCTGCGTTCTTTGGATACTTCCGGCGTTTCGGCGTTCGCCGGCATGCCGGAGAATGTGGTCCAGGATCTCATGAAAATTATGCACCTCCGGGTGTATCGCAAAGGCGCCACCCTGTTTGCCCAGGGCGAAGACCCGCAGGCCGTCTTTTTCATTGAATCCGGGCGGGTCAAGTGGCACAAAGTGAGCGAGGACGGCCTGGAGCAAATCCTGCAAGTGGTCGAGCGGGGCGAAGGGGTCGGCCTGGTGGCGTTGCTGGACCGGCGGCCTTACATTGCCGCCGCAACGGCCCTGGAGGATACCGCCGCCTGGATACTCTCCGTGAACGATTTTAACGCCATGGTCATGCGCCACCCGCAAATCGCCCTGCAAGTGATGCAACTCCTCGGTGACGGCGTGCGCTGGCTGATTGAGCATGTCCATTCCATGACGGCCCGGTCCGCGCACGAACGGGTCAGTTCCGTGCTGATGCGCCGGGCGGAGGAGTCGGACAACGGCCAGCGGGTGATTCCGCTGACCCACCAGGAGATCGCACACCTGGGCGGCATGGCCCGCGAGACCGTTTCGCGGGTGCTGGCGGACTTCCAGCGCAGGGGCGCCGTCCGGCTGACCCGCAGCGCCGTGATTCTGGTAGACGCCAGCCGTTTCTGGTCCGACTCCGTGCCCCAGGCGAAATACGGCTGAACTTCGGTTGAGACGGCGCACTCCGGACGGGAGTGCGCCGTTTTCGCGACTGACTCCGTCAGTCGCCGGAGCGGCCGGCAGACTTTTGCGGAGCAAAAGGCGGGAGGCAACTAATTCGCCCCGAGCCGGTGCGTTTCCAAAGCGTGACGGGCATCACACTGAGGGTGACGAAAGAAGCCGACACTGAAGGTCATGGCAGTTTTTCGAAATCATCATCCGGAGGCACTTGAAGTCCGTCCGCAGGCAGTATGCAGGGGCTGGCCTTTCGGCCAGCCCCTGTGTATTGGTGGCTAGTTGTGGTCCATGAGCCACTGCGCATCTCGGATCAGCGTGGTGACCGCCGGCTCCATGATCCCCTTGCCGGCCTGGGCGTGCACTTCACTGATGAACGCCCCGAGGATGTTGTCCTCGGTGCCATACTGCCCGCGGTCGTGGGCGTCCCGGGCGGCCCGGAGCTTCTGGTCCAGGCTGGTGACAATGCCCTGGTTCTTGATCAGGCCCTGCTCGAAGTACCGATGCTTCAAGGCCTCCAGGCTGTCGTACGTCACCTTGACCTGGAACGTGACCGTTACAGCCGTGCTGTTCCCGGCCTTGTCCGTCGCCGTGACCACCAGCGTGTGCGCCCCGAGGCTCACCGTCGAAAGGTCGACCACCGCACCGTTCGCAATCGCCGCACCGTCGAGGGTGGCGGACTGCGAGTCGATGCCGGACAGGGCGTCCGTGGCGGTCCAGGCCACGGAGAGCATGACGTCGTCGGCGTAGTCCTGGCTCATGGGCGAACTGACCGTGATTACCGGCGCCGTCTTGTCCACGTTCAGCGGGCCGACCGTGGCGGACGCGGCGTTGCCTGCGTTATCGGTCGCCGTGCCGGTCACGGTCTGGCCGCCGCCCTCGCCCAGAGTGGACGGACCGGAGCACGCGGCAAGTCCGGAGGTCGCGTCGGCGCAGGTGAAGCTGACCGTCACATCGGCGTTGTACCAGCCGTTGGCGTTCGGCGCCCGGTCCGGCATCCCCGTAATGGACGGCGCAGTGGTGTCGATCATGAAGGTGACCTGTTGAGCCGCCTCCACGTTGCCGGCCACGTCCTGCGAGTAGTACTGGACCGTGTGCACCCCGTCGCCGGCGACGGTGAACGGCCCCGCGTAAGCCGCCGGCGCGCCGCCGTCCACGCTGTAGGTCGTGCCCGCGACCCCCGACCCGCCGATGTTGTCAGCGGCGGAGAGCGTCACCGTCACGGGGGAGGTGTACCAGCCGTTCGCGCCCGCCGTCCCGGCCAGAGCGGCCGTCGTGACCGGCGGGAACGGGTCCGTCACGGTAATCACCACGTCGTCGGTGGCGCCGTACTGGCCGTCGCTCACCTTCAGGGTGACCGTGTGGGTCCCCAGCGGGAAGCTGTACGCCAGGACCGCTCCGGTGCCAAGCTGGGTGGCGCCTTCCGACCAGGCGTAGTCGAGCGGCTGAATCTGGCCGTCGTCGGTGGAGCCCGTGCCGTCCAGCGTGACCGCGGCCAGGCCGCCGGCACCCTGCGGCACGGTCTGGTCCGGCCCGGCGTTGGCCACGGGCGGCTGGTTGCAGCCCTGCACATCCACCGTGACGCCGGCGTAGCCGACCGTCTGGGCGTTGCCGTCGCTGTCCTTGTACGTAAGCGTGGCGGCGGCATGAATGGGCAGGGTGCCGCCGGCCGCCCCGGTGTGCTGCAGGGTGTAGGTGACCTGGGCCGTCTCGGTCCGCAGTTCGGCCAGCGTCCACGTCAGCGCAGCCGGGGCGGCGCTGACCGTCCCCATGGTGGCCGACCCGCCGGCAATGACGAACCCCGCGGCCGGCTGCACGCTGTAGATCAGGTTGGTGCCCGCCGGGCCGGCCACGCCGGTCGCAATCTGGTGGAAGATGGACGACAGTTGCGCCGAAGTGGGCGCCTGGTAGAAATGACTGGGGTCGGTGGCCATCGCCTTGAGCTGATTGACGTTGATGCCATTGCCCAGGCCGATGGTGAAGACCTCAATCCCGGCCGCCTTGGCACTGGAGGCCGCAGTCATGGGGTCAGGACCGACGTTGGACTGACCGTCCGTCATCAGAATCAGGACGTCCTTGGCGGTGCCCCCGCTCAACTGGGCGGCGCCGGCGTTCAGCGCGTCGCCGATGTTGGTGGAGCCGCCGGCCACCAGGGCGTTAATTTTCGTGTGGACGGCGTTGGCGTCGTGGGTCAGGCCGATATCCACGGTGACCGCGTTGTTAAACGAGACCTCGCCCACCCGGCTGGCGGTGATGTTGCCATCGGTGCTGCCATCGTTGTCGTCCATGTCGGTCACGAAGCTGTTGGCCCCGCTGCGCAGGTCGGCGATCGGCTGTCCGCCCATGCTTCCGGACTTGTCCAGCACCAGCATCACATCGACCGGGACCTGACTGGGGGCCGGGCTGACGCCGTCGATCGTCAGCGTCACGGTGGTGGTGGCATTGCACGGGATGATCGGGGAAGTCGCCGCGAGCGAGGCCGTAACCGAACCGCCCGCGGCGGAGACCGGCTGCCCGGTCGCCGCCACAAACAGGCTCGCGGACAGGCTAGCGGATAGCAGGAGCGCTTGGAGTTTTCGCACCTTCAGTGAAACCAGCCTCCTTCGAATTGGGAAACTATCCCAATCGTACGAAAGGAGGCGCCTGCCTGTCAAACCTGCCGTCGGCGGGGCTGGCTGGCGGGAAGCCTTGCGGGACAGGCTTTGCAGGCAGATTGGCCTGGGTTTCGCCGGTGGCTTATTCGGGGCTGGTTCCGACAGCGGGCGGCACCAAACGTGAGATCGGCCGATGGCGCAGCAGGGCAGGGACCACCAGCCGGGGCCACCAGCCGGGGCCACCAGCCGGGACCACCAGCCGGGGCCACCAGCCGCCACCAGCCGGGGCCACCAGCCGGGGCCACCAGCCGGGGCCACCAGCCGGGGCCACCCGCCGGGACCACGGACTTGGCGGATGCTTTCACCGTGGCCTGCAAGAGGGGGTACCCCTCATGTTCGGGCTCGCCTGGACCCCATTTTCACCCGCTCCAGGCAGCTACGATAGAAATTATCACCGTTGTCCAGAGGCTATGCTGATAAAAGTTATCGAAAGTGGCGCCGGTCGAGCCCGAAACCCAACACAATACGCCAAAAATGCCAAAAACATACGGGATGGGGGTATGCAAATCGCTCTGCCGGCCGGGAATTCGATAGCTTTTATCACACATGCTGCCTCAAGCAAGTGGAAAAAGCTTTCGATACAACCCAGGGGTTTGCTGGGGACCCGCAGAATGGTTCTGCGGGGTGATGCTCCATGCAGAAAGAAATGGTCCAGACCCCGGTCTCCCTCTTGCTGGACCCGGATCTCACGGCGGCCGCCAAGGTGCTCTGGCTTGCGATCCGTGCCAACTCCGAGCCGGTCACGCCTACCAGACTTGCCGCCGGCTCAGGGCTGACGCTGGCCACCATTCGCAACGGCCTGGCCCAGTTGGCGGCCACCGGCTGGTACGCACCAGCGGTCGGGGCGATCGAACCCGCCCCATCTGCCGACACGGTCTCCAGCTTTGCCGGCGCCAGGGTCTCTATCCCGGCCGGCCTGCTGCCCGAGCCCCGCCTCCGGCCCCAGGCCAAACTGCTGTACGGCCTGCTCCAAACCCTGCCGGCGTTCCGCGGCCAGTCCGGGGAGTTCACCTACACCACCCTCAGTGCGATTGCGCACGTCTCCTTCGTCACCGTGAAGCAGGCCGTCCGGGAACTGGCCGGGTCCGGGTGGATTCAGGTCAGCCAGACCAATCAGGTGGCCCCGGTCCGGTTTACGCTGCGCAACCCGGAACTGGAGCGCAGTGCGGCGGAAGCAGCGCTGGCGATGCGCCGGCTGCAAGAGGCGGAATTCCGCGGGGAAGCGATCATGCGGGAGTACCTGTCGCTGCTCATTGATTCGGATGAGTTCGAGGACAACGCCCGACCGGGCTTCCTGGTGAACCCCCTGACCGATGAGCGGATGGAACTGGATCGCTACTATCCGGCGGTGGTGGCGTTTGAGTTCAACGGGGCCCAGCACTTCCGGCCGACCGAGCGCTTCCCCAGCGAAAAGGGCCTGGCGATGCAGCAGGCGCGGGACTTGATGAAGGAGGCGCTCTGCGCACGGCGCGGTGTGCGGCTTGTGGTCATCAAAGGTGAAGACCTTTCATTAGGAACCATGCAGCAGAAGGTGGGCGCGCTCTTGCCGCTCCGGGACCTGCGCACGCACGGGGAACTGGTCGAGGCGCTTGAGAAGTTGAGCAAATCGTACCGGGGATGAGTCCCTCGCCTGAGCAGCGCCAGCGGTCGCCCGACACTGGATCGTCAGTCTTCAGCTTCTTGGAGGGTTCCGGCACACAAGGTAGAACTGTCTGAAATGGATGTGACAACCGCTCGGATGGGAGCGCTGCGCGGGCGGGCCATGATCTGCTCGTCGCAGCCGGGCGACCCGGCCGGCGCCATCTGCCTTGTCGTTACTGCCGGAGGTGAAACCGGAGTGTCCATGCAAAGTCCTGAACCCAGACGGTTCGCCGTTGCGCTCTCTTTCCCCGGCGAGCACCGCGACGTTGTGAAACAGGTAGCAGACCAACTGGCCGCCGCCCTCACCCGGGAGCGTGTGCTTTACGACAAGTACCATGCGGCAGAGTTCGCCCGTCCGGGCCTAAACGTATACCTGCCAAATCTCTACCGGACCCAGTCCGAGCTGATCGTCATTTTTCTTTGCCCGGAGTATCAAAAGAAGCGGTGGTGCCGCCTGGAGTGGCGATTCATCAACCAGTTGATTGCCACTGTTTAGGAAGAGCGGATCATGCTCCTCAGCTTCGGCGATCCGGGAGATCTGACTGGGATCGGCATCTTGCCGGGCGACGGCTATGTCGATATCGATGACCAGCCACCCGCTGAGATTGCCGGCCTCATTCTCGAGCGAGCCGGTCTCCCGGTGAGTACTGCGGTCCCAAGCCGGCCGGCCCCAAAGCCCGAAACGTACACCGGCCACCTCCGACTCGCTAACCCGCATTTCGTCGGGCGAGGGCCGGAGTTAAAAAAGCTGGCCGACGCAGTCGGCGCCGGGCGCATCGGCGTGGTCGCAGCGGTGCACGGCCTGGGCGGGATGGGCAAGACCGAGTTGGCCATAACGTTTGCAGAGCGCGAGGCCGGGAAGTTCTCGGGGGGACGGTGGATTCTGGAAGCGGAAGGCCGCAAGAAGCTGCTGCCGCTCTTCGGTGAGTTGACGTACGACTTGCACATTGCGCCCAGTGCGGGTCCCGATGAAACGGCGGGGATGCGCGGACAGCGTGTACTGGACGAGCTGAAACGGCGCGCCGCCGCTGCGGGCAAGCCGGACCAGGGCGGATCCGTCCTGGTCGTGCTCGACAACGTCTCCGAGGCGGTCCTCCTCGCCGAACCGCAACTCGCGCCGCTCCCGCACGAGGACTGGCTGCGGATCATCGTCACCACGCGCCTCGGCCGCGAGGACCTGCCGAAATCACTCGTCTTCATTCCCGTGGACGACCTCGCTGAGGAGGATGCGGTGAAGCTGATCACGGACCACCAGCCGGATGGGCGCTGGCCGGCGGCCACGGCCCCTGCGGACGAGGCCGCCACGTTGGAGATTGCCAAGGAACTCGGCGGCTTCACCCTGGCGATTGAGCAGGTGGCGCTATACCTCGGCCACCATGCAATCCGCCCCGCCGCCTACCTGGTGCGCTTGCGAAAAGAGGGCCTCCCCAGCGCCGATGCGCTGGGCACAGACCAGGGCGTGACCGCACAGATGCGGCACCGTGAGAAACAACTCGCCCTGGTGCTGAACGCCACGTTGGAGCGGCTGGACCGGCCCGCCCGCACCGCGCTCGACTACGCCGCCCTGCTGCCGTCCGACAGCGTGCCTTGGCCGTGGCTGCGGGCCTGTGTAGCACGCGAGCACCCAGACGCCCTCCGCCACGACGAAGGCTACCCTGACCCGTGGGCGGAGATCCGCCGGCGGCTGGAGGGGTTGCGCCTCCTCACGCCCGGCGATCACCCGGAAATCGCCCGCCTGCACCGGCTCGTGGGGGCGCATCTACGCGGGCGGCTCCCCGAAGCAGCGGTAGCCGTCAAGCTCCGCCAGATGCGCGACAAGGTCGAGGACTTCGCGTTGGAATTGCAGGCGGTATGGCGTCACGACGTTTCGCAGCTTTGGCAACTGGCACCCCTGCAGGCTGCCGTCGAACACTGGCGAGACGGCGACCGGGACGCCGCATACGGGAACATCGCCGGCGTCGTCGGGGACATCGAGCAAACCATAGGCCGGCTCGACCGGGCAGAACCCTTTCTGCAGTTCGCATTCGAAGCCCTCGACGAAGCGTACCGAGCCAATCCACAGTCGGTAGACGCAGCGCAGGCCGTGTCAGTGATGCTCGTTAAGCTGGCAGACTTTCTGGTGATGAGGGGTCAGGCCGGGGACGCGGCGCGGGCGCTGGGCTACTACGAGCGCAGTCTGGAACTCGGGGAGCAAATGCTGCGGGAGAATCCGGAGGCGGCGCGGGACGTGTCGTTGGGCCTCAACAAGCTGGCGGACTTTCTGGCGAACCGGGGCCAGGCCGGGGACGAAGTGCGGGCGATGGGCGATTACGAGCGCAGCCTGGAACTCAGGGAGCGACTATTGCGGGACCATCCGCAGTCGGCGGAGGCGGTGCGGGATGTGTCGGTGAGCCTCAACAAGCTGGCGGACTTTCTGGTGAGGAGGGGGCAGGCCGGGGACGCGGCGCGAGCGCTGGGCGATTACGAGCGCAGCTTGGAACTCGCCGAGCAACTGCTGCGCGACCATCCGCAGTCGGCACAGGCGGTGCGGGACGTGTCCGCGAGCCTCAACAAGCTGGCTGACGTTCTGACGACCCGGGGTCAGGCCGGTGACGCGGCGAGGGCGCTGGGCTATTCCGAGCGTTGCCTCGAACTCGCCGAGCAACTGCTGCGGGAGAATCCGCAGTCGGCGGAGGCGACGCGGGACGTGCTGGTTTCGCTGGAACGGTTGGCGCATGTGACGGCTGCGCAGCCGGATACGTACGCGGCACGAAAGGCCTTGGCTTTCCAGCAGCGAGCACTGGCGCTGGCATCGAAACTTCGCGAGGACAATCCGCAGTCCGTGTTCTACGGGCGTACGGCGGCGTGGTCGTACTACTTCACAGGCCAACTGGCACACGCCGCCGGGGAGGCGGAACTGGCCGCACAATGCCTGGCCGGCTGCTATACGGTGCTGCATGAATTGATCTCCGCCGGGATGGAGCTAGACGAGCCGATGCGAAACTTGTATACAAAAGTGAAGGCCGCTCTTGGCGACGAAGCGTGACCACCGCCGCCCACCAGGCGGGCGGTCTGCAAAAGCGGCGCACCCCGAGACAGGAGTGCGCCGCTTTGCCTTACGCCTTTTTCTCAGCACCCTGAGCAGCGGCCTCACCCTTCTTCTTGCGCTTGACCGCACGGGTCGGCGCACCGGCCAGCACGTGCACGACCAGGCAGGGAACCCCGTCCGCATCCGTCGACTCCTCAACATGGCAGTCCACCGTGGTGGTCGGGCGCAGCTGGGGGAACTCCTTGAACGCGGCCCCGGCATGGCAGCCGATCGCGTGCTTATAGATAGAGACCTTCATAAGTCCGGTATCGCCCGGCTTCGGCGCATACAGGGCCAGCTGACCGGCAGCCACGTTGCCGCCGAAGCCAAACTGGAAGTCGTCCGGATTCTGGCCCTGCACCTTGGCAAAGTTGACCGCGATCTGCTTGCCTTCCGTGTTGCTCCGAATGGCGCCGGTCGGCGAAACGGTCATTTTGGCCTCATCCCGCCGTGCGCCGCCGGCGACGTTATAGCTCTTCAAAACCCGCTGGAAGCTAACCCCTGTCACCGCCCGGCCCCGATTCTCATCTCCCACTTCCGCCCACTCCTTATCGTATGTAGATAACAATTACTAGAATAAATGGTTTGCAGTTACTTGTCAATATGTGGTACATAATCAATGTGTATCGACTTCGCATCGCCGACGCCGCCCCGGGTCCAACCAGGTCCAACCAGGGCCAACCAGGTCCAACCAGGGCCAACCAGGGCCAACCAGGGCCAACCAGAGCAACCGGGAGCAACCCGCGGCATCCGATGGCGAGCGACGGCAACCAACAAGTACCGACGAGAATCTGCGCATTGCGTGATACCTGGTTGCGCCATGGTTGACCCGACAGCACAGAAGGCCAACAGCCACGGGTCTTTGCGGGCAACGAGCGGCGACCAGGATCCGCTTGTGCTCAAGCCCCCCGAAGACGACCTGCGACCAACGACGAGAACCAACAAGCAGAAACGAGAACCAACGAGCAGAAACGACGACCGAAGAGAAGCGACGACGAGCCCCCCTCGGCGAACTGCTCAGGACGGGGCGAGGCAAACGAAAACCCCCTCGCCAGGGGCGAGGAGGTGACTATCCGGATGAAGCCTGCGGCGGCGGCAACGACGACGACGAGCCCGTCCCCGCACCCCGACCGGCTACGGCACGAACTGCACATCGATGACGACGATCTCCGGGTGGTTGCCGATCCGGATGGGCGGTCCCCACGTGCCGTAGCCGCAGGTGACCACCACATTCATGGGGCCCTTTTTCAAATAGCCCCAATCTACCTCATAGATCCTGCGGGTCAGGTATTGGAACGGGAACAGCTGCCCCCGATGGGTATGCCCCGAAACCTGCAGGTCAACCCCAGCCGCCAGAGCCTCCCCCAGGTTCGACGGCTGATGGTCCAGCAAAATCACCGGGAGGGCCCGGTCGACGCCCTGCAGGACCGTCGCCAGCGGCGGCCGTGGCCTGCCCCCGGATTGCCTGGTGGACAGGTCATCCCGTCCGGCAACATAGAAGCTGTCAGCGATTTTCACATACCGGTCCGTCAATACGGCAACGCCACTCGCCGTCAAGAGCTTGGCCGCCTCTTCGTTGCGGCCGGAGATGTACTCGTGGTTGCCCGGAACGGCATAGACCCCGAACTTCGCATGCAAACGCTGGAAACCATCGCCGACGCCGGGCTCGGCAAAGATCCGACCGCTGTCGTCGTCCAGGATGTCGCCCGGCAGGAGAATCAGGTCCGGATTCAGTCCGTTCATGGTGGACACCATCTGATCCAGGCGGTTCTGCCCTACGATCGTGCCGAGATGCAGATCGGCCGCCATGAGAATGCGCAGGTTCTTCAGTGCGCCCGCCGGCTTCTGAATGGTCACGTCGTAATGCGTAACCCGTGGGTGGAGCGCATTCCAGGTGCCGTACACCAGAATGGACGCGATGATGACGAATGCACCAGCGCCCGCATAGAGCGCCGACTGCTTGCCCTGACTGATCCGGGTCGGCAGAAAATGCAGCCGCCGGTCAGCCGCCCGAATCAAGTCAATGGAGGCCAGGATGAGCGGGACGTAGATCAGGACGGCCTCCCAGTACGCGCCAATCCACGCGAGGACGTCATGAAAGAACGGCGGGAGCAGTTTTCCCACGATCAACGCGAGGACAGACGAGAGCGCGACGAACCAGAACCCGGTCCAATAGACGGCGACGCTTGCCCGGCCGGCGGCACGGAGCAGTGACTGCCTTCCCCTTAAGCCGACATAGTAGCAAAGCAAACCATATAGAGACACGAACACGATGGCAATTGCGACGAATATTACGCTCATCGTTCCTCCAGGGATACTCCGGGGATAGGGCAGACATATGTTTCGCTGACCGATTCGGAATTCCCTGGTGTGTGGGCTTGGGGGCCATCCCTCGACAAATCGCGGTCTAAGCTTGTCGCCCGGCGAGTATCGTTGGCTGTACAAGACTTACGCGACCGGGCCGGTTTCTGTGCCTGTCCCGGCCGGGATTTTACCGAGGTGATTGCCCCGTGTCCAGTCCCCCGAAAGCGAGAACGGCTGTTCCCTGGCATCTGACGCCGATGGGCGACATAACGGAGATGCTGGCCGTGGCCCCGCCCCACGGCCTTTCCGCCCGGGAGTGCGCCCGGCGCCTGGAAGAGTTCGGGCCCAACCAACTGGCGGCTGCCGAACGGGTGCCCTGTTGGCGCATGGTCATCGCCCAGTTTCAGGACTTCATGGTCCTGGTCCTGCTGGCCGCGACGGCCATCAGCTACGGCATGGGCGAGACGGCGGACGCGATCACCATCGTCGTCATCGTCATCATCAACGCGGTCCTGGGCTTCCTGCAGGAGTACCGGGCGGAGCAGTCGCTGGAGGCGCTGCGGCAGCTTACGGCGCCCACCGCCCGCCTCCGCCGGGACGGCGAGGAGACGCAGGTGCCGGCGGCCGCCGTGGTGCCCGGCGACATCCTCCTGCTCGAAGCCGGCGACAAACTGCCGGCCGACGGGCGTCTGCTGGAGACCACCGGCCTGGAGGTGGAGGAGGCGGCGCTGACCGGCGAGTCGCTGCCAGTCCGCAAGAATCCGGCCTGGTCCGGCGAGGAGGATGCCGGCCTCGGCGACCGGCGCAACATGGTCTACATGGGCACCACGGTCACCCGGGGCCGGGCGACCGCCGTGATCGTGCAGACCGGCATGTCCACCGAGATGGGCCGCATCGCCGGCCTGATGCAGGAGGTGGCGGATGAGGAGACGCCCCTGCAGCGCCGGCTGGAGCAACTGGGCAAGTGGCTGGTGCTGGGCTGCCTCCTGGTCTGCGCCCTGGTGGTCGGGGTCGGTCTCCTGACCGCCCGCCACCTGACCGGGCCCGAAGTGACCCGGCTCTTCCTGGCCGGCGTCTCCCTGGCGGTGGCGGCGATTCCGGAAGGGCTGCCGGCGATCGTGACCGTCGCCCTGGCGATCGGCGTGCAGCGGATGATCAAGCGGAACGCCATCGTCCGCAAGCTCCAGGCGGTGGAGACGCTGGGCTGTGCCACCGTCATCTGCTCGGATAAGACCGGGACCCTGACGAAAAACGAGATGATGGTCCGGGCCACCTGGGCCGGCGGCGTCCGGTACGACGTGACCGGCGACGGCTACCGGCCCTCCGGCGATTTTCTCCTGCAGGGAGCCTCCGTCCGGCCGCTGGAGTCGCCCGCACTCTCCCAGGCGCTCCAGAGCGCCGCACTCTGCGCCAACGCCCGGCTGACCCAATCCAGCGCCGGGCAGCGCTCGCTGACGCTCAAGCGGATCGCCGGCGTGCCCAAGGCCGGCTGGACCGTGCAGGGCGACCCCACGGAAGGCGCGTTGGTTGTTGCGGCGGCCAAGGCCGGCTACCGGACCGACAAGCTGGCCCAGTCCCACGCCCGACTTCTGGAGATCCCGTTCGAGTCGGAGCGGCGGCGGATGTCCGTGGTCGCACGGTCCGAGGCCGGCGGGCCCATGCTGCACCTGAAAGGCGCCCCCGACACCGTGCTGGAGATTTCGACCCACGTCATGCTGGATGGCCAGGTCCAGCCGCTGACGGCCGAACTGAAACAGCGAATCCTGGCGGAAAACGAGCGGATGGCCGATCAGGCGCTCCGGGTGCTGGCCGTGGCCTGCCGGTCGCTGCCGGAATCCAGCGAGGGGCGGCTGGCCGAGGCCGCGACCAACCCCGACCAGGCGGCGGCGGCGTGGGAGCGCGACCTGGTCTTCCTGGGCCTCTTCGGCATGATCGACCCGCCCCGCCCCGAAGTCCGCAAGGCCGTCCAGTCGGCGGCCCGGGCCGGCATCCGCACGGTGATGATCACCGGCGACCACCCGGCCACCGCCTGGGCCGTCGCCCGGGAACTCGCCATCGCCGGCGCCGACGGAAAGGCGATTACCGGCCGCGACCTGGACGCCATGTCGGACGAGGCGCTGGTGGAAGCCGTGAAGACCGCCCGGGTCTTCGCCCGGGTCTCGCCCCAGCACAAACTCCGGGTGGTCCGGGCGTTCAAAGCCAACGGCGAAATCGTCGCCATGACCGGCGACGGGGTGAACGACGCTCCGGCGGTCAAAGAGGCGGACATTGGCATCGCCATGGGCCGCACCGGCACCGACGTGACCAAAGAGGCTTCGGCCATGGTCCTCTCCGACGACAACTTTGCCACCATCGTGGCGGCGGTGGAGGAAGGGCGGGGCATTTACGACAACATCCGCAAGTTTATCCGCTACCTGCTCTCCTGCAACACCGGCGAAGTGCTGACGATGTTCCTGGCCGCCATCATGCGGCTGCCGCTGCCGCTGCTGCCCATCCAGATTCTGTTTATCAACCTGGTGACCGACGGCTTGCCGGCCATGGCGCTGGGTGTAGACCCGTCGGACCCGGACGTGATGCGGCGCCCGCCGCGGCGGCCGGACGAGGGCGTCTTCGCCCGCCGGCTGGGCATCAAAATTCTCGGGCGGGGCATCCTGATCGGGATTTCGACGCTGGCGGCGTTCCTCTGGGCGATGCTGGTGGCCGTCCGGACGCCGGGCAGCCATCCGTTTACCGACCCGGTCATCCTCGGGCAGGCCCGGACCATGGCCCTTGCCACGCTGGTGAGCGCCCAGTTGATTCACGTGTTCGACTGCCGCTCGGAGCGGCGGACGATTTTTGAAACCGGCCTCTTCGGCAACGTCTGGCTTGTGGGTGCGGTGGCCAGTTCCGTGGCGGCGCTTTTGGGCGCGATCTACTGGCCGCCTCTGTCGTCCATTTTCAACACGACCCAACTGGGATTCAGAGACTGGGTGATTGTGCTGGCGCTGGCGGGCTGCGGCGAGGTAGCGGTGGCGCTGCGGCGGCTCCTGCTCTTCGGTCGTCCGATGCCGGTGGCGCGGGGGTCGGAAGAAGAGGCATAGGCGGAATTGGCGCTGGTGAGACTACCGCTAGAGATGCGGCCGCGGGAAGGGAAAACCCTCGTCCTTCCGGGCGGACTGCGACAGAAAGGAGATCTCACCAGTGAAGCGGTCAACATTAAAGTGGATTGGGATCACCGCGGCCACGACAGTCCTGGCCTGCGGCTGCGCCGCCCGGGCCCCGCAGCGGAGCCCGGCGCCGGGCACGGCCCCGGGGACTGCAATCGGCTCCACCACCGGCGATGCCGACGCCTGCGCCGTCGCCCTGGGCAACACGCCGGAACCCGGCTATTACGGGGCGGGCGGCGCACCTGGGATGCGGGGCGGCACTGCGCCCGGCACCGTCGGCGGAGCGGGCGGCACGACCACCGGGGCCGGCGCGGCGGGTCGGACGGAAGTCACGGCCAACGGTATCATCATCGGTAACGTCGCCCTTGTGGCGCTGCCCCTCCAGGACGACAAGCCCCTGAGCCCGACGACCGGCGCCACCGGCACCACCGGCGTTTCGCCTACGCCTGGCGCACCTGCCACCGGGGTGGGCGGTGCGGCGAACGCCCCCCGCGCGGTTGCTCCCCCCGCGGGCGGTGGCGGCACGACGGCCATCGACCGCATTCGGGCCGCCTGTCCCAAGGTGGTGGAGATTCGCGTCCTCAACGCGCCGGCCGACCGGGTTCGCATTGGCGAAATCGCCATGTCCGTCCGGCGCGGCCAGCCGGCCACCAACTTCATGGACGACATCGTCCGGCTGAATCGTGCAGCCACAGTGGTCTCCGGCAATCCGCGGGCCAGTGGCGCTCCCGGACCCGCCGGGGTGCCGGCCGCCCCCGGACCGGGCGTGGCTCCGGCTCCAGGCACCACGACCCCGGGCACCACGGCGCCACTCGGCACTCCGACCATTCCCGGCACCACGGCCCCCGGCACCCCGGCCCCTGGTGGTGCGATCTCGCCCCTGACCCCCGGCACGGCGGTACCCACGCCTACCCGCTAGCGTGCCGCCGCAGGCCCCGCCCCGCCTGGCTGCGGGCCGGGGCCTTGGCGCGCCTGCCGGTAGATGAGGGGGGAGATTGGCATTTTTACCGCTGATCAAGACATAGATTAAAGGGTTCCGACATCCGTGGTAAATATTCCGAAAAGGGGTCTCCTGGTTAAACGGGTCCCCCCGCTTCGAGTGGGCCAGGGGCCGGCCCGGATCGTCGCATAATAGCGTCAGTTTGATGAAACCCAAGAGGGACTAGCTTTGCTGCTAGCCCCTCTTGACTTAAGTGGTCGATAATATCCACCGGAGTCTTACTTCCAAGTCTTGGTGAAAGTCGTTGACATGGGATTGATGCCGCCGTTAATCTGAGCAGACGCAACTCCGCAAACGGCGAGTACTACTAGCATCACCACCAGAGCGACCACCTTACGCACGTTCACCTCTCCCTTCTTCCCTTTTCTGCACGGCTGAACGTGCCGTATGGACCTTTGCCTCTACCCGCATGACATAGTGAAAGCAGCGGGCGTCCGTTGTTCCTTCATGCCGGGATACCAAGTCCAACGCCAGCTTGGAGAGTAACACCGCAGAGGGCAAGTTGCCTCCTGCCAGAAATACTTCCGCTTGGACCGCAGCGAGGTAGATGAGGGCATCGGTCGGGAATTGATCCTCGAAGCGCAAGGCGTCTTGCTGAACCCTGGAACACAGTTCGACCGCGCCGCCTAAGTCGTCTCCCTTGTAGCGGACGAATGCCGCAACAATCTGTTGCCGCCAACGTTCCTCATTGGTGTCGCAAAACGGGGCGGCTAGGTCTAGCATCTGGTGGGCCGAGTCAAGTTCGCCGGTTTCGGCAAGAGTCCATGCCAGATTCTGGCAGCACATTCTGGTATATGAGTTCAACTCTTGCCGCTGAAATTCATGCAATGCCTGCCGATAAAACGCAACAGCCTGCTTCGGCTTCTTGAGAGACTCCAACGTGAGAGCAAGGTTGTAAAGACAAGGGCCGAGAAGCATCTGTCCTTCGTCGGAATTCAGGGCGAGCAAGTCCAGGCAGCGACGGAAGTTCCTCTCCGCTTGGCAGTAGTCGCCCCACAAACGGCCCATTTCCGCAGCCTGGAAAAGGCACTTTGCCTTAAGCATTCCCTTCGGTTTGAGGACGAGTGCCTTTTCAATTGCGGAACGGGATGGCCCTATCATGTTGAGCCGCCACGCCACCAAGGACCCGAGCAGATGCCATTCGGCAGACTCTCCGGAGGGATTCCCATAGAGCACCCAGGCATCCAGGAGGTTTCTCTCGTCGTAGAGCCGCCTCAATTCGCTCAGTTCATCCATTGGCTTCCCTCCACTCCAGAGACAAGGGGTAGGCATTTCCATCATACGAGAAATGGAAACAAATGGCAAGATAGGAAAAACAAGATGCTTTGCTCAGAGCAAACACCCTGAGTCTCTGACCGCAATGATTCAAAATTTTTTCGCTTCAGGCTTATACATACCTATTTCTGCCATTTTCTTCCACATGGTACGCTGGTGCCAGGATTTGGAAAGGGTGATTACGGTGGGGCGTAAGTTCCTGGCAATCGAAATGGTCCTGGTTCTGGTCCTGAGTGCTGTGGGGAGCGCCTATGCTGCTCCTCGGCAAATCGCACCCATCAACGACGGGGGTTCCGGTCAGAGCGTCTTGGACGTAACGTTCATGTACCGTATCAGGGTGGACGGGCAGGTATGCGACCCCGGCCCCATCCTTTGGCGAGGCAATCACATCTACGTCCAGCTTCGGGGGTTCTCTTCCTGCCTGGGAGCAGATGTGATTTGGATTCCGGGCGGCGGCATTCGCTACCGGGAAGGCGGCGGGCCGGGGGTGGCTACGGTTGTCTCCTTCTTCGGCGGGAAGCGGGCTACTATCGACCTGGAGCCGACTGTCGAGAACCAGACGATGCGGGTAGAGGAGATGCCCAACGATTTCACCTACATCCACCTGGGGGATATGGCTCCGTTCGTCAAGGACGGGCGAACCTACATCCCCTTCCGGCCTCTCACGGATGCTATGGACTTCAAGTTGGAGTTCTTCAGCGGAGTGCCCAACATCATCAACGTGGTCCGGGGTGAACACGCTATCCCGGAGGACGGGTATAACGTCAGGCCGGAACACATGACTGTAGACATTGACCGCTGGGAACCCTTCCAGCTTGCCAAGGAGCCGTATGGCGGGTGGCCGTTCTCTATGGCAACCCTCCGGGCTATGCGGGCTGAAGCGGCACAGGCGAATTGGGCCATTCAGCAGATAAAGAAAGACCCCGAAACCCGGTTTGAGGTGAAAGTAGACCGGGAACACGTCTCCATCGACGTGAGGCCCTATAACACTGTCAACCCGGCCCATGTGACCTTTTTCGGCACCCACATGGTTCGGTGGTTCGATAACGTCACGGCAGCGCAGAATTACGCTCAGGATTTGAAACTGGCAGCGGCCACGGCTGACGCTATCAAGGCCAGCGGTGGGATTGTCGGTTCTGGCTGGGTGGCCTACATCATCGGCGCTCCGATTGCGGCGTTTGTGGTTCCGGCTGCGGGTGTTGGCTTCGTCTGGTGGATGTGGGATGCAGGTAGGAGCAGTAGCCTTGTCGAAACCTGCATCTCCACTAGCGGCAATTCCGATAACTCCAAGCTGCATAAGGATGGGGAGCCGTACTTGGGTATCCTGTATGGCCCGCATGGGCCGACCTGCCTGCCGTACTACTCCAATGCCGTAACGGACTCCAGGGGCTACGTGAACTAGGAGAGGGGGGTACCAGGGTGAATTTCCTTGACCCGGATTCTACTACCCGGACAATCGGCATGGCCTTCGGATTCCTTCTTGTGCTGGTCGGAGTAGTATGGTGCCTGCTCCTCCCGAATCCGACCCGTAAGCGGGGCCTCCTTCTCATTACCGCTATGCTTGCCCTGCTCACCCTGGGCATCCTCGTGAAGTCCTGCAACCCTCTGCCGTAAATGAAATACGAGAGGACCGGCCCTTCCGGGGTCAGCCGCTTCGTGCTGGCGATTCTCTCCTTGTCGTCGTCCCTGCATGTGCGTCCACTTCACCTGTAGAGTAAGAGAGGGGGCACCCCCCTCTCTTTCCCTGTGTCCTTCCGTGATTACATCCACTCCCCAGGGCTGGTTTCGGAGAGCGAAGAAAGGGGGGTCAGGGTGTCACACCTATATTGGCACGGAGTCCAGTTTCCGATTGCCGGATGGGCGATGAATCATTACAATAAGAACATCTCCAAGAACATCTCCGATTGCCGAATAATGGGGGGATCGTGGTGGTCCGGTTCACAAAAATGGAGGGGCTGGGTAACGACTATATCTATGTGAACAACTTTGCCGAGCAGGTGCCCGAAGAGCAGTTGCCCGCCCTTTCGATCGCGGTCAGCGAGCGCCACTTCGGCATCGGCTCCGACGGGTTGATCGTCATTTTGCCGGCCACGGCGCCGGACCATGACTTCCGGTTCCGCATGTTCAATGCCGACGGCTCCGAAGGCGAAATGTGCGGCAACGGCATTCGCTGCTTCGCCCGCTACTGCTACGAGCGCGGGCTGACGAAAAAAACCAAACTAGCCGTGCAAACCCTGGCCGGGACGATTATCCCGGAGGTCATCCTGGACGGCGAAGGCACGGTCAAGGGCGTCCGGGTAGACATGGGCGAGCCCCGGCTTAAACGCTCGCTCATTCCCATGGCGGGCGCCGAGTCCGACCGGGTGCTGGATGAAGCGCTCGAAGTGGACGGCCGGCAGTACCGCATCACCGCCGTCTCCATGGGCAACCCCCATGTCATGATCTATGTGGATGACGTGGCCGCCGTCGACCTTGGGGTCGTCGGACCGAAAATCGAGCGCCACGTGGCCTTCCCCCGGCGGACCAACGTCCACTTCGTGCAGGTAATCAGCCCGTCCGAACTAAAAATGCGGACCTGGGAGCGGGGCTCGGGCATTACGCTTGCCTGCGGCACCGGCGCCAGCGCCGTGCTGGTGGCGACCCATCTGTTGGGCCGGTCCGGGCGCCAGGCGCTCATCCACCTGCCCGGCGGCGACCTGACCATCGCCTGGGACGAAGCGACCAACCACGTGTTTAAGACCGGTCCGGCCACCTTCGTCTGTGACGGCGTGTTCGCGAAGTCTTTCTAGGAGGCGCTACCATGCCAAATCGTGCGCAGCGGATTGCCAAGGTACCCCCGTATCTCTTTGCCGAAATCGATAAGAAGAAGCGTGAAGTCGTCGCCCGCGGGGTGGACGTGATCTCCCTGGGCATCGGCGACCCGGACATGGCCACCCCGGAATTTGTCGTCAACCGGATGCAGGAGGCCGCCCTTGATCCTCGCTATCACCAGTACCCCGACTACGACGGCTCGCTCGCCTTCCGGGCCGCCGCCTGCGAGTTCTACCAGAAGCGGTTTGGCGTCGTGTTCGACCCCAAGTCCGAGGCGCTCGCACTGATCGGCTCCAAGGAAGGGCTCGCCCACATCATCTGGGCGTTCGTGGACCCGGGCGACATCACCCTCGTCCCCGACCCCGCCTACCCGGTCTACAAGACCCACACGCTGCTCACCGGCGGCACGCCCTACATGATGCCCCTGAAGGCCGAGAACGACTTTCTGCCCGACCTGAAGGCGATTCCGGCCGACGTGGCCGCCAAGGCCAAGCTCATGTTCATCAATTACCCGAACAACCCCACCGGCGCTGTGGCGACGGCGGACTTCTACCGGGAGGCCGTGGCGTTCTGCAAGCAGTACGACATTCTCCTGGTTTCCGACAACGCCTACTCCGAGATGACCTACGACGGCTATCGGGCGCCGTCCATTTTCGAAGTGCCCGGTGCCCGGGACGTGGCAGTGGAGTTCTGGTCGCTCTCTAAGCCCTTCAACATGACCGGCTGGCGCATCGCGTTTGTGGTTGGCAACAAGGAAGCCATCGCCGCTTTGGGCATCATAAAGACGAACACCGACTCCGGCCAGTTTACCGCCGTTCAGGAAGCGGCCATCGAGGCGCTCCGGAACCCGCTGTCCGAACCGTTCATCGCCGAAATGAACCGCATCTACACCCGGCGGCGGAACATCGCCGTGGAAGGGCTCCGGGCCATCGGGCTTGATGCGAAGCCGATGAAGGGTTCCTTCTACCTCTGGGTGCCGGTGCCCAAGGGCCACACCAGCGCCTCCTTTGCGACGATGCTCCTCGAGGAGGCCGGCGTGGTGGTCACCCCCGGCGGAGCATACGGCGAGTATGGCGAGGGGTATATCCGCATCGCACTTTGCCTGAAGGAAGATCGCTTGAAGGAAGCCATCGGTCGCATCCAGAAGTATGTAAAGGTATAGGCAGGACATCCGGCCCGGGTGCTTGGCTGAAGCACCCGGGCCTTCACGTGAGGGGGAGCAGACCAAATGGTGCGCAGCATGACCGGCTTCGGCCGGGGCGAAGGTGCCGGCGAACTGGGCCGCATCGTGGTCGAAATGAAAGCGGTCAACCATCGCTTTTCGGAAGTCGTCTTCCGGATGCCGCGGCAGTTCAACGCGCTGGAGGATTCCGCCAAGAAGCTGATTCTGAACCGGGTCAGCCGGGGCCGCATCGACGTTTTCGTCTCGTGGGAGGCGGCGGCCGGGGCCAAGGGCGTCAAGGTTGACAAGGAACTGGCAATGGCGTATTATAATGCCCTGAAAGAGCTAGGAGGAGAAATCGGGAGCAATTCCGAGCTAACGCTCGATACTCTCGCCAGATTGCCCGATGTTCTCAAGGTCGAAGAGGGCGAAGTGACGTCGGAACTGTTGGCGCCGACCTTTGAAGCCGCGGTGGCTCAGGGGGTCGACAATTTGCTGTCCATGCGGGAGCGGGAAGGCGCGGCGCTGGCCGCCGATCTCCTGAACCGGCTGGACAAGATCGAATCCGTGCGCCAGGTCGTGGCCCAGCGGGCGCCCGGCGTGGTGGAAGAGTACCGGGCCAAGCTGGCAAAGCGGCTGGAAGAGTTGCTGCCCCAGGGCAACACGCTGGATCCCCAGCGTCTGGCCCAGGAGGTCGCAATTTTTGCCGACCGGTCGGACATCACCGAGGAGATTCAGCGGCTGGCGAGCCATCTCTCGCAGTTCCGGCAGGCCCTGTCCGACGGCGAATCCGTGGGCCGCAAGCTCGACTTCCTCGTCCAGGAAATCGGCCGGGAGATCAACACCATCGGCTCCAAAGCCAACGATGTCGTCATGACCAATCAGGTGGTTGAGGCGAAGAGCGAGTTGGAAAAGATCCGTGAGCAGGTGCAGAACATCGAGTAAGCCCTGCCCGCAGGGCTATTGCATGACTAGGGAGGACTCCCGCAGTGGAAATTAAGCTGGTCAACATTGGCTTCGGCAACATCGTCTCCGCAAACCGTATCGTCGCGATTGTCAGTCCGGAATCGGCGCCGATCAAGCGGATCATCACCGAAGCGCGGGACAAGGGAGTCCTGATCGACGCTACCTATGGCCGCCGGACCCGCGCCGTCGTCATCACCGATTCCGACCATGTCATTCTCTCGGCTGTCCAGCCGGAGACGGTGGCGCACCGCCTGACTTCCAAGGAGCCCACCGTAACCACTGAAGAAGAGGACGAATAATCGCAATGCCAAGCAAGGGCACAGGTTTATTGGTCGTTGTAACGGGGCCCTCCGCAGTGGGCAAAGGCACGATCTGCCGCCAGCTGCTGAAGGAGGCCCCTGACCTGCGTTTCTCCGTCTCTTGTACTACCCGAAAAGCCCGCCCGGGCGAAATCGACGGCGTGGAATACTTCTTTATTTCCGAGGAGGAGTTTCGCCGGCGCATCGACCGCGGCGAAATGCTGGAGTGGGCGGAAGTTTACGGCAATCTTTACGGCACGCCGCGTAAGAATGTGGAGGAGACGACTGCCCTTGGGCAGAACATCATTCTCGATATCGACATGGTCGGCGCCGCCAATGTCCGCAAAGAGTATGAGGATGCAGTTTCGGTGTTCGTGATCCCGCCTTCCATGAAGGCCTTGGAGAAGCGAATCCAGGGCCGGGGCACCGAAACCGCCGAAGCGGTGGCCCGCCGGCTCCAGGAAGCGCCCCGGTGGATCGAAAAAGGCCTTGATTATCACTATGTGATTGTCAACGACGACCTGGATACGGCAGTGGCGCAGTTAAGAGCCGTCGTGGTTGCAGAGAGGTGCCGCACCGCCCGACATGGCGGGGCGTTAATCCGGCAGTTGCTCCAGAAAGGAGAGTTGGATTGAGATGATTAAGCCGTCTCTAGACCAGCTCATTGGGAAAGTTGACTCCAAGTACACGCTGGTGATTCTGTCGAGCCGCCGTGGTCGGGAACTGCAAGCCGGGAAGGCCAAGTTGGTGGACTCCCGGTCTAACAAGCCGGTCACGATCGCACTGGAAGAACTGGTGGCCG
Source organism: Symbiobacteriaceae bacterium (assembly GCA_036504075.1). Lineage (GTDB taxonomy): Bacteria > Bacillota > Sulfobacillia > Symbiobacteriales > Symbiobacteriaceae > DASXVX01. The sequence continues at coordinate 37,998 of DASXVX010000089.1, read as the reverse complement.
GCAAGTTGTTCTTTGAACGGCCGAAGGCCTTGCCGCCGGGTCACGGCCAGTAGCTGTAACTGCAGACCAATCCAGCCTGCCCCTGCCAGGGCGCCCGGTGCCCGGGCGCTCTTTTCAATTGCATCGCTTTCAGGTGGTCGCACGGGGGCAGGGTCCGGCGCGGCGTGTCAGGGGGAGCGTGAACGAGCTATGTCACAATCGCTGCAAGGGAAGACCGTCCTTCTGGGCGTAACGGGGGGCATCGCGGCGTACAAGGCGGTGGAGGTCGTCTCCCGGCTGGTCAGGCTGGGGGCGTCTGTTCACGTGCTCATGACCGTCGCGGCCACCAGGCTGGTGGCGCCTTTGACTTTTCAGGCCATTTCCGGCCACCCGGTCCGGGTGGAGATTCTCGGGGACCAGAATACGGGCCATGTGGACCACGTGACCCTGACCCACATGGCCGATCTGCTGATCGTCGCGCCGGCCACGGCCAACACCATCGCCAACCTGGCCGGCGGCCACGCCGGCGACTGGATCACGGTGACGGCTCTGGGCGTGCGGTGTCCCGTGCTGCTAGCCCCGGCCATGGAGGCCGAAATGTACAGCAACCCGCTGACCCAGCGGAACCTGGCCACCCTGTCAGGCCTGGGCTGGCGGATCATGGAGCCGGTAGAAGGACGGCTGGCCTCGGGCCTCATGGGCAAGGGGCGGCTGCCGGAGCCGGCCGAGATCGTGGCGGAGGCCCTCACCCTGCTTCAGCCCCGGCAGGACCTGGCCGGCAAGGTCGTGCTGGTCACCGCCGGGACCACCCGCGAGGCGCTGGACCCGGTCCGCTACATCGGCAATCGCTCGACCGGCAAAATGGGCTTTGCCATCGCGGCCGCTGCCGCCGCCCGGGGGGCGGCGGTGACCCTGGTGAGCGGGCCGTCCGTCTTGCCGCCGCCGGCGGGCGTGACTTTTGTGGGGATCGAGTCGTGCCAGGACTTGTTGGACGCCTGCCTGAAGGTCTTCCCGCAGGCCGACATCACCGTGGCGGCGGCCGCCCCGGCCGACTACCGGCCCGCCGTGTACCAACAGCAGAAAATCAAGAAGGCCGGCGACGAGCTGACGCTTCACCTGATCAAAAACCCGGACGTGATCGCCGAACTGGGCCGGCGGAAGCGGCCCGGCCAGGTTACGGTTGCCTTCGCCGCCGAAACCGAGCACGTGATCGAAAACGCCCGGCGGAAGCTTACGTCCAAGCACGCGAATTTCGTCGTCGCCAACGATGTGACCGCCGAGGGTGCCGGCTTCGGCACCGACACCAACCGGGTCAGCTTCGTGAGCGAAGGCGGCGCCGAAGAGTTGCCGCTCCTTACGAAATCGGAGGTCGCGGACAGGCTGCTCGACAAGGCGGTGGCGCTGCTTGGGCGTTGAGTCAGTCGAACTGGCCCAGGTCGCGGTGGATGTCACCGCCGAAGGCACCGATCGCCTCTACACGTACGAAGTCCCGCGGAACTTGACCGGCCGGCTGGTGCCGGGCCAATGGGTGAAAGTCCCTTTTGGCCACCGGGGCCTGGTCGGACTCTATGTCGGTCCGGCCGACGCCGCTCCGCCAGGGGTGTCGCTCAAAGCGATCCAGGGGCTCCTGCCGGAGATTCCGCCCATTCCCGCGCCCCTGATCGCGCTGGCCCGCTGGACGGCGGAACGCTACCTGGCCACTTTTGCGGCGGCGCTCCGGTTGCTGCTGCCGGCCGAAGCCCGGCGGCAGGAGGTGAAGACGCTCAAAATCACCGCCTACCGGCTGCAACTGGAGGAGGAGGTCGCCCGGGAGATCATTGCCGGGGTAAAGAACCGGGCGCCCCGCCAGGCCGACTTGCTGGAGCAACTGCTCCAGCGGAACGGGCAGGCCACGTTGCCGGAACTGCTGGCGGCGGTGGGCGACGGGGTGCGGGCGCCGATCAAAGTCGCCCTGCTGAAAGGCTGGATCACGGCGGGCGAGGAGGCCCGGCTGCGGGACCCGTTTGGCGGGAGCCACGTGGCCCGGCTGGAGCCGCCGGTGCTGACCGGCGAGCAGGCCAGTGCGCTGGCGGCCATTCGGCAGGAGCTGGCCCGGCCGCCGGAAAAGCAGCGGCCGCTGCTGATCCACGGCGTGACCGGTTCCGGCAAGACTGAGTTGTATCTCCGGGCGATTGCGCAGGTGACGGAGGCCGGGCGGCAGGCGATCTGCCTGGTGCCCGAAATCGCCCTCACGCCGCAGATGATCGAGCGCTTCCGCTCCCGGTTCGGCACGGCGGTGGCCGTGCTGCACAGCGCCCTGTCCGCCGGGGAGAAGTTTGACGAGTGGCAGCGAATCCGCCGGGGCGACGTCGCCATCGTGGTCGGCGCCCGATCGGCGATCTTTGCGCCCTTTGAGCGGCTCGGCCTGATCATCATCGACGAGGAGCACGAGCACACCTATAAGCAGGAATCGCCGGCCCCGTGCTACCACGCCCGCGAGGTGGCGGAGGAGCGGGCACGGCTGGAAGGGGCGCTGCTGGTCCTGGGCTCCGCCACGCCGGCCCTCGAATCGTACCACCGGACCCACTCCGGGCAGTACCGGCTGGTGGAACTGCCGCATCGGGTCGACGACCGGCCCATGCCCGCCGTCACGCTGTTGGACATGCGGGCCGAGCTGCGCACCGGTAACCGCTCGATTTTCAGCCAGGCGCTGCAGACCGCGCTGGATCAGACCATGGCGGCTGGTGAACAGGCCATTCTCTTCCTGAACCGGCGGGGGTACAATACCTTTATCATGTGTCGCTCCTGCGGTGAGGCAATCACCTGCCCGAACTGCGCAGTGGCCATGACCTACCACATGGGCGAGAATCACCTCTCCTGCCACTACTGCGACCAGAAGACCCGGGTGCCCGCCAAGTGTCCGACCTGCGGCTCGCCCCAAATCCGGCACATGGGCGCCGGCACCGAGCGGGTGGAGGAGGAGCTGAACAAGCTCTACCCCCGTATCCGCGTCGCCCGTATGGACGTCGATACGACAAGAAGAAAAGGCTCCCATGCCACCATTTTGAAGGCGTTTGCCGAACGGAAAGCCGATGTCCTGGTCGGCACCCAGATGATCGCCAAAGGGCTGGATTTCCCGGAGGTGACGCTGGTCGGGGTGATTCTCGCGGACACGTCGCTGAACCTGCCCGACTTCCGGGCGGCAGAGCGGACGTTCCAGCTGGTCACCCAGGTGGCCGGTCGGGCCGGGCGGGCGCTGAAGCCGGGCCGGGTCTGCGTGCAGACCTACCAGCCCGAGCACTACAGCCTGCTGGCGGCCCGGGAGCACGATTTTGGCCGCTTCTACAAAGAAGAGATCGCCTTCCGGCGGGCGCAGGACTATCCGCCGTTTACGGATCTGATCCACATGGTGCTCTCCGGCGAAGACGAGGCGCAGGTCATCGGGACCGCCCGGTCCATCGCCGACCTGCTGCTGGCGCACCGCTTCTCGGGCGAACTGCTGGGTCCGGCGCCGGCGCCGCTGGCCCGCCTGCGTGGGCAGTTTCGGCATCACCTGGTGCTGAAAGGCCCGAACCGACTGGCGATGGTGCGGGAAGTCCGGGCGGCTTTCGCCGCCGCCGGGGGCCGCTGGCGACAGTCCAAAGACGTCAAACTCAGCGTGGATGTGGGTCCCATGAGCATTCTGTGAAAGGGGTAGAAGAGACAGCCCATGGCAATCCTTCCGATCGTACTCGATCCGGCCGACGTTCTGCGTAAGAAGGCCAAGCCGGTAACAAAAGTGAACGCATCCATCCGCCAACTGTTGGATGACATGGCGGAGACCATGTACGAAGCCCCGGGCGTGGGTCTTGCGGCCCCGCAGGTCGGGGTCTCCAAGCGCGTCCTGGTGCTGGATCCGCAAGATGAGAAAGAAGACGACCCGGAGAGCGGCACCGGGCTGGTTCAGATCGTCAACCCGGAGATCGTTTTTGCTGAGGGCTGGGTCAAGGGCACCGAGGGCTGCCTCTCCATTCCCGGGTACGTCGGCGACGTGTGGCGCTACGAACACGTCAAGGTGACGGGCCTCGACCGCATGGGGCACAAGGTCTATTACGATGTATTCGGCTGGCTGGCCCGCATTTTTCAGCACGAGATCGACCACCTGGACGGCGTGCTGTACACCGACAAGTGTATCAACCTGCGCGACGTGACGCCCGGCACGGAAGAGGAAGAGGAAGCCAAAGCGATGGCGGAGTCCGAGGGCTCGGGCGAACTGCTCGCCGAGACCGCTTCGGTGGACGAGGAAACGCCAAAGCTGAAATAGCCGCACGAGCCGAAAAAGGGGGATTCACCCTTGTTCAAAGTGTTGTTTATGGGCACGCCGGAATTTGCCGCCGAGAGTCTGCAGGCGATCATCGATGCCGGCTATCCGGTTGTAGGCGTGGTTACTCAGCCCGACAAACCGGTGGGCCGGGGGAATAAGCTGCAGGCGCCGCCGGTGAAAGAACTGGCGATCAAGTATGGCCTGCCGGTCTTCCAGCCGAAGCGGGTCCGCAAGCCCGAGGTGGTGGCCCAGCTAAGAACGCTGGGATCGGACATTACGGTGGTGGCCGCCTTCGGCCAGATCCTTTCGAAAGACGCCCTCGAAATCAGCCCCATGGGCTCGGTCAATGTCCATGGTTCGCTCCTGCCCCGGTGGCGGGGAGCGGCGCCCATCCATCGGGCGGTCATGGCCGGAGACCCGGAGACCGGCATCACCACCATGTGGATGGACGAGGGCATGGACACCGGGGACATGTGCCTCAAAGTCGTGACGCCGATTTCGCCGGCGGACACAACCGGCACGGTGCATGACCGAATGGCGAAGCTGGGCGCAGCGCTGATCGTCAAAACGCTGAAGCTGATCGCGGAGGGCACGGCGCCCCGCATTCCGCAGCCGGCAGAAGGTGTCACGCTGGCCGCCAAGCTGGAGCGGAAAGACGAGTGGATCGACTGGTCGCAGCCGGCGGCAACGATTGTCAACCAGATTCGGGGCCTCAATCCGTGGCCGGTGGCGTACACCGATGGGCCGAAGGGTAACATAAAGATCTGGAAAGCGACGACCTGGGACCGCCCCGGCGCCGATGAGCCGGGCACGGTGGTCCAAGTCGTGAAGAAGCAGGGGTTCGTGGTGGCAGCGGGCGAGGGCTGCGTGCTGGTGCAGGAAGTGCAGCCGCCCGGCAAAGGCCGCATGGATGCCCAGGCCTATGTAAACGGCGGCGCAGTGGGCGCCGGCACGAAACTGGGGCTGAATCGGCCGGAAAACGGCTGAGAAACACATTGAACCTTTTGTCGGTCCCGACTAGTCTATGGAGTGTATACCTTCGCTAAGGAAAATGGGGAGGGACCAGTCGTGTTCTTCTTTGATCCGACCTATCTGATCATGATTCCGGCGCTTATTCTGGTTTTCTGGGCACAGTCGCGGGTGAAGAGCGCGTTTGCGGAGTGGTCGAACGTCTCCACCCAATCGGGTGTCACTGCCGCCCAGGTTGCGGCGGACATCCTCCGGGCCAACGGCCTCGAAGATATCCCGGTGGAGCACATCGCCGGCGAGCTGACCGATCATTATGATCCGAAAGACCGCGTGGTGCGGCTCTCCGCCTCCACGTATAACAGCACGTCCATCGCCGCCATCGGTGTGGCGGCCCATGAATGCGGCCACGCCATTCAGCACGACCACGCCTACGTGCCGCTGCATATGCGGAACCTGATTTTCCCGATCGCCCGCTTTGGCGACATGCTTGGCCCGTGGATCGTCATCATCGGCCTGCTCTTTACCCGGAGCCTGGGCAGCGCTTTTGGCCTGCAGATCATCGACTTCGGCATTCTGCTCTTCTCGCTGGCGGTGGGCTTCTACCTGATCACGCTGCCGGTGGAATTTAACGCCTCCAGCCGTGCTGTCGCCATTTTGGAGACCGGCGGCTACATGACCCGGGACGAAGTGGCGGGCGCCAAAAAAGTGCTGAACGCCGCCGCCCTGACGTACGTGGCCGCAGCCTTTGCATCCGTCATGATGCTGGTGCGCCTGCTGGTACTGCGGGGCGAGGGCCGGCGGCGTTAGAAGGCCATCGCATCGGCATAGGGCGCCCATCCCCCGGGGGATGGGCGCTTTTCAATTGCGCCGCCGGCGTAGGTTGGGCGCCGCCACCGCAGGTTGTCCGCTGTACATGCGGAGCCGCCGGCCACGAACGGCTCAACTGCCGGCCGGCGACCTGCTGTGGATCCGTCCGCTGCGTCTGGGGGTGCGGTCTGCTTTCCGGGCCGGCGGGGCCGGGACCGGCCATGCGGTGGCGCCTTCCGCAGCCGGCGGCAGGAGCAACTGCGGACGGCACTCGCCGCCAGGCGACAGGCGCAAGTTCCAGTGTTCCACGCTGGTCCCGTCCGGCCCCGTGACCCGTAAGCTGTAGAATCCGGGCGGCAGGTCCGCGACCCGGAACCTGCCCAACTGGTCGGTCTGTTCAACGGCCACCGGGATGCCGGCCAGCGGCCCGAAGAACACGCTCACCATGCACCCGGAAATACCGCTGCCGGCTGCGTCCAGAACCCGCCCGGCCAGGTGTCCGGACTCCGGGTGAGCGGGGCTCAGGTAGTTCTGCACCACGACGGTCACCTGGCTGTCATCGGCCTGGCTTACATGGCTGCTGGCATTCACATCCTGGCGGGTGTCCGAATGGTGCGATGCATCCTGAGTATTTGCCTGATCCACCTTCTGGTCGTTGGTCTGGTCCACGTCCGCACTCTGATGGGCCGGGCGCCGCGGTTCTTCGTTCACCACGCAAACCTCCTGGCAGGACAGTAATGGGTAAGGTCACGCCTTCCCCGCCGGTCACTCCGCAGCAGCACCGTCCCGGGCGCTCGCCTGGGCCGAAACCAGGATGGCAAAAATCCTGGTCATGAGCGACTGGAACTGCTGCTGCTGCTGCGCCTGGAACTGCAGCTGGGCCTGCCACTGCCGCTGCCACTGTTCCTGCCACTCCGCCTGCCACTGCCGCTGCAACTGAGCCTGCAGCTGGAACTGCTCCTGCAACTGCGCCTGGAACTGCAGTTGGGCCTGTAACTGGGCCTGCGCCTGGGCCTGGTCCTGAGCCTGGGCCTGGGCTTGGGTGTCCGTGTCGGTATCGTTCACGGTCTGCGTATTGTGCTGGGTGATAATAACCCGCTGGTCCTCGGTCTCGGATTCGGACTTCCGCTTCTTCTGCTCCTGCTGCTGGACCACCGCGGTCTTGTCGCGCCCGACAACATCGACTGCATCCTGGTCCTTCAGGGTGGGGTCGTTTTCCTGGTTCTGTTCCGGCTTGCCCTCGTCCCGACTCATCCGTTACCCTCCTTTCCCGGCTATGCGTGGTGATGTCGCTCCCGACCGGTCAGAACCGTGAGAATCACCTGGAGCAGTTCCTGGAACTGCTGCTGCTGCTGCAATTGGAACTGCTGCTGCGCCTGCCACTGGTCCTGCCACTGCCGCTGCCACTGCTGCTGCAGCTGGAGTTGAAACTGAAGCTGGGCCTGGGTCTGCTCCTGGAACTGCCGCTGAAGCTGGGCCTGCGCCTGGGCCTGGGCCTGAAGCGCTTCCTGGACCTGCGCCTGTGTCTGCGCCTGGGTAAGGTTATCCTCGTCGGTCACGTTGAGGGTGTTGGTCTGGGTGGCCGTGACGTTTTGTGTGCTGGCCTCGGTTTCTTTTTCGATTTCAACGGTCCTGGCCTTCTGTGTGGATGCCTTGTCTCGACCGAAGTCGAACAAGTCGCTCATATGAGGGCGGGCCTCCCTTCGGGCTATAAAGGCCTCACGCGGGACCGGGCGACGGCCGATCCCGCAGGGCACCGTATACGTTATGTGAAGAGGGTGTCGAAGGTGTGCCAGTCGAAAGGGTGGCCGGCCATGGCGAATTGCCCCGCCATGGCCGGCCATTTCCATGGGGTCTCTTCAGAGTTCGAGGTCACGCAGGAGATCATCGAAGTGGACGCGCATCTGTTCCATGCGTTCCGCCACCTGGCGACGTTGCACTTCACGCTGCAGTTCGAACGCTTGTTGTAACTGTGCGTGCTGTTGGCGCATCGCGGCGAGCTGTTCGGACCAGCTGGGCAAACCGCTGTCTGACAGAGGCACGCCCACCTGGGGAAGTACCGGCGGCAGCGATTCCGGGCCGGTCAGCGATGACGCTGCTTCGGACGCCGATGCCGGCTGGGAATCGGATGGGTCCGTGGTGAGAGGGACAGGTCCAACCTGCTCCTCGACGGGACCCGACTCATCCAGGGAACCGTCTTCGAAATCGGATTCGTCGAAATCGGACTCATCGAAGTCGGACTCATCGAAACCGGACCCGTCGGAATCGGACCAGTCGGAATCGGACCAGTCGGAACCGGACCGGTCAGAACCGGAACCATCAGAACCGTACTCGTCGCAAGCCGGCTCATCGCAGGTGGATGCGGAAAGTTCCGGGACGCCCTGTGCCACCAGCGGTACGGCCAGGCCGGATTCTGTCCGGGCAATCGGTTCGCTGCTGGAATACCGGTGGGACTGTTCCGCGCGCTGCACGACCGTTGGCTCAGATGGCGGCTTCGGCTTGGGAGGTTCCCCCGCTACGAACCGTGCGCCCGGCTGATTTCCGGACAGTGGACGATTCTTCCCGAAAAAGTAGACTCTATCTGACAAAACCTTCCCTCCCAAGGTGGTTTACACGCCCGGCTATCGCTATGTTATGTGGAGCGGACCTCAAGTGTCCGGTAGCTCACGCCGTATCAGGCTCGGAAAGCGGCGGTGAAATCGGCACTTCACAAACAATTCGGTGAAGACTTCGTTTACAGAAGATTTTGGGGTTATAATGAAGGCGGCGATACTCCCCCGTTGAGTGGGCAGTGCCAGGTACGACAACCAGGGCAGAGGAGCTGTTGCAAATGGGGCTGAATCTCGTGTTGGAGCTGGAGTCGCGTTCACCGGGTCACAGCCACGTCACCCGGGCCCGCCAGAGCGGTAAGGTTCCCGGTGTGTTTTACGGTCACCAAGATGGCCCAGTCCTCGTGCAGGTGTCGCAGGGGGCGCTGCTGGCTGCCCTGGACCAGGGGGCCGAACACCATCCGACCGGCGCAAGGCGTCCGGACGGGACCAACCTGCTCGCGATCGTCAAGGAGGTCCAGTGGGATCCCGTGACCCACAAACCGGTACATGTCGACTTCATGCTGGTGACGCAGGATGAGAAGGTGACCGTGACGGTGCCCGTGGTTCTCCATGGGGAGAACGACCTGCTCCGGCGGGGGCTGGCGCCGCACATTCAGATTCATCAGGTCAACGTCCACGGCCCGGCGCTGGCTCTGCCGGACGCCGTGGAAGTCGAAGCGGGCAACCTGCAGTTGGGCGATACGGTGCTCGTGGGCGACCTGAAGCTGGCGCCGGGCGTCTCCATCTCAGAGAATGCGAGCCACGTGGTCTTCTCCGTGGCCCGGTCCCACCGGATGCACGACGAACCGGAAACGGCCACGAAACCATGGGCGCCGGTCGTGTCGCCCGGGCCGCAAGACGCGGTCTCAACGCTGGCTGGGACCGGGAACTCCGGAAACAACAACACCTGAACGCGATCCAGCGCGCAGAAACCTCGAAACTAATTCGGTTTCGAGGTTTTTCGCCCTTACCGGAAGGTGCGGATGGGGGCCCGCGGACCGGAACTGTTTGCCCTGAACCCCTTTTCGGGCTAGAATGGAGCATAGACCGCGGCCGCAGGCTGCGTGCAGCTACATCGCGAAGACCGAACCCGGAGGCGAAGCTAGATGCCCCGACCCGATCAGGCCCCACCCAAGTCTGCCCGTGAAGCCGCACTCAGGGCGCTTTGGGATATCGACGTGAAAGAGTCCTACGCCAACCTGGCCCTGGACGCCCGCCTCACCGGTTCCAAGCTGGAAGGGCGAGACCGCGGGCTGGCGACGGAGTTGGTCTACGGAGTGACCCGGCGCCGTGGCGCCGTGGACTGGGCGATCCTCCAGGTGGCCGACCGGCCGCTGGAGAAAATCGACCCCTGGATCCGCAATGTCCTCCGCGAAGCCGTCTATCAGGTTTTGTACATGGACCGGGTGCCTCACCGGGCCGCCGTGGACGAGGCGGTGGAACTGGCCAAGCAGTATGGCCACGCCGGCGTGGCCAAGTTCGTCAACGGGGTGCTCCGGAACTTCCTCCGGAAGCTGCCCACGCTGCCCTGGCCCGACCCGGCGGAAGACCCGGTCGGCGCGCTCTCTGTGCTCCACTCCCACCCGGAATGGCTGGTGGAGGCCTGGTCTGGCCGGTACGGCACGGAGGAAGCCATTCGGCTGATGGAGGCATCCAACCGGGTGCCGCCGCTGACCATCCGGGCCAACCGGACGAAGGGGACTCGGGAGCAGGTGGCCGAAGCGCTGGCCGCAGAAGGGGTCAAGACCGAGCCGGCGCCCCTTTCGCCGGACGGGCTGATCGTGCACGACCTGACTGCCGTCTCATTTCTGGACAGGCTAAAGGCGATGAAAGCCGGGCTGTTCACCGTGCAGGACGAGTCCTCCATGCTGGTGGCGCCCGTGCTGGACCCCCAGCCTGGCTGGACCGTGCTGGACGTGGCGGCCGCGCCCGGCGGCAAGGCGACCCACCTGGCCGAGCGGATGGCCGGGCAGGGCAAGGTCATCGCCGTGGATATCCATGCCCACAAAGTGGAACTCATTGAGCATGCGGCGCGGCGGCTGGGCCTGCCTAACGTCGAAGGGGTCTGCGCCGACGCCCGCGAACTGGGGAAAATGATGCCGGAACGGGCCGACGCCGTGCTCTGCGACGTGCCCTGCTCGGGCCTGGGCACTCTGGCCCGCAGGCCCGACGCCCGCTGGCGCAAGTCGGAGTCAGACGTTCTGAACCTGGTGCCCATTCAGCGGGCAATTCTGGACAGCGCCGCCCTCTGCCTCAAGCCTGGCGGCGTGCTGGTTTACTCCACCTGCACCATCGAGCCGCGGGAGAATCAGGACCTGGTGGAATCTTTCGTGGCGTCCCATCCGGACTTTGCGTTCGACGACATTCGGCCCTACCTGCCCGAGCCCTTGCGGGCGGAGGCTGGCACCGGCTACATCCAGTTGCTCCCGCATATCCACGGGACCGACGGGTTCTTCATGGCCCGCATGATTCGCCGACCGAAAACAGGAACCGCGTAACTTGAACGAGAAGAGGGGTTGCATGACCACTCCGTCCGGGTCCGTCCCCGTTGCGCTGATCGACTCCACCAAAGCGCCCCTGGTAGGCATGACGCCTGCCGAGATGGGGACGTTCGTCACCTCCCTGGGTGAACCCGCCTTTCGGGCGAAGCAGCTTTTTCAGTGGGTCTACGAGAAGGGTGCCAGGTCGTTTGACGAAATGACCAACCTCCCCGCCGCCTTCCGGGAGAAGCTCGGCCAGCACGCCATGCTTGCGCTGCTGGAAGAAGAGACCCGGCAGGACGCGGCGAAATCCGGCACGGCCAAGTTCCTCTTCCGCCTGTTGGACGGGCAGAAAGTGGAATCGGTGCTCATGCCCCACGACTACGGCAACTCGGTCTGCGTCACCACGCAGGTCGGCTGCCGCATGGGCTGCACGTTCTGCGCTTCGACATTCGGCGGGCTCGTCCGGAACCTTTCGGCCGGTGAAATCGTCGATCAGATCATCATGATGCAAGCCGTCCTCCCGGCGGAGCAGCGGGTCGGCCACGTGGTGCTGATGGGTTCCGGTGAACCCCTTGAGAACTACGACGAAGTGCTGAAGGCCATCCGGCTCATGCACGAGCCGGATGGGCTGAATATCGGCTACCGGCACATCACCGTCTCCACGTCCGGCCTCGTGCCCGCCATGCGGGCCCTGGCGGAGGAGGACCTGCCCATCACGCTGGCCCTTTCGCTCCATGCGCCCAACGATAAGCTCCGGACCGAACTCATGCCGATCAACCGGCGCTATCCCGTGGGGGAAGTGCTCTCCGCGGCCCGGGACTATGGCGAGAAGACCGGGCGCCGGGTCACCTACGAGTATGTCCTGATCGAAAATGTCAACGACAGCCCCGACGAGGCCATCGAGCTGGGGTTGCTGTTGAAAGGCTCGCTGGCGCACGTCAACCTGATTCCCATGAATCCCGTCGCAGAGCGGCCCCAGTACCGGCGACCGTCCCGGGAGCGGGTGGAGCGGTTTCGCGAAATCCTCGAAGCGCACGGCGTCGCTGCGACGGTCCGGCGCGAAATGGGGGGCGAAATCGATGCCGCCTGCGGTCAGCTGCGCAATCGTGTGGCGCGCACTCCGCGCCGCTAGGAGTTGAGAGTGTGAGGCTGGAATTTGGCCATCGCTCGGACCCCGGTCTCGTGCGGCCGACGAATCAGGATGCCTTCTCCGTGGATCTTCTGGACCCAAGAGGCAACGCGGCGCTGCTGCTCGTTGCCGACGGCATGGGTGGATATGAGGGGGGCGAAATCGCCTCCCGCCTTGCCGTGGATACGGTGCGGGCCAAGGTCATCGCCAGCGCCGCCGACTGGGCGGAGAAATCAATGCTGCTGGAAGGCATGGTGCAGGCGATGGATGCCGCAAACCGGGCGATTCTTCAGGCCCAGCGGGAGCGGCTCGACCTCGCCAGCATGGGCACGACGTTCACGGCTGCCCTCATCTGGGGCGACAAGATTCTCATCGGGCACGTCGGCGACAGCAAGGCGGTGCTGGTCAGCCCCGCCCGGACCACCACGGTCACCACGGACCACAACGTGGCCGGCGAACTGGTCCAGTCGGGCCACATCACGGAAGCGCAGGCCGCCGTCCATCCTCAGCGCCACGTTCTCACCCGGGCGCTCGGCACCGGTGACGCGGTGGTTGTAGAGCGGGTAGAAATCGTCTGGCAGCCTGGCGACGTCTTGCTGCTGTATACCGACGGCCTCTCCGGCCTGGTCGCGGTCCCCGAAGTTGGGGAGGCCTGTGCCGGGGAATTTGCCGCGCTGGCGGACCGGCTGGTCGACATGGCACTGGCCCGTGGCGGCTTCGACAACATCACGGTGCTGGCCGCCCGGTGGGAGGGATAGCCGCAGATGATGCTCGGAAAAATGTTGGCCGGCCGGTACCGGGTCGGGGATCGCATCGGCGGCGGCGGCATGGCCCTGGTCTACCGGGCCGAAGACCTCCAGCTGGTCCGCGACGTGGCGGTGAAAGTCCTGCGCACCCAGTTCGGCTCGGACGAGGAATTCGTTCGCCGATTCCGCCGGGAGGCCCAGAACGCCGCCAGCCTGTCGCACCCGAATATCGTGCAGATTTACGATGTCGGCCACGAAGACGACCAGCACTACATTGTCATGGAACTGGTAGAAGGTAAGACCCTCAAAGAACTGATCCAGCGTCAGGGTCCGCTGCCCATTGCCGAGGCGGCCCGCATCGCGATCGAAATCCTGAGCGCCCTTACGCACGCGCATACGCACCGGATCGTCCACCGGGATATCAAACCGCATAATATTCTCATCGCCCGGGACGGTCGGGTGAAAGTGACCGACTTCGGCATTGCCCGGGCCACCACCACCGATACGGTAACCCATACGGGTTCCATTATGGGCTCCGCCCACTACTTCTCGCCGGAGCAGGCCAACGGCCAGCCCACGGGGGAGAAGTCCGACATTTATTCCATGGGCATCGTGCTTTATGAAATGGTGACCGGTAAAGTACCGTTCCAGGGGGACAGCCCCATTACGGTGGCGCTCAAGCACCTCCGGGAGCAACCGGCGCCGCCGGCGCTTTTGAACCCCGAAGTGCCGGTCGAGTTGCAGAATATTATCGTCCGGGCCCTGGAGAAGGACCCGGAAGACCGCTTTGCCTCGGCGGACGCCATGCGGCAGGAACTGGAGCAGTTCGCCGCCGCCCACGCCGCCGGCCAGACCCACATGTACTCCGGCGATTTCCCCACCATGGACCTGCGGGCCATGAAGACCCGGAAGGCCCGGCGGCTGATCGACGACGAAGAAGAGACCCGGCCGGCGGGCAAGCCGAAGCGCTCCTTTGCCTGGATCTGGGTCGCTCTGGTGGCGCTGGTGGTCGTCGGGGGCGTCGGGTCCGGTGTCTGGGCGATCATCGGCTTCCTGGATGTCCCCACGGTGAGCGTGCCGCAAATTGAGGGCCTTAGCCTGGATAAGGCCCAAAAGTCCCTGAGCGACGTAAAACTCTATGGGTTTGGGAAGGACTACCAGTTCAGCGACACCGTCCCGTTCGGGTCGGTCATCAAATCCGACCCCCGGCCCGGCACCCCGGTCAAAGTCGGGCGCACCATCGACCTGACGCTCTCCAAGGGGGCGGAGTCGAAACAGGTGCCGGACGTGGTCGGCAAGTCGGAAATGGACGCTCGCAACCTGCTGGAGTCAGCCCATTTCAAAGTGGATGACGTGAAGAGCGCCTATTCGTCGCAGCCCGAAGGCACCGTCATCGAGATGGTGCCAGGTGCGCTGACGATCCTGAACTCGGGCTCCATCGTCAAACTCACGGTGAGTAAAGGCCCACTGCGGGTGCCGAAGATCATCGGCAAGAGCCGCACGGATGCCCAGAAAATGCTGGAGGCCGCCGGCCTGATCCTGGGCAACATCCAGATGCAGCCCGACCCCACCCGGACCAAGGACACGGTCCTGTCCTCTGACCCGCCGCAAGATGCGGCGGTCAACCCGGGCACGGCGGTCAACCTGGTGGTGGCCCAGAACGTGGCGGGCGCAAAGACCTTTGCGAAAGAGATCATCGTGCCCGGCACTACCGGCCAGTGGTACGAAGTCGCCGTGAAACTGGTCGACCAGATGGGCGTCTCCGCCAACGAATCGACGGTTCTGCCGCCGGCGCGGCACCAGGGCGGGGAGAAAATCCCGGTCACGGGCGTCTTCTTCGGCGATAATTCCTATCTGAAAGTGATCGTGGACGGCCGCAACGCCGCACAGATCGAGGTTCCGTGACCAGTCCCCCTGCAGATCGAAGGAGGAACCAGCGCAGTGCCGGTAGGACAGGTGATTCGTTCCCACAGCAACATTTTCTACGTGCAAATCGGCGAGCAAACGATCGAATGCCGGCCCCGCGGCAAGCTTCGGCTGGAAAAGATCGATGTCCTGGCCGGCGACCAGGTGGAAGTGACACTGGAGAGGGGCGAGGGCCGCATCGATCAGGTGCTGCCCCGCCAGTCGTTCCTGGAGCGGCCGGCGGTCGCCAACGTCGACCAGGCGGTGGTGCTCTTTACGCTGAAAGAGCCGGAGGCCGACTATCTCTTCCTGGACCGGGTGCTGGTGCACGCCGCCCGGGCCGGCGTGGACGCCGTGGTCGTGCTGAACAAAATCGACCTGGCGGAGCCGGCGGAGGTGGAGGCGTTCTGCCGCCTCTATGGCATCCAGGCGGGCTATCCGGTGGTGCCCATCGCGGCGAAGGCCGGCATCGGCGTGGAGTCTCTGCTGCCGCTGCTGGCGGCGCGGGTCTCCGTGCTGGCCGGCCACTCCGGCGTGGGCAAGTCTCGCCTGGTTCGGACGCTGGTGCCCGAGCGGCAGGACGTCCGGGTCGGGGAACTGTCCGAGAAAATGGGCCGGGGCAAGCACACCACGCGGCACACGGAGTTGATTCCGCTGCCGGGAGGCGGTCTGCTGGCTGACTCCCCGGGCTTCACCTACCTGGAGTTCCAGGACATTGTGAAATGGGACCTGGCCAAGTTCTTCCCCGAGTTCGCCCCCTTTGCCCCGAACTGCCGGTTCAGCGACTGCCTGCACGACAAGGAGCCGGACTGCGCCGTCCGGGCGGCGGTGGAGTGCGACACGATCGCCAGAAGCCGGCACCACAGTTACATTGCCTTCCTCCGGGAAGTAGAATCGTTGAAAAGGTGGTAGCGCAGCGTTCATGATCAACCCCAGCAAGGTCAAAATTGCGCCGTCCGTTCTGGCATCCAACTTCGCAAACCTGGGCTCCGAACTGGAACGGATCGAAGCCGGGGGGGCCGATTGGGTCCACCTCGACGTCATGGACGGCCACTTCGTGCCCAACATCACCTTCGGACCGCCGGTGATCGCCAAGCTCCGGCCCGCCACGCGCCTGCCCTTCGACGCCCACCTGATGATCGAACAGCCCGAGCGGTACATCACCGACTTTGCCACAGCCGGCTGCAACCTGATCTCGGTGCACGTGGAGGCTTGCGCGCACCTGCACCGGGTGCTGGGCCAGATCCGGGAAGCCGGGCTCAAAGCCGGTGTGGTGCTCAACCCGCACACGCCGGTAAGCATGGTGGAGAACGTGCTGGACCTGCTCGATCTGGTGCTGGTCATGTCGGTCAACCCGGGCTTCGGCGGCCAGAAGTTCATTCCGCAGGCGCTCACGAAAATCAGCCGGCTAAAGGCCATGCTGGCGGCGGCCGGGCTGGTGGACCAAGTGGAAATCCAGGTGGACGGCGGGGTCGATTTGCAGACCGCTCCCCAGTGTATTGCCGCCGGCGCGACCTGCCTGGTAGCGGGCACTGCGGTCTTTGGAAAACCGGACTATTCGGTGGCTATCAAGGAATTGCGGGGCTAAAAAGCCGCCGGCGTCGGCAGGAGTTTTCCGTTTCCAAAGCAAATAGTAGCAACCGTATATTGGAAACGTTCATCTCGGATTAAATGGAGGTGTCCGCGCATGGGCGCCGAGCAGCAGTATGTGGTGTTCCGGCTGGAAGGCCAGTTGTATGGAGCGGCAATCGATGTGGTCCGGGAAGTGAAAGGCATGACCCCGGTGACCCGCCTGCCGAATACGCCGCCTTTCGTGGACGGCGTGATCGACCTGCGCGGCGAGATTCTCCCCGTGGTCGATCTGCGCAAGCGGCTGGGCCGGCCCACCCGGGAGCCCGACGCCGACACCCGTCTGATGATTCTGAGCCTCGGGGTCCGTTCGGCTGCCCTGGTCGTGGACGGTGTGGAGCAGGTGCTCACGTTCCGGGAAGAGGAAATCGCCGCGCCGGACGCCCACGTCACCATGGTGGGCCAGGACTACGTGGTGGGAATCGCCCGCAGCGGTGAGAAGTTGGTCATCATTATGGACCTGGATAAGCTGATGAACGCAGCGTTCGTTTAGACCCGGTTTGGTCATCGCAGCGCCTGGAGCAACCGCTCCGGGCGCATTTCCGCGACTGACGGAGTCAGTCGCGGCGTGGCGTATCCTGCACAGGAGTGTGACTCACGCTCATGGACCGGAAAGCAGGCACTTTTCGCCCGCTGGGCTCATACTGTAATAACGTGTCTGCAGCCCCGCGAGAGGCAGGGGGGATTGCCGTGCGCCTGGGCTTAAACGGGCGGAGATTGCCGCCGCATAAGTTCACTGGCTACGGACTGATCTTCGTGGGCATCGTTGTCATGCTGATTGCGCTGCCCGTATACATCTATGCAGCAATCATCGGGGGGATCATCGCCTATCTCGGGCACACGCTGCGAGGCCGGTAATGGAAGGGGGGCACCTTTGTGCGCATCACCGTCATCAAGCTGCCGAAACCGCTGGGGCGCATGGTCATGGCGATATTGGCCATCTTCTCCGGTAAGAAGTCGGAGAGCGGGGACGCGGCTTAGGCGGTTGTCGCCAGGCGCCCCTGTCCACCGCGCCGGCGGTCCGCCGGAGCCGCCCCGCGGCCGTCAGCCGTGGGGCGGCGATTTGCCGCGTGGCCCCGCCAGCCGCTATAATAGGATGGAGTCGGTCCAACACGCTTCTCCCATGGAGGTCACGATTCCCATGAACGATCCGACAACCGACTATCTCGTCCGGGCCATCGGCGGTGGGGGAAATATTCGGGCGCTGGTGGCGTCCACCACGGTGCTGGTGAACGAAGCCGCCCGTCGCCATGACACCTGGCCGACCACGACGGCCGCGCTAGGGCGGGCACTTACGGCCACGGTGCTCCTGAGCGCAACGCTGAAAGACGCCGACGAATCCGTGACCCTGCGCATTGCCGGCGACGGCCCCTGCGGCAACATCACCTGCGACGCCGACGAAGCGGGGCACGTGCGCGGTTATGTCAGGAACCCCCATGTTGACCTGCCGCCCAAGAATGGAAAGCTAGATGTGTCGGGGGTGGTCGGTGGGGGCTACCTGCACATTACCCGGCAACTGGCCATCGAAGGCATGTACACTGGCACGTCCGAGCTGGTCTCCGGGGAGATCGGCGACGACCTGACGCATTACCTGCTGCAGTCCGAGCAGACGGCGTCGGCGGTGGGCCTGGGCGTCCGGGTTGCGCCGGACGGCGCTGTCGTGGCGGCGGGCGGCTTCCTCGTGCAGTTGCTGCCGGAAACCCGCGAGGCGGAAATGGAGCAACTGGAGATCAACGTTTCCGCGCTGGGCGCCGTCAGCCAGGCCATCGAAGAGGGTCTGACGCCTGAACAAATCGCGGGGATGCTGTTGGCCGGCATCGACTACGAAATTCTGGAGCGCCGTCCGGTGCACTTCGCCTGCCGGTGCAGCCGGGAGAAGGCGCTGGGCGTGCTTTCGAGCCTGGGGCCGGACGACCTGCACGAGATGATCCACGAGGACGGCGGCGCCGAAATGAACTGCCAGTTCTGCGGGGAGGTCTACCGGTTCACGGCGGACGAACTGCGGGGGATACATAGGGACCCGTCATAGCCGGCCCGCCGGCGCTCCCGGGACCCGTTCCCGGGGGCGCGCCAAAAACCCGGCCGTTCCCATTCTACGTACATGGGCGACCGGGTCTATTAGCTTAAGTCCGTAATTTTCAACTTAGACGGCGCGCTGCACCTTACCGCTGCGGAGGCAACGGGTGCAGGCGGTCAGGCGGACCGCACGGCCGTTAACCAGCGCACGGACCTTCTGGACGTTGGGAGACCAGGTCCGATTCGTACGGATATGCGAGTGGCTGACCTGCTTACCGTGCCAGACCGACTTGCCACACACTTCGCAAAGCCTTGCCATAGTAGGCACCTCCTCCCGAGCAGAATCCACGGCTCTCCTAAAGCACAATCCACATCATAGCATAGCCCCGGTATGTGTGGCAAGCAGGGAACGTAAATAGCCCTGTGCAGGAAATTCACTGGTCCGGGAAGAATCACGCACAGTTAGCAATCGGGGAGGGAGATGTCGTGGGCAAGGAGGTTGTAACGGAACTAGGGCGAATTCATTTGGCAGAGGATGTCATCGCAACAATGGCGGGTGTGGCCACCACGGAATGCTACGGCATCGTGGGCATGGCCGGTTCCCGCTTTAAAGATGGGATCGCCGAACTGCTGGGGCGGGAAAACCTGGCCAGAGGCGTCGGGGTTGCCCTGGACGACGATTCGGTGGAGATTGACCTGCACATCGTCGTGGGCTACGGTACCCGGATTTCGGAAATCGCCCGGAACGTGACCGGCAAGGTCCGGTACGTGATCGAAAGCTTCACCGGGCTGAAAGTACGTGGGGTACATATCCACGTCGAAGGAGTCAAGGTGGGGCAAGTCAAATAACGTATCGAGAGAGCGCCGCGTGGCGGGGTCAAAGCGCCATGCGGGATGAGGAGGCACCTGCAGTTGAGCAACCAGACCATCGACGGCAAACTACTCAAGCAGATGATCCTTCACGCCGCCAGGACGCTGGAGGCCCAAAAGGACGCCGTCAACGCACTGAACGTGTTCCCCGTTCCGGACGGGGATACCGGGACCAACATGTCGATGACCATGGGCTCGGCGGTCCGCGAAGTGGAGCGGGCGCGCGACCGGACCGCCGGTGAAGTGGCGGCGGCGGTGGCGCAAGGCAGCCTCATGGGCGCCCGCGGCAATTCCGGCGTGATTTTGAGCCAACTGTTCCGCGGCTTTGCCAAGGGCTGTGAGGGCAAGGCGACGCTGGACGGGCCGGCGCTGGCCCGCGCCCTGCAAGACGGGGTGGACACCGCCTACAAGGCGGTGATGAAGCCGGTGGAGGGCACCATTCTCACCGTGGCCCGGGAGTCCGCCGCGGCGGCCGTGCAGGCCGCCCGCAAACAGAAGGACCCGCTCCGGGTCATGCAGGTTACGTTTGAGGCGGCCGAAGTTTCCCTGGCTCATACGCCGGAACTGCTCCCGGTGCTGAAGAAGGCCGGCGTGGTGGACTCCGGCGGCAAGGGTCTCCTCTGTATTTTCCAGGGGTATTACGAGGCGCTCGCCGGCGGCGTGACTGCCCCGGAACCTCAGCCGCAAGGCGCCGTGGCGGAGCCTGAGCGCAAGGAGAAGCACGACGTCTCCCCGGCCGCTCACCTCGCCTTCAAAGTGGACGAGGAGATTTCGTCCATCAAGTACCCGTACGACTGCGAGTTTTTCATTCGCCGGTACCCGGGCGGGACTCCCATCCCCATGAACGAAGTCGCCGAAAAACTGGATCCCATGGGCGACTCCATTTACGTGGTAGGCAGCGGGGAATTAGCGAAAGTTCACATTCACTCCGATAACCCCGGTCCCGTGCTCACGCTCTGCATCCAGTACGGCGACCTCATCGACATCGTCCTGCACAACATGCGCGAGCAGCACGCCGACCTGCTTGAGCACGCCGAGCGAGTGGAAGGCGCCCCGGACCGGCCGTCGTTCCAGTACGACCCCGAACCGTCGGCGGAGGTCGACCCGGATAGCATCAGCGTGGTGGCGGTGGCCGTAGGCGACGGCGTGGAGGCGATTTTCAAGTCGCTGGGCGTGGCCCATGTCATCCACGGCGGGCAGACCATGAACCCGTCCACCCAGGATCTTCTGGAGGCCATCGAGGCCTGCCCGACGCGGCAAGTCTTCGTTCTGCCGAACAACAAGAACATCATCCTGGCGGCCGAGCAGGCGGCGGCACTCACGGACAAGAAAGTCTACGTGATTCCGTCCCGCTCCATCCCCCAGGGGATCGCCGCCATGGTCTCCTTCCTGCCGGAAGGCGAAGGCGAAAAGCTTACGAAGGCCATGACCCGCTCCATCCAGGACGTCCAGACCGGCGAAATCACGTTCTCCGTGCGGGACACCGTGTACGGGGAGATTTCCATCAAGGAAGGCGACATTCTGGGCCTCTGGAACGGGCAGATCAAGCTGACCGGCAAGTCGCCCGACGCTGTGCTGGTCGACCTGCTTGCCCAAATGGTCGCCGACCGGGGCGGCGAAGTGATCACGGTTTACTGGGGCGAAGGCGTGGACGAAGACCGGGCCGAAGCCCTGGGCGAGGAACTGCGCCGAAAGTTCCCCGACCACGAAGTCGAGATCCAGTTCGGTGGACAGCCGCTCTATTTCTACGTCTTTAGCCTCGAATAAGCGTTCGCACTACCAACCCCTGTGCCTGGCACAGGGGTTTTCCGCGATTGACGAAGTCAATCGCCGGAGCGGCCGGCAGACTTTTGCGGAGCAAAAGGCGGGAGGCGACTAATTTCCGCGACTGACGAAGTCAGTCGCGGTCTGTGGCAGAAAGAGTCGATTCCAGGACCGGAGGGATTGTTCGCCCGGGCAGCGAACACTTCTCCCGAGGTGATACGGCTTGCCTGTATCCAACAAACCGGCGCCCACGCACGACCCCCTGGAGCAGCCGGTGCAGTTTTTGCGCGGCATCGGGCCGGAGCGGGCCAAGGATCTTGCCAAACAAGGCATCACAACGGTCCGGGACCTGATCGAGCGGATCCCCCGGACCTACCGCGATTACAGCCATTTCAAGGCGATCATGATGGCCCAGACCGGCCAGGTGGAAACGCTGAAAGGCACCGTCCGGTCCGTCCAGGAGCAGCACCTGCGGGGCCGGATGACGCTGGTCAAAGTCGTCATCGCCGACGGTTCCGGCGCCGCCGCCGGGGTCTGGTTCAACCAGCCCTGGATGGCGAAGCGCTTTCCCGTGGGCACCAACGTCATTTTCGCTGGTACCGTGGAGCGGCGAGGCGCCCAGATTCAGATCAGCAATCCGGAATGGGAGATCATCGACGAAGAAGGAGCGACGGATCCCATTAACGTGGGCCGGATCGTGCCGGTCTACCCGCTGACCGGCAGCCTTAACCCCCGGGACGTCCGGCGGGCGGTCAAGCAGTCCCTGGACATGGCCGGGCGGCTCATGCCCGAAACGATTCCCCCGGCGGTCTCCGCCCGGCAGAAGCTCCTGCCGCTGCCCGATGCCTGGCTCACCATCCATTTTCCGCCGGACGAGGCGGCGCGCAAACAGGCCCGGGAGACGCTTGCCTTCGAAGAACTCATGGTCCTGGAGACCGGCCTCATGCTGCTGCGGCAGCAGGAGACCGAGGAGGCCACCGGCATCGCCCACGGCCCCGACGGCGAGATCATGCAGCGGTTTTTCAGCAGCCTGCCGTTCAAGCTGACGAACGCTCAGGACAAAGTGATCCGGCAGGTCATGAGCGGCATGGAGTCCATCAAGCCCATGAACCGGCTCGTTCAGGGCGATGTCGGCTCCGGCAAGACCATCGTGGCGGCGGCAGCCCTTGCAAAGGCGGTCGACAGCGGCCATCAGGGCGTTATGATGGCGCCGACGGAAATTCTGGCCGAGCAGCATTACCTGAACCTGCGCCGCATCTTCGGGCCGCTGGGGGTCGAGGTGGTGCTGGTGACCGGCTCCCGGAAGAAAAAAGAGCGCGAGGCCACGCTGGGCCTGCTGCAACTGGGCGCAGCCCACATTGCCGTGGGCACGCACGCCCTGATCGAAGAGAAAGTCCAGTTCAAGGATCTCTCCCTGGTCGTGACCGACGAGCAGCACCGGTTTGGCGTCCGCCAGCGGGCCAAGCTGCAGGGCAAGGGCTTCTTCCCGGATGTGCTGGTGATGACGGCGACGCCCATCCCCCGGACCCTGGCGCTCACGCTTTACGGCGACCTCGACGTTTCGGTGATCGATCAGCTGCCGCCGGGCCGCAAGCCGGTCGGGACGTACTGGCGGCCCGAGGCCGCCCGCCAGCAGGTATACGATCACCTGGTGCTGCGGGAGGTGGCTGCGGGGCGGCAGGGCTACGTGGTCTGTCCGCTGGTGGAGGAGTCGGAAACGCTGCAGTCCAAGGCGGCGACGGAATGGCGGGATCACTTGCAGGAGCAGTACCCGGACGTGAATTTCGGCCTCCTGCACGGCCGCATGAAGCCCGACGAAAAGGACGCGGCGATGGAGTCCTTCCGCCGGGGCGAGATCCAGGTGCTCGTAGCCACGACCGTGGTCGAGGTGGGCGTCGACGTGCCTAACGCCGCCATGATCGTCATCGAAGGGGCCGACCGGTTCGGCCTCAGCCAGCTGCATCAGCTGCGGGGCCGGGTCGGCCGGGGCCAGCACCAGTCCTACTGCGTGCTGATCTCCGACGCGAAGAACGAAGAGGCTCGCGAGCGCATGCAGGTCATGCAGAAGTATACCGACGGCTTTTCCCTGTCGGAGAAGGATCTGGAGCTCCGGGGGCCGGGCCAGTTCTTTGGCACCCGGCAGCACGGCATGCCCGACCTGAAAGTCGCCAATCCCATCGCCGATCTGGCGATTCTGGAGCGGGCCCGCACGGAAGCCATGGACCTGGTCAAACAAGACCCAACCTTGCGGGCACCGGAGCTAATTCCGCTCCGGGAGGCGCTTCGGAGCCGCCTGGGCGAGGCGTTCGGCTTCATGCTGGTGGGGTGAGCCACCGCAAATTCCGTTCGAACGGCCGCATCGCCCGACACACAGGCGGTGCGGTATTCATTTAACTTCCGCCTGTACCTTCAAATGGCTACTATAAAATGTTAATATACATGGTGACTTATGTCGGCATCGGGGGTATGGCTGTGCAGGCCGGTGACAAGCGGGTTTCTGGGCGTCTTGCCCGTCGTCTTTCTCTTACGCTGGTCGGTATCGTGGCGGTGGCGGCGCTCCTGTTGGGCGCCCTGAGCCTTTATTTTGAGTGGCAGTCTGTAAACGCTGGGTTTGACCAGCAGCTAAAGTCGATCGCCAACATGGCGTCCCTCCGGGTGGACGGCGACGCCTTTCAAACGATCAAGACGCCGGCGGATAGCGACCGGGCGGAGTACAAGGCTACCGCGGACTGGCTGCACACCGTCATGAAGGCCGAGGGGTTGGCTTTCGGCTATTCCGTCGTCCTGAGCAAGAACGAAAAACCACAGTTGGTGGTCGACGGCTCTGATAAACCCGAAGCAGTTGGCCACGAATACGCAGACATGGACCCGGCACTGATTGAACTTTACCGGACCGGCAAGCCCACCTCTGCCGCCATCTATACTGAGGCGGGTTACGGGGTCCTCAAGACGGGCTACGCCCCCATCCTGAACAGTAAGCAGGAACTGGTGGGCGCCGTCGCCGTCGACCTCTCGGCGGCCCGAATTTACGCCACGATGTGGCGCCAGGCCCTTTTGTACGGCATCGCCTGGCTCCTGATCACGCTGGTCGCCAGCGTCGTTGCGCTCACGCTGGCCCGGTCCATAGCGGCCCGGGTGACGCCGCTCTCCGCCGCGGCCCGGGCGATGGCCGAAGGCGAGCTTGACGTGCCGGTCCCGGGCGCCGCCAAAACACGCCGGCCCGACGAATTGGACGCACTGCGCGCCGGCCTCGCGTCCATGCAGGCCAACCTGACCGCCCTGGTGTCGGATCTGAAGTCCAGCGCGAACCAGGTCGTGGCCGCGACGGGCGAGGGACTCGCAGCGGTGGAGAACGTGGGCCGCATGGCGCGCGACGCCAGCGAAGCCATGAGCCAGGTGGCGATTGGCACCAACGACCAGGCCGCCAGCGCCGCCGCCGTCTCCGGCTTCGTGACCCAGTTCACCCAGGGGATGAACCAGTTCATCGCCGCGGCGGACAGCCAGGCGGCCATTGTCGCCCAGGCGGCGGCCGAGGCGGCCGAAATCGCCCGGGTCACCGAACAGGTGGTGGCGGCGGCGCAAAGCGCTGCGGCTTCCGCCGTGCAGACCAACGATGCGGCGCGGACCGGTAGCGGCGCCGTGAGCGAGACGGTCGCAGCGGTGCGCCAGATCGCGGGGGCGGTCCAGGCGGCGTCGCAAGGGATGGAGAAGTTGAGCATCCAGGCCGCACATATCGGCGAAATCAGCTCTACCATCCAGGAACTGGCCGAACAGTCCAGCCTGCTGGCCCTGAACGCGGCGATCGAAGCGGCCCGGGCGGGCGAGCACGGGCGGGGCTTCGCCGTGGTCGCCGACGAGGTGCGCAAGCTGGCCGGCCGGTCCGGCAAGTCGGCCGAGCAAATCACGCTGATTCTGGGCGGTATCCGGACCGACGTGGACGCCACCCTGGGCCAGGTGCGCTCCGGCATGACGGCCCTGGACGATGGCAGCGTCAAGGCCGAGCGGGCTCGGGCGGCGCTGACGGCCATCGAGGAGAGTGCCGGCCGGACTCGGGAGCAGATCGAACGGGTGGTGGCCGACTCCACCCACAACCTCGACATGGCCCGCCGGATTGACCAGAAGGCCGGGCAGGCCGCCCACGAAGTCCAGACCAGCACCGGAAGCGCCCGCACGGTGGCCGCCGGCGGCCAGAAGGCGGAAAGCGCCGTCCAGAACGTGGCGGCCATCTCAGAAGAGACGGCAGCCTTGTCTGGTACCACCCAGCAGTTGATGACCCGGGTCGCCGCCACCACCCGAGAGGTGCAGAAAGCCCTGGAGGCGCTGGACGGGGTGGCCCGGAACCTGCAGCAGACCACCTATCAGTTCCGGACGTAGCGCCGACACATATGCGAAGAGCCGCTTTCGAACCGGTTGCCACCCGGCCGAAAGCGGCTCTTTTTTTCCTGCCTGCATCGCATCACCAAATTCTTCGCTTGCGGTCGAACCTTTTCGTGGCCGGGGCGAATCTCTATAATCGCAAGGACCTTACAACGTCCTAAGTTCTGGGCGCAGGAAAAACGGACTACAAAGACTAATACTTTCGCGATGATCCCATTGGGGGAGGCGTCGGGATGTCGATCCCGTGGCTGAACGACCTGATCTTCAAGTACAATAGCTCCATTGCCAGCGTTTTCGTGCTGCACTTCAACGTGGGCGACTACGCCGGACCCGACAACCGCCGGGTGCGCGACGTGCTCGTTCAGGACTTCCTGGACAACAGCAAGAAAGCCCAGAACGGCAAGACGCGCAAGGTGATTGCCGTCTACAACCGGGCCGAAGGGATCACCTTCCCGAGCCACGAGATGCGGGAGGCGTTCATCGAGCTGCTGACCGGCGAGACCGGCCTCCGGCCCGAGGAAATCAAGCTGCCCGTCAACCCCGGCCAGGCTTTCGCCCTGCTGGACCGGTTGCTCTACCTGATCCCGTCCGCGCTGGTCATCGAGAATGCCGAGACCGTGCTGCCCACCGAAGACCTTGCCGGCATGGACCAGGAGGAACTGCGGGCGCTCACGTTCCTCAAGAAGTGGGCCTCCGACGTCCGGCTCAACCGCATGGGTTCCCCGGTGGTGCTTATGACCCAGTCGCTCTCGGAACTGCACCCGCATCTGCGCCTGGCCAGCACCAAAATCGAAACGATTCTGGTCCCCCTGCCCGATGTGGAAGAGCGCCAACGCTACATCGAAACCATGGCGGAAAAGCGCAAGCTCGTCCTGGCGATGACGGTGCCGGAATTAGCGAACGCAACGGCCGGCCTTTCACGTCTATTGATCGAGGATATCGGCCTCCGGGCCGAGGCCACGGGCCGCCCAATCACCATCGACTTCGCCCGGGACCGCAAAGAGTCGCTCATTCGGGCCGAATTTGGCGACGTGCTCGAGATCGTCGAACCCCGCTCCGACTTCACCGGACTCGGCGGTATGACCGAGGCCAAGCTCTTCGCCGTCCGGAACATCGTGGCGCCGCTGAAGAGCGGGAACTTCCGCCGGGTGCCCCTGGGCGTGCTGCTCACCGGACCCTCCGGCACCGGGAAGTCCGCCTTCTTCTACGCCCTGGTGGCGGAGGCTGGGGTCAACGGCGTGAAGCTGAATCCCGGAAAAATCCTCGGACCCTACGTCGGCCTCTCGGAGCAGAACCTGGAAAAGGCGCTGCTGGGCATCGAGTCCCTGGCCCCGTGCCTGGTGCTCATCGACGAGATCGACCAGTTGCTCCAGCGAGGCGGCGGCAGTGACAGCGGCGTGCAGCAACGGCTCTTCGCCCGCATGTTGGACTTCATGTCCGATCCGAAGCACCGGGGCAAAATCGTCTTCGTGGCCGCCACCAACCGGCCCGACCTGATGGACCCGGCGCTGAAGCGGCCCGGCCGCTTTGACCGGAAGATTCCGTTCCTGCTGCCCGGCTGGGCAGGACGGGTCTCGATTCTTCAGGCACTTCAGAATCGCTACCAGATTCCCGGCACCCTCACCTGGGACGAGGCGGCGAAGAAGACCGAGGGATACACCGGCGCCGAACTGGAATCGGTGGTGCTTAAAGCCTGGGAGATGGCCGACGACGCCGGGCACCCGGAGCTTACGCCGGCCGACCTCGACGGAGCGCTGGCCCGAATCAGGCCCAGCACGGCCCAGGTAGAGTTCATGACCGACCTGGCCATTATGGAGTGCGACGACAAAGACGTGCTTCCCCCCGAATTTCAGAGCCGGCTCGATAACCGGACCGCCCTGGAAGAGCGGGTTACCAAGTTTAAACTGACGCACCTCTAAACGACGACGGAAACGACAAGGAGGATTCTACACCATGGGATTTTTTGAGCGTCTCGGTCGGATGATCCGGGGTTTCTTCGGTCTGTTTATCTCGGGACTCGAGGAGAAGAACCCCAAGGCGATGTTGGAAGACCTGAAGAATCAACTGAACCAGGCGAAAGTCCGGTACAACACCACCACGGCGAACATTATCGCCCGTGAGAAGGTGGCCGCAGCCAAGCTGAAGAACGCCCAGAACGAACTGGCGGAGGTCCAGCGCCTCGTCCTGGAAGCCAAGAAGCAGAACAACCGGGAAATGGCGCTGCAGCTGCTGATTCAGGAAGAGAACCTGGAAGCCACCCTGGCGACCACCCAGGCGGCGTACGATTCCATTAAGGCCGAAGCGGACAACGCCCGCAAGGAGTTCGACAACTTCCAGAACGAAATGTTCCAGAAGATGTCCCAGATCGACCAGTTGAAGACCCAGGCCGACCTGGCCGATCTGAAGCGGGACATGAACGCTCTGCGCTCCAACTACGCCACCGAAGGCGGCGCCGGCAAGATCAACGAAGGCCTCAAGCAGGCCGAAGAGATCATCCAGGGCAAACTCGCCAAGGAAGACGCCGTCTCCGAACTCGGCAAGAACTCCATCGACGCCAAGATGCGCGACCTGAAGTCCAGCGCGGCCAAGAGTCGGGCCGAGGATAAGCTCGCCGCCCTGTTTGGCGATGCCCCCGCCGCCACCGACGACGGCCGGGTCGTCAAGGAGAAGACCCAGAGTTAAGGTCGACCCGCAGGGTCGAGCCGCCGGAGTGGCCGGAGAAGTACAATTATCACAGGCGAAAAGCGGCGCCGACCCGCCCCGGGCCGGCGTCCCTTTCCGTGAGGAGGAAGTCAGCACAATGAAGATTAAATGGGGCAATTTCCTGATCTTCCTGCTGGTCATCGGCGGAGTGGTCGGGTACTTCCAGTGGGACAACATCCGCGACATGTTTGCCAAGTCCCGCACCGCCAGCGTCACCGTTACGAAGGACTCGACGGTATACGCCCGTGACACCTGGATCACCGGCGGCGTGCCCGAACTCGGCATCGCCCGCGGCTACAACCGTGACTACAAGCTGGATCTGGTTCAGAAGTTCTACAGCTCCGACCAGGAACGCCTGACGGCCCTGGGCAAGGGCGACGCCCACTTCTCGGAGATGTCCTTCCCGTCGCTGCTCTTCAACCTGGAGAAGGCGGACAAGGGCAAGTATCAGGATCAGATCGTCGTGCTGGGCTTTATCGACTACAGCCGCGGCGGCGACGGCATCATCGTCCGCAGCGGCGTGAAGACCGTCAACGATCTGGCCAGCAAGAAAGTCGGCTACTTCAACGACGGCACCGGCAAGTACCTGCTCTCGTTCCTCCTGCGCATGGTCGACATGCGGTTCGAGGACGTGAAAGGCACGCCCTATTCCGACGAGGATACCATGGTGGCTGACTTCGCCGCCGGCAAGCTCGACGCCATCGCCTACTGGCAGCCGGGCATCAACGATGTGCTTAAGAAAGTCTCCGGCTCGCGGGTGCTGCTCTCCACCGCCGACATGCCGAGCCTGATTCCGGACGTGCTGATCGCCAACCGGAAATACGTGGCCGAGCATCCGGACAAGACCGACGCCTTCGTCAAGTTCTGGTTCACGACCGTGAAGCACATCCAGGAGAAGCCGGACCTGGCTTACGACAAATGGGCGGCTGCCCTGAACCAGGCCACCTATACCGACGCCGGCAAGCAGGCGCCGATTTACGGCACCGACAATACCGCTGCGGGCGTCAAGGATATCTTCGCGAAAGAAGTCCGGCTGGTTGGCTTCGACGAGAACATCAAGCTAATGGTGACCGCTCAGTCCTCCGACTTCGTCACGCTGGTCAACTTCGCCGTGGACAACTGGAATCGGGTGGACAGCCTCAAGGGCACCGCTGCCGACAAGCTGTTTAACAACCGAGTGCTGGCCGGCATGAAGGACGACGTGACGCTGAAGTCCGGCGTCATTGACCCCAGCAAGACCGGCGCTGCTGCCCCGGTGGTTGAGAAGCCCAAGGAGTTCAGCAAGACCGCTGACCCCGTCAAGCTGGACGAAGTGGCCCAGATGGCGATTCCGAGCATCGAGTTTGAGCCCGACTCCACCGCCATCACCGCCGCCGGCAAGAAGGTCATCACCGACACGCTGGTGCCGCTGCTCCGGCAGTTCCCGAACTTCTACCTGCTGGTCGACGGCCATACCGACGTCGGCGGCGACGAGGCCGTCCTGACCAGGCTTTCGCAGGGCCGGGCCGACTCTGTGAAGAAGGAACTGGTGATCCTGGGCTTCCCGGATGCCCAGTTCATTGCCCGAGGCTTCGGCGACAAGAAGCCGGTTTTCGCCAATCCCAAGAACGACACGGAGAAGGCCAAGAACCGGCGCACCGAATTCCGCCTCCTGCGCGATAAGTAGTCCCTGGTTCCTTTGATATCCTTTTAAGGGGGGCGCCTGTCCCCGGCAAAGGAGATGCGCGACGCTTATGAAACTACTCCTGGCAGCTGCGTTTGAATGGCGTACGCTGATCTGGCTCGGCCTGGGTCTCGTCGCTTCCCTCGTGCTTTCGAACCCGTTCCCGGCCGTGGTCGCCCTGGGGATTTACCTCTGGGCGGTCCAGCGGCTGGCGAACAGCGACGGCTTCAAGGCGGCCGGCGAGCGGGCCCGGGTGGCCGAAGGCCTGGCAGTACGGTATCGCACGCTGCAGGAATCCGCCCGGTCGGTCCTGCCCGGCCTGCCGACCGTGGTGCCGGCCGGCCAGCACCGGTCGCTCTCCGCCCGGGCGGGCGACGTGCTGAACGCCGCCCACGCCATTTACCACGAATGGCTGGCCCATCCCGACGAACATGCCGACAAGAGCCAGGTGGTCGATGAGGCCATGCAACTGGCGCTCCTTTACCTGCGGATTGTGCGGGCCTATCAGGCCGTTTATGCCGGCCACCGGCCCCTCGATCTGGGGGCGGTCGAGGAGCGGCTGGCCCGGAACCGGCGAAAGCTGGAGTCCGCCCACGACCTGGAGGCCCGGCGGATGCTGACCCAGGCGATCGACATGGACGGCCAGGTGCTCACGCAGTCCGGCAAGGAGGAGGCCGATCGGGAGCGGTACCAGGCCCGGCTGGCCGCTATCGAGTCGGCCATGGACCTCTACCGCCGCCAACTGTTCGACCCCGAGTCCACCCCCGAAGGGGCGGGCCTCCGGGATATGCTGTTGGAGGCGCAGGCCATGGACGAGGCTTTGTCCGAAGTCCAGGAGACTGTCCGGATCCACTCCCGGTAACGTCCGATCCCGTAACGTCCGATCCCGTAACGTCCGATTTTAGTGGAGCCCAGTACGTTGGCGTCCAGTGCAAGGAGGGAATGCCATGAGCAATCTGTTCAAGAAGGCGCTGGGCGCCTTCGTGGAATTCGACGAGAAGGAGCAGCAAGCCCCTCGTCATCACAACGAGGAGGCCGCTCCGGCCGCTGCCCCGGTGCTGCCCGACGCTCCGGCGGACCTGGACCAGGACCCGGACGTCCAGCGGGTGAGTCAGGCCATCTCGCTGCTCTCCAGCCTGCCGCTCGCCGACATTCCGGCGGACAAGGCCCGGGAGCTCATCGTCCGGACGCTCCAGTTTGCCGGCATGAAGCCGGAGGAGCTGACGGACTCGTTTGTGCGGGCGCAAACGCTCTACCAGTCCGCCATCGGGGGCGAGCAAGCCGCCATCGCCGCCCGCCAGCAGCAGAACCTGGAGCGGCTCAAGCTCCTTGAACAGGCCATCGCCGAGGAGAAAGACCAGTGCGCCGGGGAAGTGACGGCCCGGAACGAACGCATCAACCAGGCCACGTCGGCTCTGGTGGAAATCGAGAAGGCGATGGCCTTCTTCACGACGAAGGAGACGGGGCAGGCGAATTAGCCTGCCCCGCCTTCTTATGCTACGCTGGGTGGGAGTTCCCGGGAAAGGGTGACCGCCATGAACGAGGCCATACTCGCCGTATTGAAAGACGCGAAAGACCAGTGGATCAGCGGGGCGGAACTCTCCCGCCGGCTGGGGGTCAGCCGGACGGCGGTCTGGAAGCACATGGAGTCCCTCCGGGCCTCCGGTTACGTGCTGGAAGCGCACCAGCGGCGGGGCTACCGGCTGGTAAGCGCTCCCGACGCCGTCACTCCGGGCGAACTCCTGCCCGGCCTTACCACAGAACGGTTCGGACGCCAGATCGAATATCGCGAGGCCGTCCCGTCGACCAATGACCTGGCCAAGGAACTGGCCCGGGCGGGCGCGCCGGAAGGGTTCCTGGTCATCACCGACGAGCAGACCGCCGGTCGGGGCCGCCTGGGCCGCTCCTGGACGACCCCCGGAGGAACCGCCCTGGCCATGAGCCTGGTGCTGCGGCCAACGCTGCCGCCCCATCACGCCCCGCGGATTACACTGACCGCAGCGGTAGCGGTGGCGGAGGCCGTCCGGGAGGTCACGGGCCTTCCCGCCGGCATCAAGTGGCCCAACGATGTGCAAATCGGCGGGCGCAAGCTGTGTGGCATCCTCACGGAGATGGAGTCCGAAATGCTCTCGCAGGTCACCTTTGTCGTGCTGGGCGTGGGGCTGAACGTGAACGTTCCCCGGGAGGCCATGCCCGAGGCGTTCCGGGAGAGCGCTACGTCGCTTTTGCTGGAAACCGGGGCGCCGGTCCCCCGGGCGCCGCTTGCCCGGGCGGTGCTCGTCCGGCTTGAGGCGGCCTACGAAGAACTCCAGGCCGGCCGGTTCCCCGCCTTGCTGGACCGCTGGCGTGGACTCTCCGTCACCCTGGGACGCCCCGTCCGGATTTTTTCCGTGACTGGTGAGCCATTCCTGGACGGCGTGGCGGAGGATGTGGACGCGGACGGCGCTTTGCTGGTCCGTTCAGCGGATGGTGCAGGCGTCCCGGGACTTCACCGGGTTCTGGCTGGGGAGGTTTCCCTCCGACCCCAGCGAACTACCTGACAAGAATTTTGCTTACATGAATGGTAAGAGAAGGAATTTGGGCATCTTTGGTAGAAATATCCTCCCAGCGCAACTGGACGGTGCAGTATTTGTGCGCCGCTCACGACGGGGGGATATTTTATTGTGAGAGTCAAGTTCCAACTGGGTCTCCTGGCGGCAATCGCCGGGGTGAGCCTTCTGCTTTACCAGTTCCCTCCACAAAACGTGTCGGTCAAGCTGGTAGGCAACGGCTTGCAGGTTCTGGGAAACGGTATTGGCATCTGGTACGTGTCCCAGGCCTTCCGGGCCTTCGGCCGGGAAGATCGGGTGCGGGTCGGCTGGCTCCTGCTCTCGCTCTCCCTGGTGGCCAATACCCTTGGGTTTGCCTTCTTCGGTGCCCTGGAACTGATGGGCGCCAGCGACCCGTTCCCGTCGGTTGCGGATGTCTTCTGGCTTTTCTACTATCCGCTGCAACTGGTGGGCATCGTCGTGCTGTCCCGGGAGTACAAGCGCAGCGGGCTGTCCCTTCCGGCCGGGCGGGGTGCCTGGCTGGCCGGCGCAACAGCCGCTCTCCTGGCCTGTATCTTCCTGGTAGTGCCGTATGTCCGGGATGATTCGCTGACCGGTTTGAACAAGACCCTCCTGGTGCTCTATCCCCTGGGCGATGCGGTGAGCATCGGCGGTGCCTGGTTCATGGCCAGCCTCATGCGGCCGTTCGGGCGGGGCGCTCTCACCTGGCCGTGGTGGTCCATGGTTTCCGGAACCGTATTATTTGCGGTCTCCGACTCCGGTTACGCCCTTATGGCGCTCCATGACCTATATCACACCGGCATGTTCATCGATCTTGGATGGGTTTTTGGAGGGTTGTTCATGGCGCTTGGGGGCTGGCTCCAGCATCGGATCATGACGTATGACCTCACGGCGGGAGGGGGACTCCGGTGAGCCAGACTGATCTTTGGCGTAGCCTTTTCATGAGCAGTCGTGACGGGCTGTTCGAACTGGCAGCAGACGGCCGCCTGTTGGATGTGAACCCGACATTCCGTGAGTGGCTCGGGCAGCCCCGTGAAGCGGTTATCGGCCGCCCGCTGGCCAAGTTCGCGATTTGCCCGACGCTGGAAGTCTGGCTCGGAACGGCAGACTGGACCGGTTTCCTGCGGCTGCAAGGCCGGCGCGGCGAGCGGCTCGTCTCCATCACGATCACGGAGGTACGCAGCCGGGATTATGGCCCGGTGCGGGCCATCGGCGTCGCCCGGGACCTGCCCCAGTCGATGCCGGTGGACGAGCAGCTTCAGCAAAAAGTCGACGAGTTGGACACGACGCAACTGGTCACCATTAACACGCTGGCAAAACTGGCCGAGTTCCACGACCCGGATATCGCCGGGCATCTCGAACGAGTCCGGCTTTACACTTTCAGCCTGGCGGGGTGGCTGGCGGAACAGGGAAAGGGCGAGGCGGCGCTCACCGAGACGCAGGTCATCGAGCTCGCCCGGTGCGCCGTGCTGCACGATGTGGGCAAGGTGGCCGTGCCCGAGCGAGTGCTGCAAAAGCCCGGCCGGCTCAATCCTGAAGAGTGGGAACTCATGAAGACCCACGCCACGTTCGGCGGCGAGTTCCTGGCCGGCGCCGACGGCGAACTGCAAAAGCTCCTGGGCGTGAGTTCCACGTTCCTCTCCACCGCGGCGGACATCGCCATGTATCATCATGAACGGTTTAATGGCGATGGGTATCCCAGGGGATTCAAGGGGTTCGACATTCCCCTTCCGGCTCGCATCGTCGCGCTGGCTGACGTTTACGACGCACTCACATCCGTCCGGGTCTACAAGCAAGCCTGGACGCATGCCGAAGCCAAAGAGTTGATTACGAAAGAGCAAGGTCGCCATTTCGATCCGCAGGTGGTGGCAGCGTTCCTGGCCACCGAAGAGATTTTCGGCAGCATTTATGAGTCCATGCAGTCAGCGGTTGACCTGCCGCTGGTTGAGCAGGCGAGGTGAAAAGGATGGCGTCGAGCGACACGTACGATCAGGTCCTGGTGCAGTTGAGTCCCTATGTGGGCAAGCAGATGGCTCGGGCCATCCTGAACTTGCACTGCCAATCCATGGGCCTTCAGCCCGCGGAATTGGACAGTCAGGACCTGGGACCGCTGGCCAACCGGCTGCAGACGGCACTCAAGGCCTTCCTGGGCGGCGCCCGGGCCAGCGCCCTGGTAACCAGCATTGCCCGGCAGAATTGAAAGGGCCGGTATAAGGACCGGCCGAATCACAAAACGACAGTAGCTCTATACAGGTCGAATGACCAATGTCGGCTTTGTGATGAGAGGAGGTATTCGCGGTCAGCGTTCCCCCTGCTTAACAGGGTTAACTGTTAGGCAGGGGTTTTTTTCGCCCATTGTGATATAATCGACCATGCGCCCGGCAAATGGCAAGGCGCATGGGAGTGACGCCCTTGAACCGCTTCGCCCGCGTTCGGAACGCCCTTGATGCGTATCCGCCGCTGCTCCGGCTGCTGGCCGTGGGCAGCTTTCTAAATGTCGCCGGCTCCTCCTTTTTGTGGCCACTGAACCAGATATACATTCATAACGTGCTGGGCAAACCGCTGACCGTGGCCGGCAACGTGCTCCTGCTGCACGCCGGCGGGGCGGTGCTGGGACAGTTTGCCGGCGGCGTCTTATACGATCGGATCGGGGCCCGCCCGGTGCTGCTGGCGGGCGTTTTTAGCTCTGCAGCGCTGATCTGTCTGCCGGGCCTTTTCAGCAACTGGACGCTCTATGTGGCGGTGATGCTCCTGTACGGCTTCGCCGTGACGGTGCCGGTGCCCGCCTTGCAGGCCATGGTCGCCCGGGCCTGGCCGGAAGGCGGCCGAAAGGGCTACAACTTTCTGTACGTGGCGAATAACCTCGGCGTGGCCGTAGGCACCGCCGTCGGCGGCGTGGTGGCGGGGGCCTCGTTCAAGTTCGCCTTTCTGGCAGCGTCCTTGCTGTTCGTCGTGTACGGAATCTACGCGTCGTTCGCCATTCACGACCCGACCGGACCGGCCGCA
Organism: Symbiobacteriaceae bacterium; assembly: GCA_036504075.1. GTDB lineage: Bacteria > Bacillota > Sulfobacillia > Symbiobacteriales > Symbiobacteriaceae > DASXVX01. The sequence goes on along the minus strand of DASXVX010000089.1, from coordinate 2,530 downwards.
AGGCCGGACCGGCCGGTGGGGCCGGAATTGGCCGGAGCACGAGAGCCGGAGGCCGCGCCAATTCCCTGGGTGCCGATCCTGGCGCTTCTCCTGGGGATGATGGTCAGCTGGATCGTTTACGTGCAGTGGCAGGGTGCGATCGCCGTCCACATGACCGCCTCGGGCACCCCCACAAGGCTCTATGGCCTGCTCTGGACGCTGAACGGTGCGCTGATCGTCCTCGGTCAGCCGCTCTCCTCCCGGGTGGTGCGGCTGGCCGGCACGTTTGCCAACCAGCTACGGCTGGGGATTCTGCTCTACGCCGCGGCGTTTTCCGTGCTGTTCACGGCCGATCGATATCCGATCTACGTCGTGGGCATGGTGCTGCTGACGTTCGGGGAGATGCTGCTTCTGCCGGTCATTCCGGCGGCGGTGGCGCAGGTGTCGCCACCTTCCCGCCGGGGGTTCCTGCAAGGGTTCGTGGGTGCCGGCATGTCCGGCGGGCGCATGCTGGGTCCGCTGCTGGGGGGCCTGCTGTTCGACCACACCAGCTTCCGGATGGTGCTGCTGGTCATGACTGCGACGTTGAGCATTCCGTTTTTGGCTTTTTCTGTGTATGCAGCCGCGACCCGGCATGTCGAAACCGCCGGGGGCTGACCCTCGTCGAATGTTTGAGGTGATTGACGTTGCGCGCATCTGCCGGCCTGGCCTTCCTGCTCGCCTTCACGCTTGGACTGGGCTCTGCCTGTAGCCGGACGCCTGCTCTGCTCAAGAAAGACGACACCGTGCCCCACCGCACCCAGGAAGTCGCGCCCGCTCCGGCGAAGCCGGACCCGGCAAAGGCCGGGGTGTTGCCCTGGAGCTACACCGCCCTGGACTTTCGTGACGACCAGAAGGGCTGGGTGGCTGCGCTTGGCGGCACCTACGGGGCCGCGGGCCTCGCCGGCGCCGAGTCCGGGCTCTGGCGGACCGCCGACGGGGGGAAGACCTGGTCTGCCGCGGTCGCACCGAAGCTGACCGTGAGCCGCCTCGTGTTCACGGACGAGACCCACGGCCTGGCGATGGGTACGACCTACGCCTGCCAGACGAAGGGCGGGAACTGCCAGCTATACATAGCCGCCACCACGGACAGCGCGGCGACCTGGGCCGCCCGCTGGTCGGCCGACCTGCCGGGCGGCATCGGCGACAACCCGCCGCTGCTGAAAATGCTAAATGCCAACGAGGGCTACGCCCTCTATGTGGGCGCAAGCGAGCGCTTTTTGCTCCTGACGTTCGACGGCGGGAAGACCTGGAATCCGGCGGGCGAACTGGGCGAGGGCTATTTGCCGGACGGCGTCTCGTTCGTGGACCGGCAGCGGGGCTGGGCCATCGGCCGGGCCTGCCAGACGAACGGGGCCGGCGATGCCTGCAAGTACGCCGTCTTTGCCACCACCGACAGCGGGACTACCTGGAACCGCGTTTTCGATCTGCCGGCCGGACGCCGCCACCGGGCGGGGACGATCGACTTTGTCGACGCCAACCGGGGCTGGCTCTATCCCACCGCCGACACGGCTTTCTGCTCGATGGGCGGCTGTGCGGGGCCGCTCTACCGGACCGACGACGGCGGCAAGACCTGGACGGATCTCAAGTGGAAAGAGACCAAACACACGGACCAGGGGATGGTCGGTTTCCCCCGGGGTGTGACCTTCGTCGGCCCGAACCGGGGCTGGATGCTGGTGGAGGCGGGTGCGGGCAGCGGCGTCGGCGGCATCGGCGTCACCCTGGACGGCGGCGTGACCTGGGACCGGTATGCCCCGGCGGGCGTCCGGACGTTCAGCCTGCTCTCCCCGACCACCGACCAGGTGGCCTGGGCAGTGGGCGGCCCGGTGGGCGACCCCACAACCCTCGGGCTGATGCGGACCACCGACGGGGCGAAAACCTGGACGCCGGTGGCGCCGCCGTTCCCGGTGGCGAAACCCGCTAACTGAACGACTCCGCGGCCAGCAGGACCCAACCCTGCTTCCAGGAGAATCCCTGGTAACCACCGGCAGCTAGCATTTTCTGCAAAATGGCAGTTGACATGCTCAGGTCTCCGTGCTAGTGTAGGTTACAACTTAATCCCAATCAGGCGATGAGTGGGGAAAGTACCCAGCATGAAGCGCTACAGCGAGCCGGCGGGAGCTGTCCAAGCAGCTCCAAGGTGTAAGGTCCGGCGCAGGGAATGCTGGCGAATGGTCCCATGAGCTGTTTGCCGAACGCCGAAAGGCCAGTAGGTGAACCGGTGTCTTCCACCGTTATCGGTAAGAGGGTATGTTAGTACCTGCGTTCAAGCGCGACGACCGGCTTTGTCCGGTGGTCGAACTGGGGTGGCACCGCGTGGGCTTTTTAAGCCTTCGTCCTCGTTTACAGGACGGAGGCTTTTTTATTTTTCTTGGCTCTGTTCGTGAGAACGGGTGCTCCCGTAGACAGCTAAACCGCCGGGCGCTCACCAAAGACTGAACATGCACTTGCCAGCATCTGCCGAGCAGCCGGTACTTGACTCATCTTCCGGGCCTGGTCCAGGTAAATGAAC
>DASXVX010000088.1:0-67312 GCA_036504075.1 Symbiobacteriaceae bacterium | reverse complement strand
GTAACATTGCCAGGGGTGGGGCGGGAGGTACGCGTACCTCCCGCCCCGTTGTGCACCTATCCCCCAATTCACGGATAGATGCACGCCAGTGGAGGAAACTCTTAGGAATACGTAGAAAGCCTCAATGCTGCAGGGGGGTTGTGAAATGGAAAGACCCATCTACAAGCGGGTCATACTGAAGCTGAGCGGCGAGGCACTGGCGGGCAACAACGGCTTTGGCCTCGATCCGCAGGTGCTGGACTACATCGCCTCAGAGATCAAGGCCGTGCATGAGCTTGGGGTGGAGATCGCCATCGTCTGCGGTGCCGGGAATTTCTGGCGGGGCCGGTTGGGCCAGGAAATGGGCATGGACCGGGCCTCGGCGGACTATATGGGCATGCTCGCCACGGTGATGAACTCACTGGCCCTGCAAGACGCAATCGAGAAGTACGGCATTGTCACCCGGGTGATGACCGCAGTGGAGATGCGGCAAGTGGCGGAACCGTTCATCCGGCGGCGGGCCATGCGGCACCTGGAGAAGGGCCGGGTGGTCATCTTTGCGGCCGGCACGGGCAACCCATACTTCACGACGGACACCACCGCTGCGCTGCGCGCCGCGGAAATTGAAGCCGAAGCGATCCTCATGGGCAAGCAAGGGGTCGAGGGCATTTACGACTCGGACCCACGCAAGAACAAGAACGCCGTGAAGTATCATGAAGTCACCTACCAGGAGGTTCTGGCCAAGGGACTCCAGGTGATGGATTCCACGGCCACCGCCTTGTGTATGGATAACAACATTCCCATTGTGGTCTTTGACATGATGGGAGATCATTACGTACAGAAGGTGCTCCTGGGCGAAGATGTGGGTCAGACATATGTCAGGGGGGATAAGTAGTGACAAAGCAGATCATCAAAGAAGCCGAAGACCGGATGAAGAAGTCGATTGAGGCATTCCGCCACGAACTCTCTACCATGAAGGCCGGTCGCGCTACACCGGCGATCCTTGAGAAGCTTCGGGTCGATTACTATGGCACGCCTACCCCGATCAGCCAGGTCGCGAACATTGAGGTGCCGGATGCCCGGACCATCATGATCAAGCCCTGGGACCGTTCGCAACTGAAGGCGATTGAAAAGTCCATTCTCACTTCGGATCTGGGCTTGAATCCGAACAACGACGGCATCGTCATCCGTCTGTCCATTCCGCCGATGACGGAAGACCGCCGCAAGGACCTGGTCAAGGTCGTGCACAAGCGGACGGAAGAAGAGCGGGTCGCCGTCCGGAACATTCGCCGGGACGCCAACGATCACATCAAGAAGGCCGAGAAGGATAAGACCGCCTCGGAAGACGAGTCCAAGCGGGCACAGGATGATATCCAGAAGTTGACGGATAAGATGGTCAAAGAAGTAGACCATATCATGGAGTCCAAAGAGAAGGAGATTATGGAGGTCTAGGGCGTGGCAGAGCGTCGCCCATTAGCTCCGACCTGGCCCTGGGATCTGGTGGGCCTTCCCTGGGGGGAGGCTCAACAGATCCTGGCGGACAGAGGCCTTACCTGTGAAACCGTGGTGACCGCGCCACCTAACCGGCAGCAAGGCGTGGGCGAGCTTCGGGTCGTGGCCGAACGGCCGCGGCCGGGGGGACCGCTGCTTGTGCTGGCCTACCGTGAATACCAGCGACGGGAGCCCTAGTTCGGCGGCACCCCATGGTCAGGGAGGGTTTAGAGGGGCGTGTTAGACAACTTACGCAGATTGGTGGGCCTGAAGGGTGAGTCCCAGCCGGAGCCGGTGCGGCGCGAACCGGGGAACGGGCCCCGTCACGTTGGTATCATCATGGATGGCAACGGTCGTTGGGCCACCCGGCGAGGGCTGCCCCGCTCGGCCGGGCACCGGGCCGGCGTGGAAGCGCTCCGGCGGGTCGTGGAGGCCTGCCCGCACTTAGGGATCGAGATCCTGACCACGTACGCTTTTTCCACCGAGAACTGGAAGCGGTCCAAAGACGAAGTCGATTTTCTCATGCTGCTGCTGGTGGAGTATTGCCGGCGGGAGACGGAGTCTCTCAACCGTAACGGCGTTCGCATCAAAGGCATCGGCCGGATCGACGAATTGCCGACCTTGCAGCGGGAAGAGATTCGGCGGGCGGAGGAATTGACCAGGTCGAACACCCGGCTGCAGCTAAACCTCGCCGTCAACTACGGCGGGCAGGCTGAACTGGTGGATGCGATCCGGTCCATGGCCAAAGAGGTTCAGACCGGCGTGCTGAAGCCGGACGAGATCGACGAGGCGACCGTTTCGCGGCATCTCTATACGGCCGGAATCCCGGACCCGGACCTGGTGGTCCGAACCGCCGGCGAAATGCGGTTGTCCAACTTCCTGCTCTGGCAGGCTTCTTACAGCGAGATTTGGGTCACTGACGTCACCTGGCCGGACTTTGGGCGTGAACACCTGGAGATGGCAATCGCAGACTACCAACGACGCGAACGGCGCTTTGGCGCAGTAATCCAAAAAAGCAGGTGAGTCATGCTCACTCGCATCCTGACCTCCCTGGTCGGCATACCCTTGTTCCTGGGCCTGCTGTACGTAGGATCGTGGCCCCTCTTCGCGCTCGTGGCGGGGATGGGCCTGATTGGCTTTCACGAGTATGCGCGCATGTGGCAAGCCAAGGGCGTAAACTTACTCCAGACTGCCGGGAGCTTGGCCGTAGTCGCGATCCTGGTGTGGGCGGCCCTGGCGCCTCAGAACGCGCTCTCCCTGGGGGCGGTTCTGGCCGGGACGGTCATGCTCGTACTTATCTGGCTGATTTTCCAGTATGAGCGGTATAACGTGCTGGACGCCCTGGTGACGGTGGCCGGTGTCATTTACGCCGGCTGGCTGGTCAGCCACCTGTTGCTGCTCCGGAACTTCGGGGGCGGCGGTGGCGGCTGGAACACAGGGCTCAAGTGGCTGCTGTTGGCTTTCTTCAGCACCTGGGTAGCCGATTCCGGGGCCTACTTCGCCGGCCGGCTATTCGGCCGGAAAAAGCTTGCACCCAAGATATCGCCGAACAAGTCGGTGGAAGGGGCGGTGGGCGGCTCCCTGCTAACGATGCTGGTGGGCTGGCTGTGGGCGCCGGTGGTGGGCATAGCGCCCTGGCAGGGGGCGGCGATCTCCCTGGGGGCGTCGATCATATCCGTGTTGGGCGACCTGGCGGAGTCGGCGCTGAAGCGCTACACCGGCGTCAAGGACTCCGGGAACTTACTGCCCGGGCACGGCGGCGTGCTCGATCGGTTCGACAGTAGCTTATTCGTGCTGCCGTTCGTCTATTATGTTGCCAGGTTCTTTTTCTCATAGGCGTTCCGGGCTGTCTAAATCGAGGTGCCCTACGATGGTCGTCAGACCCTGGCTTATGTCGGTATTGGGTCTCATCGGGTTTCTGGTCGGGTCGTTCCTGCTGATCCAGTATGGCCTGCCGCTGGTGATGCCGTTCGTCATGGCGCTGTTGATCGCGGAATTGATCGATCCGCTGGTCGGGTGGCTGAACAAGAAGGCCCGCCTGCCCCGGTCGATTGCGGTGTCTGTGGTGCTGCTGCTGTTCGTGGGGTTAATCACCACGGCGGTGACGGCGGCCATCGCCCGCCTGGTCCAGGAGATCGCGGGCATTATCGACCAGATGCCGTACCTCTATGCGATCGGCATGGATCTGGGAACCCGGTTCGCCGAGCAGTTCGGGGCGTTCCACGCGTCGCTGCCGGCCTCGGTCCAGAAGATGCTGGCGGAGGCGCTTACCGACCTGCAGTCGAGCCTGAGCGCAGCGTTGCCGATGCTGAAGACGACGCTGGGCTCCATCGGCAGTCTGCCAATGTTTATGACCAACACGCTAATCTGGATCGTCGCCACGTTTTTCATCAGCCGGGACCGCCGGGAGATCGCCGAGTTTATGCTGAAACTCTTCCCGGCGCCATGGCGTCCAAAGCTGCAGAAAGTGAAAGCGCAGGTCTGGACCAGCGCCATGGGTTGGGCGAAGGCCCAACTGATGCTGATTACCATGTCGATGATCCTGTCCATGATCGGCCTTTCGCTGATCGGCGCCCAGTATTCGGTACTGATCGGCATACTGGTGGCAGTGTTCGATATCTTGCCGTTGTTGGGCACGGCGACGGTCTTCCTGCCGTGGGCGGCTTACTGCTTCCTGTTTGGCACGACGATCTTTGGCGTCAAACTACTGGTCGTCTATGCGGTCGTGGCGGGCATCCGGCAGGTACTCGAGCCCAAACTGGTGGGCGAGCAGCTGGGTCTGCACCCGCTGGCGATTCTGCTTTCGATTTACCTGGGGTTCGTGTTCTTCGGAGCGTTGGGCTTTATCGTGGGGCCGCTGTTGGCCATTCTGCTCAAGGCGCTGCTCCAGTCGGGGCTGCTGCCCCAGTTCCAGGACTAGTCAGGGGCCGTTGGGCTGCGGAAAGAGTCAGGGGTGAGGGGACGTTACATGAAGGGGATTAGCATCATCGGGTCGACCGGCTCCATTGGGACGCAGGCGCTGGACGTGATCGCCCACATGCCCGACCGGTTCCGGGTGGTGGCGCTGGCCGCGGGCAGCCGGGTTGACCTGTTGGCCGAACAGGTCCGGCAGTTTGGGCCGGAAGTGGTAGCCGTCTCCGGGCCGGAAGCGGCGACGGGGTTGCGGCGAATTCTGCTGGAAAAACCCGGCGGGGTCCGCCTGCCGGAGATCGTTCACGGGTCCGAAGGGCTGGAACTGGTGGCGACGCACTCGCAAGTCAAAATGGTCGTCACCTCCGTGGTGGGTGCGCTGGGCCTGAAGCCCACGCTCCTGGCCATCGCCCACGGCAAGGATATTGCGCTCGCAAACAAGGAGACCCTGGTGGCGGCGGGCGAGCTGGTCATGGCCGCAGCGAAACGCCATGGGGTCCAGATCATTCCCGTTGATTCAGAGCACAGTGCGCTTTTTCAGTGCCTGGTGGGCGAGGACCGGCGGAAAATCCGCAAGCTGATTCTCACCGGCTCGGGCGGGCCGTTTCGCGGCATGAAAGACCTGTCGGGGGTCACCAAGGAGCAGGCGTTGAAACATCCCCGCTGGGTGATGGGCGCCAAGATTACGATCGACAGCGCCTCGTTGATGAACAAGGCACTGGAAATGATCGAAGCCCGCTGGCTGTTCGATGTGCCGATGGAAGCGGTGGAAGTGCTGATTCACCCGCAGTCGACCATACACTCCGCTGTGGAGTTCGTGGATGGAAACATCGTGGCGCAGCTGGGACCTACCGATATGCGGCTGCCGATTCAGTACGCCCTCACATTTCCTGAGAGGGCAGCGGGCTACCTGGAGCCCCTGGACCTTGCCCGGCTTGCTACGCTGACGTTTGAGCATCCGGACACCGAGACCTTCCCTTCCTTGAACTATGCCCGGGAGGCGGTTAGAATAGGGGGTACCATGCCGGCGGTGCTGAACGCCGCCAACGAGGTGGCAAACTCCCGGTTCCTCGGGGACGACATCCCTTTCACCGGTATCTACACCATCGTCCGGGAGGTCATGGAGCGCCATCAGGTGGCGAAGGCGGCCGACGTGGAGGCCATTTTGGCGGCTGACGCCTGGGCCCGGCGTGAGGCGGCATCTTTTGACAGGTGGTGAGCGGGATGAGTCTGGTCGATTTCCTGTGGGCGATACCGGTGTTCGGGCTCCTGATCTTCATTCATGAGCTCGGTCACTTTGCGGTCGCCAAGTGGTTTGATATTCGGGTGCACGAGTTTGCCCTGGGGTTTGGCCCGGTGGTGGCCGGCTTCCAAAAGGGAGAGACCAGGTATAACCTCCGGCTCGTTCCGCTGGGTGGCTTCGTCCGCATGGCCGGGATGGAAGACGGCGACGTGGAGGACCCGCGCGGGTTTGCCAAAAAGTCGCTTCACGCCAGGGCGCTGGTCATCGCGGCCGGACCGATCATGAACTTTGTACTGGCCTCGCTCATGTACACGTCGTTCCTTTACGTGGTGGGCACCGACCAGTCCCAGGTACCGGTGCTGGGCGAGGTGCCGACGGCCTGTCAGTCAACGCTGAACGGTCAGGCGGCTTCCGTACCGTGCCCGGCGTCCGGCGCGGGTTTGCGGAAGGGTGACCGGGTGGTCTCCATCAACGGGGCCGCCGTGAACGATTGGTCAGACATTTTACGGCTGGTCTCCGCATCGGACGGCAAGCCGCTGGCGTTCGTCATCTCCCGGGCTGGGAAGACCAGTGCGCTCACCGTGAACCCGGTCTTCTCCGAAGACCGGTGGATGGTAGGCATCCGGGCTGCCACGCAGCGTGTGCCGCTGGGCACCGCACTGGTGGAAGGCCCGAAAATGACGTTCAACATTTCCACAGCCTGGCTGGGCGGTCTCCGGGACATGGTCACCGGCAGGGTGAAAGCGCAGCTTTCCGGGCCCGTCGGCATTACGAAGGCCATCGCCGAGCAGGCCTCACGGGGCCTGGACAGCCTGATGCTCCTGACGGCCTTTCTGTCGATTAACCTGGGCATGTTCAACCTGCTGCCGATTCCGGCGCTGGACGGCTCCCGCCTGCTGTTTATGGTGGTGGAGATCGCACGTGGCCGCAGGCTCGACCCGCAGCGCGAGAACATGGTCCATTTCGTAGGATTCCTGATTCTCGTCGGCCTGATGGTCGTGATCACCTATAGTGAAGTGATCGGACACTAATTCGCGACTGACTCGGTCAGTCGCCGGAGCGGCCGGCAGACTTTTGCGGAGCAAAAGGCGGGAGGCAACTAATTTTCGGCTGAAGGGATCGATATGTAATGAACGTGCGCAAGATCACCCGGCCGGTCATGGTGGGCAGTGTCCAGGTGGGCGGGGGCGCCCCCATCTCGGTCCAGTCTATGACCAAGTGCGATACCCGGAACGTTCCCGAAGTGGTCAGCCAGATCAAGGCGCTTCAGGAAGCGGGCTGTGAGATTGTCCGGGTGGCGGCTCCGACCATGGAGGCGGCCGAGTGTTTCAAGGAGATTCGGGCGAACTGCGACATCCCGCTGGTGGCGGACGTGCACTTCGATTACCGCATCGCGTTGAAAGTGCTGGAGGCCGGCATCGACAAGCTCCGCATCAACCCGGGCAACATTGGCGCCCGCTGGAAGGTGGAGGAGGTCACCCGGGCCTGCCAGGACCGGAAGGTCCCCATTCGCATCGGCGTCAACGCCGGTTCGCTGGAAGAAGAGTTCCTGGCGAAGTACGGCTTCCCTACGCCGGAGGGCATGGTGGAGTCGGCGCTCAAGCACGTGGCGATCCTGGAGGAACTGAACTTCCAGGAGACGATCATCTCCATCAAGGCGTCGAACGTGAAGACGATGATCGAGGCCTACCGGCAGCTTTCCGAAAAAGTGGACTACCCGCTGCACGTTGGCGTCACCGAAGCCGGCACGCCATTTTCGGGCACGATCAAGTCGGCGGTGGGCATCGGCACGATTCTGGCCGAGGGCATCGGCGATACGATCCGGGTCAGCCTGTCCGCGGACTGCGCGGAAGAGGTCCGGGCGGCTTTCGAAATTCTCAAGGCGCTGCATTTGCGGAGCCGGGGCGTGAACATTATCTCCTGCCCGTCGTGCGGGCGGGTGCAGATCGACCTGGTTTGGGTGGCCAACGAAGTGGAGCGGCGGCTGGGGCATATCGACGTGCCGCTGAACGTGGCGGTCATGGGCTGCGTGGTCAACGGGCCGGGCGAAGCGGCGGAGGCGGACGTGGCGCTGTTCGGCGGCAAGGGCGTCGGCATGCTGTACGTCGGCGGCGAGCAAGTCCACAAGACCTCCGAAGCTGACATGGTGGAGTCGCTGGTGCAGTTGGTGGAGACGAAGGCGGCGGAGATGAAGGCCAAGAGCGCCCCCCGGTGCGCCGGCGTTGACAACGCTGGATGAACCTGCTAGGCTTGAGGCTAAGTGAGCAATGACGGGGCCAAGCGGTTACGCCTCATTTCAGCGAGCCCGCCGGCGGTGCAAGGCGGGCATGCGGCGGTCTGCATCCCACCCCTGAGCTGCCGGCGATGAGCCGTGCCGGCGCCCGCCGTTACCGGGCTTGAGCGGGCCGGCGATTTTTGCAGGCCAATCAGGGTGGTACCACGGGAGCAATAGCCCCGTCCCTAACCGGGATGGGGCTTTTTATTTTGCAGAGGGAGCGTGCAAGATGGCGGACGGGAAAGAGTCAGTCAAGGAGAATACGCTGCAGGCGGAGGATTTCTCCAAATGGTACATCGACACCATCAAGAAAGCCGAACTGATGGACTACTCGCCGGTGCGGGGCTGCATCGTCTTCAAGCCCGACGGGTATGAGCTTTGGGAACGGATTCAGGCGGGCCTGGACCGGCGCTTCAAGGAGACCGGGCACCGGAACGCCTACTTCCCCATGCTGATTCCGGAGAGCCTGCTCAACAAGGAGAAGGAGCACGTCGAGGGCTTCAACCCGGAGATGCCCTGGGTGACGGAAGCCGCCGGCGAGAAGCTGGAGGAGCGGCTGGCGCTCCGGCCGACGTCGGAGACGATCATCGGCGCTATGTACTCCCAGTGGATTCAGTCGTACCGGGACCTACCGGTGCTGATCAACCAGTGGTGCAACGTCTTCCGCTGGGAGAAGCGGACGATGCCGTTCCTGCGGACCTCCGAGTTCCTCTGGCAGGAAGGCCACACCGCCCACGCCACCGAAGAGGAGGCCCGCGAGGAGACCGCGAAGATCCTGGAGATCTACCGGGACTTCGTGGAATCCGAAATGGCCATGCCGGTCTGGACGGGCCAGAAGACCCCGACGGAGCGGTTCGCGGGCGCCGTGGACACGTACTCCATCGAAGCGATGATGAAGGACGGCAAGGCCCTGCAGGCGGGCACGTCCCACTACCTGGGCCAGAACTTCGCCAAGGGCTTCGAAATCAAGTTCCTGGACCGGGACAACCAGCTGAAGTTTGTCTATACGACGTCCTGGGGCGCGTCCACCCGCCTGATTGGCGGCATGGTCATGGTCCACGGCGACGACAAGGGCCTGGCGCTGCCGCCGCGGATGGCGCCCATTCAGGTGATCATGATTCCGGTGGGGCCGCCCAAGCTGCGTGAAAAGGTGATGGCCCGCTTCGACCCGCTGTTTGACGCGCTGAAGCAGGCCGGCGTCCGGGTCAAGTCCGACCTGCGGGACGAGTCGCCGGGCTGGAAGTTCAACGAGTGGGAGATGCGGGGCGTGCCGCTCCGGCTGGAGTTGGGTCCGCGGGACGTCGAGAGCAACCAGTGTGTGCTGGCCCGCCGGGACACCGGCGAGAAGGTCACGGTCTCGCTGGACGCCGCCGTCGAGTCCGTCGTCAGCCTGCTGGAGGGGATTCAGAAGGCCATGTTCCAGAAGGCCGTGGACTTCCGGACCGCCAACCAGCACCTGAACGTGAATACGCTGGATGAGCTGAAGGCCCACATCGCCCAGTTTGAGAACCAGGCCGGTTCCGCCGGCTGGGTGCTGGCGGGCTGGTGCGGCAACAACGACTGCGAGGGCAAGGTGAAAGAGGAGACCAAGTTCACCACCCGCAACATCCCGTTTGGCCCGCCGGCCACGAAAGAGACCTGCATTTGCTGCGGGGAGAAAGCCAGGCACACCGTCTGGTTCGCTCGGGCTTACTAAGGTTTCGGGCGCCCCTCACAGAGGGGCGCCTGTCGTTCTACGAGCCTCCTCTCCTGGGTACACTGCTGGGGCAAACCAAGTGGACAGGGGGAATCGGGAATGAACCGAAAACGGGTCGTACTCTGTGCGCTGCTGCTGATCGCGACCGCCTGGCTCTCTGGCTGCACCGGCGCCCGGGAGCCGGCCGGCGGCATGAGCCGGGCCGTCGCCGCACAGGTGAAGCAGGCGTCGGTGACTGCGGCGGTCACCGCCCTGATGCAGGTGGGGGCCAAAGTGAACAGCGGCAACACAGCGGCCGGGCGCGAGGCCTACCAGGCTTTTAGCGTGGCCTTCGGCGAAGTGCTGGCGCCGGTCAGCTTCAACGACGTTTCCCTGGCGAAACAGCTCTCCGAGGCGAACGAGGCGCTGCGGGACCTCCTGGGCAACAGCCATCCGGATAAGGCCGCCGTGGCGCACCAGACGCAGGTGCTGGCGGCGTTGCTGCAGCAGGCCGGCGGCGGGAACCTCACGACCAGGGCGGCGGCCCAGTTGGGGAGCCTTGTCCAGAATGAGCAGACCATCACCGTAAAGGCGTCAGAGTACAAGTTCGAGCCGGCGGTCATCGAGGTGAAAAAAGGGACACGGGTGCGGATCAGGCTCGAGAACGTCGGCAACGAGCGCCACGAGTTCGAACTGGACTTCTTCGGCATTGAAATCGGGCCGATTCGGCCGGGGACCAGCGCCGAGAAGACTTTCGTGGCGGATCGGGCGGGCACGTATGAATACGCCTGCCACGTCGACGATCACCACGAAAAAGGGATGCTGGGGTTCCTCAAAGTAACGGAGTAGCGGAGTAACCGGAACAGCCGGCTCGCAGGGAGCCGGCTGTTCCATGCTTATTGGGAATGAATAGCATAACAAACATCTGCTTGCGGATACATACTCGTATACTATACTAGTAGGCAGAGGGTCCAACGCGGGAGGTGCATCATCTGCCAGTCAAACACGGTATCCTGGGCATTCTGGGCGGACGGCCCCGCCACGGCTACGAACTGAAGACCGAGTTCGACCTCCTGACCGGCGGCCTCTGGGACCTGAACGTCGGGCAGATTTACTCGACGCTGGAGCGAATGCTGAAGGACGGACTCGTGTCCCTGGAGGAGGAGGCCGGTTCCGGCGAAGACCGGAAAGTCTACCGGCTGACCGATTCCGGGGCCGGCGAGCTGGCCGCCTGGCTGGACCGGCTACCGCTCAAAGCCCGGCCCATGCGGGACGAGGTCTTCGTTCGGCTGGGGCTGCTGCTGGAGCGGGACACGGGCGCCGCGCTTGACCTGATCGCATCCCAGCGGCGCATCTACCACCTGCAGATGGCCGGACTGACCCGGCAAAAAATCGGACTGGGGCGGCTCACCGGCCCGGACCGGTTCCGGCGGGGGCTGTTGCTGGACGCGGCGCTCCTGCATACGGAAGCGGACCTCAAATGGCTGGAGATTTGCGAAGCGAAGCTACAGGGAGGCGGCATACGTGAGTGAAGACGTGAAGGCGGTCGTCGGGCTTTCCCACGTGGTCAAAGAGTTCCGGCGGGGTGATACCGTCGTCCGGGCGGTGGACGGGGTGGACCTGACCATTGGCCGGGGCGAATTCGTCGCCATTATGGGCAAGTCCGGTTCGGGCAAATCCACGCTGCTGCACCTGATCAGCGGCCTCCAGCAGCCGACCGCGGGCACGGTGACGCTGCTGGGGCGCGACCTGACCCGCCTGACGGACGACCAGCTGACGCTGGTCCGGCGGGACCAGATCGGCTTCGTGTTTCAATTCTTCAACCTGCTGCCGACCCTGACGGCCCTGGAGAACGTGGCGCTGCCGCTGCTGCTCGCCCGGGTGAAAACGCAGGAGGCGGAGGCCCGGGCCCGGCACCTGTTGGCGACGATCGGGCTCGCCTCCCGGGCCGGTCACAAGCCCGACGAACTCTCCGGCGGGCAGATGCAGCGGGTGGCGATCGCCCGGGCGCTGGTGAACGACCCGCCGCTGCTCTTCGCCGACGAGCCCACCGGCAACCTGGATTCGGTCTCCGGCGAGGAGATTCTGCTGCTGCTCAAGGAGATGCAGACAGGGCGCGGCAAGACGATTCTCATGGTGACCCACGACGCAAAAGCGGCCGCCTACGGGGACCGATTGATCACCATGCGGGACGGCCGGATCACCATGGATGAGCGAACGGGAGGGAGCGCAGCATGACGGCTCTTTACGCGAAGTTCGCCCGGCGCTACCTGCTGGGCAAGAAAGGCCGCTCGCTGATGACATTGCTCGGCATCGCCCTGGGCGTCACCATGGTCTCGGCGGTCATGCTGACCAACAGCGCCATTCTGGCCAGCTACGAGAGCCTGCTCTCCGCAGCGGCCGGCCGGGCCGACCTGCAGGTCTCCGCCGCCTCGGGCAGCGGCTTCCCTGAGCAGGTGCTGGCCGACGTCCAAACGGTCCGGGAGGTCGGCGCCGCGGTGCCGGCGGTCACATCCGGCGCACCGGTGGTGGCGGGCGAGCGCAAGAGCGGCGCGACGTTTTACGGCGTCGACCCGGCCCTGGACACCCAGGTCCGCAGCTACAAGCTCAAAGACGGCCGGCTGCCCCGGCGAACCGACGGTCGGGAGACCGCCATTTCCAGCGACCTGGCCCAGGCCCTCGGCATCGGGGTCGGGCAGACCTATTCGATCTTGACGACCACCGGGCTGCAGGAGTTTACGGTGGTGGGGATCTTCGACGCCGGCGGCACCGTCCGGGGCGCCCTGGGGCCGTTCGGCATCCTGCCCTTGCGCACGGCCCAGGAGATCTTCGGCAAGGTCGGCAAGCTGGACCTCATCGACGTGATCGTGGCGAAAGGGAGCGACATCGCCGCTGCCCGGGAGCGCCTCACCGAAGCGCTGGGCAGCCGGGTCCGGGTCGGCACGCCGGTGGAGCGCTCCCGGGATATGCAGAAAGTCCTGGATTCCGTCAAGTTCGTGCTGACCATGGCGGGCTCCATTTCGCTCTTCGCCGGCGCGTTTATCATTTACACCAACGTGGCCATGGGCGTCGCGGAGCGGCGCCGGGACCTTTCGATTCTGCGGGCGCTGGGGCTGCGGCGCCGGGAAGTGCTCTCCCTGGTGTTGAGCGAGGCCGGGATCCTGGGGCTGTTCGGCTCGGTGCTCGGCCTGTTCTGGGGGTACGGGTTGGCCGGCGCCATGGCCCGGCAACTGACCGGCCAGGTCCTGGTGGCTTATGGGCTGCAGAAGGCCCAGGTGACGCTGGACGGCGTCACAACCGCCCTGGCGCTGATCGTGGGCGTGGGCACCGCCCTCTTCGCCGCCGCCGGCCCGGCCCGGGAGACGGTGCGGGTCAGCCCGGTGGAGGCGATGCGCCCGGACGGGCAGGGCGACACGGCCCGGGAGCGGCACGTCGTGCTGCGGGCCGCCGCCGGTCTCCTGCTGCTGGCGGGCGGCGTGGCCTTCACGTACCTGACCTGGCCCGAGCAGGGGATGCTCTCGGCGCTGATGTTGCGGGCGTGGGGCGTTGCTATGGCGCTGATGCTCCTGGGCGTGGTGATTCTGCTGCCGGTGCTGCTGCCGCTGGTGGACCGCTGGCTGCTCCGGCCTTTGCTCGCCCGGGTCCTCGGCGTCACCGGCCGGCTCGCGGCGGACAACCTGGTCCGCAACCCCCGCCGGACGGCGGCCACCGTCTGTGCGCTCATGGTCAGCCTCGCCTGGATGGTGGCCATGGGCGGCGTCAAGGCGTCGCAGGTCGCCAGCTTCGACAACTGGTACAACAAGGCGGTTGGGTGGGATCTGAACATCTCCACTTCGTACGCGGGGCTTGGCGCCCAGGTGGAGATCGACCCCGCCTTGGCTCGGGACCTTGCGGCCGTGCCCGGCGTGCGGCTGGTCAGTCCGCAGAAGATGACCCGGGCGATGCTCGCCGATGGCGACCCTGCGTTTCTGCAGGCGTTCGACCACCGGTTGCTCCGCCAGTACTCCGAGGCGCCCATGGAGGCGGGGACGTGGACTGCGGCGGCCGACGCCATGGAGCAGGGGGGCGGTGCGCTGATCACACCGGCCGTGGCCCGACGCCTGCACGTGGGCCTTGGCGACGATCTGACACTCCCGGCCCCGGACGGCGACCTGCGGCTGAAGGTCGTCGGGATCATGACAGACGTGACACCTTACGGCGGCACCGTCCAGATCGATTGGCAGGACTATGCCCGCCATTGGAACGACCAGACGGCGTCCAACATCGCGGTCCTGTTGCAGCAGGGCGCCGATCCGGCGATCGTGCGCAAGGCGATTTTAGACCGCTGGGGCGACGCCATGCACCTGACGGTCCGGCGCAACCGGGAGTTCTGGGCGGAACTCCGGGCCCAGTACGAAGGCTTCTACAAACTGATGGACGGGCTGATCTGGATCTCGATTCTCGTCTCGGGACTCGCCATCGCCAACACGCTCTTCGCCTCGATCCTGGAGCGGCGGCGGGAGATCGGCGTCATGCGGGCCGTGGGCACCACGCGCGGCGAGGTCATCCGGGTGGTGCTGGGCGAGGCCTTTAGCACCGGCGTGGTGGGCGCCATTTTCGGCATGCCGATCGGCGTGGCCATCCACTGGGTCATGACCTCTTCCATGGAGTTCATTAACGGCTCTTCCGTTCACCCGGTCATGGGGTGGGGCGCCGTTGGCTCCGGGCTGTTGGTGGCGCTGCTGCTGGCCCCGCTGGTCGGGCTTCTGCCGGCCCGGTGGGCGGCTCGGCTCGATGTGGTGGACGCCCTCCGGTACGAATAGCCCCGACCTTTTCGCAAATCTGAGCGGCAGGCTGAAGTAGCCTGCCTCTTTTGTTCGTCTAACCTTTCGACAGCCGAACTGGCCATGTTTGGCCGCCCCTCTGGGCATGCTACCCCTGGTCTGGGTAGGCGCCGGGCCGTTTTATCCAGTTCGCAATAGACAGAATACACCGGAAGATAATCGGTCAGGATCGGAGTTCAACCTGTCGTGGAGGAGGAAAATTCCTTTGGGACAAGGAATAGAGTAAGGCGGAGCGTCCGGGCTGAGAGATGCAAACGTCCGGCTGTATTGGCCGGAACGGAGGTAGGTTCCCGATGAAAGTTGCCGCGGTGGTTCCTGCTTTTAACGAAGAAACGACCATAGGCGACGTGATCTCCACGCTGCGCCTTGTGAGCCAGGTCGATGAGATTCTGGTGGTCAGCGACGGATCTCAGGACCGGACGGCTGAAGTTGCCAGGGAGGCGGGTGCCCGTGTGCTTGAGCACCGGGAGAACCAGGGCAAGGCGGGCGCGATGAAGACCGGTTTTGCCGCTACCCAGGCGCCCGTGCTCCTCTTCCTGGATGCCGACCTGATCGGACTTGCACCTACCCACGTCAACGCACTGTTACAACCGGTCATCGCCGGCGAGGCGGACATGAGCGTCGGCGTTTTCGACGAAGGCCGGGTGGCGACGGACCTGGCACAACTGATCTCGCCATACTTGTCCGGCCAGCGAGCCGTCCGTCGGGATATTGTCGCTGCCATGTTCAAACAGGACCCCGATGCGGACATGCTCCGCTTCGGTATTGAAGTCGCCCTGACCCGTCATGTCAAGGAGCACGGCTACAAAGTGGTTGAAGTCCCGCTGTGCGAGATGAGTCACCGGATGAAGGAAGAGAAACTCGGGCTGGTTAAAGGCGTTGCTGCCCGAATGAAGATGTACTACGAGATCTTGAAATACGCGCAGAAAGGGTAATGTTTATTGGTCGAGTGGCTGGCGTCTGATATGGTGCAGTCCTTCCTCCGCGAACTCTGGAACACCTTTGTGCCGCTGGCGATGGCAGCCGTTTGCGGCGGTGTGGTGGGTCTTGAACGCGAACATGGCAACCATCCTGCCGGACTACGGACGCACGTCCTCGTCACCGTCGGGTCGGCGCTGATCATGCAGGTCTCTCTGACCATGTACGCCCTGACGGGCTTCGGCGCACACGGGAACGGCGATCCCGGCCGGATTGCCGCCCAGGTGGTCAGCGGCATCGGCTTCCTGGGCGCCGGGACGATTATGCGCGAAGGCATTAACATTCGCGGGCTTACGACGGCGGCCTCCCTCTGGGTGGTGGCCGGCGTGGGCCTTGCCGTTGGTTCGCGCATGTACATGGAATCGGTCGTGAGCACGGTACTGGTGGTGCTGACGCTGAAGACGCTCTCCGAAGTGGAGCGGCGGTACATCAGCCGCGGCAGCCAGCGGACGCTCATTGTGCACGTCGCGGACTCGCCCGGGCGCCTCGGGGCGCTGGCGACCGTTTGCGGGAAGTGGGGCGCCAATATCCGCAGCGTCAGCATGCGGACCGGCCCGGTCGCCGGCATGGTGGAAATCTCCTTTAACCTGAGATTATCGGGCAGGGTCCCGGAGACGACTGGATTGATCGGTGATTTGATGTCGACTGAAGGTGTTGCCTCCGTCACTGAAGAAGAGTAAATCTCGAACCCCGACGCGGGCGCCCGAACATGCCGGGCGCCCGTATCTTTCCCGCCGGTGATCGGCGTTGGCCGGTGATCGACGCTCGGGGCATCAACATAGCATGGGGGAGCCTGATCATGTCGCCACAAGCAGACTGGCTTGCGCTCATCGACCGGACCTCCCTGCCCGCCGACGTCCAGCTGGTGCTGGATGAGGCCCAACTGTTGCGGGTGGAGGTCCGTCAGCGCGCCCAGGAGGTTATTCTCTACCTTGAAGTGAAAAGTCGGCTGGCGTTGGCCCATCGGGAAGTGCTCGGCGCTGCGGTCGCCCGGGCCTGCTTCGACGGCCTGCCGGTCAGAGTTCGGGTGATGCCGCAGGTGGCGGACCGGGCTGAGAATCCAGCCACCGTGCTGGAGGAAGCCTGGCTTGACGTGCTGCAGCAAGCACGGGACACGTTGCCGCGGCTGAACGGCATCATGGACAAGGCGGCCTGGAAGCTCGAAGGCGGCCTGCTGTCCATCGAAATGCCCACCGAGGCCATGGTGGGCGTCATTCAGTCATCCGGCGGGGCCGACCTGCTGCAGGCGCTCATCCAGCAGGAGACCGGCCTGGAGGTCACCGTCCGGTTAGCGGCGAAACCGAAGCCGCCCAAGCTGGAAAAAGTCGCCCCGGTGGCGCCGGAAGACCCCTTTGCCGAACTGCCCTCCGAAGCGGTGCCCCTGCCGCCTGAGCCGGCGGGTTCCGAGCCGGAGGTTATCGCCGCGTATTTCGACCAGTGGATGCAGCGGCAGTCCGCCTTCGGCAAGAAAGAAGGCGCCGCGTCCGCCGAGATGCCGGCCGACGGCGTGCTGAAAGGCCGCGTGATCCAGTCGGAGGTGCCGGTCCGGGAGATCAACTCCGTCACCGAAGAGGAGAACCGGGTGGTCATTGAGGGCGAAGTGGTGGGGGTGGACAGCCGGGACACCAAGACCGGCAAGCAGATGATCTCGTTCTCCGTCTGCGACCTCCTGCGCCTCAACAAGGTGGGTGACCTGGGCGACACGCTGCCAGTCAAAGTCTTTCGGGATCCCAAGAAAGACCCGGAGATCATGGACCGGTTGAAGAACGGCGCCTGGGTGAGAGTCCGGGGCAATGTCCAGATGGACAAGTTCCAGAACGAACTCGTCCTCATGGCCGACGACATCAACCTCGGCAGCCGCCCCGCCCGCAAGGACAGCTACGAAGGGCTCAAGCGGATTGAACTGCACGCCCACACGCTCATGTCCGCCATGGACGGCATGATCGATCCTGAACAGCTGGTGAAGCGGGCGATCGCCTGGGGCCACCGGGGCGTGGCGGTGATGGACCACGGGGTCGTCCAGGCGTTTCCGGCTGCCTCCCACGTGAAGGCCCCCGCGGACTTCAAGCTCCTCTACGGCTGCGAATTCTACATGGTGGATGACGGCGCGGTCATCATCCAGCGGCCGCCGCAGGGCGTACCGCTCGCCGAGGCGGACTTCGTGGTGCTGGACATTGAGACGACCGGCTTTTCGCCGATCGGCGACGACATTATCGAAGTGGGCGCAGTTCGGTACCGGAACGGGAAGATCGGCGAATCGTTCCAGCGGTTCATCCGGCCGTCGAAGCCGATCCCGCTGGTCGTGCAGGAGCTGACCCACATTACCCCGGATATGGTGGCGAACGCCCCCACGCCGGAAGAGGTCCTGCCGGAGTTCTTCCGCTTCATCGGCGACGCCATCATCGTGGCCCACAACGCCCAGTTCGATTACTCGTTCCTCCGATACCACCGGAAAAAGCACCTGGGCGAAGAGTTCACCAACCCGGTGCTGGACACGCTGGTCATGGGCCGCTCCCTGCTGCCGCACCTGAAGGCGCATAACCTCGCCGCCTTGACCAAAGAGCTGCAAATCCAGCTGGACAACCACCACCGGGCCGACGCCGACGCCCGGACGGCGGCCATGTTGCTGGACAAGCTCCTGGCGAAGTCTTCGGGTCTGACGACGGTGGAAGACCTGAACACGCTGGTGAAAGGCATGAACGTGGAGCAAATGAAGCCATACCACGTGACCTGCCTCGTGCAGAAGCAGCACGGCGTGAAGAACCTCTACAAGCTGATCTCCAAAAGCCATATCGAATTCTTCAACCGGACGCCCCGCCTGCCTAAAACGGAACTGGAGAAGCTCCGGGACGGGCTCCTGATCGGCTCGGCCACCTATGGCGGCCACCTCTACGATGCGCTGCTGCGTGGCGTGCCGGAAGAAGAGCTGGAAGAGCTGGTGGAGTGGTACGACTACCTCGAAATCGTGCCCCGGGACTGCATCCGGTATTTGCTGGAGCAGGGCCAGGTCAACTCCGAAGAGCAATTGATCGGCCTCAACCAGCGGATTTACGCGCTGGGCAAGAAAATGGGCAAGCCGGTGGTCGCCGTCGGGGATGCCCACTTCCTGGAGCCGCACCAGCAGGTCTTCCGGCGCATCTTAAAGGGCGGCATTGGCTTCCGCGACGAGTACGACGCCCCGTTCTACTTCCGCACCACCGGCGAAATGCTGGCCGAATTCAAGTATCTCGGACCCGAGGCGGCGCTGGAGGTGGTGGTCACCAACACCAACGCCATCGCGGATAGTATCGACAACGTGAAGCCGGTGCCGGACCAACTCTATCCGCCGGTGCTGGAGGGTTCCAACGAGAAGACCCGCGAACTCTCGTACGCGAAGGCAAGGCGGGTTTACGGCGAACCGCTGCCGGAGAAAGTATCGGCCCGCCTGGAAAAAGAGCTGAAAGCGATCATCGGCAACGGCTTTGCCGTTTCCTACTACATTTCGCACCTGCTGGTTAAAAAGTCCAACGACCTGGGCTACCTGGTCGGCTCCCGGGGTTCCGTGGGCTCCTCGTTCGTCGCGTGGGCCATGGACATTACCGAAGTGAACGCCCTGCCGCCGCACTACGTGTGCGGGACGTGCAAGTACGTGGAGTGGCATGACGACGGCACCATCGGTTCCGGCTATGACTTGCCCCGCAAGGGCTGCCCGCAGTGCGGCGCAGGCGACATGTACCGCGATGGCCAGGACATTCCGTTCGAGACCTTCCTGGGCTTCAAGGGCGACAAGGTGCCGGATATCGACCTCAACTTCTCCGGCGATGTACAGACCAAAATTCAGAAGTTCTCCGAAGAGCTGCTGGGCGGCGACAAATATGTGTTCAAGGCCGGCACCGTGGGCACCATCGCTGAGAAAACGGCGTACGGCATGGTGAAGGGCTGGCTGGAAGACAACAACATCGTGAACGTCCGGGAGGCCCACGTGGGCTATCTGGCGTCCGGCGTGGCGGGCGTGAAGCGCACCACCGGCCAGCACCCCGGCGGCATGGTCGTCTGTCCGGTGGGCATGGAGATCGAAGAGGTCACGCCGGTCCAGTTCCCGGCCGACGACCGGAACTCCGGCGTCAAGACGACCCACTTCGATTACCACGCGTTCGAGTCGGCACTCATGAAGCTGGACATTCTCGGTCACGACGATCCGACTATGCTGCGGATGCTCCAGGACCTATACCGGGCGAAGACCGGCGACCAGAACTACGACATCCGGACGGTCGCCATCGACGACCCGCAGGTGCTCCGGCTCTTCAGTGCGGGTGGCCAGGAGGCCCTTGGCATTGAGTCAGGCAAGCTCATGTTTGACCTGGGCACCATCGTTTTGCCGGAAATGGGCACCCGGTTCGTCCGCCAGATGCTCATGGAGACCAGCCCGCAGAACTTCTCGGACCTGGTCCGCATCTCGGGCCTCTCCCACGGGACCGACGTCTGGACCAACAACGCCCAGGACCTGATCAAGAAGGGCATCTGCACGCTGCAGACCTGCATTCCGACCCGCGACGACATCATGCTCCGCCTGATGTACTGGGGCATGGAGCCGGCGCTCTCGTTCAAAATCATGGAGTCGGTCCGCAAGGGCCGGGGCCTGGCCCCGGACATGGAAGAGGCCATGACGAAGGCCGGCGTGCCGGAGTGGTACATCGGCTCCTGCAAGACGATCAAGTATATGTTCCCGAAGGCCCACGCGGCGGCGTACGTGCTCTCCTGCCTGCGCATCGCCTGGTTCAAGGTCCACCATCCGGCGCTCTTCTACGCGACCTACTTCTCCGTCCGGGCGGGCTCGGTCGATGCCGAACTGATTACCAAAGGGCCGGAGGCGGTCCGGCGGTATATGCAGGAGGTGGAGGCCAAAGGCCGGGAGGCGAGCCCGAAGGAGAAGGACTCGCTCACGGAATACGAACTGGTGGAAGAGGCGTTCCTGCGGTCCATTCGCTTTACCAAAATCGAGCTCTACCGGTCCGAAGCGAACCGCTATGTCATTAATCCCGACGGCACGTTGCTTTGCCCGTTCAACTCCCTGGCCGGCCTGGGCGACAACGCCGCCCTCGCCATCGTGGAG
The DNA here is from genome assembly GCA_036504075.1 of Symbiobacteriaceae bacterium. GTDB lineage: Bacteria > Bacillota > Sulfobacillia > Symbiobacteriales > Symbiobacteriaceae > DASXVX01. Next base: position 46,846 of record DASXVX010000088.1, on the reverse strand, counting down.
GCCCGGTCGCAGGGCGAGTTCCAGTCCATCGACGACTTGAAGGCCCGGGCCCGACTGAACAAGTCGGTCATCGAACTGCTGCAGAACCACGGCTGCCTGAAAGGGATGCCGGAGGGGAACCAACTGGTCTTTTCCTTTTAGTCCGAGGGGAGAAGCGTATGGAGATTCAACCCTTGCCATGGGACGCGGAGGCCCTGGACCGCTTTGGGCGCGAAGGACCCTTCGTCTGGCTCTGGGAACCCGGGAACCTGGCCTGCGTACTGGGGGCGGGCACGCCGGCCGCCGACGTGGACCTGGCGCTCTGTGCGGCCACCGGTGTTCCGGTCTACCGCCGGCGGGGCGGCGGCGGGGCAGTGGTGCTCAGTCCGGGCAACCTTGTCATCACCGCCTGCTACGACGCCTCCCGGCGCCGGTTTGCGACGCAATGGATCGAGCCGGTGGCCACGGCGATCGTCCGGGCGCTGGAGCGGCTGGGCGTTCGGGGAGCGGCTGTCCGGGGGCTGGGAGACGTAGCCCTGGGCGACCGGAAGATTCTGGGCTCCAGCCTGTACGCGAACCGCTCCGTCGTACTCTACCAGGGAAGTCTGCTCTGGCGCCCGGATCTCGACCTGGTATCACGGTACTTGCCGCACCCGTCCAAGGAGCCCGACTACCGGCGGGGACGGTCCCACCTGGACTTCATCACCTCTCTGGAGCGGGAGGGCTGCCAGCCCGGCTGGGACGCATTTACGGTGGCCCTTCGGCATGAACTGGACCCGAAAACGCTATAGGCTCAACCGAGACGCACAGTCCGCGGGCAACCCGGACTGTGCGTCCATTCATTGGCTGAAGCGGAGGACTAGAAGGAGGTACGATTGGCGAAAATGTTCCCAGGAGCCGGCATAGAGTGCCGCAAGCGGTCGTAAGCATGCCCCGCAGGGGCGTGTGCCGGCGCCGGTGGTCGCTGGAGGCGGACGGCCCGGATTGACCGGAGGGGGAGCGGGTTTGACTCAGAATGACTGGCGCCGCCGCCCGTGGGTGCAGCGGACGATCATCGCGGGGTTGGTGCTGGTGGGATTTCTGGCGGGGTGGAGCGGCCTGTGGTTGGCAACACGGCGCATCGTCGGGACACCGGCGGCGGTGCGCAAGCCGAAACCGACGTTCGACCAGGCGGAAGTGGTCAGCAGGCCATACTCCCCCTGGACCGCCGCCGGCGAGGAGGTCGAACTGAGCTGGGAGTTGGACAACACCGGGGACACCACCTGGACGACGGACGACTACCGGTTCGTGCCCGCCCGGGACGACCTGCCGGTTCTATCCGTGCCGGCCGCGGTCCTGCCGGGAAAGCACGTCCGGGTAAAGGCGCTGTTGACGGCGCCGGAGACGGCCGGGACCTGGAACGTCTCCTGGACGCTGACCGGGGCCACCCGCCAGGTGCCCGGCGGGCATATCGATGCGGATGTAAGCGTGGACGCCCCGTGATGGCGGACGGCAGGCAGGAAATTCCCCGAAACGATCCGAAAGAGTAAAACAACGGGTGATCCACCCATGTCGATCAAACAACCTTGATTTTGTGAGCGATCGCAGCACGAAATTTGTCAGTCCGTAGCAGGGGAGGCAGGCTCGATGATCCTGTTTTTGAACGTCTTGCAGTACCTTGTCTTGGCCCTCTGGGTCGGGGCCATGTTCGCGTTCGGGGTGCTTTTCGCGCCGGTGCTCTTCCGTAACCTCTCTTCCCGGGAGCAGGCGGGCGCCATCACAGGGGAGACGCTGGCCCGCATCGACACGATGGGACTCGTCACCGGCGGCATCATGTTGGTGGTAACGGTGCTTCAGGCCATCAACGAAGGCTGGAAGTCGATCGACCTCGGGCGGTTGCTCACCGCTGCCGTCATGCTCGCGCTGGTGATCATCTCCGCCAGTACCATCCGGCAGCGGCTGGACGCCATTCATCAGCGGATGGGCAAACCGATCGACGAGGTACCGGAAGACGACCCCTTGCGTATTGAGTACGGCAAGTATCACCGGCTGTCCCGCCTGATCTTCACGCTGAACATGCTGCTGGGCTGCCTGCTCATTGTCCTGTCTGCCCTGCGGTAGGGCGTTTTGCTTGGAGGGTAAGGGTTGAACTATCGGTTAATCGCACTGGATCTGGACGGTACACTCTTAAACAGCAGCAAGACGATTTCGCCCCGCACCCGGGCGGCCCTGCGGGAGGCCCGGGCGCGGGGCATCACAACGGTCATCGCCACCGGCCGCTCCATCGGCTCGGCGCTCGACTGGAGCCGGGAGGCCTGCGCCGGCCCCGTGATCTGCTGCAACGGGGCGGCGGTGCTGGATGAGTCGGGCGAGACCATCCTGACCAGGCCGATTCCGCCGGCGCCGCTGGAGCGGGTGCTCCGGCTCTGCCGGGAGGGACGGCTGCTGGTAGAGTGCTACACAGCCCACAGCATCCTGCTGGACCGCCCGTGGGCCCAGATTCGGGCGTACTTCAAGTGGGTACGGCCCCGGCTCTCATCACACGTGGCCCTGGGCTCGCTCGTGCGGGCCTGGCTGGTCAACCGAATCCGGCCGGTACGCAGCCTGGCTGCCAGTGCGGCCAAAGGCCGGCTCCCGCCGATTCTGAAGCTGTCGATCCTGGGCCCCGACGGGGAACTGGCGCGCCTCACGGGGGCGATTCGCCGGGAGATGCCCGGTCTGGAGATCTCTTCCTCGGGTCCGGACAACCTGGAGATCACGGCCGCGGGCGTCAGCAAGGGCAGCGCCCTTGAACTGCTGGCGGCTCGCCTGCGGATTCCTCGGGCGGCGGTGGTCGCGCTGGGGGATTCCGAGAACGATGTGGCCATGCTCCGGTATGCGGGCCTCGGCGTCGCCATGGGCAACGCGAACGAGGCGGCCAGAGCCGCGGCGGACCGCGTCGCCCCGACCTGCGATGAGGACGGCGTTGCACACGTGATCGAAGAGTTGATGGGAGAGTTGTGCCAGTGACCAGATTCCTGGAATCGGTGACCCAGCTATGCCTGGCCATGTGGACCGGTGCCATGACCGGTTTTGCGTTCACCGCTCCCGTGCTTTTCAGCCATTTCGGGCCGGACCGGCAGCGGGCAGGAGACACGGCCGGTGCGATCATTGCGCGGATCAACACCGTCGGCCTCTGGCTGGGGGCGATCGCCCTGCTGGCGCTGTTGCCCCGGCTTCGGACCCGGCTCGCCCGCTGGCGGGCCTTGCTCGTGGCCGGCGCAATGGCCGCGGCGCTGACAACGGCGCTTCTGATCCTGCCTGAAATCGCCCGGGCCCAGCCGTCGCAGCCCATCCAGACATACGCGGAGAACGACCCCGTCCGCGTTTCCTACAACAAGTGGCATAAGCGCGGAGCAGGTTTTTGGACTGGCGATCGTCCTGGGGGCGGCGGCTATTCTGCTCGGGCCGCTGGACAAGGAGGCCCGTTAAGCATGCAGTGGGATCGGCCGTTTCTCGAGACCCTGAACCGCTCTCGCCCCGACTACGACGAACCACCCCGGTGGCAGGCCGCACTCGACCTCTACGCGCCGCTTGGCGGCGAAGAGGCGGCGTTACTTGACCGGGCGGTCATCGCCATGATCGACGAAGATTACCGGAACCCGGCCGGCAATGGCGCCGGGGACCGCCCGTTTGACGACGTAATGGTCAACCTGCCCGCCGGCATGACGCCGGACGACCTGCTCTGCATCGAGGCCGCCGTCCTGGTGGCAGCGGAGCGGGGACTCGGCGAGGCGTTCTTCGCCTTCAACCGGCTGCTGCGGTCACCCCGCTGGCACGCCATGTACCCCCGGCTGCTGTGGTTGGCCCGGGAAGCGTTCTCCGTTCAGCGCAAGCTTGCCGCCACCCAAGGCGGTCGGTTCCTGGGCGCCATGCTGGGCCTGGCGGCCGGCGACGCCCTGGGGGCAACCCTGGAGTTCAAGAGCCGGGCCGAAATCCGGGCCGCCTATCCCGACGGCTTCCGGGAGATCACCGGGGGCGGGCCGTTCGGCTGGAAACCCGGCGCGTGGACCGACGACACGGCCATGGCGCTGGCCGTCGCCCGGGGCATTGCTGAATCGCCGGACGAGCCGGTGGAGGCCGTCGGGCGACACCTGATGGCCGGGTACGACTCGCATCCGGAGGGTAACGGTGCGCTCGTGCGGACGCTGCCCACGGCCCTGGCCTACGGGAGCGACGTGACCCGGGCTCTCGCCATCGGCCGGATGACCCATCCGCACCCCGAGTCCGACGCGGCCGTGGCCGTCTATCACAGCACCGTGGCGGCGGCCTTGGCCGCGATGCCGGGCGCACTGCCCGCCCGGGCGGCGGTCGTCGCAGCGGGGCTGGAAGCGGCCGGCCCGCTCGCGGAGCGGCTTTCCCGGCTCGGCGCGCTGACGGAAGCCGACGTCCGGGCCACCGGCTACGTGGTGGACACCCTGGAAGCGGCTCTTTGGTGTTTTCTGACGACGGACAGCCTGGAGGAATGCGTGGTCCGGGCGGTGAATCTGGGAGAGGACACCGACACGGCCGGTGCTGTGGCGGGAGGCCTCGCCGGTGCGTACTACGGGCCGGGCGCCGTGCCCCGTCGCTGGTCGACGGCGATTCGGGACCGGGATCAGTTAGAAGAGGCGGCGGAACAACTCTTCGCCGTGGCCCGGGCAGGCGTGCGACTCTAGTTCGTTTCGATCTGTTGCCGCAACTAATCGCAGGGTGGAGGTGGCGCAGCGGCGACCAGGCCGCTGCGGAAAACATGAACATTTTTACGATGAAGGATTCCCCGACGCAGTTCGGGCTGACGCGGAACCTGAAACTTCTTTATGTGGCGCTGGCTGCGGCTCTCTCTCTGACCATCATCCTCATCGGGAACCGGCTCACCGGTATCGTCGGCACGGTTGTTTTCATGCTGCTGGGCGTCCTGCTGGGCCTGGTCACGTTCTTCATCTCCTCGGGCTGGTCGTTCCAACTGGAGTTCGTCGGCAACGAAATTCGCGTGACCGACATTCGCAAGAAGCCCATGATCGTCCCCCTGGACAAGGTGGGCATGCTGTTGCCGAACGGCGGTTTTCCGTTCGCCAACTATTGGCTGGTGGTCAAAAACGTGGAAGTCGGCACTGAAATCCCGGTGAAGGGCGTCGACCCCAAGACCCGGGAGTTGATCGACGCATACAAGCATCGGAACCCCGGCAAGAAGCTGACCGTCGTGCAGCTCCCCGGCGGATATATCCGTTCGGTGAAAGGGTTTGCGGATGAACTGAAGCGCCGTGTCCCGCCGGTTTTCATCGACGAGCGTATCTCAAAATAGCACGCAATTGCTTGCTAAGAATCCCTGCTTGTGCTAGTATTAGTAGGGGTACGAGGGGCTGACTCTTTCACGTTTTTGAGGAGTGGGTGTTCACCCACTCTTTTCAACGTCCGGCATTTCTTCTGCTGGAATCTTAGCCTGAGCCGGTGCCAACCGGCTCATTTCATGCCTCTCCGGTGGAGATATTAATCCACGAAACAGTATCGATGTATGAATCGGAGGCTTGGTCGAGTTTGGGCAAAGAGAAGCCGTTCGAAGTGCAGGTGGAGGAAGTCGCCCGGCCGCTGGTGGAAGCGCGCGGGCTTGAGTTCGTAGGGACAGAACTTGTCAAAGAGGGAGCGAACCGTTACCTCCGTGTGTACATCAACAAGGAGGGCGGGGTCGACTTTGACGACTGCGAGGCCGTCAGCCGTGCAGTGGACGCCCGACTTGACGAGTTGTTCCCGAATCCGCCGTACGATTACTTCGAAGTTTCTTCGCCCGGGCTTGAGCGGCCTTTAAAGCGCGAGGAAGACTTCGCCCGCCATACGGGGCATCAGGTGGCTGTAAGCACCTATGCTCCTGTGGACGGGCAGAAGCTGTTTGTCGGCACACTTGAAGGGTTGATTGACGGCAACGTGGTCATTACGCTGACCCAGGGAAAGGGTCAGGGGCAGACTCTGTCCCTGGACCACAAGAAAGTGGCCGGCGTGAAGCTTCGCGTGGATTTTTAGGGGCGGCCTCCGGGCCGCGAGAGGAGACTGTGCAATGAAGGCCGAGATTCTCGAGGCGCTTGACGACCTGGTCAGGGAAAGAGGCATCACGAAAGAAGTTCTAATCGAGGCGATCGAGGCCGCCCTCATCTCGGCGTACCGCCGAAACTTTGGCTCGGCGCAGAATGTCCGCGTCCATTTTGACCCCAAGACGGGCGACTACCGCGTTTATGCCCAGAAAGAGATCGTCGAGGTCGTGGAAGACACCCGACTGCAGGCGTCCCTGGACGAGGCGCGTGTGAAGAACCCCGGGTTGGGTCTCGGCGATATTCTGGAAGTTGAGGTCACCCCGCGGGACTTTGGCCGCATCGCAGCCCAGACCGCCAAGCAGGTGGTCGTGCAGCGCATCCGGGAAGCCGAACGGGGCCTCATTTACGAGGAGTACTCCAGCCGGGAAGGCGACATCGTCACCGGCCTGGTACTCCGGCAAGACCAGAAGACCCGAGCGGTCTACGCCGAACTGGCGAAGGGCGTCGAAGGCGTTCTGACGGCCAACGAACAGATTCCCGGCGAGCGCTTTGTCGAGAATCAGCGCATCAAGGCATACGTCATTGAAGTGAAGCGGACTACCAAAGGTCCGTCTATCTCCCTCTCCCGGACGCATCCGGGCCTCCTCAAGCGGCTCTTTGAACTGGAAGTGCCGGAGATCCACGACGGCGTCGTGGAGATCAAGGCGATCGCCCGCGAGGCGGGTGCCCGCTCCAAAGTCGCCGTCTACTCACGCGATGAAAACGTGGACTCCCTGGGCGCCTGCGTCGGCATGAAGGGCCAGCGGGTCCAGAATATCGTGAATGAACTGCAGGGCGAGAAGATCGACGTGGTCGAGTGGTCTGGCGACTCCTCGGTCTTTGTGGCCAAGGCGCTTTCGCCGGCGAAGGTCGTCTCCGTCGACTGCGAAGAGGCCGGTCGGGTCGCCCGGGTCGTCGTTCCTGATTATCAACTGTCCCTCGCCATTGGCAAAGAAGGGCAGAACGCCCGGCTTGCCGCCAAGCTGACCGGCTGGAAAATCGACATCAAGTCCGAAACGCAGGCGAGAGGCGTGGCGGACGAAGCCGGTACGGAAGACGGGGACGCTTAACTTCGCATAAAACTTCTGTCCCGGTGGAAGGGGGGTGACGGTGATGACCAAAGGGCAACATCAGCCCAAAGTGAAGAAAACGCCCGAACGCATGTGTGTGGGCTGCGGGCAGATCAGGCCGAAGAAGGAGCTGCTCCGTGTGGTTCGTACGCCTGATGGCGTCATCGAATACGACTCCTCCCCAGCGGGGAAGAAGTCCGGACGGGGCGCGTATCTCTGCCCCAGCAAAGACTGCCTCACAAAGGCAGTCAAGGGGAAGCGGCTTGAAAAAGCGCTCGAACAGCCCATCTCCGATGAGGTTTGGGCCAAATTGGAGGCGGGGATGGTGACTCCGGATTGATCCCACAGTCCCTCAAGTTCATGCTGGGCCTCTGTCAACGGGCCGGCAAGGTGGCCTCCGGCGACTTCGCAGCCGAGCAGGCATTGAAGAAGCGCAAGGCCGATCTCTTGATCTTGGCCGAAGACGCCAGCGAACGCACTCAGGAGAAGTTCCTATACCTGGCCCGGGAGTCCGGAGTAGCATGCTACACCGCCGGCACTCTCGAAGAGCTGGGCGACGCGCTGGGCAAGGGCCACCGTGCTGCGGTGGTCATCCAGTCCAGGGACTTCACCAAAGGCATCGTCGGGATTCTCGAAAAAGAGGGCCTGACGCCTGTGACGGGACGGGGGTGATCCGGTGCAGCCCAAAATTCGCGTATTTGAACTGGCTAAAGAATTAGGTTTGGACTCCAAGCGGGTTCTGGAGGTCCTTCAAACTTTGAATGTGGATGTGAAAAATCATATGAGTACCATCGACCAAAAGACCGCCGACAAGGTAACGGAAACGGCGAAGCGTACCAAGTCCGCCAAAAGCGAGACCGGTACGGCTGAAACCGCCAAGGCAACCAAGACGGCGGCAACTCCTAAACCTGTGCGGGAGGCCAACCCTGCGAAATCCTCGTTGCTGGAGGACTTCTTCGGGAGCGGTACCAAGCCCCGGCAGCGTGTGGAGGATATCAAGCGGGAACTCCGCTCTACAGCGCCCGGACAGGAGCGTACCGTGACAGAGCGTCCCGCTCTGGCCGAACGTCGCCCCGGGGCCGAACGGCCTGTAGCGGAGCGCCCCGGTACTGATCGTCCCGCACAGGCGGCACGCCATCCCGGCGCAGAGCGCCCGGCGGGCGAACGGGCCGAACGGCCTTCTATGGAGCGGCTTGTGGGAGGCCCCGCGGCCGAACGCTCTATGGATCGGCCTGCTGCCGAGCGCCGCGTCCGGCCTGCCGGTCCTGCGGCAGAAAAGCCTGCTGCTCCGGCAGCCGAGGCGACTGTCGCCCCGCCGGCCCGTCATGAGGCGCAGGCTCCGGAAGCTAAGGTGGCGTCGGCAGCCGAGCCGCCTAAGCCGGAAGTGACGGTAGCGCCCAGAACCGAAGCGCCCAAGCTCGAAATGAACCTGCCCGAAGCCCCCGTGCTGGAGGCTCCGAAGGCCGAAATCGTAAAGCCGGAACCGGTCATGCCGGAAGCACCCGTGTTCGCCGCGCCCAAGGCGGAAGCGCCCAAGGCGGAAGCGCCCAAGGCGGAAACCCCCAAGGCGGAAACCCCCGGTGTGGACGCCCCTGCGGCTGAGGCGGTTCCGGTCCACATGGAGTCCGGTGCTGAAGCGCCGGCTGCCCCGGCCCGTCCTGCCGGCCCGAGCCGGCCGCTGCCCACCGCACCTGCGGCCATGCGGACCATGCCGACCATGCCGACCGCTCCCCGTCCTGCGGGTGCAGGTCCCGGCCTGCCGCGTCCGGCTGGTCCGGCCGCTCCGTCTGCCCCGTCGCTGATCGGTCTGCCTAGCCGGCCGGTCGCAATGGACGCTGGTGACCGTTCCCTGATCGAGGGTGGCCCCCGCCGGCCCGTGGCCCCTCCGTCCGGCTTGTCCGGCATCGGCATGCCCTCTCGCCCTGTCCCCGGCGCCCCCGCCGGCGGCCCGCGTTCCTTTGACCGTGGCCCCCGTCCCGGTGGCTTCGGCGGCCCTGGCGCCGGCGGCCCCCGTCCCGGCGGCTTTGGCGGCGGCGGTCGTCCCGGCGGATTCGGTGGCGGCCCTGGCGGCGGTCGTCCCGGTGGCTTCGGTGGCCCTGGTGCTCGCGGTCGCACGGGCGTCCTGAATATCCCGAAGGTCGACCCCAAGGTCGCTGAGGCCGCGAAGCCTGCTGAAGGTAAGCGTCCCATCGGCCAGGGCGGCGACCGCAAGAAGGGCGACGCCTTTACCAAGCGCGAAACCGCTGCTTCCCGTCCGTCCGAAGACAAGTTGTTCGGTCGGGGGCGTTTTGGCAACAAGCCCTCCGTGGTGGAGCGGCGCAGCCTGAAGCCGATTACCATCGACGGGCCCATGACTGCCAAAGACCTGGCACACGAAATGGGCGTCACCGCGGCCGAAGTGATCAAGAAGCTGCTCACCGGCTACGGTATCATGGCCACGATCAACCAGGAGCTGGACGTGGATACCTGCGTCCTGATCGGCGGCGAGTTCGGGATCGACGTCTCCGTCAAGCAGACGGAGAACATCATGGACACCTACGGCGTCGTGGTCGATGCGGACGAGGATGCGGATCTGAAAGTGACCCGGCATCCCGTGGTTACGATCATGGGCCACGTCGACCATGGCAAGACCTCGCTGCTGGACGCCATCCGCTCGGCCAAGGTGGCCGCGGGTGAAGCCGGCGGCATCACGCAGCATATCGGTGCGTACGAAGTCGAACTGAAGGGCCGGAAGATCACCTTCCTGGACACCCCGGGCCATGAGGCGTTCACCGCCATGCGAGCCCGCGGCGCCAACGTCACCGACATCGCCGTGCTTGTGGTCGCGGCCGATGACTCGGTCATGCCGCAGACGATTGAATCCATCAACCACGCCAAGGCGGCGGGCGTACCGGTCCTGGTCGCCATCAACAAGATCGACAAGCCGAACGCCAACCCGGACCGGGTCAAGCAGGACCTGACTGCTCATGGCCTGGTGGCGGAAGAGTGGGGCGGCGAGACCATTATGGTCCCCGTCTCTGCCAAGCAGCAGACCAACCTCGACCTCTTGCTCGAGTCCATTCTGGTCCAGGCCGACGTGCTGGATCTGAAGGCCAATCCGGACAAGGAAGCCCGGGGCTATATCCTGGAAGCCGAACTCGACAAGAACCGGGGTCCCGTGGCGACCGTGCTGGTCTCCGCCGGCACGCTGAACACCGGCGACAACTTCGTTGCCGGCACCGCCTGGGGCCGGGTCCGCGCCATGTTTGACCACCGTGGCCGGAAGCTGAAGTCCGCCGGTCCGTCCACCCCCGTGCAGGTGCTGGGCTTCCAGTCCGTGCCCGCCGCCGGCGACGTCTTCCGGGCGGCGCCGGACGAAAAGACGGCCCGCTCGGTCGCCGAAGGGCGGCAGGCCAAGGCTCAGGCCGAACGGCAGGGCACCAAGGCCATGTCCCTGGATGACTTCATGTCCAAGGTGGCCGAGGGCGAGGTCAAGGACCTCAACCTGATCCTCAAGGCCGACGTTCAGGGCTCCGTGGAAGCGCTTCGTGGCCAGCTGGAAAAGCTGCGCAACGCAGAGGTGCAGGTCAAGATCATCCACAGCGCCGTCGGCGCCATTACCGAGACGGACGTCATGCTGGCCTCGACCTCCAGCGCGATCATCATCGGCTTCAACGTGCGGCCTGACGACCGGGCCGGGCGGGCAGCCGCCGACCAGGGCATCGACATCCGCCTGTACAGCGTCATCTACAACATCGTGGACGATATCAAGGCTGCCCTCACCGGCATGCTGGCCCCGAAGATCGAGGAGAACATCCTCGGCCGGGCCGAAGTCCGCGAGACGTTCAAGGTGCCCAAGGTGGGCATGGCCGCCGGCTGCATGGTCGTCTCCGGCAAGGTGACCCGCCACGCCAAGTACCGGCTCATCCGGGACGGCGTCGTCGTCTGGGACGGCGAGGTCAACGCCCTGCGCCGGTTCAAGGACGAGGTCAAGGACGTGGCGGAAGGCTACGAATGCGGCATCACGCTGGAGAAGTTCCAGGACTTCAAGCCGGGCGACATTCTCGAAGCTTACGAGATGAAAGAAGTCAAGCCGGCGTCGTAATCACAACTCACACTTGCTGAAAGGGCCGGTGGTGGCATGGCGCCACCGCCGGTCCTTCTTGCGAGTGGCGGGCAAGCGCCCGGCAGGGGGGAAGCCCATGTTCATCGCTGCCATCCGGCTGGAACTCTCCATTCCGGACGCCGGTTCGCTGAAGGCAAAACGCCAGGCGTTGCGCTCGCTCATGGACAAAGTGCGGGTCCGCTTCGGCGCCGCCGTGGCCGAAGTGGGGGACCAGGATCTTTGGCAGCGGGCCCAGGTCGGCATCGCCCTGGTCTCGGGCGAGGAGGGCCATGTGCGGGACATGGCTGCCAAAGTGGTGGGCTTTGTCGAATCCCACTGGGAAGGTGAAGTCTGCGCCATTGAGGTAGAAGTACTCTAGCGGGGAGACGCTATGACTCACGGTTTCTGTATCCGGTTAGAGGAGCGTGATCGTATGTCCAACGAGCAGCGTGCCGCGCGCGTCGGGGAGCAGATGCGGGAAGAGTTGGCCCGGCTGATCCGGGAACTGAAGGACCCGCGCATCGGCTTTGTCTCCATCGTAAAAGTGGAGGTTTCCGGCGACCTGGCGCACGCCAAAGTGTTTGTCAGCGTCCTCGGGGACGACAAGCAGAAGAAGGATTCCATGAAGGGGCTCCAGAGCGCCCTCGGATTCCTCAGGTCGGAACTGGCCCAGGTCATGCGGCTCCGGTTCACGCCGGAACTGCATGTGGTGCTGGATGACTCCATCGAGCATGGCACTCGGATCGCGAAGCTGCTGGTTCAGGTGCAAAACGAGCAGAAGGCGCAGGATGAGGTGCATAAAGCGCAGGATGAGCAGGAGGCACACCGTGAGAAACCTGCAGATTGACCTCGCGGCGGCAGCCGACATGATCCGGGAATCGGAGCGGATTCTGTTCTTTCTGCACGTCAATCCGGACGGCGACTCGATCGGTTCAACCCTGGGCATGGTCCACGCGCTCCGGCGGGCCGGCAAGCAGGCCGTCGCCGTGGGGGTGGACCCGGTGCCCCGGATTTACCGGTTTCTACCCGGCTGGGACACGCTGTTTACGCCGTGGGAGCAAGTGGAAGGCGAATGGGACCTGGCCTGCTTCCTCGACTGCGGGGACCTGAACCGCATCGGTGCAGCCCTGCCGCTGGTGGCCAGGGCGAAGCGCAACCTGAACGTCGATCACCACGCCACCAATACCATCTACGGTGAGTACAACTACCTGGACTTTTCCGCTGCGGCCGTCGGCGAACTGGCTTACCGGCTGCTGAAGGCGCTGGACCTGCCGGTCGATGCGGACGTGGCGACGTGTCTTTACACGTCGATCGTGGCGGATACCGGCGGCTTCCGGTACGACTCGACCGTGCCCGGCACCCACCGGATCGCAGCGGACCTCCTGGAGGCCGGAGCGAAGCCCTACGAGGTGGCCTGTGCGATCTGGGAGAATGAGTCGGTAGAGCGGCTGGCCATGCTGGCCAGGGCGCTGGCGACGCTGCAGGTCGACGAGAGCGGCAAGATCGCCTGGCTCCTCGTAACCCGAGCCATGATGGACGAGGCGAAGGCCGGCGAAGACGACATCGAAGGGCTGGTCAACTACGCCCGGGCCGTCGCCGGCGTCGAAGTCGGCATCATGTTCAAGGAGACGCCGGACGGGCTGGTCCGGGTGGGGCTTCGGTCCCGACGGACCGTAGACGTGGGCGCCGTGGCCAAGCAGTTCGGCGGCGGCGGGCACGCACGGGCCGCGGGCTGCTCGCTTTTCTGCCCCATTCCGGAAGCGATGGAACAAGTGCTCGGCGCCGTCCGGGCGGTCTCCTGAGCCGTGGACGGAATCCTCAACCTGCTCAAGCCCCCGGGCATGACCTCCCATGACGTGGTCTACGCCGTCCGGCGGGTGCTCAAAGTCAAGAAGGTCGGCCACACCGGCACGTTGGACCCGGGCGTGGCGGGGGTGCTGCCGATCTGTGTCGGGCGGGCCACACGGCTCGCGGAGTTTATCGCCGGGGAGGACAAGGCTTACCGGGCCGAAATCACGTTCGGCGTTACTACCGACACCCAGGATTCCTTCGGGGTGGTCACGGGTGAAAAAGCGGCGGACCACCTGACTAAAGGCGACGTCGCCTACACCCTCACCCGCTTTCAGGGCGAAATCATGCAGATGCCGCCCATGTACAGCGCCGTGAAGACCGGCGGCAAGCGGCTCTATGAACTGGCCCGGGAAGGGCTGGAGGTGGAGCGGGCGACGCGGCCCGTGACCATTCACCGGTTGCAGCTCTTGGACTTCCGGCCCGGCCCCCGTCCGACGGCGTTTGTGGACGTGGTCTGTTCCAAGGGCACGTATATCCGGACGCTGGCGGCGGATATTGGTGAGGCGCTGAACGTGGGCGCCCACATGTCCTACCTGGTCCGCACCCGTTCCGGGCGGTTTCGCCTGGAGGACGCGTATACGCTGGAAGAGTTGGCCGCCGGGCAGGTACAGCCGATGCCCCCGGCCGTGGCGCTTGGGGAGATGCCGCAGATTCCCGTGCCGGCGGCCGCGGCGGAGCGGCTGGCCCACGGAGTGGCGCCCCGGTTGAAGCCGGATTTGCCGGAAGGGATCACCGTCGCGCTCATGAGCGGGGACGGCGACTTGCTGGCGCTGGCGGAAGTCGTGGCGGGCGGCGTCAAGTTGCTCAAAGTATTTGCCTGAGGGGTTTATACATGGAGCTGTATGCTGTTGCCCGGGACGTTCCCCAGCGGGGCGCCGGGAATCTGGTGGCGATCGGTAAGTGGGACGGTGTGCACCTGGCCCATCAGGCAATCATTAAAACGCTGGTATCGGAAGCCCGGCGGACCGGCGGGCAGTCTGTCGTCATGGGCTTTCACCCGCTGCCCATGCAGGTCCTGCGGCCGCGCGAGGCGCCGCCGGTGCTCCAGACGCTGGAGGAGCGGGCCGAAACGCTCTCCGCCTTGGGGGTGGACGTCCACCTGGCCGTCGCCTTCGACCCGGCCTTTGCCGGGCTCTCCCCGGAGGCATTCGTCCGGGAGGTCCTGGTGGAGACGCTGAAGGCCCGGGAAGTCATGGTGGGCTTCAACTTCACGTTCGCCAAGGGCGGGGCCGGCACGTCGGCCACGCTGCGGGCGCTCTGCGACCAGTACGGCATTCCGGTGCAGGTGTTCCCACCGGTCCGGATCGACGGCGAGAACGTGTCGAGCACGGAAGTCCGGTTCAACGTGGCGGCCGGGGAGATGGAGCGAACGGCCAAGTTGCTGGGCCGCCCGTTCGCACTCACCGGCGAAGTGATCCGCGGCGATGGCCGGGGCCGGACGCTGGGCTTCCCCACCGCCAACGTCTTCCTCGCGCCGGGCCGGCTCCTGCCTGCCACCGGCGTCTACGCCGCCCGGGCCACGGTGCTGGACCCGACCGGGACCCCGTCAGGCGACCTGCCCCGCGAAGTCGCGCCCCGCACCGGGCAAACGTATGGTGCCGTGCTGAACCTGGGCCGGCGGCCCACGTTCCAGGGCACCGACCTGCGCTGCGAAGTCCATCTGCTCGACTTCACCGGGGACCTCTACGGCCGGGAACTCCGAGTGGAGTTCTTGAACCGCCTGCGCGGGGAGCAGCCGTTCAAGTCGATCGATGCGTTAAAAGCCCAGCTGGCGGCAGATGTGGCCGCAACCCGGGCATACTTGTGACATGGGGAAAGAACGTTTGGATCGCATTTTGGGCCACATGGGCCTGGGCTCCCGCAAGGAACTGAAAGCGCTGGTCAAGGACCGCCGGGTGACGGTGGATGGCACACCGGTAGCTGACTCGGGGCTGCAGGTGGACCCGCAGGCCCAGGTCATTGCCGTGGACGGGCAGACCGTGGCCTACCGCAGCCGTTTTCACGTGCTGCTGCACAAACCGGGCGGCGTGATTACCGCCACGGAAGACCCGCGGGCGGCCACGGTGATGGACTTGCTGCCGCCGGCGCTGATGCACCGGGACCTCGCGCCCGTGGGGCGGCTGGACAAGGATACCGAAGGGCTGCTCCTGATTACGACGGACGGTGAACTGACACACCGGCTGCTTTCGCCCAAATGGCACGTTGCGAAGCGTTACCTGGCCCGGGTGGAAGCGCCGCTCAAGGCGGACGACCCGCCGGCTTTTGCCGCGGGCATCACACTCGATGACGGCTACGTCTGCCTGCCCGGCGGGCTGGAGATCCTGAGCCCGCACGAAGCCGTGGTCACCATCCACGAGGGCAAGTACCACCAGGTGAAGCGCATGTTCGAGGCCCGGGCGAACCGGGTCATCTATCTGAAGCGGCTCAGCATGGGGCCGCTGGAGCTGGGAGATTTGCCCCTGGGCGAGGCCCGGCCGCTGACGGACGGGGAGGTTGCGGCCCTGTACGCGAGCGCTGCCCTTGCCCAGGACTGAAGCGTATGGTACACTACTGTCGTCGCTGTAACCGTCGACTCGGTCCTTCGCTTTCTCCGGCGAATCACTTGGTTGACGGCGCTTGTGAAGCCCAATCCTAAGGAGGGTTCCGTTCATGCCGCTTAGCACTGAAAAGAAGCTGTCCGTTATTGATCAGTTCAAGACCCATGAGGGCGACACCGGTTCGCCCGAAGTCCAGATTGCTCTGCTGA
Source organism: Symbiobacteriaceae bacterium (assembly GCA_036504075.1). Classification (GTDB taxonomy): domain Bacteria; phylum Bacillota; class Sulfobacillia; order Symbiobacteriales; family Symbiobacteriaceae; genus DASXVX01. The sequence goes on along the minus strand of DASXVX010000088.1, from coordinate 31,054 downwards.
CCACCCGCATCAACGAGCTGACCGATCACCTGCGCATCCACAAGAAGGACCACCACTCCCGCCGGGGCCTCATGAAGATGGTCGGCGCCCGCCGGGCTCTGCAGCGGTATCTGCAGGGCGTGTCCGTGGAGCGCTACAACACCCTGAACGAGCGGCTCGGCCTGCGCAAGTAACATACGCAAGAGATCAGGCCTTGTCCTGGTCTCTTTTGCTTTACTGGGGTAGATGGTCCTTTTGGGGTAGAAACCCTTTCCGGCATTTTTTGCCGCAGATAAATACACGATTACGCAGATAAAACACAATAAATTATCCACTCGTAATCTCGGTAGCCGCGTGTCGGTACCGGCAAGTATATTGTCACCTGGAGTCAAGCACCAGGACCACCATCGAATCGAAGATCCTCGTATGAGTGTTATTATATCTGCGTAATCTGCGTAATCTGCGTCATCTGCGGCTAAAAGATTCCGGGGACCCAACCCCCCCCCGAACGAAAGCCCCCCTCCCGGGGGTCTACTGGTTGAGAGGTGAACCACCGTGGCCTTATCGGAGGCAGAACGCCGGGAAACCTTTGCAGCGCTCTTTTCGCAGATGTCCCCGCGCCTGTTCCGCACGGCGCTGGGGATCCTGGGGAACCCGCACGACGCCGCGGACGCCTTGCAGGATGCCGGTCTCAAGGCGTACCGCTACTTCGACAAGCTGCACCAGGCGGAGGCCGGCGGCGCCTGGCTGACCCGCATTGTCGTGAACGCCTGCTACGACGTGGGACGGCGGCGCTCCCGACTCGTTCCCACCGGGCTTGAACCGGAGCGGGAGGAGAGCGCAGCACCCCCGGACGGGACGGACTGGGAGTTGGTGGAACTGCTGCAGCGGCTTCCGGACGAACAGCGAACTGCTGTGGTCCTGCGGTTCTTCCAGGACCTCTCCGTTCCGCAAATTGCCGACCTGATGGGCGTACCCGAAGGCACCGTAAAGTCGCGGCTGTTTACCGCCCTGGGTAAGCTGCGCGTCAGCCTACGCAAGGACCGGGAGGAGGGGGTACGATGAAGCCGCAAGTGATAGGCACCGCTTGCGCTCGGGTCAGTCAAGTGCTGGATGAAGCCCTGAGCGAAGGGACGTTGAACCTCCCACCCGAACTGGTGGCGCATGCGTCCCGTTGCCCGCGGTGCGGGCCGGAAGTGCAGGAGACGGAGCAGTTGCTCGCCCGCCTGCGCAGCGCCGTGGCCGGAGCCGGCCTCGGGCGGGTGCCGCATGTGGTCGATTACGTCATGGGACATACGGCGGCGGAGTACCGGGAGACTCGCCCGGCGGCCGCCAGCATTGCTGACCAGGAATGCCGACCGCACGGAGGCCAGGGCGCGCACCTGCGCTGGGTGCTGGGCCAGGTGGCCGTGGTGGCGGCGGCCCTGTTGATCACCATTACCACTGTCACCTTCGCGGCGCTCAAAATTAACGCCGCGATCAGCGGCCACCCGCCGGCCGACATGATGACCCGCGTGACCGCCCCGTTCCGCGACTGGGTGGAAGCTCAGTTCGGCAGAGGCACCCGCTAAAACAAGGACCGCCTCCACAACCCGGGGGCGGTCCTGCCGCGCAACGCGGAGGTCCGCGGCAAGTCCATGAAGTGCGCGGAGCGACACCTACATAATTAGGCGCGATGGAAGGAGAAGATATTCTAGATGTAGAACCCCACAAAGTTAGGAAATAAGAGTGCCATCAGGAAGGGCGCCGCCGGGTGGCGGCAACGGGTGGGCGCATCGGGTTCGTCTCTTACCGGATCGAACGCAGCGCGGGTACCACTCGGGTGATCTACCGGTCCTAGGGCACAGAAGGAGGACCTGTGTGATTAGTTCCAACTCCAGTACCTATTCCATGGAACTCGGGGGCCGCACCATGACCTTCGAGACCGGCCGGCTGGCGAAGCAAGCCGGTGGCTCCGTTCTCGTCCGGTACGGTGATACCGTCGTACTTACTGCCGTTGTCGGCAGCAATTCGCCGCGTGAAGGTGTCGATTTCTTCCCTCTGACCTGCGACTACGAGGAGCGGCTTTACGCCGCCGGCAAGATTCCGGGCAACTGGTTCCGCCGGGAAGGCAAGCCCACCACCAAGGCGATCCTCTCGGCTCGTCTGACGGACCGGCCCATCCGGCCCCTGTTCCCGGACGGCTACCGCAACGACGTCCAGGTTGTTGTCACCGTTCTTTCCATTGACGGCGACCACGCCCCGGAAATCATGGGCATCAACGGTGCCTCCGCCTCGCTCCACATCTCCGATATCCCCTTCGAGGGACCCATCGGCGCGGTGATCGTCGGGCGGGTCGATGGCGAGTTCGTCATCAACCCCACGGCTGAACAGGCGGCGAAGTCCGAAATGCACCTGACCGTGGCGGCCACCGAGCAGGCGGTGCTCATGGTGGAAGCCGGCGCCAAGGAAGTGCCGGAAGAGATCATGCTGGAAGGCATTCTCTACGGCCATGACGTGATCAAAAATACCATCATCCCGGTTATTCTCAAAATGCGGGAAGATGTTGGCAAGCCCAAGCGGGAAGTCGTTCTCGACAAGCCCGCCAAGGAACTCGAGGCCGCCGTCCGGGCCGCCGCCACCGAGCGCCTCCGCGTCGCCGTCCGCAATCCGGACAAGCACGAGCGCGAAGAGGCGGTCGCTGCCGTCGGTCAGGCCGTTCAGCTGGAAATGGCCGAGCAGTTCGCAGGCGCTTCAACCAAGCACATCGCTTACCTGCTGAAGACCGTCCTCAAGGAACAGGTCCGGCGGGCGATTATCGAAGACGGCATCCGGCCCGACGGCCGCAAGCTGGACGAAGTCCGTCCGGTCGAATGCGACGTCGACCTGCTGCCCCGGACCCACGGCTCCGGCCTCTTCCAGCGGGGCCAGACCCAGGTGCTCTCCGTCATCACCCTGGGCACCCTGGGCGACGTTCAGTCGCTGGACGATCTCTCCCTCGAGGAAGAGAAGCGCTACATGCACCACTACAACTTCCCGCCGTTCTCCGTCGGCGAAGCCCGTCCGATGCGCGGCCCCGGCCGGCGCGAAATCGGCCACGGCGCGCTGGCAGAGCGGGCGCTGGAGCCGGTGATTCCGCCGGATACGGAGTTCCCGTACGCCATCCGGGTCGTCTCGGAAGTGCTGGAGTCCAACGGCTCCACCTCCATGGGCTCCGTCTGCGGCTCCACGCTGGGCCTCATGGCGGCGGGCGTGCCCATCAAGGCGCCGGTGGCCGGTGTGGCCATGGGCCTGGTGGAAGACCCGGCGACCGGCCGGTACGCCGTGCTCACCGACATCCAGGGCATTGAAGATGCGCTGGGCGACATGGACTTCAAGGTGGCCGGCACCGCAAAGGGCGTCACCGCCCTGCAGATGGACATGAAAATCTCCGGCACCGGCCGTGAGATTCTGGGCAAGGCGCTCTCCCAGGCCCGGGAAGGCCGCATGTTCATCATGTCCAAGATGCTGGAGCGGCTCCCCGAGCCCCGCAAGGAGCTCTCCAAGTACGCCCCGCGGATCATCGTGATGCATATCCATCCCGATAAGATCCGGGACGTCATTGGCAAGGGCGGCTCCACGATCAACAAGATTATTGAGTCCACCCGGATCGGCAACGTCAAGGTGGAGATCAATATCGAGGACGACGGCACCATCCACATCGCCTCGATCAACGAGGAGGCCGGCAACAAGGCCATCCGCATGATCGAAGCGCTGACCAAGGATCCGGAGCCGGGCTCCGTCTACGTTGGCAAGGTCACTCGCCTTATGAATTTCGGCGCCTTCGTCGAAATTCTCCCCGGCAAGGAAGGGCTGGTCCATATCAGCCAGCTGGCCGAGGAGCGGGTGGGCAAGGTCGAAGACGTGGTCAACGTCGGCGACGAGATCACCGTCAAAATCACCGAAATCGACAAGCTGGGCCGCATCAACCTCTCCCGCAAGGAAGTCCTGCGCGACGAGAAGAAGGCCCACGAATAGGAATCGCTTCAGCCCAAGCGAACGTAAGGGCCGGTGGCACTGCCCGCCGGCCCTTTTTCTATCAGGAGGGGCAATCGTCTTGGCCTTTTTCGAAAAATCAACCCTGGCCGGGGGACTCCGGGTCATCACCGAGTCGATTCCCCACGTGCGCAGCGCCTCCGTCGGGGTCTGGGTGGGAGCGGGCTCGTGCTGGGAAACGCCCGCGAACATGGGCATCTCGCACCTGATTGAGCACATGCTGTTCAAGGGGACTGCAAACCGGACCGCCAGGCAGATTGCGCAGGCCATCGACGGCCGCGGTGGAAATTTGAACGCGTTCACATCCAAGGAGCACACCTGTTACTACGCGAAAGTGCTGGACGAGCATCTGCCGATCGCAGTGGACGTGCTGGCGGACATGACTTGCCACTCCCTGTTCGATCCGGCCGACCTCGACAAGGAGAAAGGCGTCGTCCAGGAAGAGATCAAAATGTACGAGGACGTCCCGGACGATATTGTGCACGACCTCTTCGCCTCTGCCATGTGGGCCGGGCATGCGCTGGGCCGCCCGATTGTCGGGACGGAAGAGACCGTCCGCGGGTTCAGCCGGGACGAGATTCTGGCCTATCATCGGGACCACTACACCCCGGAGAATATCGTCGTCGCCGCGGCGGGAAATCTCCGGCATGAGCAGGTGGTCGCCCTGGTGGAGACGGCTTTTCGGGAACTGAAGTCCACTGGGCGCCCGGTTCCGGCCTGGCCGGCTTCCCCCGCTGACGCCGATGGCCCCCGCGCGCTGGTGCGAACCAAGGAGACCGAGCAGGTCCACCTGGTGGTGGGCATGAAGGGCCTCCATCAGGACCACCCGCTGATCTATGCCCTGCACCTCCTGAACACCGTGCTGGGCGGCGGCACTTCCAGCCGCCTGTTTCAGGAAATCCGGGAGGAGCGCGGGCTGGCCTACTCGGTTTACAGCTACCAGTCGTCGTTCAAGAATGCCGGCAACTTTGCCGTATACGCCGCGGCGTCGCACGATGTGGTGCCGGAGGTGCTGGACCTTACCTATGCCACATTCCGAGACCTGGGCGAACGGTCCATTTCGACGGTGGAACTGGCCGCGGCCAAGGAGCAGTTGAAAGGCGAAATCATGCTGGGGCTGGAGTCTACCAACGGGCGCATGACCCGCCTCGGACGGGGAGAGCTGACCCTCGGTCGGGTACTCAGCCCGGACGAAATCATCGGCCGGATTGATGCGGTGACGTTCGATGAGGTGCATGAACTGGCCCGGCAGCTGTTCATGGCGGAGCCGCGGGTGCTCTCGGCCGTCGGGCCGCTGTCCCAGCCGATCGATTTTTCGACTTTTGGCTTTTCGGAGGTGCGGCATGGCTGAACGGCGGTTTGCGGCGATCGCGGCCTATGCGGGCCGGGTGGCCCTGCCGGAGCGCAAGACGGCGGCTTCGGCCGGCTACGACCTGGCGGCGGCCGAGGAGACGGTGGTGGCCCCGGGGCAGGTCGCACTGGTGCCTACCGGACTCAAGGCTTATATGGGCGAGGGGGAAGTGATGCTGCTGGCCATTCGCTCCAGCCTCGCCGTCAAACGGCAGCTGAGCCTCGCCAACGGGGTGGGCGTCATCGACGCCGATTACGCCGACAACCCGGAGAACGAAGGTCACATTCTCGTTGCGGTCCTGAACCACGGGCCGGAACCGGTGACCATCGCCCGGGGCGAGCGGGTGGCACAGGCGATCTTTATGCCGTTTCTGACCACCGTGGACGACCGGGCCGGCGGCAAGCGGTCCGGTGGGTTCGGCAGTACGGGCGCTCATTAAACCATACAGACAGGACCAAGGGCCCGGTTCATCCGGGGCCCACCGGCGTGAACCAGCCAAATGATCGGTCACTTGGCCCGGCAAGACGTTTTGCCGGGCTATTCTTTCGCCTCACGAATTGGGAATGAACTGTAGTATTGGGATTTTTCATTGTACCATTTGCCCAAAAATGGCGGCATTGGTGCAGGAATTCCCCGGTGGACTGTTGAATTCAGGTTTACATATTTTAGTTATGAAGGTAGCGGGGGTGTATGTTGAGTGGCTCAAACGGGGCTGACTGACCAGAAGGTCGTCGTCTTTCGGGTCGGCCGGGAAGAGTATGCCGTGGCAATTGCGGCGGTGAAAGACGTCGAACCTTGGATCCAACCCACCCCTGTGCCGGAAGCTCCGCCGGTTGTGGAAGGGGTGGTCAATTTGCGCGGGGAGATCATCCCGGTGATTGATCTCGGCAAGTTATTCCGGAGCGCCCGCCAGAAAGAGAACGCGGACTGCCGAATCATGGTGATGGAGGTCGACGGGCAGCAGGCCGGATTCATCGTGGACGACGTGACCGAAGTCCAGACGGTGATGCCCGATGCCGTATCTCCGCCTTCGCCCGTACTGCTGGGCAAGGCCTCGGCGGCGGGGTCCATCATCACCGGCATTGTGAAAATGGGGGAACGCCTGGTCATCCTCGTGGATGCAAGCCGCATCCTCGCCAGCCTCAAGCTGACGGCGGGCTGATCAGGGTAAGGGGCGTGTGAGGGCAAGACCGGGCGGCCCGGTACCGCCCAAGCGATGCAGATTGTACCGAATGGAGGGAAACCCATGGCTGGGGAGCAACAAGAACAGCGTGACGCCATTACGCAGGTGGTGGTGTTTCAGCTTGGGAGCGAACTATACGGGGCTGACATTTCAATGGTGCCCAGCGTGACCCCGCTCCAGCGGGTGACGCGGGTGCCGCGTACCCCCCGCTATATCGAAGGCGTGACCAATCTCCGGGGGCGCGTGATTCCGGTCGTGGACCTGCGGCGCCGGCTGAACTTGCCGGTGACGCCGCCCACCAAGGCGACCCGGATTGCAGTGGCTGAATTGGACGGCGGTCAGGTCGGCATGATTGTCGACTCTGTTCAGGAGGTTTTGCGCATTCCCAGCACGTCCATCGAGGCCCCGTCGCCGATGCTCTCCAAAGTGGAGCATGAGTACGTGCAGGGCGTGGCCAAGGTCGACGGCAAGTTGATCATCCTCCTCGACCTGGCGCGAGTATTGGCCCGGGAAGAACGTAAGGTCGTGTAGGGAGGGAAACCGCGATGGGTTTTGACTTTGACATGAGTGCAGAGGACATCAAGGTTTTCCTGGACGAAGCGGAAGAGCAGCTTCAGACCATGGAAGCCGGCATCCTCAAGCTGGAAAAAGCGGGCGAAGATCCGGAGTATCTGAACGATATCTTCCGGGCGGCGCACACGCTGAAGGGTTCGTCGGCCACCCTCGGCCATAAGAAAATGGCCGAAGTGACACACTCCATGGAGAACATCCTGGACAAGCTGCGCAAGGGGAAACTGACGATCACCCGCGATGTCGTGGATACCCTGTTCGCCTGCCTGGACGTACTGCAGGCATTCAAGGAAGAGATCGCTTCCGGGCAGGAAAGTGCGGTGACGACGGACGCGATCATGGCCCGCCTGTCGGCCATCGACTCAGGCAAGTCGGCCGGCCTGGAGGGTGCGGCTGCCGCTCTGCCGGCGACCAATGTTGGCGACGGTGCGGTCCCTGCCGGAATGCCGGAACTCTCCGCGGAAGACCTGGAGCGGCTCCGTTCGGCCCGGGTCCGGGGACTCGCTCCGGTTTGGGTCCTGATGTCCATCCAGAAGGACGCCCAGATGCCCGCAGTCCGGTCCTTCCAGATGCTGCTGGCCCTGGGCGACATCGGCGAAGTCGTTCGGTCCTGGCCCAGCCAGCAGGACGTGGAGGAAGACAAGATCGGCGAGGACCTGAAAGTGCTGCTGCTGACGGCCCAGGGTCTGCCGAAGGTCAGGTCGGTGGTGGAGTCCATCCCTGACCTGAAACTGGTGCAACTGACCGCCCTGGCCGAGGTGGCTCAGTCGCAGGCCCAGCCGCAGGCGCAGGCTCTGGCCGCAGCTCCGGCGGCGGCACCCTTCGTGACCGAAGCGGCGGCGGCAAGCATGACTGCTGACCCGGCGGCGCCTACGGCCGCTCTCGCCCAGGACAAGGGTGCCGCCGGCACGGGCGGCAAGAGCGCTTCCCGGACCGTCCGGGTCGATGTCGAAGTGCTGGACAACCTGATGAGCCTTGTGGGCGAGCTGGTCATTGACCGGACCCGCCTGCTGCAGGTGCTCACCCGGATGGAGTCCGAACGCGAAGGCGACGAGTTGACCCAGGTCATGTCCGGCGCCCTGACTCACATCGGGCGCATGACCTCCGACCTGCAGGACGAGATCCAGCGGGCCCGGATGCTGCCGGTCGACAACCTCTTCCGCAAGTTCCCGCGCATGGTGCGGGACATCGCCAACAAGGCGGGCAAGGAGATCGAGTTCGTCGTCCTCGGTGAGGAAACGGAACTCGACCGGTCTGTGATCGAAGAGATCGGCGACCCGCTGATGCACCTGCTCCGCAACTCCGTCGACCACGGCGTGGAACCGCCGATGGAGCGGCTGCGGGTCGGCAAGCCCAGCAAGGGCGTCGTCACGTTGGAAGCGTATCACGAGGAAAACCACATCATCATCTCGGTCCGGGATGACGGCCGGGGCATCGACCCGATCAAGGTCCGTGCCAGTGCCGTCCGCAAGGGCATCCTGTCGGAAGAGGCCGCCCGGCGGATGCCCGATCCGGAGATCATCAATATGGTCTGGGCGCCGGGCTTCTCCACAGCGGAGAAGATCAGCGATATCTCCGGCCGGGGCGTCGGGCTCGATGTGGTCCACAAGAACATCGAGAAATTGAACGGCTCCGTGGAAATCCGGACGGAGGTTGGCAAGGGCACCGAGTTCCGCATCAAGCTGCCGCTGACGCTCGCCATCATCCGCTCCCTCCAGGTGCAGGTGCTGGACACCACCTACTGCATCCCGCTCTCGTCGGTGGTGGAGACCGACCGGATCCCCACCAACGAGATCAAGACGGTGCGGCAGATGGAGGTTATCGTCAAACGGGGCGAAGTGATTCCGCTGGTCCGTCTGGTGGAGGCTTTCCAGTTGGAGCGGCCCCAGGATTACGTCGATCCCGAGGAGATCTTCGTGGTGATCGTGGCGGTGCTGAACAAGCAAATCGGTATCGTCGTGGACAACCTGATCGGCGAGGGCGATGTGGTCATCAAGCCGCTGGGCAAGTTCATCGGCGACATTCCGGGCATCTCCGGCGCCACGATCCTGGGCGATGGCGACGTGGCCATCATCCTGGACATCTCGAGCCTGATCAACACCGTGCGGCTTGAGCAGAACCGGCTCGAACCCATACGGGTGTAACAGGGGGGTGGCGGTAGCAGGAATGAATCTCACGCAAAACGAATACCAGGCACTCTACGCAATCGTCCAAAAAGGGTTGGACAACAGTTCCAAGTCACTGTCGACCATGACCACCGGCGGGATCCGACTGCTGGATCCCAAAGTGGAGTTCTTGCCTCTGAACGTGGTACCAGGCATCGCCGGCGGCCCGGCGGCGGTGGTGGCAGCGGTCTACCTTGGCATCGAGGGCGACTTGAACGGGCACCTTATGTTCCTCTTCACGCTAAAAGCGGCCATGCGCGTCGTCGACATGCTCATTGAGGCGCCGGGGGGCACGACGACCGAACTGGATGAGATCGGGCTCTCTGCGCTGGCAGAGACGGGGAACGTCTGCGGCTCCGCCTTCCTGAATGCGCTTTCCGACCGCACCGGGCTCAAGATCGTCCCCACAACCCCGGTGGTGGTCACCGACATGGCCGGAGCGATTTTGGAGTCTGTGGTCACGGAGCTGTATCTGAACGGGGACGAGGTACTGATGGTAGAAACCGGGTTTAACGAGGAAATCCCCGGCCATTTCTTGCTGATGCCCGACCAGGACTCGATGGCCAGGTTGGTCGCAGCACTGGAAGCGATTGGATGAATATCGAGACGATTCCGGTGGGCCTGGGTGAGTTGAAATCGGGAACCGGACCAAATCAGGTCCTGGTCTGTTATGGATTAGGGTCCTGTATCGGAATCGCCCTGTACGATGCAGCACACCATGTGGGTGTAATGGTCCACGTGGTGCTCCCGGACAGTAGCTTGAACCGGGGGCAGCTAGTTCAACCAGGCAAGTTTGCGGATACGGCGGTGCCGGCGGCACTGGCCGAGGCAGTGCGCCTGGGAGCGGTCCGCTCCCGGCTGGTGGCCCGAATTGCGGGCGGGGCCCGCATGCTGAACGTGGCCGGCACAGTGACGAAGTTGGATATTGGCAGCCGTAATATTGAAGCCGTACGGGCGACATTGATGGCCCATGGAGTTGCGCCGGCGGCAGACGACACCGGCGGCACGTATGGACGAACCCTTCAGCTCTTCGTGGGGACAGGCCGCCTACTGGTAAGCACTGTCGGCCGTGGTGAGCGAGAATTGTAGTCGGCGAAAAATCGCGGGAGGGGACCGATTTGCCCAAGATTCTTTTGGTGGACGATGCAGCCTTTATGCGGATGCGCTGCGCTAAACTGCTTACGGAACACGGTTACGAAGTCGGCGAGGCCGAGAATGGTCAGGAAGCCCTGGCCAAGTACCAGAGCTACCGTCCCGATCTGGTGCTCATGGATATCACCATGCCGGTGATGGACGGCATCACCGCCACCCGTGAACTCAAGTCCATTGACCCGAGCTGCAAGGTCGTCATGGTTTCCGCTCTCGGTCAGCAGACGATGGTCATTGAGGCCATCAAAGCCGGCGCCAAGGACTTCGTGGTGAAGCCGTTCGAGCCGGACAAGATTCTGGCCACCGTGAAGAAGTTTGTCGGCTAACCTGATTGGGGAGTAACCATGGATAGTGGTGCGGGGTCTCATGCCACGCGACAGGTCCGCGTGCTCGTCGTCGACGACTCGGCGTTCATGCGGAAGGTCCTGACCGACCTGTTGCAGACTGAGCCTTCCATTTTGGTCCTGGGGACGGCCCGGGACGGGCTGGATGCCGTCGAGAAGACGCTTGCCCTTCAGCCCGACGTGATCACGCTGGACATCGAAATGCCAAAGCTGGACGGGTACGGGGCGCTCAGGGAGATCATGAACAAGCGCCCGACCCCGGTGGTGATGGTCTCCAGCTTGACTCGCGAAGGCGCCGAGGCCACCGTCCGCAGCCTGGCCATGGGTGCCGTGGATTTCGTGGCCAAGCCGTCCGGATCCATTTCGCTGAATATGCACGTGGCCCGGGACGAGTTGGTGGCCAAGGTGAAGAACGCAGCCACCGCGACGCCCCGGTACCGCCGTGTGCTGGGCGATTTGCCGCCGATCCGGCGGGAGGCGAAAGCGGAGCACAGGTTGCTGCCCGACGCCGGTCCGCTGCCCCGCCAGGTGGTCATGATCGGCTGCAGCACGGGCGGGCCCGGTGCGCTGCATCAGGTGATTCCCAAGCTGCCGGCGGACCTGAACGCCGGAGTGCTGGTCGTCCAGCACATGCCGCCTGGCTTTACGCGGTCGTTGGCCCAGCGGCTGGACGAGATTTCGGCCATTCCGGTGAAAGAGGCCGAGGTGGGTGATCAGGTGACGGCGGGGCACGTGCTCGTAGCCCCGGGCGGTTACCATATGCTGATCGACCAGAGCGGGCATGTGACCCTGAACCAGGACCCGGCCGTTCATGGCGTACGGCCGGCGGCGGACAAGACGTTCGAATCCATCATTCCCACCTGGGGGGCGCGCCTGACCGGCGTGATTCTCACGGGCATGGGCTACGACGGCGCCAAGGGGATGATGGGGGTCAAAAAAGTTGGCGGGCGGACCATCGCTGAGGACGCCAGTACGTGTGTGGTATACGGCATGCCGAAAGTGTGCGTGGAGATGGGCGTGGCAGACCATGTGCTCCCTGTGCACGACATTGCCGATATGATTGTGCGGCTCGTCCGAGAGGGGTAGACCAAAAGTATGAATTTGTCGGGGTATCCGGTGTTTCGCAAGACCGTACTGGATCTCACCGGCATCGACCTGGACTGCTACAAAGGCACCCAGATGGAGCGCCGGTTGCAGACGATTATGCGCCGGGCCGGCGTGGCGGATCTGGCGGCATACGCCCAGTTATTGCGGGCGACGCCGTCCCGGGTGAAGGAATTCCAGGACTTCCTGACCATTAACGTCTCGGAGTGGCTCCGCAACCCGGAGAAGTTTGAGGAACTGCAGAAGACGATTCTGCCGGAAATGCTCAAGCGGTCACCCAGGCTGAAGATCTGGAGTGCGGGCTGCTCGAATGGCTCGGAGCCCTACTCCGTGGCCATGATTCTGGACGAACTGGACCCCAATGGCCGGCATCAGATCCTCGCCACGGACCTCGACGAAGAGATCTTGAAGGTCGCCCGAGCCGGGGTCTACCTGGACAAGGATTTGAAGTCGGTGGCTCCCGCCCGGCGGGCCAAGTACTTCTCCCTGGAGGGCGAGCGGCTCACGGTCAAGCCCGAACTGCGGGCGAAGGTCCAGTTTGACCGGGGGAACCTCCTGTCGGACACTTTCCCGGCGGATCTCGACCTGATCCTGTGCCGCAACGTGGTGATCTACTTCACGGAGGAGGCCAAAGATGACCTCTACCGGCGGTTCCACCAGGCGCTGAAACCAGGCGGGGTACTCTTCGTAGGCGGTACGGAAAGTCTGCTGCGTGCCCGTGAAATGGGCTACGCCAGCGTTTCACCGTTTTTCTATCGGGCGGTAAAATAACCGCAGCCCGCAGGACATTGCGCAGCATAGTCCGGCAGGCCAGTCGGTTCGGTCAACGCAGTTGACCGATGTGTATCGGGGTCGTGTGCGGGTAGGCGCGGCTGACCCTATTTGTCGGCGGAAGGGATGGGTATAGTTAGTGAAAGCAGAATTTGTTAATCCCTTTGTGATTTCGGCCGTGCAGGTATTGCAGACCGAAACCAAATCTGAAGTCTCCAAGGGTGGTGTTACCCTGGAGGACTCGCCGCTGGTTTCGGATGAAGTGACGGTTCTCATCGGCGTCGTTGGCCGGGCGCAGGGGCTGGTGCTGTATGGGATGTCGGAGGCGACAGCCAAAGGCCTCGTTTCGGTCATGACCGGCGAAACGATCACGTCGTTTGACGGCATGGCCGAGAGCGCCGTGGCTGAAATCGGCAACGTGATCACCGGTCTTGCCAGCGGCGAGCTGGAGCGGGCCGGCTTCCCCTGCAAAATCGCCCCGCCGTCCGTGGTGGTCGGCCGGGGTACCAGCATCTCCACGCTCTCGATCAAGCGGCTGGTGCTGCCGCTTACTACCAAGTACGGCGATGTGACTGTGCATATCGCACTTCGGGAAACTTATTGACAAGTGCTTGTTCCTCCGGTAAGGTATTACCAAACGCCGGGACGGTCTCCGGCTGATGCTTTGCAGCGGCCGGCGGGGGCCTATGGGCTTTCGCTGGCCGCTGCATTCGCACACAGGGTTCAACAAGTTAAAGGGCTAAAGGTGACAGGTACCAGTCCAAAGAGGTGGCAATGCATGCAGTCCGTGATCGTGGCGGGAGCGTCCGGCCGAGTTGGCCGGGAGATGGTGCGCGCGGTGTTACGGGAGCCGGGGTTCGAGTTGGCCGGCGCTGTGGCGGCCGACGGAATTGGCGAGGACGTGGGCGAGTTTGCGCTCTCAGGCCCTAAGACTGGGGTCATCATTTATGGGAGCCTGGAAGAAGCCCTGCGTAATGGCGTCCGGGGTAACATCCTGCTAGATTTTACGGTGGCGGCGGCGGCGCGAAAAACCATCCCCGCCGCAATCGCGGCGGGGATTTCCCCGGTTGTCGGCACGACGGGTTTGGCCGCTGGTGAGGTGGAGGCTTTCGGCAAGGCCTGCACGATCAAAGGCATTGGCGGCGCCTTTATCTCCAACTATTCGGTAGGCGTCATGCTCATGATCCGTGCGGCGGCGGAGGCCCGGCGGTTCATGCCGCACGTGGAGATCATCGAGATGCATCACCACACGAAACTCGATGCACCGTCGGGCACGGCCCTGACGACGAAACACCGGCTGGAGAAAGCCATGGGCGACCTGCCGGCCCCGGAAGTGGCGATTCACTCGATCAGGCTCCCTGGCCTGGTGGCCCACCAGGAGATCATTTTCGGCGGCCCGGGCCAGACGCTCACCATCCGGCACGACGCCCCGTCTCGGGAAGCGTACGTACCCGGCGTGCTCCTGACTTGCAAATGGGTGCTGAAAGAGAACCGCGTCGCCTACGACCTTGAAACCGTGGCCTTCCCGACCTAACCGGAATCCTTCCCCCTCCCGAACTACCGGAGTGCCCTTTCCCTTCCGGGTGGAGCGAAGGCTAATGCTGCGCAGCGACATCGGCGGCGTAAGCCGCCGCGAGCAAGCAGCATTGGCCGGAGCGGTACCACTTATGACACATAGCCATAGAATGGGCTAGAGGTTCGGAAGGATTGGGGGATCAGGCGATGAGCGTGCACGGGAAGACCGTCGCGGTGCTCGGCGGCGACCGACGGATGGCCGAAGCGGTTCACTATTTCTTGCAGGCAGGCGCCCAGATTCGGCTGGCCGGGCTGCAGTGGGATGACCGCTTTCATGGCGTCACGGTCTGTCTCACCGGCTCCGAGGCGCTGACCGGCGCCCATGTGGCGGTCCTGCCGGTGCAGGGCGCCAGCGAAGACGGCAGGGTGTACGGCGACAAGGGCATGGAGCCCTGCTACATCGACGCCGACGGGCTGCGCCGCATGGCGGCGGGCGCCACGGTGTTCACCGGCCTCGGGAGTGAGTATCTGCGCCGGATTTGCGAAGAGGTGCATCTGCCGCTGGTGGAGTATCGGGAGGCCGACGAGTTCGCAATCTGGAATTCGATCCCCTCCGCCGAAGGCGCCATCCAGATGGCCATGGAGGCCACTCCGTTTACGCTGTTTGGCAGCCGCTCACTGGTGCTGGGCTTCGGCCGCACCGGCCGGGCGATCGCCATGCTGCTGCAAGGACTCCGCAGCGATGTGTCCGTCGCGGCCAGGCAAGACCTCGATCTCGCCTGGATCTATGCGGGCGGCCACAAGTACGTGGAGTGGGAGCGGCTGGGCGAAGCGGTGGCTGAAACCGATGTGATTTTTAACACGGTGCCCGCGCTGGCACTGACGAAAGAGATTCTCGGGCAGGCGCCTGCCCAGTGTGTGATTATCGACGTGGCCACGGCCCCGGGCGGCACAGACTTTGAAGCCGCCCGCGAATTGGGCCTGTCGGCACGACTGGCGCCCGGCCTGCCTGGCGTCGTCGCTCCGGTCACCGCCGGCAAGATCATTGCCGAACTGATCGTCCGTCACCTCCGCAACCGACAAAGGGAGGAGGGCGGGCGGTGAGTGAAGCCACGTTGGCGGGCAAACGGATCGGCGTCGCAATGGCGGCCTCGCACTGCAACCTCTCCCGGGCGATGGCCCAGTTGGAAATGCTGGTGCGGGAAGGGACTGACCTTTTCCCCATTATCTCCAGCAACGTGCGCAGCACGGAGACCCGATTCGGCAAGCCGGACGACTGGATTACCGAAATTGAGCGCATCACGGGCAAGCACCCTTTGTCGACCATTCCCGAAGTGGAGCCCTTCGGGCCGAAAGTCCGTCTGGACTGCCTCGTGGTGATGCCCTGTACCGGCAACACCATGGCGAAGCTGGCCAACGCCATTAATGACTCGCCGGTCTGCATGGCGGCCAAAGCCCAGATGCGCAACCACCGGCCGGTGGTGCTGGCCATTACCACCAACGACGGCCTCGGCATGAACGCCCGGAACCTGGGGGCCTTGCTGGGCTCCCGCAACATTTACTTCGTGCCGTTTCGACAGGACAACCCGGAGGCGAAGCCGACATCGCTGGATGCCGATATCGAAAATTGCCTGCTTCCTACGGTGCTGGCCGCCATCGAAGGGCGGCAGTTCCAGCCCCTGCTCCTGGGTCCGCCAAGCCAGTAAGCCAGTGACCGCCCTGTCGCCGCCGGCAACAGGGGTCGTCCACTTTACGGAAGGGATGCTGATTCTATATGAAGACCGTCGCGATTGTTGGCGCTACCGGTGCCGTTGGTCAAGAACTGCTGACCCTGCTGGAGTCCCGGAATTTCCCGGTCGGCAAGCTGCTGCCGTTGGCCAGTGCCCGGAGCGTGGGCACCACGGTCACCTACAAGGGCGAGCAGATCAAAGTCGAAGAGGCCAACGGGGACGCCTTCAAAGGCGTGGACCTGGTCTTCTTCGCCGCGACCGGCTCGCTGTCCAAGGAGCTGGCGCCGCTGGCCGCCAAGGCCGGCGCCGTCGTCATTGACAAGTCCAGCACCTGGCGCATGGACGAAAACGTGCCGCTGGTCGTGCCGGAGATCAACCCGCAGGACCTGAAGTGGCACAAGGGCATCATTGCCAGCCCGAACTGCACCACCATCGGCCTCATCATGGCGCTCAAGCCGCTGCATGACGTCTCGCCGCTCACCAAAGTGATCGTCACCACCATGCAGGCGGTTTCGGGTACCGGCAAGGAGGCCATCGAAGAGCTGCAGCAGCAGACCGAAGCCTGGAAGGCCGGTGCGAAGGGCGAGCTGAAGCACGAGATCTACAAGCGGCAGATTGCGTTCAACGTGCTGCCCTATGCCGAGACGTTCCTGGAGAGCGGCTACACGACGGAAGAAGTGAAGCTTTCTGCCGAGACCCGCAAGATCATGGGGCTGCCGGAGCTGCCGGTCACCATGACCTGCACCCGGGTGCCGGTCTTCGTGGGCCACTCGGAATCGGTGCTCATCGAGACCGAGCGGAAGATCACGCCGGCCGAGGCCCGCGCGGCCCTCGCCAAGTTCCCGGGCGTCAAGGTCGTGGACGATCCCCTGAACTTTGGCTTCCCGACCGCCATCGACGTCGCCGGGACCGACGACACGCTGGTGGGCCGCATCCGGGAGGATATCATCAGCCCGAACGGCCTCTGGCTCTGGGTCGTCAGCGACAACCTCCGCAAGGGTGCGGCGACCAACGCGATTCAGATTGCGGAAAAGCTGCTGGAGATGGGCCTGGTCTAGCGCCGGCCAGCCGCAGCGCGGGAGGAGGAGTTGGAACCTGCGGATCATCGTACAGAAATTTGGCGGGACCTCCGTGGCCACTGCCGACGGCCGCAAACTGGTGGCCGACCGGGTGGAGCGGGCGGTGCGCGACGGTTATAGCACCGTCGTGGTCGTCTCCGCAATGGGACGGCAGGGTGAACCTTACGCCACTGATACGCTGATCCAGCTGGCCAACGCAGCCTGTTCAGACTTGGCCCCCCGGGAACTGGACCTGTTGCTCTCGACCGGGGAGATTATTTCCAGCGTGATTGTGGCCGGGGTGTTGAAGAGCCGGGGCCTGCCGGTGCGAGTCCTCACCGGCGGCCAGGCGGGCATTCTAACGGATGACACGTTTGGATCAGCCAACATTCTCAAAGTCGATCCGGCCCCCGTGGCGCAGTTCCTGGCGGAAGGGTACGTCACGGTGGTCGCAGGGTTTCAGGGCAGCACGGCGGGCGGCGAGGTCACCACGCTGGGGCGGGGCGGTTCGGATACCACGGCCGCTGCGCTGGGCGGGGCGCTCAAAGCCGAAGTGGTGGAGATTTACACCGACGTGGACGGCGTCAAGACCGCCGACCCGCGCCTGGTGCCCGACGCCCGGACGCTCTCGGTCACGACCTACGACGAGATTGCCCAGATGGCTCATTACGGAGCCAAAGTCGTCCACCCCCGGGCGGTGGAAATCGCCATGCAGCACGCCGTGCCGCTCCGGGTCAAGTCGACGTTTGAAGACAGCCCGGGGACGCTCATTACTTACAGCCTGGAGGCCGCTGGTACGTCCTGGAGCGAACTGCACAGCGGTTCGCCGGTCACCGGCGTCACCCACGTGACGGGGCTGGCGCAGGTTTCGGTGGAATCCGAGCCGGACCACCCAGCCTTGCAGAAACTGTTCCGGACGCTGGCGCAGGCCGGCATTTCGGTGGATCTGATCAACGTCTCGCCGGGCCGAGCCACATTTTGCATCGACGAACGCAAGGCGGTCCGGGCCGAGGCGCTCCTGCGGGAGATCGGGCTGGCGCCGGTCGTGCGGATCGGCGTGGCCAAAGCATCGGTGGTGGGAGCGGCGATGCGGGGCCGTCCCGGCGTGATGGCCGCGGTGGCCGAAGCGCTCTGCAACGCCGGCGTGGAGATCTTGCAGACCGCCGACTCCCATGTGACGATCTCTTGTCTGGTGGAAGCCGCAGCGCTTCGTCTTGCTGTGCAAGCACTCCATGACGCATTCGGACTTGGTGCAAAACACGCCTGAATCCATTCGAGGAGGGACCCGTGTGCCTACTTTTGGACGGCTGCTGACCGCCATGGTCACACCCATGAACAGCGACTTCTCGGTCGACTACGAACGGGCGGCCGAACTGGCCCGTTACCTGGTGGCAAACGGTAATGACGGGGTCGTGGTCTCCGGCACCACCGGTGAATCGCCCACCCTGACGATGGCAGAGAAGCTGAAGCTTTTTGAAACGGTCGTGAAAGCGGTTGGCGACAAGGCGGCCGTCATCGGGGGCACCGGGTCCTACAGCACGGCCGAGACCATCGAACTGACGAAGCGGGCCGAAGCGACCGGAATTCATGCCGCGCTGCTGGTGGTGCCCTACTACAACAAGCCGCCCCAGGAAGGGCTCTACCGCCACTTCCGGGCCATCGCGGAGGCCACGAGCCTCGACTGCATCCTCTACAACGTGCCCTCCCGCACGGTGGTCAACCTGGCGCCCCAGACGACGCTCCGGCTGGCCGAGGTGCCCAATATCATCGGCATCAAGGAGTGCGCCGACCTGAACCAGCTGACGGCGATCCTGTCCGGCGCCCCGGCGGGGTTCACGGTCTGGTCCGGGGACGACGCGCTCACGCTGCCTTACCTCGCCCTGGGCGCCTACGGTATCATCAGCGTGGCCGGCCATGTGGTGGGTCCGCAGATTCAGGAGATGATCAAGGCGTTTGTGGAAGGCCAGAACGCCCAGGCGGCGGCCTGGCACCGGCGGCTGCTACCCGTCTTCAAGGGGCTGTTTGCCGTCACCAACCCGGTGCTGGTCAAGGCGGCCCTGGCCATGACCGGCTTTGACGCCGGTACGCTCCGCCCGCCCATGGTGGAAGCCACAGAGAAGGAGCGGGAGACGCTGCGGGAGGTACTGGCGTCCGCCGGACTCCTGTAACGTTTAACGTGAAAGCAGGCGATTGGGAGCGAATGGAGCCGCCTGGGGGACAAAACCAGCCCTTCAGGCGGCTTTTTCCACCATCCCGGCGTTGGACGAATTGTGATGGCCCAATTACAATAACGCGTGTATAATTGTCGAAATTTGTCCCCGAAAAAGGCAAACCCGGCGAAAGCCGGGGACGCAAAGCCACGGGTCTAAGGCCGCCGTCAGGCGGCTATGACAGCCGGTTGCCGGGCCTGTTACAGGTGCCTTTAAGGACCTGTTGCCAGGGTCTAACCGGCAGCAGGTCTTTTTGCATTGGTCCCGAGCCTCACCGGGAAGGAGGGAGCCGGGATGTCGCTCGCTGAAGTGCAGGGCCACCGAGCTTTGGGTGCCAGACTCTTGACCCGGGGGCTTCTGGTGCCGGCCCGGGACGAATTCGCCGGGTGGTTTGCGCTGGTGGAGGACACAGGCGACCCGGCGCTCATGATCCCACCGCTCAATGCGCTGACTGCCGTGGCTTACACCGGCCGGGAACTGGATGCGGCCATGGGCCACCTCCAGCGGGCGCTGGCCCTGTGCAGCCATCCGTCGGCTTCCGCGGTGGACGTGCTGAAGGTCTACATGAACCTGCTGAACGTCGCCACCGACCTCGGGCGCCTGGACGATGCCCAGGCCTACGCTGCGCAGGCGCAGACGCTGGGTCCGAACCGGGACCCGAATCTGGCGAAGACCTACTGGCTAAACCTGAGCAAGCTCCACTACCGGCGCCAGGAATGGGTGCCAATGCAGCGGGCGGCGGATAAGGCGCTCAAGGCCGGCAAGGCGGCAGGCGACCTGAGCGCCGCCGCCAAGGCGCAGATGAACCGGGGCATCGCCCATCTGGAATTGGGCGCTTCCCGGCTGGCCGAGCGGGACCTGCGTACCGCCCTGCGGTTCGCCAATGAGCTGGAGGCCACTTTCGTCGCCTACGCGCACGCCGAACTGGGGCGCCTGCATTTTGGGCGCAACGATTGCGATGCGGCCCTGGAAGCGGGGCGCGAAGCTCTGAACACCCTGCTGAACGGCGTGGGCGCTTTCGACAAGGAGGAAGTCGCCCGGGTGAGCCGGCTGTTCGGCGCTATTTTCGCCCAATCGGGCCAGCGCAATCTGGCGCTCAAATACCTGAACCGCGCGGCCGCTTACTTCAGCCAACTGGGGCTGCATGCCGACTGGCAGCGGGCCACGGAACTGATCCGGCAGGTGCTGGCGGAACCCATGCGCCCGACCCGCAGCCACCTGTTGAAAGAGGTGCACCAGCTAGACTTCCTGACCGCCGTGCTGGACCAGATCGATGACCTGGAAAGCGTCGACCCGTACCTGCGCGGCCACTCCGAGCGCGTCGCCGCACTGGCAGTGGTGCTGGGCGAGGACCTGGGGTTGCCGGCGGAAGAACTGGTCACGTTGAGCCACGCCGCCCGCCTCGCCGATGTCGGCATGATCGCGGTGGACGCCGAAGTGCTCAGCCGGGAGGGGCCGCTCACGGCGGCCGAACGGCGCCGGGTGGACATGCATACGACCATCGGCGAAGAGATGGTCCGCCCGTTCGGGCTGCACCCATGGGGACTTCTGGCGATCCGGCATCATCACGAGCGTTATGACGGTCAGGGACGGCCCGACGGTCTCAAAGGCGAGGCGATTCCGCTGCCGGCCCGCATTGTGGCCGTGGTCGACGTCTACGACTCGCTGACGTCCGACCGGCACTTCCGAAGGGCGTTGCGCCACGTGTCCGCGATGGAGGAGTTGCGGGCGATGGCCGGCCATAAATTGGACCCGATGTTGGTGGACCGTTTTCTGAGGCTGAACCAAGTGTGATACGAGGAGGAAACGTTCATGAAGAAGAAGCTTGTTGCCCTGCTGCTGGTGCTGGTGGCCCTGCTGGCCGTGGCCGGTACCGCGTCTGCTGGAGCGATGAACGGTGGGATCGTCTGGGACATGTCGGGGAAGAAAATCAAGTAATTTGCCCAAACACAGGGAGAGCCGCCCGCTTTTCGGGCGGCTCGTTCCCTTCCGTGGCGATTAAGGCCAGTCTCTGGGCAAGAGACCGTCAGGGGAATTCGGTCTAGTCTTGTATGTCGGTCTTCCTTTGGATATAATCTTAGGGACAGTCATTTGAACGGCGAACGGAGAAGTCGGACGACAGGTCAGCAGACGGCGGCCTTTCGCATCGGAACGGCGTTGGTGCGAAAGGGCAGCTGACCCGTCATCATCAGGGCGACGTAGCCCTCGTAGGTCCGATTTCTTGCCTATCCATGTCATTCCGGCCGAACGGCGTCTGGAGCGACAGGTCTGTTTTGCTGTGCAAACCACAAAGGAGGAACATCTTAGTTTGGCGCGCCATCGCGAGAAGAACCAGAAACTGCAAGTCATCCCCTTGGGCGGATTAGGTGAAATCGGCAAGAACAGCACGGCGATTCAGTTTGGTGATGAGATCATCGTCATCGACGCCGGCCTTGCCTTCCCCGAGGAAGAGATGCTCGGGATCGACATTGTCATCCCGGATTTCACGTACCTGCTGGAGAACCGGGACAAGGTCAAGGCCCTGCTTTTGACCCACGGCCATGAAGACCACATCGGCGGGGTGTCGTACCTGCTTCGGAACCTGGACATTCCCATCTACGCCACCCGGCTGACGCTGGGCCTGGTTCAGGGGAAGCTGGAGGAGGCGGGACTCACCCTGCATCCGGATTCCCGGACGGTCATGGCTGGCGAGACCGTGACCGTGGGGTCGTTCAGCGCGGAGTTTATCCATGTGAACCACTCGATTCCGGACTCCTGCGCCATCGCGGTCACGTCCCCCGTGGGCACCATTTTGCATACCGGCGACTTCAAGTTCGACCAGACGCCGGTGGACGGCGAGCCGACAGACTTCCGACGGCTGACTGAACTGGGCGCCCGGGGCCTGCTGGCCCTGCTGGCCGACTCCACCAACGCGGAGCGGCCGGGTTACACGCCGTCGGAGATCACCGTGGGCGGCAACATCGACCGGATTTTCCGGGAAGCCAAGGGCCGGGTGCTCATGGCCACCTTCGCTTCCAACGTCCATCGCCTGCAGCAGGCGGTCAACTCGGGGGTGCGGTACGGGAAGAAAATCGCCGTCATCGGCCGCTCCATGGAGAACACCGTCGCCATTGCCTCCAAGCTGGGGTACCTGCAAGCGCCGGAAGGGACCATTATCACCGTTGATGAACTGAAGCGGGTGCCGCTCACGAATCAGGTGATCCTGACCACCGGCTCCCAGGGCGAGCCGATGTCGGCGCTGACCCGCATGTCGGTCAACGACCACAAGGCTATTGAGATCATCCCCGGCGATACCGTGTTGCTGTCGGCCACCCCGATTCCCGGCAACGAGAAATCGGTCGGCCGGACGATTAACAACCTGTATCGGCGCGGTGCCGAGGTCATTTACGACCGGGCCGCCGGCGTGCACGTTTCCGGGCACGGCAGCCAGGAAGACATGAAAATGATGATCAACCTGACCCGGCCCAAGTTCTTCGTGCCGATTCACGGCGAGCATCGGATGCTGCTGCATCACAAGCGGCTGGCGGTGCAGTGCGGGATTCCGGCCGAGAACATCCTGGTCGGCGAAAACGGCAACGTCTTCGAGTTCACGTCCGACTCCGCCGCCATTGGGGCCAAAGTCACGTCGGGCCAGGTGCTGGTTGACGGCCTGGGCGTCGGCGACGTCGGCAACATTGTGCTGCGGGACCGCAAGCAGCTTTCGCAGGACGGTATCCTGATCGTGGTCGTCGCCATGGAGAAGGAGACCGGCGTAATCATGGGCGGTCCGGACATCGTGAGCCGGGGCTTCGTCTACGTGCGGGAGTCCGAAGGGCTGCTGGACGAAGCGAAGGAGCGGGTGAAAAACGCCCTGTACGAATGCCTGGAGCGTAACGTCACCGAATGGGCGGTGCTCAAGAGCGGCGTCCGGGACGTGCTGGGCAAGTATCTGTACGAGAAGACCCGGCGGCGCCCGATGATCCTGCCGATCATCATGGAGGTCTAGGTCAGATCAAGGTCTAGGTCAGATCAAGGTCTAGGTCGGGCCGCAGTGGGAGAACATAATGGAGCGGGCATGTCCCGCTCCATTTTTTATCTGGCAGGAGGGCGTAGGTGATGGCGAACCTCCGGAATTGGACCGCCTCCGAGATCGCCGTGCAGATGCCAGGGGCCCGCGCAGTCTTTGCCAAGCATTTCGGGCCGGATGGGCTCCGGACCGGCGGCGGGGCCCGGCTCAAGGACCTGGCCAAGTGGAAAGGGGTCGACGTGGACGTGGTGGTGGCCGACCTGAATGCCATGGCCAAGGACACGGGTACGTTCGCCTGACGCTTCGGGGAACAGATCTCGGGGAACCCATCGGGGGGTTCCCCGCCTTTTCGCGACTGACTCCGTCAGTCGCCGGAGCGGCCGGCAGACCGCGACTAACTCCGTCAGTCGCGAAAAGGCGGGAGGCGACTAATTTCGTACCGGGTTTTATTTGCTCAAAATAGCTATTGGAAACAAACGGTTAGCGTATGGACTGCATGTATACACTTGTGTATAGTTATTCATCGTGAAGGACATCACAAGTGGAGGGAATCTACCATGAAGCGTTATTTCTCTGCGATCGTTGCGGGTCTCATACTGGTCGCTCTGGTCGCCGGCTGCGGCGGCGCTAAGCCTGCTCCGGCCCCGGCTACCACCGAACAGAAGCCTGCCGCCTCGACCACCCCGACTCTCGACAAGATCAAGAAGGACGGCAAGCTGGTCATCGGCACCTCCCCTGACTACCCGCCGTTCGAGTCCCTCGACAAGGACAACAAGGTCATCGGCTTCGACATCGACCTCATGCAGGAAATCGCCACCAAGCTGGGCGTGAAGCTCGACGTTCAGCAGCTCGGCTTCGACACCCTGATCGCCGCCCTGAACGCCAAGAAGTTCGACGTTATGGCCGCCGGCGTGTCGGTTACCGAGGAACGGAAGAAGTCCGTTGACTTCTCCAAGCCCTACCTGATCGGCTCCGACGCCGTGGTCGTTCACAAGGACAACAACGACAAGCTCACCAAGCTCGAAGACCTGAAGGGCAAGAAGGTCGCCGTTCAGATCGGCACCGTTCAGGCCGACAACGTGAAGAAGATCGACGGCATCGTGGTCAAGGAGTACAACCTGTTCACCGAGGCGGCCTCCGCCGTCTCCGCCAAGCAGGCCGACGCCCTCTACCTGCACGTGGTTGTGGCGAAGGCGTTCGTCAACGCCGACAAGAACCTGAAGATCGCCTTCGAACTGAAGGCTGAAGACACGGCTTATGCCCTGCGCAAGGACACCCCGGACCTGACCGCCTTCGTCAACCAGACCCTGGACGAACTCCAGAAGTCCGGGAAGTTTGATCAGCTGGTCCAGAAGTGGTTCAAGTAGTGTTATAATCGATCACAAGAGGCGGGGGGGCGGACAGTCCGCCCCCCCGTTCCGTTTATGGAGCGTGATGTATGAGCAATCTGTCTTTGATGTGGCAAAGCTTTCCGCTGCTCCTGAAAGGTTTTCTGATCACGCTCGAAATCGCCGTGATGGTGGCGACCATGGGCATCTTCCTGGGCACCCTGGTGGGACTGGGCCGGACGTCGGGGAAGGGCTGGCTTTCGGGGACCCTGCGGGTGTACGTGGAGGTCATGCGCGGCACGCCGCTCTATACCCAGTTGCTGCTGGTCTGCTTCGGCCTGCCGGTGGCGCTGGATATTCAGTTCGATACGTTCACCGCCGCTGTTCTCACCATGGGCGTCAACTCCAGCGCCTACGTCTCGGAGATCATCCGCGCCGGCATCCAGTCCATCGACAAGGGGCAGATGGAAGCGGCTCGCTCCATGGGCATGTCGCACAGCCAGGCGATGCTGTACGTCATTTTGCCGCAGGCGATCAAGCGGGTGATCCCACCGCTGTTGAACGAAATCATCGCCCTGATCAAGGAGTCTTCCCTGATCGGTGCGCTGGCCCTGGTAGAACTGACCCGCACCGCGCAGCTCATCGCCTCCCGGACTTACAGGCCGTTCCCGGCGTATCTGGGCGCGGCGCTGATCTACCTGGTTACGGTGCTCGTGCTGTCGCAGTTCACCGCCTGGCTGGAGAGGAGGCTGCGGGCCAGTGATTAAGATCAACGGGCTCCACAAGCGTTTTGGCAAGCTGGAAGTATTGCAGGGCATCGACCTGCACGTAAAGCCCGGCGAAGTGGTGGTCGTCATCGGGCCGTCGGGTTCGGGCAAGTCGACGCTGCTGCGCTGCATCAACCGGCTCGAAGAGCCCACCGAAGGCGAAATCGTCATCGCGGGCGAGCCGGTGCCGGCCGGGGGCAAGGGGCTCGACGAAGTGCGGGCCGAACTGGGCATGGTCTTTCAGCGGTTCAACCTGTTCCCGCACAAGACCGCCCTGGAGAACGTGACGCTCGGGCCGGCCAAAGTGCGGAAAATGACGCCGCCCCAGGCGGATGCGTTGGGACGGGCGCTGCTGGAGAAAGTGGGCCTGGCGGACAAGGCGGACGCCTACCCGGCGCATCTGTCCGGCGGTCAGCAGCAGCGGGTGGCGATTGCCCGGGCGCTGGCGATGCAGCCGAAGGCGATGCTGTTCGACGAGCCGACTTCGGCGCTGGACCCGGAACTGGTCGGCGAGGTGCTGGAAGTCATGAAGCAACTGGCGCGGGAAGGCATGACCATGATGGTGGTCACCCACGAAATGGGCTTCGCCCGGGAAGTGGCCCACCGGATCATTTTCATGGACCAGGGCAAGGTGATGGAAGAAGGCCCGCCCGAGCAGTTCTTCGCCGCCCCGAAGGAAGAGCGGACGCGGACGTTCTTGCGGAAGGTGCTGTAAGCCATGGAGGCTGATCGTTATTTCCCGCCCGCCGTGCGGGCGGCGCTGGCCTACGACCCGCCGGGCGCCTGGATGCCCCCCCTGCCATCGGGCTGCATCCGCCTGAGCGCAGGCTACCCGTTCAAGGCGTCGGTGCCGTCGGTGGAACTGGCCCGGGCGACGGCGGCGCTGGTGGCTGCCGAAGCCGACTTGCCGTTCCATTACCTGGGCAGCCCGGCCATGGGCCGGCTGCCGGCGCTGCTGGCGGCCCGGTCGGTGTTGCGGGGCATGGCGGCGGGTCCCGGCGAGCTTATGGTCACGGCCGGCGCCGCCCAGGCGCTGGATCTGGCGGCCAGGGCGGTGCTGGGGCCGGCGGACGTCGTGGCGGTCGAGGCCCCGACGTACATGGAGGCGCTGGAGATTTTCCGGAACTACACGCCTTTGATCCTGGGCTACCCGGTGGACGGGGAGGGCCTGCAGGTCGCGGCGCTGGCGTCGGATTTGGCCGACCGCCGGGCAAAGGGGCTCCCCACGCCAAAACTGCTATACACCATCGCCTCGTTTCAGAACCCAACGGGGGCGACGCTCTCCCTGGTCCGGCGGCGGCGCCTGCTGGAACTGGCGCGGGAATACGACTTTTTGATTCTGGAAGATGACGCTTACGGCGAGTTGGCCTTCGGCGATGTGCCAACGCCGATCAAGGCGCTGGATACCGACGGGCGGGTCATTTATGTGGGTTCGCTCTCCAAAGTGATCGCCCCCGGCCTGCGCATCGGCTGGGTCCATGCCGCGCCCGGACTGGTGGCGGCGATGTCCAACTTTAAGAAGGACCTGGACCAGCCGTTCGGACAGGCGGTCACGGCGACCTATCTGGCGTCCGTGGATCTCTCCGCCCGGGTGGACGAACTGCGGCGGGCTTACCGGGAGCGCCGGGACGTGATGCTGGCAGCGCTGGCGCAGCACATGCCGGCGGGTGTGACCTGGACCCGGCCGGAAGGCGGGTTCTTCCTCTGGCTGCACGCCCCCGGGGTGGATACCGGGGCCTTGCTGGCGCAGGCGCTGGCGGCGGGCGTCGCCTACGTGCCGGGCAAGCACTTCTACTTTGGGGCGAATGTCGGCGGGCGGGAGTTCCTGCGGCTGTCCTTCTGCTACCTGCCGGAGGAGCAAATGATCGACGGGGTCGCCCGGCTGGGGCGACTGCTCGCCGCACCGGGGTCAGACCGGTGAGCGTCCGGGAGCGCATCCGGCGGGAACTGGCGCAGGAGTCCAAGCGGGCGGCCATCGCCCAGGCCACCCGAGGCTCCTACCTGGCCAAGCTGGACCAGTGGCGTCGGCTGGCGGAGGCCGGACGGCTGACGGCGTTGCGAGACTGGGCCCGAGACGTCCGGGACGAGGCGCTGAACGACCATGCGGGTCAGCTCGCCAAGTTCACCCGGGCGGTGGCGGCCGGCGGCGGGCAGGTCCACCTGGCCGCGACCGCCGAAGCGGCCGTCCAGCAGGTGCTGGCGATTCTCCAGAACGCCGGCGCCCGACGGGTGGTAAAGGCCAAGTCGATGGTCACGGAAGAGATCGGTCTCGTCCACGCCCTGGAAGCGGCGGGCCTGGAGGCGCTGGAGACCGATCTGGGCGAGTATATCATTCAGCTGGCGGGGGAGATGCCCTCGCACATTACCGGACCGGCACTGCACCTCACCCGGCACGACGTGGCAGCACTTTTTTCCGCGCGCCTGGGCGAGACGGTGGAGCCGGAGCCGCAGGCGCTGGCCGCGGTGGCCCGGCGGGTGCTGCGGGCGAAGTTCCTGGCGGCGGATGCCGGCATTACCGGGGCGAACTTTCTTGTCGCGGAGACGGGCTCGGTGGTGCTGGTGACCAACGAGGGCAACGCCGACCTGACCACGGCGCTCCCGCGGGTGATGATTACCATCGCGGGGCTGGAGAAACTGGTGCCGACGTGGGCGGCGCTCGAGCCGCTGCTGACGCTCCTGCCCCGGACGGCGACCGGGCAGAACATGACGACTTACGTGACGGCGATTGCCGGCACCCGGCAGCCCGGCGAGGCCGACGGGCCGGAGGAGTTGCACGTGGTGGTGCTGGACGCCGGGCGGGCGAAGCTATTGGGCACCCCGCAGCAGGATGTGCTCCGCTGCATTCGCTGCGGCTCCTGCCTGGACGCCTGTCCGGTCTTCCGGCAGGTGGGCGGGCACGGGTACGGCACGGTCTACAGCGGACCGATCGGCGTGGCACTGACGCCACTGCTGAACCCCGATTCATCCGGGCTTCTCGACCTGTGCAGCCTCTGCGGCGCCTGTACGGAGGGGTGTCCGGTGCATGTGCCGCTGCATCACCTTATCCGGGCGGAACGGGCGATGCGCAAGGCCGGGACCGGGGAGCGGCTGCTCATGCGGCTCTGGGCCTGGGCGTGGTCGGACCCGGCGCGTTACCGGTTCACATCGCGACTGCTGCGGCTCGTCACCCGGCCATTCGTGCGGGCCGGGCACCTCACCTGGCTGCCCGGGCCACTGGGCGAATGGGGCCGCGGGCGGGACTTCCCGGCCCCGGCGGCCAAGCCGCTGCACGAGCGCTGGCGCGACCTGGACCGGGAGGTGGAGCCGTGACGGACTTTGCGATCTTTCAGTCCGCCCTGGTGGCGGTGGGGGGAGCGGCGATTCATGTCCCCGGTCCGGCGGAAGCCGGTGCGGCGGTGCTGGCGGCGCTGCGGGAGCGTGGCGTGACCGAGGCCATCGCCTGGGCCGACCCGCTCCTGGCCCAGACCGGACTGCCGGCGGCGGCCCGGGCGGCGTCCATCACCTGGCTGACGGCCGATCCGGCGGTCGATCCGGCAGAAATCCGGGCCGTGGCGGCCCGAGCCGGTGCCGGCATCACCGGGGCTGACCTGGCGGTCGCCGAGACCGGGACGCTGGCGCTGTTGAGCGGTCCCGGGCGGCCCCGGAGCGTAAACCTGCTGCCGCCGCTGCACGTGGCCGTGCTGCCGCTGGAGCGGCTCCTGGCGGCGACGCCCGACCTGTTCCGGGAATTGAGCCGGTTGGCGCAGGCGGGGCGGCTGCGGGGTGCGCTGCACCTGGTGACCGGCCCCAGCCGGTCGGCGGATATCGAAGACGTGGTCATCCGGAAGATGCACGGCCCGGGCGAGCTGCTGGTGGTGCTGGTCGAGCGGCTGTAAACTTGCGGAGCCGGGATGTGCGCGGGGCGGCGGGAACATACTAAACCGCCAGCACTTTTGGCGCAGGAGTGATCGACCACGTACTTCGACGAAGATTATCTCTTCCGGGCCTTTAACGGTCCGGCGACGGATCCCGGCCACTACGACCCGCCCCACACCCATCTGGACGACCCGTCCGAGCAGCCGGCGGCCCCGGTCACCTCGCCCCGGCGGAAGAACCCGGCGTTGGAGAGCCTGGAGGCCCTGGGCACCACCCAGGTGCCAAAAACGGTGCCGAATTTGCACACGCTGACCATCATCGGCCAGGTGGAGGGCCACCTGACGCTCCCGCCCCAGAACAAGACCACCAAGTACGAGCACCTCATCCCGCAGTTGGTGGCGGTGGAGCAGAACCCGGACATCGAAGGCCTGCTGGTGATTCTCAACACGGTGGGCGGCGACGTGGAGGCGGGGTTGGCCATCGCCGAAATGATCGCCAGCCTCTCCAAGCCGTCCGTCTCGCTGGTGCTGGGCGGCGGCCATTCGATCGGCGTGCCGATTGCCGTTTCGACCACGTATTCGTTCATTGCCTCAACGGCAACGATGACGATTCATCCGATTCGCCTGACTGGTCTGGTAATTGGCGTCCCGCAGACTTATGAGTACATGGACAAAATGCAAGACCGGGTCATCCGGTTCGTCGTGGAGAACGCCAAGGTCGGCGAGAAGCAGTTTCGGGAGATGATGTTCCGGACCGGTGAACTAGCCCGGGACATCGGCACGGTGGTGGTCGGCAAAGATGCGGTCAGCGCCGGCCTCATCGACGAAGTGGGCGGTCTGTCCGCCGCGGTGTCCAAGCTGAACCAACTGGTTGCTGAACGGCGCCTGCCGGCCCACGTGGGGGTGGTCCAGTGACCGACTCCGGACCCTCGGTCCTGTGGACCATCATTCCCGCGGAGATGGTGGTCCAGGGCCTGCCCGGCCTGGACCAGCCGGTCTGTCAGGAGATGGAGGTGGCGGGCCGCCTCGTGGAGGTCCTGCCCGCCGGCGACGGCTCGGCGACCATTCAGCGGTTGCTCTCCACGAATCCCTGGGATTACCTGGACGCGCGCTGGCAGCCGGGCACCAAAGTCCCGCTCCAGCCCGCCAACCGCCCCTGACCTGTTCCGGACTCAGCGGCACGTGTGGGTCCTGCGCGGAGCACCCACACGTGCCCGCTTTGAATTGCACGCGGAGTTGCAGCCGTAGGCAGGAATACTCCTCGCGGCACCCGAAATACAACCAATAACGCGGATAAAAGGGTTCCTTAATAGGTTGTCGGCCATTTTGCTGGGAGGGTGACGCCTGTGCCCATGTTATTAAAGGATATCTATACCCGGCTGTTGGAACGTGGCCATAAGATGACGCCGCAGCGCTGGGCGATTATCGCCATCTTCCTGATGAACAAGGGCAGGCATCTCTCTGCGGACGACGTTTACGGGATGTTGAAGGAGACCTATCCGAACAACGGGATCGCGACCGTCTATCGCACCCTGGAACTCCTCGTGGAGATCGGGGTGCTAAAAAAGATCGACTTCGGCGACGGGCGGGCCCGCTACGAACTGTCCGACGAGGACGTGCATCATCACCATCACCTGGTCTGCACAAACTGCGGCAAAATCATCGAGTTCGAGGACGACCTCCTGGAGTCCCTGGAGGTGACCATCGAGCGCAAGACCGGCTTCAAAGTCCGGGATCACCTGGCCAAGTTCTTCGGCATCTGCGAAACCTGCCAGAAGTTATGAATTTTAGCGGCCAGAGCCACCGGCTCTGGCCTTTTCGCGGTGCGCCTCGCAGTCATGCAAGTCAGGAGGTTCAAGTCCTCCCAAGGCCGTTTATCCTGTTCGGTCTTGTAACTGAAAGACAAACAAGTGGAAATCCCACTTGGGCAGTGCGCCCCGGTGACGGGGCGTGCGG
>DASXVX010000087.1:0-31959 GCA_036504075.1 Symbiobacteriaceae bacterium | reverse complement strand
TCGTCGGCACTGAGCACCACCTTGCGCGACGGGCCGCTCACGCGAAAACCACCCTTCCGACTCAATGAAGGGTGGTTCGCGATGTGGAAGCTGTGTCCTTCTGCCTACACGGAAGGAACTTACGGAACCGAGTACTAGTCTACCGGGGCTTGGTCCTGAATACCCTCCTCACGGTTCATCTGCATGTGTTCTCCTGCAAGCAACCACGAAGATAGGACTAAAGTCCCATATGGATGGGCTGTGGCGTGAGCGCCCGCAGGGCCATGGCGTGAGGTTTCCGAGCCGATTTCCGGGCAACGTGTCCAGGCGGTCGGCAAGTCGTTTGCTGGTGGCCTATGCGGGGCCAAATACCCCCCCACGTACCCCCTCTAGGTCAAATGTAGCGGGCGCTGGCGCAGATATGCGTACGGTCGTGGGGTGTTCGTGGCCGGGCAGGCGGGCGGTCCTGCGACGTTCGTGAGTCGGTCGGGGGCTCTTCGCCCCCGGTGGCAAGCAGAGCGCGCAGTCCGGGGACTATTGTTGCCGGGGTCGCTGGTGTCCCCGGCATGTGGCCTTGTCGGGCTTGAGCAAGAAAAAGCCCCCGGAGCACCGCGGGTGTTACCGAGACTACGGGCGAACGCCCGTCTCGGTAACACCGGCTCGGTGCATCAGGGCTTTGGTTCGAAGCGCAGACGGCCCAAGTGGGCTTTTTGGTCACTGCGGGGGGCGAAAGGGAGTGTGTCCGGAATGTCAGGTGTGACCGTTTCATGTGCGTCGGGACGTGGCAATTGTCCGTGATGGAGGGTCCCGTAAAACCGGCTCCTCTAACTAGCCGGTTTTAGGCACATTCGTTGTACCCTACCCCATTTTCAGTGCTCTGTTCGGGGAGGTCTGTACGAGCTCACCACCATGGAGTTTACCGACGAAGCACGCTCACCAGGAAGGCTAAGAGGTATGCCGAACCCAGCAGCACTAGAACCCACGCGGCGCGATAACGACGCCAGAAAGCCCAAACGAGTACCCCGAAGTAGACAGCCACACCAGCTACCATGATGAGAACCTGAGTCGGGCTGTACTGAAGCGTGTTAGACACCGTGGGATTCCTCCTCTGCTAGTTCACGTACCCCCTCGAATCCGGCACGTAGGCGCTGTAGTACGGCAGGCAACGGACACCATGCGGGCCGTAGAGAAGGCCCATGACCGGTTCGCCCTCCCGGTGTAGTTTCTTGTTCTCTGCCAGGTCAGCTTTGGCAGAGCAGGAGTCCACGTCGATCGTGGACTGTCCTGCGTCATAAATCCACCAACCGACGCTCAGACCTGCGGCAGCGACCGCAAACGGGGCGACGGGGGCACCTAAGAGCCAAGCGGCTCCACCCGTGCCTATCGTTCCACCCGCGGTTTTGAGGCCGTCGCCAACGTGGGCTGCGATCTTCAAGTCCTTCTTGAAGTCCTCGACCTGGCCGAAGTCGTCGAACCACCGGATGAAGTGCGGGCCGTAGAAGGTGACATGCGACGGGTTGATAGTGTTGTGTGCCCGAACGTCGATCAGAACCTTCTCCGTGTTCATGGTCATGTCAATCCTGGTCTGCGGGTCCTGCTGCATGTCCTGAATGGCCCAGTTGGCCTGGAGCATTTCGGACTGTAGCATCCGCAGTGTGGCGGGCATGAACGGCCAGCCGCCGGTAGGCTCAGACGCCAACTGGAAAGGATTAATCCAATCCTTGTTGACAATGACGTGTGAAGGGTTGACCACGTACCCGTCCTCGGGAACTGCGTGGTCTTGCCGGTAAACGTTCACTTCGTGGGGTTCTCCGCCCGTCCCTGCCGTAAAAACTGTCTTGTAGTCAGCGGCATCAGTCAGATAGCGGAACGGCAAGTAAGTGTGATCGTCGCTCCAGATGAACGGGGCGTAGGCACCCATGTTGAACCGGATCGGGTGTTGGTCGGCGTACTCCTGCATGGACATTGTGGGGCTTTCGATCAGGGGCTTGAAGTCCAGCGTCACGGGGGTTTTCCCGAACCCGTTGAAGACCACGCTGGCAACGCCATAGGGTTGGGGCAACCAGTCGACCTGACCGCCAAGGCAATCGGCGAACGCACGAAGCTGAACGTAGATCCGGTCGTACTTCCAGAGGATGGGGCCTGCGTTGCACGTCCGACCGTCAACCTTGAGGCGGTACATGAAAGTCACGTCGATAACGGCAGGAGCAGAAGCCCCGTCGTTAATGGGTTGAACCTGCCGGGGATTGGCGGAAGCCGCCCCGACTGCGCTAACAGCGAGAAGTAGCGCAAGGACAATGCTTAGAAACCTACGATTCACCCTGTCCCCTCCTCCCATATACTGGGAGCAGTGTACCACATGGGATAATCTGGAAGGTAGGGGTTCATGTAGACCTAATGCAATAATCGTTCGACGCAATTCGACACGGACCCGCCAGAAAGTGGCAAAGCCCCCCTGTGAAGGAGGGCAGTTGACGATGGACTACTTCGGAACATAGAGGCGGATAGAGTCCGGAGTCGGTCCCCCAGGGCCGCTCCAGCCAGCGGAGGCCGTACCAACGGCGACGAGTGTGGTCAATGTGAGTACCAGCGTGATCAATGCGGCCCGCAGGGGCGCCTTATTCATTTGACCTACCTCCAAACGGAGAATTGAGGAACCAAGGAGAGACACGGGCCTTGCTACCGAACTGACCGGCCCACTTGGCGTGGGCGGTTCCGTGGAGCGCGTAGAAGGTTGCGTCCTGCTGATTGCCTCGGGCGGCGTAGATGTGAGACATCCAGAAGTGCAATTCAGCCAAGGGCATGGCCATGGTCCGGGCTTGGTCGCGCATCCAATCGTCTGCGTGGCGTACGAGTTCGTAGGCGGTCTGGGTGTCGCCCTGTTTGAAGGAGATTACCGCCTGAGTTGCTTTGAACCCGAATTGGCCTTGGGGTGACAGGTGGTCAAAGGGGATTGCCCGTAGAGTTTGGGCGGCTTCATCGAGTCGGCCAGCGAGGGCCAAGTCGTAGGCGAGATCGCACCGCAAAATGAGGCGTTCCTGAGGGTCGGGATGGGTGTCCGCCGCGCAGCGGTAATGGTCAACGGCCCGGTTGGGCAGGTTGGTCTGGTGGTAGGCATAGCCGACGGCACGATGGGCGAAAGGGAGCCATTGCAATGCCTTTTCGGGGAGTTCGGTGACGGATGCTATAAAGCGTTCGCCAGCTTCGATTGCCGTGTCATAGGCGCTGATCCGGGCACAGGCAATGGCTAGGTTCACCTGAAGATCGGCCCATATCAAGGTAAGCGGTTCTGCGACGGTCAAGCCCTCGGTGGCTAGGACGGCTGCTTCGTCGTAGGAGGAAAGCTTCAGTGCGGCCTTCACGCCACGCAACGCGTAGGTGCCCGCTGGCTCTCCATGGTGTCCAGCGTTAACCAGGCCCCAGGCTGCTTCAACAACGTTTGGGGTAGCGTCTGAGTTCACCATGGTCCGCAGTTCGTCCACGGTGAAATAAACGTTGTCGTAGAGGTGGATAGTCTCGGCCATCTTGGGAAAGACCTCCCGCTCGGTTCGTGTAGGATCAATGTATACCATTTTTCCTTGATTTTCCAGATAGAACATGCATTCGAGTACCTACCCCCTACAGTTTGAGAATGAACTTCGCACTAACTATTAGTAAGAACCGCCGCGTTTGCAGACAAACCCATGGGGATATCGGCGCGCGAAGCGCGCCGCGCGATTTTTGAAAATGGGGTTCCTGGCGCGCGGAGCGCGCCGAACCATTTTCACCAATGAGAGGCGGGGGGAACTGATAAAGCCCCAGCGTGGCCGCTGGGGCTGGTGGGTGAGAGGTTAGGCACTCTGTAGGAAATCGACTTTCGTGGCTATGTCTATCTGGATAGCATGGTTGCCGGTTCCGTCTTGCTTTGGCCGGTGTGCTGTCACGCAGGCAAGGGAGGATGCGAGGAGGGCGGTAATCTGGCGAGTAGTCAAGCCGTCGATTGCTTGGATGTCCTCGGCGAGTTGGTCCAGGGCTTCATTGTTGACGCGGGATTGCTTGGACTTGAGGAGGGCGGTTTGTGCTCGGAGGAGGTTCGTCTTGATGGTGAGTTCGTCGGCTTCCAGGGCGTCCAGTTTCCGGGCGTACAACTTGGCGGAAATCTCTTCGTTGTCGTAATCCCGGTCCAGGCGGGAGCGACGGGCGTTGATCTTGGCGAGGGCGCTTTCCGCCTGGGCAACTGCGCTTTCGTGTGAGGTGATCAGGTCCTGACGGGCGGCCGCAACGGCTTCCGCATGGGAGCGGATCGCTTCCGGATTGAGGCGTTTTTTCACCTCTTCGAGCACCGCCGTTTCGATCGTGTTGGCGGGGATGGAGCCGCAGTTGCACCCGGCCGAAGTGCGTTGGGCTCGGCCCAAGCATCGATAGTAGCGGATTTGAGACTTGGTGTTCCTGGTGCCTGTCATCCTAGCGCCGCAGGTGCAACGTAGCAGGCCGGTCAACGTATACTCCCCAGGTTCGGCGGCTCGGGAAGCGGGTTCGGCTTTGATGGCTCGGAGGGCGACGGTTTTGTCCCATACCGCTTGGGTAATCAGGGCGGGGTGGTTGTGTTCGAGGCGGGTCTCGGCATACTCGTAAGTGCCGATGTACATGGGATTCTTGAGGATGTTATGGATGCTGGAACGGCTCCAGCAAGATTTTTCGGGAGCGGGGGTGCCTTCTTGGTTGAGCAGGTCCGGGATTTGTCCGGTGCCCATGCCACTTAAGTACATGTCGAAGATGCGAACCACTACGGGCGCTTGGGTCGGGTCCGGGTAGAAGTAGCCGTTAGCGTCGCGCTGGTAACCGTAGGAGGTGCGGTGTCCAGCGTTCTTGCCCATGGCGGCGGTCTTGATCTTGCCATCGTGCATCCGCTGGTAAATCACTTCACGTTCATTTTCGGCAAACCCGGCCAGCATGAGGAGGATAGTGCGCCCGAGGGGGGTGCTGGTGTTGATGCTTTCAGAAACGCTCTGGAAGGCGATCCCGGAGTGATCCCATTCCTTTAGGATGAGGTCTACACAGTCGCACAAGTCTCTTGTGATTCGGTCTACCTTGTAGGCTACGATGATGGAAATTCGTCCGGCGAGGGCATCCTTGCGGAGGTCGATCATGCGGGGCCGGTCAAGGGTTGCGCCTGACTCGCCGTCGTCGATGCAAAGGACCGGTTCAGCGGTGATTCCCTGAGAGATTAGATAAGCTCGGCAGCGTTCGATCTGCTGTTCCATGGAGGTGTTTTCTGATTGTCCATCGGTGGAGCGGCGGGCGTAGATTGCGGGCATGGCACCATCCAGAATCTCCACCTTGCGTCGGTCCAAGTGCTTTTCTTTCATAGCTTTGCGGGTGGGTTCTGCGGCAATCTCGGCCTTGTGGCGGTTCGACATGTGATAACCTCCTCAGTAAGTAGGGTTCGCGGTCGGAAGTTGTTATCCTTTCGGCCCGATGTCCTGTTGCTTACTGATTCGATCATCTGCCGAAGAGAAGGGGAGATTCAAAGGTGAATCCGGCCCTGGTTGTCGCGCTGCAGCGCCGGGTGTACACGCTGGCGCTGGCTGCAGCGCTCGCCGGCTTTTTCGGCTTCGTGGTCTCCAACAGCCTATTCGTCGTCCGGGCGCCCTTTGAAGTGCCGGCGATCGCCGAAGACGGCGGCCCGCGGGCGCTCACCAGCGGCCGTTCGATGGACGGCTTCGGCGCCTGGTCGCCCGACGGCAGGCAGGTGGCGTTCATGCGGGACGGCCGGATCTGGCTCATGAACGCCGGCGGCGACGGCGCCCGGCCGGTCAGCGGGTCGGACTCCGCCTGGGACGCCGCCCCGGCCTGGCGGCCCGACGGCAAACAGATCGCTTACGTCCGGCATCAACTGACCGGCGAGCAGGCCGATATCATGGCGCTGGACCCGACCACCGGCGCCTCCCGGACCGTGGGGTCTGAGCCGCAGACCATCGGGCACCTGGCCTGGGCGCCGGACGGCAAGGGACTCTATTACACGACCCCGCAGCGGCTGATGAAGCTGGACCCGGCCACCGGCAAGACGGCGCAGGTGTTGGCGGTGGAGGCCGACTGGGAGATGCTCGCCGGCGGCCTCGCCATCAGCCGGGACGGCAAGCAGGCGGTCTTCGGGGCGGGGCCGCGGGTCGAGCGGGGCGTGCTGTACGACCTCTGGAGCGCCCACCTGTCGGGGAAGGGGGAACCGCAGCGGCTGACTTCGAGCGGCGGCATCATGCCCAACTTCGACCGAAGCGGCGGCCGGCTGGTCTACCGGAACCCCCGGCAGGCGACCGGCATCTACCTCATGGACCTGAAGACCAGGGCGACCCAACTCCTGATCCGGGATGAGCCCCGGTCGATGTACTTCCACCCGGCCTTCAGCCCCGACGGCAAGACCCTGCTGGTCTCCCGGCTGATGCTGGACGGCAACCCGGGCGGGACCGGCGTTGGCAAGTTCACCTCCGCACTCTGCCTGCATACGCTGGCTGGGTCAGGAGGAGATTGAGCATGGCGGCCGTCTATGACCATGCCCGGGCCCTGGTGAAGGCGTTCCGGGAGTGCGACGAGTTCAAGAACATGAAGCGGCTGGGCGCGAAAGTGAAGAGCGACAGCAAGCTCGACGGGCTCCTCAGCGAATTCCGCCTGCGCCAGTTGGAAATCCAGGCGCTCCAGATTCAGGGCCAGCAACCGACCCAAGGCCAGGTCGAGCACCTGCAAAAGCTGGCGAAACGGATCGAGTCCGAGCCGCTGCTAAAAGATTACCTGACCGCCGAGACCACCTACGGCCAGGTGCTGGTGGAAGTACAAAACGTGCTGGCCGAAGTCTATAACCCGGACGTGCCCGGGGCGCTCGTCAAGAAATGAGCGACTGGACAACAGGAGGGGAGGCGCCCGGCGCAGCCCCTCCTGTTCGCGTTCA
Source organism: Symbiobacteriaceae bacterium (assembly GCA_036504075.1). Lineage (GTDB taxonomy): Bacteria > Bacillota > Sulfobacillia > Symbiobacteriales > Symbiobacteriaceae > DASXVX01. The sequence continues at coordinate 25,058 of DASXVX010000087.1, read as the reverse complement.
GCGCGTTGAACCGGTGAACGGGCACCTCCGCCCGCAGGTTTTCCGGCAGACAAAGCGAAGAATATGCTGTTGGAGGTGCGTATTCAAATGGTGAACGTGCACGATTACGCTCATAGCCTGGCCCGGGCGCTGAAGGAAAGCCCGGAAAACGCGACCTACCAGGCGGCCCGGAAGCACATTGAGGCCAAACCGCAGGCCAAGGAAATGGTCCTGGACTTTCACAAGAAGCAGATTGAACTGCAGTCGCTCTCCATCCAGGGCAAGGAACCCACGGAGCAGCAGAAGGAGTCGCTCCAGCGGCTCTACACGGTGATCAATGGCGACCCGGATGTCCGGGAGTTCCTGGCCGCGGAGCAGCGGCTGGGCGTGCTGATGAACGACATCTACAAGATCCTGGGTGAAGCGATCGATATGGAAGTCGGGGGACAATAGCACCCCGGGGGTCAGCGCGTCACCTGGCCTTCGATGAACCGCGGCACCAGCGTTTGGGTGCCCAGTTGGGCGCAGAAGAGCAGGTCCTCCTGGAGCCCTAGCTTCAGGAGGTTCTGGCCGTGCTCCGCAAGGTGGAGCAGATCGGCTATCCGGCCGTCGTACTGCCGGAAGAGCTCCCTGGCCACCAGGCCCATGTCGTTCAGCTCCAGTGCCCGGTCCGGGCCGCTCAGGAACTCCAAAATGGCGCCGGCGCAGGCGGCATCCTCCAGCGAGAACTGGTCGTGGGTGCCGGCACAGCAAATGGCCACGTCCTTGCCCAGCGCCAGCAACGCTTTGGCGACCGCGGGCGCGTTCAGAAACGCCGCGACGAAAACGTGGGCCGCCCCGGCCGCCCGCCGGATGGCTCGGGTCCCATTCGTGGTAGTGAACAGCATCGGCTTGCCGCCGACTCGGGACGGCGTGTACTCCAGCGGTGAGTTGCCCAGGTGAAACCCCGGGATCACCACCGATTTCCGCTCGCCCCCGAGAACGAATTGGCGGCCCGGGTTGTCGCGCTGCACGGCAAACGCCTCTTCGGGCGTCAGCACCGGCACCACCGTGTCGGCCCCGTTCACCAGGGCTGTCACGATGGTACTGGTCGCCCGCAGCACGTCGATCACGACCGCAGCCCGGTCAGCCAGTTCCTCTGCATCCGGAATGTTTACAACCGTCGGATAAACATCGACCCGCAAGCGCCCGGCCCCCTTCACGTATGTATGTCCCAATTAGTATATGAAAGAGCGGTGGAAATCGCCAGTGACCCTCTTTTACATTATTCGGCACGGAGAAACCGATTATAATCGCAACGGCCGGTATCAGGGCCAGAGCGACATCCCCCTGAACGCGGAGGGACGGCGGCAGACCCAGTTACTGGCGACCCGCATGAAAGAAGTGCCGCTCGACGTCATCTACACCAGCCCGCTCAGCCGGGCTCAGGAGACGGCCCGCACGATCGCTGCCGGCCGGCCGGTAATGCTGGAGCCCCGATTGATGGAAGTCAGCGTCGGCCGGGCGATGGGCCTGACCAACGCGGAGATCGCCCGGGATCTGCCCGAGTTCTGGGCGCAGATGCAGCGAGAGCCGGACCGGACGCCTTTCCCCGGCGGCGAAAACGCGTATGATGTCCAGAAGCGGGCAGTAGAGGCCCTCTGGGCCGTGCGGGAGCGGTACCCGCACGAGCGGGTGGCCGTGGTGAGCCATGGCGGGGTCATTAAAGCGCTCGTCTGCGACGTGCTGGGGCTTTCGTTAGCCGAGCGGCACCGCATTGTGCTGAACAACTGCTCGCTCACCATCGTGGAATGGGGTGCCGAGCGCCGTCGCCTCCGGTCGCTGAACGAGATGGGCCACCTGGGCGTGGAGCCCGGCGACATCAAGGCGGACTTCTGACACGTGCCGATATCGTATATCATCCCCCCGCGGCATAGACTGGCCGCGAAGGCTTCCCGTGCCGGGCTTTGCCGTCACCGGGGCCATGGGGGGTTGTTTCATGCCGCGTTGGGCTCGCTTCCTGTCCTGTAGTTTTACCGGTCTGCTGCTGTCGCTGCTGGGGTTTCTGCTGGCCGCCCACTGGTGGGAGGGCGGGGCGTCCTTCTGGGCAGGGCTTTTGGACTTCGTGGCCGCGCCGGCCTTCTGGTACCTGGTTTCGCTGTTCGCACTCCTGTCCGGCGTCGGGCTGATTCTCGCGCGGGTCATTGTGCACCTGTACGAACTGCCGGACCCGGTGGCCGGGCTGATGGCAGGCGCCCTTGTGGCCACCATTTACGTGGCGTTTTTGCTGGCCGCCCATGCCGCCGACTGGGGCGGTCTGGCACCGGGCATTCATAAAGTGTGGCCCGCCGGGGCAGTTTTTGCGGTACCGTTCGGACTGTCCGGTGCGTTTACCACCTGGCTCTGGGACAGGCTCGATTAGGATACAGGAGTCCGGTCTTACGGTCCCGAACTCTACACGAAACTTGTATGAAGAAAGGGGGAACACGCCCCCATGGGGCTGCTCTCCTTCGTGGCAATAGATTTGGAGACAACGGGCCTGAACCCGTCCACTGACCGCATCATCGAAGTCGGGGCCGTCCGGTTCGAAGCGGGCGTTGCGACCGAGTCGCTCTCCCAGCTGATCGATCCCGGCTGCCTCATTCCTTTGCGCGTCCAAAACCTGACCGGCATCCTCCCGATGATGGTCCAGGGCAAGCCCACCATCGACACGGTGATTCCGGCGCTCCAGGATTTGATCGGCGACCTGCCGCTGGTAGCCCATAACGCACCCTTCGACGTTTCGTTCCTCCAGGCGGCCTTCGCGGCGCAGGGGCTGCGGCTTACAAACCCGGTCTACGACACGGCGGAACTTGCCCGGGTGACCCTGCCCCGGGCCAAGAATCACCGGCTGAACACGCTGGTCCGCCAGCTGGAGATTACCCTGGAGCGGCATCATCGGGCGGAAGATGACGCCCGGGCCTGCGGGGAGATTTTCGTCGCCCTTCTGAAGCTGATCGAATCCATGGAGGCCGGCCTGCTCCGGTTTATCCTGGGCGTCGGCGAACCGGGGGGCTGGTCCCTCGCGCCGCTGTTCCGGGCGGCCTACGAGCGGAAAGAGGCCGCCGGGGAAAAGAGCCAGCCGGTCACCCAGTGGGTCCGGCCGTACAGCGGTCCCATGCATCCACAGGACGCCAAGGGTGAAGAGGGCGAGCCGGTCAAGCTGTCGCCGGAGTCGGTGCTCGAACTCCTGGGTCCCGGCGGGGTCGTGGCCGAGGCATACCGGACGTACGAACACCGGCCGCAGCAGTTGGAGATGGCCCGGGCGGTCACCGAGGCGCTCTCCGCCGGCAGCCACCTGCTCATGGAGGCAGGCACGGGCACCGGCAAGTCGCTGGCCTACCTGGTGCCGGCCATGCTGTTCGCCCGGCAAAACGGTGAGAAAGTCGCTATTTCCACCCATACGATTAACCTGCAGGAGCAACTCTGGGAGAAGGACATTCCGTTCCTCCAGACGGCGCTGGAAGGGACCCCGTGGGAAGGGGCGAGCGCGGCCCTGGTCAAAGGGCGGACCAACTACATTTGCCTGCGCAAGTGGGAGGAAGAGGCCACCGGCGCCGACTTCTTCACCTCGGCAGAGGAGCGGTCGTTTCACATCCGGCTGGCCTCCTGGCTGGCCGAGACCCAGACCGGCGACAAGGCCGAGCTGAACCTGAGCGGCGAGAGCGAGCGGCTCTGGACGCCCGTGCAGAGCGAGTCAGAGACCTGCCTGGGTCCCAAATGCAAGTGGTACCGGAACCATTGTTTCGCCTATCGGGCCCGGTCCCGTGCCCGGCAGGCGGATATTTTGGTCCTGAATCACGCCCTGGTCTTCGCCGACATGAACACGGGGAATCAACTGCTGCCGGCTTTCCGGCATTTGATCGTGGACGAAGCGCACCACCTGGAAGATGTGGCGACGCAGAACCTGGGGATTCGGCTGGAGAACTGGGAGGTCACCAGTGCGCTGTTCTACCTGTTCCGGAGCGGCGGTCAGGGCTTTTTGCCCCAGTTGAAGCGCCGGTTGCCGGAGCACCACCGGATTCCGGCCCGCCCGCCGATCGGCCTCCCTTCGGAAGACCATATCGAGAAGCTGATTGAGCTGTCGTTCGCCGCCCGTTCCGGCGCCGAAGAGCTGTTCCGGCTCTGCCAGCAGGTGGTGGAAGCCGGCGGGTCGGGCGAGGAGGAAGGGGGCCGGGCGCTCCGGCTCACCGATTGGGTCCGGCGGACGCCGCTCTGGTCGGCGGTCGATGCGGCCCGCGGCAATGCCGTCATGCGTCTGCGCCAATTAGGACAAGGGCTGGCGGTGCTGGGAGAGGCCATCGAGGCCATCGACCCGCCGCTGCGCGATCTGGAAAGTTTAGTCGTTGACATCCAAAAGCAGAGTGGTATCCTGAACCAAAGTGCCAAGGCGATGGATGGCGTTCTGCTGGAACCGGCGGAGGGCGACGTCACCTGGCTGGAGGTGGGCGGTCGGAAAGAGAGCCCCCGAGTCGTGCTCCGGTCGGCGCCGATCAACGTGGGCGCCATCTTAAAGGAAAAGCTGTTCGGGCGGCTGCGCTCGGTGGTCATGACCTCGGCCACGCTCTCTGTCAGCGGCGGCTTTGAGCACTTAAAGCTGCGGTTGGGCCTGTCCGACTTGCCGGCGGGCCGGCTGATGACCGGGCTGGTCACCTCGCCGTTCGCCTACCGCCGCCAGGCGCTGTTGCTGATTCCCGAAGACCTGCCGAACCCGAAGGGGTCTTCGGACCGGGCGTTTACCCAGGGTGTGGGGGATTTCCTCCGGACGTATCTGATCCGGGCCGGCGGACGGACGCTGGTGCTCTTCACCAGCCACCGGCAGTTGCGGCAGATCTATGCGGACCTGAAAGACGACCTGGAAGGCGCCGGCCTCTTCCTGCTGGGACAGGGACTCGACGGCCCCCGGGGCCGGCTGGTGGAGGAGTTCAAGACGATGGCGAACGCCGTGCTGTTCGGTTCGTCCTCGTTCTGGGAAGGGGTGGACATCCCCGGCGATACGCTGACCTCCGTCATCCTCGTAAAACTGCCGTTCATGCCGCCGGACGAGCCGGTCACGGAAGCCCGCATGGAGGACATGGAGCGCCGGGGCCTCTCCAGCTTTGCGCACCTGAGCCTGCCGCAGGCGGTCATCAAGTTCAAGCAGGGCTTCGGCCGGCTGGTCCGGACGAAGACCGACCGCGGGGTCGTCATCGTGCTGGACAACCGCATCAGCCCCCGGCAAACCCGCTACGGCAGCCAGTTCCTGAAGTCGCTGCCGGGGCCGTCCACGTTTACGGGGCCGGCGGCGGAAGTGATCGAGCGGGCCGTGCAGTGGCTGAAGCTCGAAGGGGTAGACTAGGTTTCGGATAGGGGGCGTTTTGTCCATGCCGCTGATTTTGCTGACGAACGACGACGGTATTCTGGCGCCCGGTTTGAACGCCGTCCGGCGGGAGCTGGAGCGCATTCCGGGCATGGAAGTCTGGGCGGTGGCCCCGGACCGGGAGCGGAGCGCAAGCGGCCATGCGATCACCATGTACCGGCCGCTGTTTCCCCTGAAGGCCGACGTCCCTGATGCGGTGGGGCCGTGCTACTCGGTGACCGGGACGCCTGCGGACTCGGCCAAGCTGGCCATTGAAGCACTGTTGCCCCGGCACCCGGACCTGGTCATCTCCGGCGTGAACCGGGGGGCGAACCTGGGCACCGATTTATTCTACTCGGGCACCGTGGCTGCGGCGCTGGAAGGCCCGATTCTCGGAATTCCGGCCATCGCCGCATCGCTGGATTCCTGGTCGAGCACCGATTATGCCGTGGCCGCCCACTTCACGGCGGATTTGGCCGTGAAAGTCCTGAAAGAAGGGCTGCCGGCGGGGACCTTGCTCAACGTGAACGTGCCCGCCCTGCCCCGGGAGGAAGTCAAAGGCGTGCGCATCACGAAGATGGGCCGCCGGCTCTATCGGGACCAGTGGGACAAGCGCACCGATCCCCGTGGCCGGACTTACTACTGGCTGGCCGGCGAGCTGATGGAACTGCACAATGACGCCGACTCCGACGTCGCTACCGTAGAGGCCGGCTATATCTCGGTGACGCCCGTTCATCTGGACCTGACACGATATGATCAGACAGAGCGCCTGGGCGGGTGGCACCTTCAGCTTTGAACTGTGGCGGCAACAGGAAGTCCGGCAGTCCTGTCGAACTCCTTTTGTCGTGCACGCGACTAACTCCCGGTTAGTCGCGGCCACTATGACCAATGCATATCGTGTGACATGAGAAAGGGTGCCTGCATGAAGCGACCCATCATCGCCCGCGAAGGCTGGGCCTTTATCATCTTCCTCGGCGTCGTGACTGCCGTGGCGGGAGTCGTTTCCCCCTGGCTGGCGCTAATTCCTGGCCTGTTGCTAGCGCTTTCCCTCTGGTTTTTCCGGGACCCCGAGCGGGCCATTCCCGGCACGGAACGAGACGTCGTCTCCCCGGCCGACGGCCGGGTCATGTACGTCCGGGAAGTGGAGGAACCCCGATTCCTTCAGGGCAAGGCCGTCGTGGTCTCCATTTTCCTGTCGATTTTCGATGTGCACATCAACCGCGCCCCCGTCAGTGGCATGATCGCCTACCGGGAATACGTGCCCGGCCAATTCCTGGCCGCCATGAAAGAATCGGTGGGTGAAGTGAACGAGCGGGCGTACGTTGGTATCGACACGGGGCGCTTCAAGGTGCTCGTCAGCCAGGTGGCCGGACTCATTGCCCGGCGGATCATTACCTGGTCGAAGACGGGCGAGCGGGTGGCCCGCGGCGACCGGTTCGGACTGATTCGCTTCGGTTCTTGCACCCAGATCTGGCTGCCGGCGGGCAGCGACGTGCTGGTAAAACCCGGCGATATGGTGAAGGGAGCACTCACAGTAATAGGGAGGCTACCTGAGTGAGCGGAGTAGTGCGTACGCGATGGGAGACAGCCACCAAAAAATGGCGAATCCGGGCGGTTCACAGCGGAAAATGGTGGCGGGAGCGGGGCAAGAAAGGCCTTTCGGCCATTCCCCATTTCATGACGCTGCTCAACCTGGCGTTCGGCGTCATCAGCCTGATGCTGACCATGTCGGGCGATTTCCGCTGGGCTGCGCTCATGGTGATCGGATCGCTGGTGGCCGACGGTCTTGACGGGCGGCTCGCCCGCATGCTCAAAGCCGACGGCGAATTCGGCAAGGAGCTCGACTCCCTGGCGGACCTCGTCGCCTTTGGCACCGCACCGGCATTGCTCATGCACCAGCTCGTGCTCTATAAGCTTGGCTATTATGGCGCCGCGGTCGCCATCGTTTTCCCCATGTGCGGCGCCCTGCGGCTGGCCCGGTTTAATATCGTCAAAACCAGCGGCTTCTTTATGGGAGTGCCGATCACTGCGGCCGGCACGCTGCTTTCCACACTTTCCTTCTACGCCCTTCAAGACACCACCCAGGTCGGGCTCTTTCTGTTCCCGGTCGTGGTGCTGGTGCTCGCCTACCTGATGGTCTCCACCATTCCGTACCCCGACTTCAAGAAGCGGCTCAAGAAGGACGCCCGGGTCAGCCCGTGGCCCTTCGTTGGCCCCCTGCTGGTGGTGCTGGCGGTGCTGAAAGCATCCGGCTGGAACCCGTGGGCCTTGGTGCTGCTGCCGTTGACCATCTATGTGGTTCTGGGTCCGTGGCTCCTGATTCTCAAGAAGTGGGCGGAGAAAGTGCAGCCCTGGCTGGCCCGGGACGGCCAGTAGTCACGGTCAGGTACAGGAAAAGCTGGAGGCATGCCTCCAGCTTTTTTGTCTTCGCTGGCGCAAACCATCATATCCACTCCGGCGTGCAAGCTTTGCTTGCCCGCGGCGTGCATACCGCCGCCCGCCGGTCCGTACATATGGGGCGTACAACCTGACCGGTGGGAGGCCTGGGCGATGAATGGTGAATCCGGCGCTGCACCCGCTTTCGATCTGAAGGCGGTCGGCATGGGGATCATCTGGGGACTGGTCGTGCTCATAGTGGGATCTGTGGTGCAGGGCGTCGTGGGCTTCAGCACCCCGCTGTCGCCCCAGGCTGTGCAGACGCTCGGGCTGGCATGGCAGGCTGCGGCCGGCCTGCTGGGCGGGTTCGGCGCCGCCCGCCGGGCATCCGGCAGCGGCTGGCTGCACGGGGCGGTGGCCGGCATGGCGTTGGTGCTCGCGGTGGCCGCCGTCATGGGGGTCAGTTCGGCGCTTCCGACGCTGGCCGTGGTCTTGAAGATGGCCGGCATCGGCACGGCGGCCGGCATGATGGGGGGCATCGCGGGCGTCAACGTGGGACGCAGATAGACAGCGGGCGACGAGGACCGACCGGAATGGTCGGTCCGTTTTATTGACCGAAAAGGGCCGTGTTTACGAAACTCCGGAACTGGGCATAATCCTGGCAGACTGACCCAGGAGAGGAGATGACCGCCCGTGCGGTCTTCACGCGGATTATCGATGCTCATGTTGTTGATGGTGGCCCTGCTTCCGGTCGTCGTTGGCGCCCGGCCGGCCGGGGCCGAAACGTCCGCCGCCCCCGAGCAGGTGTTGCATCGGGGCGACCGGGGGGATGCGGTGGCGCGGCTGCAGCAGATGCTGGCAGATGCCGGGTTCAACCCGGGCCCGGTTGACGGCATTTTCGGCCCGCTGACCGAAGGGGCTGTCCGGGCTGCCCAGACGGGGTTCAGCCTGAAGATCGACGGCCTGGCCGGCCCGCTGACACTTTCCCGCCTCCAGATAGCCGCAGCGTCCGGCGTTCAGCCCGCTGCTTCTCGGGCCATGGCTCCGGTAGAGGCTCCGGTAGAGGCTCCGGTAGAGGGAACGCCGCCCACGGTGGGCGCACCGCATCTCTTTGCCCTCACGTTTAACGGGGACCCGGACCCGGTCCTGCTGCCGCAGATTCTGGCTTCCCTCAAGAAGTACGGCATGCAGGCCACATTCTTCGTGCACGGCGAGGCGGCGGAAAACGCCCCGGCGCTGGTGGCCTCAGTCGTGGCCGGCGGCCATGAGGTCGCCTCGGGCGGCTACACGGCCCGAGACCTGACACAAGTGAGCGAAGTGCTCATGGGTGCGGACCTGTACCGGGCAAGCCAGTCCATTGCGAAGGCCACCGGGAAAACCCCGGCGTTCTTCCGCCCTCAGGACGGCAAATTCAACGCCGGCCTCCTTCAGGCGGCCCGCGAGCAGCATGTGAAACTTGCGCTCTGGACCAACATCGGGCTGAACGACTGGCCGGGTCTTGACCCTCAGGACCTGGCACAGGGACTCGCCGGGACCGTCACGTCTGGCGCCATCGTAATGCTGCACCAGGACCGGCCAACGACCGTCAAGGCGCTGGAGGCGGTGCTGCAGGCTTTGCGCAGCGGTGGCTATCAGAGTGTGGCGCTTTCCCGGCTGATGGCACCCTGACCGATTTTGTGAAGTCCCGCCAGAATTCGACAACAATCTCCCGGCGTACGGATTATGTCGATCGAAACTGCCAAATTCAGGCAGGAGAGGGGGAGCGAGTAGTCAAAACTCTATCTCCAGTCATTCGTTTCGCTGGGAGGAACGGTCATGTCGCAACCCATGCCCCACGCCGGCCTGGCTACAAGCCCGACGCTGCGCAAGGCGCTGGTGGCGCTTCCGTGGCACAGCCGGCCGCCTGCCGGGTGGCGCAGCGTGCAGTTCGCCCTCTGGGCCGGGCGGTTGCAGGCAGCCGCCGACCGCGGCCGTCAACTGCTGCAGCGGTATCCGGCGCGTACCGACCTGGCCGCCCGGGCCGGCGCCTTGCTCCTTATGGCTGGCGGAGACCCTGCCGGGGCGATTGCCTGGCTGGAGCCAGCCGTCAAGGCTGAACCGTCGAACGGTTGGTTTCGATACTTTCTGGCGGAAGCATACGCCCGGGCCGGAAACCCGGACGCGGCTCTGGCCCAGCAGGAAGCCGGGCTCAAGGCCGAGCCCGACCTTGTGGACCTGTGGCAGGCAAAAGGCACCCTGCTGCTCTCGCTGGGGCGCCCGCAAGATGCGCTCATTTACCTGGACGGAGCGCTGGCAGCCCGCCCGGGCGCCGGCGACCTCTGGAACGACCGGGGACGGTGCCTCGACCTCCTGGGGCAGCCCGAGGAGGCCGTCATCTCCTACAGGCGGGCTGCGCGCCTGCTGCCGGCGGACGGCGCCGTCTCGGCCAACCTGGGGCTGGCGCTTCAGAAGACCGGGGCGGCAAACGAAGCGCTCCAGTGCCTGCGCAAGGCCCTGCGCCTGCGGCCGGACGACCCGGTGCTGCTCAACAACATCGGTTACTCGCTGATGGTGGCCGGGCGGCCCCAGGAGGCCGTGGAGTCATACCGGCTGGCCTACGCCCGGGATTCGGACTCGGTGGCGACGCTCGGAAATTTGGCAGCAGCACTGGCCCGGACCGGGCGGCGCAAGGAGGCGGCCGAGGCCCTGACAGCGGCCCTCGCAAAGGCCCCCGGTGACCTCACGCTGCTGAACAACAAGGGGCTTTTGCTGCTGGAATCCAAGGAGTACCGTCAGGCGCTCACCTGCTTCGACACTGCCCTCGAGCGCAATCCCGACAGCGCATTGATACTGGCCAACAAAGCGGCCGCCCTCTTCGCCCTCGGCCAGTATGAACAGGCGGTGGCCGCCTACCGGCAGGCCGCCACGCTGGAGCCTCAGAACCGGGAACACCTGTGGAGCCTGGGGGCGTGCCTCGAGCGCATGGGACGCCCCGACGAGGCGCTTGACTGCTTCAACCAGGCTCTTGGCGCGTGACCCCCGGCGGCCGCGTGCTAATGATGCCAGCCTTCTCCCGGTGAGTCGGGCCGGCCCGGCATCCAAGCGCTATCCGCCCGGGTGGCGGCAACCGGATCGGGCATATTGCGGGCAGGAGCCGCCGGGGGCGCCCGGAACTCATCGAACAGGACCGACAGCTTACCCGCAGCATAGGCGGCTGCCAGGTTCCGGGCCAGCCGTTCATCGCCTTTTCGCATGGATCCAGCCCCTTTCGGTGGGACGCGCCGGCAGGCCGGCACGGGGCGCCGGCCTGCCGTATGTGAACGGCGAGGTGCATGCACCCCCGCCGGGCCTGTCGGGGCACGCTACTTCAGCGTGCCGCCATTCGCCAGTGCCTCCTCGGCGTAGCGAATCATCACCTTGACCGTGCGCCCGCCAATCCGGCCCCCTATGCGGCCACAATCATGCGAGGTCATTGCCGGCCAGCCCAGTTGCACGATTTTCTCCGTGAGGCCTTCCTGGGCTGCGATTTCCCACTTGAACCGGTCCAGGATCTCGTGCGGTAAAACTCGTCCGGTAGGCGTGAACTGGGCCATGCGACGCCACCCCCTCGAAGTTTTACCCTTCTAGTCTGGGCCGGATGGGGGCACCTTATGTCTACCAATCACAGGCAGTGCTCGCCACACTTCGACACGCATAAGACTCCTATGTGAAGGAAGAGCGCCCACCCTTGTCGAAAAGCTGTGAGACTTTCCCAACGGAGCACAGCAGCCGGGAGTGGGTACCTGACATGACGCATTTCTTGGAAGTAGGATTCATGCGCGAAGGTCTGCAGGAGGTTCTCGACAACGCAGTCATGCTCCGGCGCCTGCTGATGATGACCCCAGAGCAGCGTGCAGCCATGGAGCAGGAACGGATTCGGCAGGGGGACATGACCACCCACGCCGACGACGTTCGCGCCAAGCTTTTCGCCGTCCTCGAGCAGGCCCAGGACCTGATTCGGTTTTTGGACCAGTTTGAATCTGCTCCCATCATCTACACCGGAGAAGGCGGCACGGCCGACGTTCTGGTTATGCTGGAAAGGCTTATGACGCTGGCCAAAAGCACGGATCTGAGCCGGTAGCATTCCCTTGACCACGAGGGGGCAAAGATCTGTCGTGCGCCGTTGGATCAGTGAACGTCTCGACGATGCCATGCTTCCGCTGCTAAAGCTCGCCTCGCCGGGCTATCGGGGCCGCCTGGCTCCGTACCGGGCGGCCGAACCCTGCGACCTTTGCGATCTCGACCATATCCGCCCGCCTGAAGACGTGGCAGTGTTTGACGAACCGGCCTGGCGCGGCTACCGCGTGCAGGGGTACTGTTACCCGAGTCCCGTGGATTGCCGGCGCGAGGAGAACAACGCCGTACATGGCCGGCTGATTATCGTCGACGAAGCGGCCCCGTGGGCCCTGGTCGTGCCGGGGTATGCCACCGGCGCCTTCCCGCCCAAAGGCTACAGCCTCTTTCAGGACGTCCAGGGTCTGGCGTTGCTGGAGCAGTCCATAAACGTGGCCCTCATTGACCTGCCGTTTCACCTGAAGCGAAAACAGCGGGGACAACTCTCCGGCGAAGGCTTCTTCAGCCCAGACCTGGGCGAGACCCAGACCGCCGTCCGGCAGGCCACGGCCGACGCCATCAGCCTCGTACGGTGGCTGGAGCAGCGGTCTGGCAGGCCGGTGGGTCTTTGGGGCACATCGCTTGGCGGCTGCATCGCCGGCCTGGTGGCCGCCCGGGTCGCCAGCCTCGCCGGCGTTGTGCTCATGGAGCCCCTGGATAATCCGGGCTCCGTGCTCGCCGCCCTGCCGGGCACCTGGGAAATCCGGGAACTCCTAGTGCCCCACGGCGTGGAAGCCGAGCACCTGGAGGAGGCGTTCAAGTCGGTGGCGCCGTCCAGCTATCCGCCGGCCGTGCCCCGCGAACGCATCCTCTTCGTGACACCACTCTGGGACCGGGTAGTGCCCACACGCTTCCAGGAGGCGTTTTGGGAGGCCTGGGGCAAACCGGAGCGAATTCTATGGAAAGCAGGCCATATCACCATGGCCACAAACCGTGCGTTGAACACGCAGGCCTCGCAATTTCTGTCCCGGTGGATTCTGAACCGGTCAAATCGGTCATTGTAGGGGGGGTCACGACGTGTCCGACCGTCCTTCACTTGCCCTGGATATCGGCACCCGCAAGGTTGTGGGCCTGCTCACCGTCCCGACGCCCAAGGGACTGAAGATCACCGCCGCCGAAAAACTGGAGCATACGACTCGGGCGATGGTCGACGGGCAGATTCACGACGTAGTTGAAGTGGCCGCCGTGGTCGAAAAAATCGTGCAAAAGCTGTCGGCCAAAGCCGGCTTTCCGCTTACCGAAGCAGCGGTCGCCGCGGCCGGCCGCGCCCTCAAGACATTCAAAGGCACGGCCGCCCGGGAACTCCCCGGGCTCTCCGAACTGACCCACGACGACGTCTTCAGCCTGGAACTCGAGGCGGTCCAGGCGGCTCAGGCGGCCATGGCCGCGGCGCTCAGAGACAAGGAAAAGCCCCAGGAGTACCATTATGTCGGCCACAGCGTCATGGGCGCCCGGCTCGACGGTCTGGCAATCGGCAACCTGGTGGGCCAGCGCGGCAACCTGGCCGAGTTGGATGTCATCGCCACGTTCCTGCCCAGAGGCGTCGTCGACTCGCTGCAGGCGGTGCTGAACCGGGTCGGACTGGAGATGACGGCCCTGACTCTGGAGCCCATCGCAGCCCTCTCCGTGGCGGTACCGTCCACCATGCGCCACCTGAACCTGGTGCTGGTGGACGTTGGCGCGGGCACGTCGGACATCGCCATCACCAGCAAGGGCTCCGTGCTGGCGTATGATATGGTGCCCATCGCCGGCGACGAGATTACCGAGGCGCTGTCAGAAGCCTACCTGTTGGACTTTAAAGTTGGCGAAATTGTCAAGCGCCAGATCAATACCAAAACCGAGGTTTCCTTCGTCGATATATTGGGGAACAAACAGACCGTGCCGGCGGCCAAACTGACCGCCGCCCTGAAGCCCGCCGTGGATCGATTGGCGGGCCAAATCGCCGAACGGGTGCTGCGCCTCAACAACGGTGTGCCGCCCCAGGCGATCATGCTCGTAGGCGGCGGCAGCCTGACGCCCGGCCTGGGGGCTGCTGTGGCCGCCGCCGTGGGGTTGCCGGACAGCCGGGTCGCCGTCCGGGGCCGGGACGCCATCGCCGGTGTCGAAGGCGCCAAAGCGCTCCTGAACGGGCCGGACGCCGTAACACCCATCGGCATTGCTGCCGCCTCCCGGGACAAGTCCACGCTGGGTTTCCACCTTGTGCATGTCAACAAGCTTTCTGTGCGAATTTTCCACCCGTCCAAGCTGACGGTGGCCGACGCCCTGCTGGCGGCGGGCGTCTCCATCCGGGATCTGCAAGGCACCGTGGGCCGCGGGCTGACGCTCACCGTCAACGGCGATCTGCACATTGTCCGGGGCACCTTCGGAAAGCCCGCCCGCATTCTCGTGGGCGACCAGCCGGCCGCCCTGGACACACCGATTGTCCACCGGGATCATATAACGGTAATACCTGGAACGCCCGGAACCCCGGGCAAGGCCAAAGTGGCCGATCTGGCCCCGCAGGCGCTGCGGCCCATCACGATTACGCTGGACGGCAGACCCCATGTCATTGAGCCGCTGGTGACGGTAAACGGCGCCCACAGCCGGCTGGACCGGCAACTGAACGACAACGACGAGGTGGTCATCCGCCCGGTTTCTGCGGTGGAAGACGTGCTCCTGTACGCGGGCATCGAGGACGCAGACGTGGCCGACGTGGTACACTTCAGTGTGGACGGAGTTTCCGAGGTGGCCCGGCGGCCCCGGTACCAGCTTTACCTGAACGGTCTGCCGGCGGGTCCGTCCGCGACCATGAAGGACGGTGACCGGCTGGAACTGGCCCGCTTGCCGGCGCTCACTGTCCGGGAAGTGGCTGCGGCCGCCATCGTGGAGAACAGCAGTCTCCGGGTCAGGGTGAACGGCAAGATCATCGACCTATACAACGCCGGGCCGGTGCTGACGAAAAATGGCGTGCCGGCCCAACTGGCGGACCTGGTCGCCGACAACGACGCAATCGCCGTCCTCAAGCGGGCTGAAACGCCGATTTTCGCCCACCTTTTAATTCAGGCGGGCCTCGGCACGACACCGCCCAAAGACAAGACCCGGCTGGTCATGCTCTTGAACGGCGATCCCGCCGAGTTTCACACGCCGATCCAGGACGGGGATACTGCCGAGATTTACTGGGAGTGATTCGTTCCATGTCGCTTTCGCAACTATCGGAGCACGTATACGCCTACCGCGGCGGCGTCAACCTGGGCATCATCGCCACCCCGAACCAGAAGCTGATTCTCATCGACTCCGGCCTGGATTCGAGCAATGCCCGTAAGGCGCTGCGGCCGTTCCTGGAGTCCGGCTATCAACTTGCCCATATCATCAACACGCATTCCCATGCGGACCATATCGGTGGTAACAACGACCTGGTAAAACGGACCGGCTGCAAGGTCTGGGCCCCGGCCCGCGAGTGCCCGTGGATTCGGTGGCCGGAGCTGGAGCCGCTGGGACTCTACGGCGCCTGGCCTCCGCCGGCTCTGCAGGTGAAGTTCCTGCAGGCACAACCATCTCCGGAAGTAGCGGAACTCCCCACGGCCCCCGGAACCATCACGCTCGAAGGCATCACCTTGGAACTGATTCCGACGCCCGGACACGCGCTCGAACAGGTCGCCGTCGCCGCGGAGGGCGTGCTCTTCGCCGCCGACGGGCTCTTTGCGCCGGAAACGATTGAGAAGCACCCGGTTATCTTTCTGGTGAATGTGGGAGAATATCTGAGCAGTCTGACGCGCATCGCCGGACGGCCGGAACGCCACATCGTCCCCGGCCACGGCGACTGGCTCGACCGGTCGTCGGGGGAGGGGGACCCGCTTGAAGTCGTCGTGCAAGCCAACCGGGCCGCTATCGGGCGGCTCCAGGAGGCCATCTTGCAGGCCCTCGAAGTGCCCCTTCCGCAGGAGGAATTACTCTCCCGGGTAGTTCACGGGCTGGGCAAGGTGTTGGACAGCGAACCACAGTATTTTTTGGATAGGGCGGCGGTGAGCGCCCATCTTTCGCACCTCTTCGCTGGGAGCCGCATAGGGGTCCAGTACCTGGAAGGACGCCGACTGATTGGCCGGACCCAGAGATATTAGTTGCCGGCCACCACGGCGACTGACTCCGTCAGTCGCGGACATTAGTTGCCTCCCGCCTTTTGCTTCGCAAAAGTCTGCCGGCCACCACGGCGACTGACTCCGTCAGTCGCGGATTTCCGTTACGGTTCGGTTACAGACTGCAACTGGAACCGCCTTACGGCAGGAATATCTCTGGTTAAGCGAAATACAAGTAGAGCAGTTCAGGGTGGCGTCTAAGGTGGTGAACCTGCGATGAAGTTAGAGCGTTTGGGCGATATTACGTCCGAACTTTCGTCGAACCTTGTGAAGTCCATTTTCCTCCCCGGTGGCCTCCTGGAGTGGTTATCCAAACCCCTGGCGGGGCTGCGTGAGCGGTCCAAGGCCGGAGCGAAACCGGGCGAGGCAGTGGAAGCCGTCACCGCCCGGCCAGCGGTCGCGCTTGGCCCCACGGTGCTCCTGGGGGGGATACCGGTTCCCGACGAAGCCATCGTGGCCATACTCCACCTGGCCGGTGGCCGCACCGCCCGCGTGGCAGTGGTACCGGTGGCCGCAATGGAGCAGGACCGGGCAGCCGCGGCGGAAGAAGTCGTCAGGCTGTTCACCCGCTTTGGCATGCGCAAGGTGGAGGTCCTGGAGCTATCCACACGGGAACAAGCCGACAACCCGGAATTGGTGACGAAATTGGCTGCGTCTGACGCCGTCGTGCTTTGCGGGGCCAGCGCTGCGACCGGTCTGCAGGTGTTGCGGGACACGGCTTGCGCTCGGGTTCTGAAAGAGTTGCAGGCAGCCGGCAAACCGGTGGCGGGTCTCAATGGCGGCGCCAAAATCCTGGCGGATCGACTGATTACGCTTCAGAACGGCGTCCTCACCGTGGCCGAAGGCATTGGCCTCGTGCCCGGACTCCTGATTGAGACCGATTTCACCCAGGAGGCCCGATTCGGCCGCGTGGTGAAGGCGCTGAACGAGTCCGCTGCCGGACTCATGGGCATGGGTCTCGACGCGGGTTCTGCCGCGGTGATTCGCGATGGCGAGTCTAAAGTATTGGGCGATACCACGGTGACTTTCCTGGACCCGCGTGAGTCGACGCCTGGAAACGATCCCGGCAGTTGCTGCGGATTGAAAGTGCACGTCCTCATGGATGGCTTCATCATGAACCTGCGGAGTCGCAAGCCCAGCGGCCCGCCCAAGGAGCCGGCACAGGCAGCCGGGGATCGCTAGTTACCGGTTCGCTGTGACCAGGTTCGCTGTGACCATACAGGAGAGCACTCCCAACGAGTTCTCTCCTTTTTTGTCACGCGGTATTCGAATGACGCAAAACCATGATTTGGCGACATTCGTTTTGACCCAAAATCGGGCCCGATATACAGCCAAGAAGGCCTGCACGTGTTCACCACGGCAGGCCGTCCGTTCAAATGTACCGGACCTGATAGCGTTTCACCGTCCGCTTCAGTTCCTCTTTGTCCTGCACGCCGGCGTACAGCATGGTCGTGTCCAACGAATCATGCCCGGCCATCTTCTGCACTTCACGCACATTCGCACCGTTAATCAGCAACTGCGTCACCCAGGTCGCCCGCAGCTTATGCGGCGTGATTTTCTTCGTAATCCCGGCCTCTTTGGCCAGGTCACGGACGATTCGCTCGATCTGCCGCTGTGAAAGCCGAATGCGCTTCCGGCTGACGAACAGCGGATGCCCGTCCAGGTCCGGCGGTACCTCCGGGCGGCATTTCCGGTACGCCTTCACAAATTCAACCGCTTCGTCCGACGGCGGCACCGCCCGTTCCTTGTTGCCTTTGCCGATGATGGTCAGCCAGCCGTTCATCATCGCCTCTTCCCAGGTGTCCAGGTTGAGCGACACCAGCTCGCTGATCCGCAGACCCGATCCCAGCAGCAGCGTCAGGACCGCCATGTCCCGGGCCTTCATCATTTCCTGAAACGGCGTTTCGGGGGTCCGGTCCCGGACGGCCACGATAATCCGGGACCCTTCATCCAGTTCCAGGAAAATCGGGTCCCGGCGCGGGCGCTTCTGCGTAGCGATGACGGCGGCCGGATCATCCAGCGCGGCCACCAGCCGGTCTTTGACCAGAAATTTGTAGTAGCCCTTCACCACCGCCAGCACCCGATTGCGGGTTACGGCCGCATAGCGGATGCCATCTTTACGCCGCAGGTTGATTAAGAACTCCTCAATTTCAGCGGCGGTGATCTCCCGAGGGTCATGTTTGCCGTGGTCGTGTGCCCACTGCACAAAAATGTGGAGATCGCGGCCGTACTCTTCCCGAGTGCGGGGCGAGCGGCGCAAACTGGCCAGGTAGCGGCTTGCGTAGGCTTCCAGCACCTCAGTCACCTCAACGACTTTCTTCGACCCGGCCCCTCCGCCCCCCTGCCTGTAGCCCCCACAAAGACAGAAGGAGCCAGGCAGGACGCCCGGCTCCCTCGTCTCGTTCAGTGTTCCGGATTCCCGCTGCCGTGCACATCGGTCGTGAAGCCGGCCTCGCACAATTCATGCAGGTGTGCAACCGCCTCCAGACCCTTGCCCAGCGTGATCCGACGAGTCAGGTATGTCTCTTCGGTGATCGGTTTGCGGCAGGCCGTGCAGGTCAACTTGCCGGTGCACCTGAGCTCTTCGGCAGTCTGGCGCAGCTGATCTTCCGTGGGGTTGACCAGCACCGGTCGTTTCGCCTGCATCGCTTCTGCCAGCATCCGTTCCAGTCGCTCTGAATCCAAAGCGGCACCTCCGGTCGAGTCGATTTACAGAAATGGTTACGCTTCGAGAGCGCCTGCTATGACGACCGCCCACATGCGCCCTGCGCGAGCAGCACCTTTGCCATTACTTCACCATGAACATTCCTCGGAGCCGGGGCATCAATTCAGCCATGTCCCGAACGACCAGGTCGGCGTCATCAGCATCCCCCAGACCGTGGGGATCGATGAAAACGGTCTGGCAGCCCAGCGCCCGGGCCGGCGTGATTTCGTTGACCAGATTGTCCCCGATCGACAGAATCGCATCCATACCGCAGCCATAGATGCCGGCCAGTTCCGCCAGAATCCGCTTCAGCCCGACCGGCTTGTTCGACTGAAAGTAGTGCCCGTCCAGCAGACCCCGCAGCCCGACCTTGGTGAGAATCGCCTCACTGTCCGGTTGGGGGCTGTTGGTGGCCAGGACCTGGATGGCCTTACCTTTGAGGGCCAGCACCAGGTCACGGAAGCCGGGAATCGGACGGATGTCGAACGATTCGTCGGCCATGATCTCCCGCATGCGCAGGAAGCACTGGTGATGCCGGTCCGAAATGCCGCCGTAGTGAGCGGAGACCGCCGTAGGCACCCACCAGAGGTCGCCCACGTTCATGATCCGCTGGTGGTCCGGCTCCACGACCCCGGGGTACCACTCCCGCCACTGGGCAGCGTCCACTTCGGCGCCGTCCCAGCGGAGCACACGGGCGACTTTGCCGCCTTTGAGCCTGAGCACCAGGTCCCGCTCCCGGTCGTAAAAGCAGCCGATGGCCAGGGCCGGATGGTGCCCCGCCACTGTTGCCGCGTAGTCCTGCCAAAAAACCTCCCGGACGTCGGGGGGCAACTGCTCCTGAATGAGCCGGCTGTAGATTTCGAAATGACGGGTGTCGTCATAGACGGTGCCGTCCAGGTCGTATACGATGACACGAATGCGATCAGCTTGGAGTTCCACAAGCGTCAGCCTCCACTTAACGGCCCGGCGGTCCTGCCTCCGGGCTGACCCTGCTATTTTATCCCACACCCATCGACATAACAAGTGCGGCTAGTTTCTGATGGGCCACCGGCAGGGCGAACCGGGCCAAATCCCCGGGGGCGACCCAGCGGAGCGTGTCGCTCTCCGGCGGCAAGTGGCTGCCAGGGGCCGGCTCCGCCGTGTATCCGTGCAGGTCCCACACCAGGTGGGTGAAGACATGCCTTACTTGGCCCAGCCGGGACTCCAGCGCCAGGAACAGGCCGTATTTCTCCCGAATGACGGCGTGGACCGCCTGCTCCCACGACAGGTCGGGCTGCCGCTCACCGCCCGGGAACTCCCAGAGCCCGCCCAGGAGGCCGTCCGGCGGGCGCCGGACCAGCATCACCCGGCCTTTATGCCGTATGACCGCCGCCACAATGTCGACCGGGCGAGGCGCTTTGGCCTTGGCCTTCACCGGTAGCTCCCCCTGCCGCCCCTCCGCACGTGCCCGGCAAAACTCTGCTACCGGGCAGGCGAGGCAGGCCGGGTTCGCCGGCGTGCAGACCAACGCCCCCAGCTCCATGAGCGCCTGGTTGAAGGCACCGGCCTGGCCGGGGGGAATCAGCGCCCGGGCCAGCACTTCCATCGCCTGGCGGGTGGCGGGCTGGGCGATATCATCAGAAATCAGGTAGAGGCGGGAGAGCACCCGCATGACGTTGCCATCCACCGCCGCCACAGGCCGGTTGAACGCCATGGAAAGCACGGCGCCGGCGGTATAGGAGCCGACGCCCTTCAGTTCGGCGATGGCCTCGGGGTCGTCGGGCACTTCGCCGCCGTATCGGGCCGCCACGTCCCGGGCAGCCTGGTGCAGATTGCGGGCCCGGGAGTAGTACCCGAGTCCCTCCCAGGCCTTCAGCACCTGCTCGTCGGGCGCTGCGGCCAGGCTGGCGAGCGTCGGGAACTGCGCCAGCCACCGCTGATAATACGGAATGACCGTCTCCACCCGGGTCTGCTGGAGCATCACTTCGGAGACCCAAATGTGGTACGGGTCGCGAGACCTTCGCCATGGCAGGTCCCGCTGGTGGGTGGCAAACCAGTTCAACAAGGCGGCGCCGATTTGACCGGCGTCCGGCCCTGCGGGATAGATGCGAGTCGACTTGCGCGCGGCCATCAGATTTCCCCTTCGGTCGGGCAGAATAAAGGAACGGGAGGGATGGATGATGGCAGATTATCACGTGACGCTGTATACCGGACCGGGGAACGACGATGATGTCCACAAAGCCCGGCGGTTTTTGGAAGAGCGGGGCATCCAGTATCAGGAGAAAGATGTGGTCGAGCACAAAGGCGGTCGCGGCGAGTTGCTTCACCACACCGGACGGGCCGAGTATCCGACCATTAACGTCGACGGGCATCTGGTGGTGGGGTTCTTCCCCGAAAAGTGGGAGCACCTCGTAAAGCATAACGACGTCGGCCAGACCTGAAAACGCAGGCGTGCCTCGAAAGGGGCACGCCTGCGCCGGTCACCGGGCCCTGAGCCAGTCCAGGATCGCCGGATCGATGAAACCGGCCTGCTGGTCCCGTTCTTCGAAGTTCTCGGTCCCCACGAACCGCCGCCAGGCATCGTCAAACGCCACGCCCTCCCGGAGGTAGCCCAGGCGGGTCAGGCGGTCCTCCACCTCTTCGGCCAGGTCGCCTTCCAGCTTCAGCAGCGTCTCCACGGGCGGCTTCTCAAAGTAGAGGCGCCAGCGGGCGAGTAGCCGGCGGAGCTCCTGAACCGGCTCGGGATGGTCGTCCACCCGCAGGTCGATGTAGCGGTCGTTCATGCCGCCGTAGCCGCCTTTATCCCTGGCGATGTAGAGTGCGGCCGACTGCCGGCCCCGGCTGTCCCCGCCGGCGGCCTGCCCGGCGTCCAGCGCCCGGCTCAGCCGTTCGGCCAGGTCGCCTTGTGTCGCCTGGAACGCATCGGCCATGGCCTGGACCGTCTCCGTGGAGACGAGAATGTTGCCCTGCGCTGCGAAGTTCTCCCCGCTGATGCCGCCGGCCCACGGCAGGCAGTCCCGCCCGGTGTACGTGACCGAACGGCCTTCCCGGTCAACGATGCCCACCTGCCGCTGGGCAAAACCGCTATCCTCCGCGATGAGCCGGTTCAGCACCTCCTGCGCCGGAAGCCCCTCGCGGAGCAGTTGCAGCCCTTTGGGTCCGAATTCCGTATTGGCCCACGCCTGGGTGGCAATCGCACCGGCACCGGCGCTGACCCACGGGACGACCGCACCGACGGAGAGGAACTTGGATTGTACGGCCACGCCCAATTCCCCCGTGGCCGGGTCGCGGCCGACGATGGAAAAAGTGGCCACAACCGGTAGTTCGAACACGGAAACCCACCTCCCGGCGAACCTTTCGGCGGGGAGACTTCTCTACAAATAGAAGCCACTCCTGCACGCTACGGAGATACCTCACGCTACGGGGATACCTGCTGGCTCCCCAGCGGCGGGGCGCCGCTGAACGTGTGCGCTTCGGAGATACCTGCTTGCTCCCCAGCGGCGGGGCGCCGCTGAACGTCGCTTCACAGGTATCCCCTTCGCTTAGGCTGGGAACTGGGCAGGATTTTGCTCGTCGCACCCGAAGTTTTCACGTTGGAGGTGTCCACAATGGGGTTTTTCACCTGGTTGGGCCGTGGGCCGGAAAAAGAACGGGCGTACGCCCGCCTGACCGGCCTGAAAGAGCAGTTTGGCGGGTACGGCGACCGCATCATCAAGCTTTCCGCCCGCACCGATATCGCCCGCAAATCGGCGGGCAGCACGAAACAGGCCTTTGAGTTTGTGGAACAGGCGTTCCTGGCAGCCACGCAGGAGTACACCCACATCGGCGATTTACTCCAGTCGATCGAAACCGGCCTGGAGAAAGGCCGCATCGGCGAGTTCGGCGCCGCCGACCAGGCGCTCCGAAAACTGGGTGAAAAGTTCGCGGAACTGGAGCGGCATCTGGCCGCCTGGGAAGCTAAATGGCAGGATGTTCCCCGGCAAATCGAAGACGTCCGGCAGGCGCTGGCGGAACTGAAAGCGCAAGCCCAGTCGGCCGCGGAGGCTCTGGGCGGCCCCCTTCCCCTCGACCCCCGTCTGGCGGCTGCGGAGCAGCATCTGGAGCGCACCGTCCAGACGCTGGCGGCCGGCAATCCGGTGGAGGCCGGTCATCTGGTGGACGACCTGCGGCTGGCGCTCCGAAAGCTTGGCAACGATGTCGGTGGGTACATCAGCGGCGTGGGGGCAATCGCCCAGGTGGAGCAAGACCTGGCCGAGGCCAAAACCCGCCTGGGGACGGACGCGACCGGCGAAGCCGTGGCGGCCATGGCCGCCGCCGAGGCGCTGCTGCCCCGGCTCCGGCCCGCTCTGGCGGCGGGCAAGTTGGAGCAGTTCCAGCAGGACCTGCTGCAGATCCAGAAGCAATTGCACCGCTGACCTCGAAATCTTGTCGCCTCCCGCCTTTTGCTTCGCAAAAGTCTGCCGGCCCCTCCGGCGGCTGGCGCCGCGGCCTGACGGCCCGCGGAAAAGGGCGCTCCCCGGGGAGTGCCCTTTTCCGCGGCGCTAGTTGCTGTTGTCGCTGTTCTGATTCTGCTGCTTTTTCTTGTCCTTGTTGTTGTTCCCGGATCCGGACCCCGACTGGCCGCCACCGCCACCGCTGGAGTCGCTGGCGTTCAGCTGGTTGTGCTGGGTCAGGTAGTCGACCCGAGACTCGAGGATCTTCACGTGCCGTTCCATGTCCTGAGCCATGTCCTGGAAGACCTGCGTGGCCTTCTTGTCCTCCGACTCGGTGGAAAACAGCAGGTAATTACCCTTGGACGCCTCGGCCATGGCAATGGCCCGATCCAAATCGGCCTTGACGGTCATCTCTGACGCCTCCGTTAGCTCTTGGGATTGAAGACCAGGGCCGTAAAGAACGCAAAGACGATGGCGGCGGTAATCCCGGCGCTGGTCAACTCGAACATGCCGGTCAGCACGCCGACCAATCCCCCGGATGACGCCTCCTGCAGCGCCCCCTTCACCAGGGCGTTGCCGAAGCTGGAGATTGGCACCGTCGCACCGGCTCCGGCAAACGCGATCAACCGGTCGTAGACGCCAACCCCGCCCAAAACGCCGCCGGCGACGGTGAAGCCGGAGAGCACGTGGCCCGGACTCAGCTTGGTGTTGTCCAAAATGAGCTGGGCGAGGAGACAAATGAGGCCCCCGACCACGAAGGCCTTCATGTACATCATTCCCCTACACCTCGATGGCGATCGCGTGTGCGATGGCCGGAATATTTTCCCCCTGCTGAAAGCTCGTGGGGGAGAGCAGTGCGCCTGTGGCAACCACCAACAGCCGGTGCAGCCGCCCCCGGGCCATCTCCTTGAGCAGGTGCCCGCAGGTGACAATCGCCGAACAGCCGCAACCGCTGCCTCCGGAGTTGACCTGCTGCTTCTCCCGGTCGAAGACCAGCACCCCGCAGTCCCGGTAGCGCCCACCCAGGGTAACGCCCTTGTCCGCCGCCAGGGTCACCGCCATCTCCGATCCAAACTGGGCCAGGTCCCCGGTCACGATCAGATCGTAGTATTCCACCGTTCGTCCCGTATCTTTCAGGTGAACGGCTATGGTGTCCACAGCGGCCGGCGCCATGGCGGCACCCTGGTTGAACGGGTCCGTGATTCCCATGTCTGCCACCTTGCCAGTGGTTACGTGGGTAATGTGCGGTCCCGTGCCCTTTGCGCCCAGGACGATGGCCCCAGCGCCGGTGACGGTGAACTGGGCGTAAGGTTTCTTCTGCCCGCCGTACTCCGTAGGGTACCGGTACTGGCGCTCCGCCGTCGCATTATGGCTGGCGGTGGCGCAGAGGACCTTGTCGGCAAAACCGCCGTCGATCAGCATGGCGCCCACCGCCAGCGACTCGCAGAGCGTGGAACAGGCGCCGTACATGCCGAGAAACGGCACCCCCAGCGAAAAGGCGTTAAATGACGACGTGATAATCTGGTTCAAGAGGTCCCCGGCCACAAAGAAATCGATCTTGGGCGGCTTCTCTTTGATTCCGGCCTTCTCCAGGGCCAACTGGCAGGCATCCTGAAGCATGAGCCGCTCTGCCTTCTCGAATGACTGCTGGCCAATAGTCAGGTCCTGGTACGTCAAGTCGTACTCATGTCCCAGGGGACCCTGCGCCTCCGTGGGTCCCGCCACCGCCGCCGCCCCCAGAATCGCCGGCGGCGTGACCATCCGCATGGTCTGGTACCCGAGCCGCTTCAGTGCCACGGGTCATCACCTCCCACCTAGCCCCGCATTCCGCACATCGAATGTTCGCAGATGTGTCAGTCGCGGGATGACTCCAACTTCAACCCGGTAACAGGAATGACAACCGAAATCGCGAACCAACCTGGGTATGGATTACATTGCATCCACCAGGAGGGTTCGCTCTGTGGCTCGTAACAACCACCAAACCCACC
>DASXVX010000086.1:0-67589 GCA_036504075.1 Symbiobacteriaceae bacterium | reverse complement strand
CACCAGAACCGCCGCATCCCCTCAAAATGGCTGGAAGCACAAGGTCACGTGACCTTGTGCTCCCTGCTCGCTTGAACAGGCACTCCCTGAAATGGGGCAACAGTAGAGAAAGCCGGATGCGTTAATAGCGCACGTCCGGTTCGGGCGGGGGCCAGTTTCCGTGAGGAAGCTGGCCTACCCTATACTGACTCGGTCAGTCGCCGTGGTGGCCGGCAGACTTTTGCGGAGCAAAAGGCGGGAGGCAACTAATTCACATGCTCGTCAAAAAAGTACTCCTCCGGTCATGGGCGTGATAGAGTTGAGAAAGACTAATCGACGTAGCAGAGGTGGGGGCATGAGACGCCGGTTCTGGATCGGGTTCCTGGCACTTGCGCTGACGGTGGGACTGGCGGGCGCCGCAAATGCGCACGCGTTCCTCACCCGGGCGGTTCCGGCTCCGAATGCGGCATTAACCCAGCCGCCCGAGGAAGTGCGGCTGGAGTTTACGGAAGAGGTGGAGACCCAGTTCGGAGCCGTGTCGGTCTACAACGCCGTGGGCGCCCGGGTTGACCGGGGAGATGCCGGGTTGGACCCGCACGACCCCACGGTGGTGGTGGCCGGGCTGAAACCCCTGCCGGCCGGGGCTTACACGGTGGCGTGGCACGTTATTTCAGCGGACGGGCATCCGGTCGGGGGGGCTTTCGGCTTTCAGGTGGGGCCGGCGTCGCCGAACGCCGTGTACTACCAGCCGGGACGGGCCGAGTCCGGTGCACCGCCCCTGGTTGTGCTCTTCAGCTACTGGCTCTCTGTCGGCGGTTTGCTGGCGCTCATGGGGCTGGGCGTCACGCAGGGGGCGGTGGCGCGGGCAGCGCCGGGGCAGCGGTACCGGTGGACTGTGGCTGCTGCGTTGGTGTCGGCGTTTGCCGGCACAGCCCTGCTGCTGGTCGGGCGGACCATCCAGGCGTCGGGGCTCTCGCTTTGGGATGTGCTGACCCGGTCGCTCTGGCTGCAAATGCTCGCCACCCAGTCCGGCACAGTGATCGCCTGGCGCCTGGGGATTGTGGCGGTGTCGACGGTGCTGCTGCACTTTTTCTGGCCCCGCTGGTGGACGAGCGCAGTGGCGGGCGCCGCCGCACTGCTTACGGTGGCCATGGGCGGGCACGCCGTCTCCCTGGCGGACCCGGTGACAGCAGTACTGTTAGACTGGTTCCACCTGCTGGCGGCCGCCGTCTGGGCCGGCGGGCTGCTGCAGTTCGCACTCGGACTGACGGCGGGCGGCGATGTCGGGGCCCTGGTCCGGCGGTTTTCGCCGCTGGCGGCCGTCAGCGTGGCGGTGCTGGCCCTGACCGGGCTTTACCCGGCGCTGGCCCGCATTCCCTCGTGGACGGCCTTGACCGGCACCGGTTACGGCGTGGCGCTGCTGGTGAAACTGGGGCTGATTCTGCCGCTGCTGGTTTTGGGTGGGATCAACCTGGTCGTGGTTGGCCCCCGGCTGCAGCGGGGCGAGCCGGCGCAGGGCTGGCTGCGGGGCGTGGCCACCGCCGAAGCCGTGCTGATCGCACTGGTACTCGCGGCCGCCACAGTGCTGACCAACACGCCCCCGCCCAGGTGAAGCGGTGAGCTAGGCAAGGGCGCTTTCGTGCGGTATAATAAACGTTAGCGCCCAACAGGAGCGTTCGCGGTAGCAGGGACCCGCGTGATCAAAACTGCGCCGACTAGTTCTGCGCGCGTTTTTGACACCGGTGCTGCTTTCGCAGCCCGGTGTCTGTTATTTTTCACCCCGCAAGGAGGCCTGACCGTGCCGGTCATGCTGGAAGTCACCCGGATTCTGACCTTCGACGCCGCACACCTGCTGGAGGACTACGTGGGCAAGTGCCACAACCTCCACGGCCACACGTACAAGCTGGAGCTGACCGTCCGGGGCACGCCTGACCGCCGGGGCATCGTGGCCGACTTCGGCGACCTCAAGGCGATTTACCAGGAGTTCTACGAGCCGCTGCTGGATCATCGATACCTGAACGAGTCGCTGCCGCTGCTGAACACGACGGCGGAGAACCTCTGCATCTGGTTCTTCGACCGGTGGGAAGAAGTTGTCCGGCTGAAACACCCCGACCTGACGCCCGCCCGCATCCGGCTCTGGGAGACCGACAATTCGTACGCCACGCTCACCTATGCGGACTGGAGGGCGGGCCGTGAAGATCAATGAGATCTTCCTGTCGGTGCAGGGCGAAACGTCGTCCGCCGGCCTGCCCACGATCTTCATCCGGACGGGTGGCTGCAACCTGCGCTGCACCTACTGCGACACCGGCTACGCGCTCACGACCGAAGGCAGCGTCCCCATGTCGGTGGACGAAGTAATGGCGCGGGTTGCGGAACTGCGGGTGAAGCGGGTCTGCCTGACGGGCGGGGAGCCGCTGCTCCAGCCGACTCCGGAACTGCAGGCGCTGCTGGACAAGCTGGCAGCGGCGGGGTACGAGGTCTCCATTGAGACGTCGGGCGCCATCGCCATCGCCCCGTTCCGGTTACATGACCGGCAGCGGTGGATTCTGGACATGAAAGTGCCCTCCTCGGGCGAGTCGGGGAAGATGGACTTCCGTTCGCTGGCCCTGCTGCGGCCGCTCGACGAAGTGAAGTTCGTGGTGGGCGACGAAGCAGACTTCCGCTGGGCGCTCGCGCTCATCCGGGAGCACGAACTGGAGGGGCGGGCGAACCTGCTGTTCTCCCCAATCTGGGGCGACGTGTCGCCGCTGCAGTTGACGGAATGGGTGCTGGCTTCCGGCGTGGACGCCCGGGTCCAGATTCAACTGCACAAAATCATCTGGGATCCCAGCGCCCGGGGGGTTTGAGCATCATGAAACAGGATCTGCTTGCGATTTTCGCCGGGGCGCCGTTTGACTTTGGCGCGACGGCGCTCCGGATTTTTGCGCGCCAGTATGCCGGGTGCGCCCCCTATCGCCGGTTCTGCGATGTGCGCGGGATGACGCCGGCGTCCGTGACCGATTGGCGGGAGATCCCGCACCTGCCGGTGACGGCGTTCAAGCACGCCCGCATTTACAGCGGGGAGGGGGAGCCGGGCTGGTACTTCGAGACCAGCGGCACCACCATGGGCCCGGAAGTGCGGGGCCGGCACTTTTTCGAGCGGCTCGACCTGTACGCGGCCTGTGCGCGGCCGGTCTTTCAGCGGTTCGTGCTGCCGGGGGTCGCTTCGATGCCGATGCTGATGCTGGCTGCCAGTCCGTCTGCTAACCCGCATTCGTCGCTCTCCTGGTATCTGGGTCAACAGGCGGAGACGTTCGCGTCTTCGGTTGGCTGGTACGTGGATGAGTCGGGCTTGCGCCTGGGCGAGCTGGAAGCGGCCCTGCGGGCGGCGAACGGGCCGGTGGCGCTGCTGGGGACGGCCTTCGCCTTCGTGCATCTCGCCGACAGCGGGCTGCGGCTGACTTTGCCGCCGGGCTCCCGGGTCATGGAGACTGGGGGCTTCAAGGGCAAGTCGCGGGAGGTGGAGCGGGCGGAACTGTACCGGCTCATCCGGGCGGCGCTGGGGCCGGAGGTGGTTTGCGTCAACCAGTACGGCATGACGGAGATGTCCTCGAACTGCTACGACCAGACGCTGGTCACCGGGTCGCCCCGGAAGGCCGGTCCCGCCTGGGTCAGCGTGCGGATGCTGGACCCGGAGAGTCTGGCGGAGGTACCGCCGGGGACGCCGGGCATCGTGGCCGTCACCGACCTGGCCAACCTGTATTCCTGCGCGTTTCTGCTGACACAGGACGTGGGAGTGCAGCACCCGGACGGCTTTGAGATTCTGGGGCGGGCGCCCGGGGCGGAGGCGCGGGGCTGCTCGATTGCCATGGATCAGTTCCTGCAGGTGAACCGCCATGCTTGACCAACTGCTGGCTGCCCAGAAGGCGCTCGCGGAGCGGCCGGTCGGGTCGATTCTGGCGACGCTGGACCGGGTGGCGGACCGGTGGCTGGATGAGGCCGACCCCATTCGGCGTGAAGCGGAGTCCCGGCTGGCCGAGTCGACCGGGCTGGCGCCGGCCATGCTGCGCCGGGGGCTGGACGACATGCTCTCCCGGGTCCGGGGAATCGGGGCGTTGCTCGACGCGGACCTGGGCGACCGGGCAGCGCTGGACACGTTCGTGGACCGGGCGCCGGGGATGCGCTCCCGGGCCTACGGGCCGGGGCTGCTGGTGGCGGTATTCTCGGGGAACGTACCGGGGATTCCGGCGTTCGACATGGCGCTCGCCTTGGCGCTGAAGAGCGCCTGCCTGGCCCGTCCGGCCTCGGAAGAACCGGTCTTCGCCGAACTGTTCGCCCGGTCGGTGGCGGCGGTGGATGCGGACCTGGGCCGGTGCCTGGGCGTCGCACACTGGCCGCACGATGCGGCCTGGCCGTACGCGCAGGCCGGGGCGGTGCTGGCCTACGGCGCCGACGAGTCGGTCGCCGCCGTGCGGGCGCTGACGCCGGCGGGGGCGCGGTTCGTGGGGCACGGGCACAAGATTAGCTTCGCCGTGGTGGCCCGGGAGGCGGCCACGGCGGAGACGGCCGCGCGGCTCGCGTACGATGTGGCCATGTACGACCAGCAGGGCTGCGTCAGCCCGCACATGGCGTTCGTGGAGCGGGGGGGTCCGCTTGCGCCGGCAGAGTTTGCCCGGGCCTGCGGGTCGGCGCTGGCGGAGTGGGAGCAGGTCATGCCCCGGGGCCGGCTGACGGCGGCGGAGGCCATGTCGCTCCGGGCGGCCCGGGACGAAGCGGAGTTTATGGCGGATGGATTTTTCGGCAGCCTGGGGAATCTGGCGTGGGCGGTGGCACACAGCGAGACGCCCCGGTTCTTGCCGAGTCCGCTGAACCGGCTGCTGCGGACGTTTGCCGTGGATGATGTGCTGGATGTGGGGCCGCTGGTGGCGCCGTTCGGGGCGTACTTGCAGACGGTGGCGTTTGCCGGGGGGCGGGCCGCGGTGGTGGGGGAGATGGTGGGGCGGCTGGGGGCGAGCCGGGTGTGTCGGGTGGGGGCTGTGCAGTCGCCGTCGCCGCTCTGGCGGCATGATGGGGTGGCGGTGGTGGGGGCGTTGGTGCGGTGGGTGGACATGGAGGGGGTTTAGGGTGCAGCGGGTTTAGCGGGTGATTTGGTATAGACGCACGCCGGTCAGAGGCACGCCCCTCGCTGCCCACTCGTCTCCGTAACGGGCGCTACGCTTCCTTTTAGTGCGCCAATTTCGGAACCGCTGTTGGGGTATGGGCTTCTTGCTACGCACCGCCGAAATTGGCTGACTTGGGTAGGCGAAGCGCCCGTAACTGCGCCTCATTACGGCGCTTCGGGGGTGCCTCTGCCCGGCTCGGGTCCTTCTTCACCTACACTGCACCCACACTGCACCCACACTGCACCCACACTGCACCGACATTGCACCCACATGACACCGACATGCGCCCGGCATGCGCTGCCCCCGGCTCCGGTTTTCTTTCACCAGGAGGACTTGAGTGTGGACAACATCAACGGCTCGCTCGATTTGCATGCGCTGGACAAGCAGCATCTCATTCACGCGGAAGTGCACTTCCGGGAGTTCTACCAGCGGGGCCCGACCATTATCGTGCGGGGGGAAGGCTCCACCGTCTACGATACGGAAGGCAACGGGTACCTCGACGCACAGGGCGGCCTGGCGCTGGTCAACGTTGGGTACGGGCGGCGGGAGATCGCCGTGGCTGCGGCGGCGCAGATGGACCGGCTCATGTACTACCATACATACTTTCACTTCAGCAACGACGTGGCGGTGCGGCTGGCGGCCAAGCTGGCTGCCATCGCCCCGGCTGGGATCGGCAAGGTGTTCTTCACGCTGGGCGGCGCCGAGGCGGTGGAATCGGCGTGCAAGATGGCCCGCCTGCACGCCCGGGCCTTGGGGCGGCCGGCCGGGGACAAGCTGATTTGCCTGGACCAGGCCTACCACGGCAACACCTTCGGGGCACTCTCCGCCACGGGACTAGCCAAGCACAAGGAGCTTTTCGGGCCGCTGGTGCCCGGATTCATCCATATCGCGGCGCCGGACCAGTTTGACGGGCCGTTTGGCTACGACTGTCCCGATGCCGGCGCCCGGTACGCGGCACTTCTGGAGGAGCGGATTCTGGCCGAAGGCCCTGAGACCGTGGCCGGCTTTCTGGCGGAACCGATCCTGGGCGTCGGGGGCTGCATCGTTCCGCCGGCGGACTATTGGCGGCATGTGCGGGCCATCTGCGACAAGTACCGGATTCTGTTCATTGCCGACGAGGTGATGACCGGGTTCGGGCGGACGGGGACGACCTGGGCCTTGGAGCACTATGGGGTCACGCCCGACCTCATCTGTACGGCCAAAGGGCTCACCAGCGGCTACCTGCCGCTGGGCGCCGTGCTGGCCCGAGATTCGGTCATCGAGGCCATAGCCGAGGCGGATTTGCCGTTCACCCATGGCTTTACTTACGCCGGCCATCCGGTGGCCTGTGCCGCCGCCCTGGCGAATATCGAGATTTACGAGCGGGAGCGGCTGGCCGAGCAGTCGGCGGCGATGGGCGCCCGGTTCCGGGAGCGGTTTGCGGCCCGGGAGAATCCGTTCGTGGCCGACATCCGCGGGAAAGGCCTCATGATCGGGCTGGAACTGGTCCGGCAAACCGGGAGCCGGGAACGGCTTCCCGGTGGTGGGTTCGGCGTCGAGGCGGAGTGCTTCCGGGAGGGCGTCATCGTGGGGGTGGCGCCATACCGGGAAGCGATGCTGCTGACGCCACCGCTGGTGCTGACGGAGGCCGAAACGGACCGGCTGGTCGATGTGCTGGACCGGGCCATCCGCCGGGTGTTCGCGGGGAAAGCATAGAGCGGAACGGCGTAAAGAGGAGTGTTTGCTTGGGCCAGATTGGGGGGTACTCCTATCAGGAGATTACGGCCGGCGAGGTGCAGAAGCGGCTGGAGGCGGGGGAGAAGCTGACGCTGGTGGATATCCGGGAGCCGGCCGAATGGCAGTCCGGGGTGATTCCGGGCGCCCGGCTTTCGCCCATGCGGCCGTTTCTGCTGACGGAACTGGGGGCGCTGGACCCGGAGCAGGAAGTGGTCCTGGTTTGCGCCAGCGGCATTCGGACGGCCGATGCGGCGGTCTACATGCAAGTGCGGGGCTTCAAACAGTCCAAGTCTATGACGGGCGGCATGAAGGCCTGGAAAGGGCCGGTGGTCCCGCCCGGCCGGTAGCATTACCCGACCCCGTCCCAACCGTGGTCGGGGTCCTTTATCGGACGGGAGGCGGGGATGTGAAAGAACTGTTCGTCGTCCGGCACTGCAGCGCCACCGGGCAGGAAGCGGATGCGCCGTTGACGCCCGAGGGCGACGGTCAGGCAGCGGCGTTGGCCGATTTTCTCGCGCCGCTGGGCGTGGAGCGGATTGTGGCGAGTCCATTCCGCCGGGCGCACGCCTCCATCGCCCCCCTGGCCCGGCGGCTGGGCCTTGCCATCGAGCCGGAATCCCGCCTGGCCGAGCGGGTTCTGGCCGGCGGACCTCGTCCGGACTGGCTGGCCCTGCTCCGGCAGACCTTTACCGACCTGGACCTCTGTCCGGAGGGCGGCGAATCCAGCCGGGCGGCATGGCCCGGGCCGGGGCCGTTCTGGCGGACGTGCTGGCCCATCCGGCCCGCCGCACGGCGGTAATAACCCACGGAAATCTTATGGCCCTGATGCTGAAGCGGTATGACGACCGGTTCGGCTTCGACGAATGGGCAGCCCTTACGAATCCGGACGTCTACCGGATTACCCTGTCGGACGTTGCCGGCCCGGCGCCGCGGCTGGAGCGCATCTGGCGGACCGGTTAGGGGAATTCACGCCGACCGGCGTCTGCGTCCCACCCTGGGGTGAGGTAACATAGTCTGAAAGGGAGGTGACACTCCCGTGAAGGTGAGACTGGACGATTTCCCGAATTTGCAGCGGCTTTCGGTGGTGGGCAGCGTCTTTTATGTGCACCACACCCCGCGCTCGGCATCCGCCGTGGCCGGGATGAATCCGCCCGCGTTCGCCGCGTCCGAGCCGGAGACGGCCATGGCTTTACAGATCGAAGAGACCGGCGACTTGAGCGAGACCGGCGACCTGAGCGAGACCGGCGACCTGAGCGAGACCACCGGCGACCTGAGCGAGACCGGTGACCTGAGTGAAACCGGAGACCGGGAGGACGGCTCCGGTGACCTGCAGGCCAAAACCGGCGGCTGGCCCGAAGCGGAGGCCGGTACTGACGGGGCCGGCAAGTCCCGCCATCCGTACGCCTCGCCTGCGCCCCGGGGCTACGCCTACGAATTTGGGACCGGGCGGTTGGTCCCAATCCAGTACACGCCCAACGGTGGGGCGCTCCAGTACCCCGCATCCGACCAAGCATGGATGTAGCGCCGGCGGAGGGGGTTGTCTCCCTCCGCTATCTTTTTCGGGAAGCATAATACTGGGAATTTCCCAGCAGGGGAACCGCTGCTGTTTGTGTAAGCTTCATTGTGTAAACTTGAAGACGCAGACGCTTGTGCCAGAGGAGGCGCCACATGTCCCATCCGAAGCGGAAGCTAGTCCCCGAGGATTTGTACCTGTTTGTGACCGTCAGCGACCCGCAGATCAGTCCTGACGGCGAGGTCATCGCGTTCGTTCGCACCCAGACCGACAAGGAAGCGAAGGAGCCGCACTCCTCGCTCTGGCTGGTGCCGGCGGCCGGCGGCACTCCCGTCCAGTTCACCCGCGGACCCAAGTCCGACGCCACGCCCCGCTGGTCGCCCGATGGTCGGACGCTGGCATTCGTCTCCGATCGGGGCGGCGACCGGCAGGTCTGGCTGATCGACCGGTTCGGCGGCGAGGCCCGCCCGATCACCGCCATGCGCAACGGAGCCGGGAACCCCGTCTGGTCGCCGGATGGCCGGCGCATCGCCTTCACGTCCGCACTCGGCCCGGACGATCACCGGGAACTGCTGACCCGGGCGAAAACCGAGTCCGACAAGCAGGCCGACGAGAAAAAAGCCAAAGACGAGGCCCGCATTTTCACCCGGATTCACTGGCGGTCCGACCCGATCGGCATCCGGCCGCAGCGCAAGAGCCAGATCTGGACGGTCGACGTGGCCGCGGTCGGCGAGCGGCTCCCGGCGCCCGTGCAAGTCACCTGGGGCGACTTCGACCACAGCAGTCCCCAGTGGTCGCCCGACGGGAAGCTGATCGCCTTCGAAGCCCGGCGCACGGAGGACGAGCATCTCCGCGTGGTCGACGTCTTTATGGTCGCCGTGCCTGGATCGGATGCACCGGCCGCCCGGGCGACCCCGGCGCCGCTGCCGCCCGGGGCGGATGCGCCCAAGGGCGACGAGGCGAAGGCGCCGGCCGAAGCTCTCGCCGCGGCCGCCACCGAGGCCGGGCAGGCGTTTGCGCCGGTCTGCGTCACCGGCTCCCGGGGACAGTTCGCCGACAGCCGCTTCTCGCCGGACGGCAAGTGGCTGGCGGTGTTGGGCCATCAGAACGAGTTCCAGAACGCCACCCAAGAAAAAATCTGGCTCTTCCCGGTCGCGGGCGGCGAACCCCGGGTGCTGGGCAACTGGGACCTCGCCTTCGGCAGTACGGTCGGCGCCGATGTGCGGCCCGGCGGCGGCGGCGTGAGCGTGACGTGGGCGCCGGACGGCAATTTTCTCTACGTGCCGGTCTCCGAGCGGGGCGCCTGCTCGGTCTACAGCTTCCCGATCGCCGGCGGCCGGCCGCAGTTGCTCTGCGGCGGCAACCGGGAGATTTCCGGCGGCACCTTTGACCGAAACTGTGAGGTTCTGGCCTTCGTGGCGGGCGACATGCACCACATCGCCGACATTTTCGTCATGGATTGCCGGGAGTATGAAGAGAAGCAACTGACCGACGTCAACGCCGGCCTTTTCGCCGAACTGGAGCAGCCGGAAGTGGCCGAAATCACGTTCAAGGCCCGGGACGGCTGGGAGATTCACGGCTGGATCATGAAACCGGTAGGCTTCGAGGCGGGCCGCAAGTACCCGCTGGTGCTGGACGTGCACGGCGGGCCGCATACCTGCTTCGGCTACGCCTTCTACCAGGAGTTCCACAACTTTGCTGCCGCCGGCTATGGCGTGCTGTTCGTCAACCCCCGCGGCTCCACCAGCTACGGGCAAACGTTCGTGGATGCCTGCCGGGGCGACTACGGCCACAAAGACTTCGAGGATCTCATGGACGCAGTGGACCACGCACTGACTCTCGGCTGGGTCGACGAAAAGCGGCTGGCGGTGACCGGCGGCTCCTACGGCGGCTACATGACCAACTGGATCGTCGGCCATACCGACCGGTTTGCCGCGGCGGTCTCCCACCGGTCCATCTCCAACTGGGTCTCCTTCTCGGGCACGCCGGACTTCGGGCCGTTCTTCAACATCATGCAGCACAAGGTGGAGGATCCCTGGTCCCCGGAAGGGGTGCAGGAGCTGTGGCGGATCTCGCCGCTTGCTTATGCCCGGAAAGTGAAGACGCCGCTGGCTCTGTTCCAGTCCGAGTTCGACTACCGCTGCCCGATTGAGCAGGCAGAGCAGTTCTTCATGGCGATCAAGTTCTACAACCAGGCCCCGGTCCAGCTGGTCCGCCACCCGCGGTCCAATCACGACCTCACGCGGCAGGGCCCGCCGGTGCTGCGGGTGGACCGGTTCCTCAAAATGCTGGCCTGGATCGGCCAATACTGCCCCGTAAACGACGAGACCACCGCTCCGGTTGTTTAAAGCAGACGGGGGATCGCTGATTTACAGCGGTCCCCCGAAGCGTCCCACCCGGCGGCTGATCGGCGGCTGATCGGCGGCTGATCGGCGGCTAATCGAAGCGCTTTCCGCCGAACGCCGCCATGGCGGCATCCATGCCGAAGACGAAGAAGCCCAGGGCCGCGCCGATCAGGATCAGCGCCGTCAGCCCATAGGCGGGCGTCATGTTCCAAAGTGAAGACACCGGGGCGGAGAGCCCGAGCTCCCCCCGGGTGTCCACCCGGATCAGAAGCCCGAACAATTCCGGCACCAACCCGAACGCCAGCCCCCACAGATGCATGCCCAGGGCCTGACGGATCTGTGCGCGGGCGAATGGCCAGATCCAGCCGAATGCCAGCAGCAAGGCCAGGTTTGGCAGCAGCAGCACCAGGGCGAACAGGGGGAAGTGGGGGCTGGAAAACTCCTGGGCAAACAGCCAGAGTACGGCCGCCACGGCTATCACATGGGCCAGTCCACCGATGAAACGAGCGCCCAAGTTTGGTTTCAACCCGACTCCTCCCAGTGAAGCAGACGTACTGTTGAGATCAAGCCCATTATAACAAGTGGTGGGACATTAGATGGTTTTATTTCCGGAATCAGATCAGCTTTTTTCAAACCGCGACGGAGCGCATCAGCGCCGCGTAAAGCCGGGAGCCTGCCAACGCGACAAGCCGCCGCATCTTTCATAGATGCGGCGGCTATTTGCATAAGAAGAGGGGACGAACCCGAGGAGGTCGATCCCCTTGCACATTTCTGCACCACCTGCCGTGCGGCGGTTCTGGCTGCTTCTGTGGACGCCGGCGGTTCTTCTCAGCCTGGTCTCCCTGTTTGCGACCCTGGCCGCCCGGCCGATTTCAAAGGAAGCGCTCCGCTTTTTTTCCCTGGAGACGCTGCTCCGGGGCCGGCAGTTTACCCGGGAAGTGCAGACGGCTTTCACCGGCGAGTTCCTGGCGTCGATGGCGGCCATGCTCTGGCTCTGTTTCTCCGAGCCTGGCGCCCGGCTGTTGCACCGGCTGGAACAGATCGGCGGCCGGCGCTCGTGGCTGAACCTGGCCGCGGTGGCCGCTGGGGTTACCGTACTGATCGCCGGCGTGGAACTGCCGTTTTCCTTTTATGCCGGCTTCCTCCACGAGCATGCTTACGGCCTGACCCACCAGACCGCCGCCGGCTGGCTGGCCGACTACCTGACCAACACCGGCCTGCACCTGCTGCTGTCGCTGGCGCTCTGGCTGCCGGTCTACTGGCTGATCCGGCGCCTGCCCTGCCACTGGTGGGCGCCGGCGGCCCTCTTCAGCGCCGGCTATACCGGACTCATGATCCTGCTGGGCCCGGTGCTGTTGCTGCCAATGTCTTCCCACCTCGCACCGGTCCGGGACCCGCAACTCCTGGCGATGATCCAACGGCTGGCGGACCGGGCCGGTGTCCAGGTCGAGAAGGTGCAGGAACTGGCGGTCAGCGAGAAGACCACCCGGGTCAACGCCATGGTGACCGGCCTGGGCGCCACCAAGCAGATTATCCTCTACGACACGCTCCTGCAGCAGTTCCCGCCGCAGGAAGTCGAGGTGGTGATGGCCCACGAACTGGCCCACGCCGCCCACCAGGACGTGGTGATCAACTGGGCGCTCTCCGGGGTGGGCGATGTGGCCCTGCTCTCGCTTGCCGCCTGGATGCTGACAGCCATGGTCGAAACCGGCCCGCTCCGGCTGCCGGTGGTCCACGCCCCCCGGGGCCTGGCGCTGATTCTGCTCCTGTCGACGCTGTTCAGCAACGTGACGGCGCCCATGCAGAACTACATTTCCCGGCAGATGGAGGTCCGGGCTGACCGCTTTGCCCTGACGGTCACGAACAACCCGGCCGCATTCATCTCCGGATTCCGTAAGCTCGCCCGGGGGAACCCGGGCGATGTGGACCCGCCGCCGCTGGTGGAGTTCCTGGACCACTCGCACCCGTCGATCATGAATCGGATTCAAGCCGCCGAGGCCCACGGCACCCGTTGAACAATCTGGTTATTGGTAGCGGCGGAATGCCAGCGTGGCGTTGGTGCCGCCGAACCCGAAGCTGTTGGACAGGGCCACTTCCAGCCCTTCCACCTTGCGGGCTTGGTTCGGCACGTAGTCCAGGTCGCACTCCGGGTCGGGGTTGGTCAGGTTAATCGTCGGCGGCAGCACCTGGTGCTTCAGGGCCAGCACGGTGAGAATGGACTCGATCGCGGCCGCTGCCCCCAGCAGATGCCCGTGCATCGACTTCGTGGAGCTGACCGCCAGCTTGTGCGCATGCGCCCCGAAGACGGTTTTGATCGCCTGCGTCTCCATAATGTCGCCGACCGGAGTCGAAGTGGCGTGGGCGTTAATGTAGCCCACCGCTTCGGGGGCGATGCCGGCCGAACGCAGGGCGCTCCTCATGGAAAGCGCGGCGCCTCGGCCGTCGGGGGAGGGGGCCGTTACGTGGTAGGCATCCGCCGAGGCCCCGGCGCCGATCACTTCGCCGTAAATCTTGGCGCCGCGGGCGAGTGCGTGTTCTAGCTCTTCCAGCACCAGGCAGCCGGCGCCTTCGCCCATGACGAAGCCGTCACGGTCGGCCGAGAACGGGCGGGAGGCGCCGGCCGGGTCGTCGTTGCGGGTCGAGAGCGCCCGGGCGGAAGCGAAGCCCGCCATGGCCAGTTCGGTCATGACCGACTCGGCGCCGCCGGTCAGCATCACGTCGGCCTCATCGCGCTGGATGATGTGGTACGCGTCGCCAATGGCGTGGCCCCCGGAAGAGCAGGCAGAGACGGTGCCGTAGTTCGGCCCCAGAATGCCATACTTGATCGAGATCATGCCTGGCGCCATGTTGATGATGCAGCCCGGAATGAAGAACGGGGAGACCCGGCGGGGCCCTTTCTCCACCAGCGTCAGCGTGGTGTTCTCAATGCTCTCCAGCCCGCCCATGCCGCTGCCGAAGACTACGCCGGTCCGCTCGGCCAGCTCGCCTTCGAAGGTGAGGCCCGCATCGGCCACCGCTTCGGCGGCAACGGCCAGCGCATAATGGATGAACGTCTCAAAGCGCTTGATCTCTTTGGAATCCATCACCTTGGCGGGGTCGAAGTTCTTCACCTCGCCGGCAAACGTGGCCGGCAAACGGGCGGTATCGAACCGGGTGATCGGTGCGATCCCCGAGCGTCCAGCGAGCACTGATTCCCAGTTTTCCGCCACCGAATTGCCCAGCGGCGACAGAAGACCCAGACCGGTTACGACGACACGACGCGCCACGGCGGTTCACTCCTTTTCGATGATCAGGTAAGCCCGCAACATCGCCAGCATGGTGCTGCGCATGATGCGCGGCTCAATTTCCGGCGCTCCCGTCACCCAGTAGACCGCCACGCCGTCCGCAGCGCTCATGAGAACAGCCGCCAACGCTACCGCATCCACGTCGGGCCGGAAGAGGCCCACTGCAACCCCATCTTTAATGATCCCTTCGAGGTAGGTCACCAGGGCGCTGAACCGGTTGTGGAGCCCCCGGCGGACTTCGCCGTCCTGCACCGCTTCGGCCATGGTCACCAGCAGCAGCCGGCCGGTGGCCGGATGCCGGACCCGCAGGGCGCTGGTGAACAGGTCGACGCACCGGTCCAGCCGCTCCCAGGGATCGCCGGCCGTTTCCGTCAGCCGGGCGAACAACTCCGGGGTCCGGCCCAGCCGTTCTTCCACCAGGGTCAGCATGATTTCGCCTTTGTTCCGGAAGTACCGGTAAATGGCGCCGACGCTCATGCCGCATTCCGAGGAGATGTCGTTGATGGTTGCCACCTGGTAGCCGCGGCCGAGGAAAACCTCCATGGCCGCATCCAAAATCGCCTGGCGTCGCCGTTCCTTGTGTTCATCGCTCACACGGGGGCACATATCTACCGCTCCTCCTATAAAAAGCGAGCGCTCATTCACTTTTATAACACGCCCGGATGCGGCTGACAAGTGGGAGGGCGAGCGAAAAGGCTCCGGTCGCCCGAGGGCGTCCGGAGCCAGTTTTCGCTGGTCCCGTTTGACTAGTACTGACCGGACTTCTGTCCGGCCCGCTGCATGGCCTGCGCGTTCCGCTGGGCCCCGTGCTGAGCGCCGCTGACTCCGGTGATGTTCGCCCCAGCCTGGTTCACGCCGGACGCACCCGCACCGGCGCCATAAGCGCCAGCACCGGCCGTACCGGCACTGCCAGCGCCAGCGCCGAGGGTACCGAACTCGTAGTTAGCGGTCTGGCCGGCCTGGCCGGCCCTCTGAGTCGCCCGCTGCATCGCCTGAGCGTTTTTCTGAGCACCGTGCTGGGCCCCGCTGACGCCGGCGATGTTGTTGCCCGTGAGGTTAACGCGATTAGCCATGTGTGGATCTCCCCCTCATTTTTTTGTGGAGGTTCCCCCGGGACCAAGATTAGTATGACCCGTACGTGGAGTCTTACTCGGCCCGGGCGAAAAAACGAGCGGTAGATTCATTGCCAAAATCCGACGCACGCTTATTGTCCGCTGGCGGCATTTTGCGCATAATAAGAGAAGCAAATGGCTCGGTCCCCGGACTGTGTTTCCTGTGACCGCCAGGTCTCGGCACATTCGTGAGGTCCGGCCCTTTTCATGCTCCTTTGCCTTTACGCCGCAGCTTCCATCCTGAAAAGGGGGCATGTCCCAAAGTGCGATCCCGTACTGGCTCGCTGGGCGCCAAGCTGTTTCGCGGGTTTGGCTCACTCTTGCTATTGAAAGTACTTATCGTCGGCTTCATCTACTACCAATTCACAGGCATCAATCAAGAGTACGCCCAGGCGCTGGTAAATCGGACCCAGACCATTGCGCTGGCCAGCCGTATTAATGAGGACCTGCAAGTTCGCAACGCGGCGGTGCGCCAATATCTGTTGACCGGGGCGGTGGACGATAAGATTACGATCGACAAGGCCAGCCTCGACCTGCAAAACGCCGTTTTGCGCATCAAGCCCTTTGTCGTGAACTCCCCGGAGACCCAAAAGATTTACGACGAACTGCTGGCGCAGGAAACGGAACTCGGCCGCCAGCAAGACCAGGTCGTCTCCCGGTGGCAGGCCGGCGAGACAGCGCAGGCCCTCCTGCTGCTGGACCAGAGCAAGGCAGCCTCAAAGCAGGTGGATGACACGGCGGACAAGTTCCGCAACCTGCAAATCCAATCGGCCACCAGCGATGTGGACCGGCTGTCCGCCCGGGGGCGCATGACCTTGTGGTTCGCCATGAGCCTGACCGGCTTTGCCCTGTTGCTGGGCATTCTCCTCGCCCTGACCACGACGCGGTCCATCGTGGGGCCGGTAGCGCAGGTGGTCGGCGCCGTCAGGCGGCTTGCCAGCGGTGACTTGACGCACGTAGAACTCACGGTGAAGTCCAACGATGAAATCGGCCGGATGGCCAAGGCGGTCTCGGCGGCGCTGGAGAACCTGCGGGATGCGCTCTCCGGGGTGCTGGATTCCGCGGGCCAGGTTACAGCGGCGGCCGGCCGGCTAAACGGCACATCGGCCCAGGCCGCGCAGGCTTCGCAGGAAGTGGCGGAGGCGGTCACGCAGATCGCCAGCCGCGCCCACCGACAAATGGTGGACGCCAACTCCGTGGCCGGCGCCATGTCCGAACTGCAGCAGTCGGTCGCCCAGATTGCCCAGGGTGCCCAGGAGCAAGCGGGGGGCGTTTCCGACACGGCGGCCGGCGCCCACCGGGTGCTGGCCGAAATGGAGACCGTCCGCAGCGGGGTCCAGACCGTCACCGACGCTTCCGCCCGGGCGTCGGCAGCGGCCGAAACCGGCAGCGCCGTCGTGCTGAAGACCATGTCCGGCATGCAGGAACTCCAGTCGGCCGTTCACCAGGCGGCCGACGAGGTGAAAACCCTGGGTGAAGCGTCAAGACGGATCGGGGAGATCACGGAGGCCATCACGGAAATCTCCGACCAGACCAATCTCCTGGCCCTCAATGCGGCGATCGAGGCGGCCCGCGCCGGGGAGGCCGGCCGGGGCTTTGCTGTCGTCGCCGAAGAGGTCCGCAGACTGGCCGAGCGGTCCTCCCGGAGCGCCAGTGAGATCGGCCAGCTAATCGCCGACATCCAGCATGGCACCGGTCGGGTCGTCAAAGCGATGGAGGCCGGTCAGAATCAGGCCGTCGCCAGCGCGAAGCTGGTGGAATCGGCGGGCTCGGCTCTGGGGCAGATTCGGGAAGCGGTCGACGTGACCTACCGTGGCATGCAGGAGATGAACGCATCGATCAACAAGGTCGCCGATTCCGGCAAGTCGATGGTCTCGGCCATGGGCAACGTGGCCGCAGTGACGGAGGAGAACTCGGCCGCCACGGAAGAGATGTCCGGCGGGGCCGAGCACGTCCTGAGTGCGGTCAACAACGTGACCGGAGGCGCCCGGGAGACCGCCGCCGCAGCCGAGCAGGTCTCGGCGGCCGTCGAGGAGATGACGGCCGCCAACGCCGACATCGCCATGGCGGCGACCGATCTGACCCATGTGGCGCAGACGCTGGAGCAACTGGTCCGGCGGTTCAAGCTCAAGGACGACCAGAATCAGGCCGCAGGCTCGTAAATTTCCGGGCGCGGCGGGGCAGACTAGCAGCACTACCGTCTGAAGGGGTGCTGCCCATGCGCAAGCTGCTCGCCGATGGGTTGAAGCTGGGGGAATCGCTGGCCCGACTTCCCTGGGAGGCGGCCCGCCGGGTCACCGACGGCCGGAGTGAGACACTGAAACAGGCGGCGGACCTGGGCGAAAGGCTGGGGACGCTGCCTTTTCGCGCCGCCCAGTCGGTGCTGGGGACCCAGGAGGTAGGCAGGCTGGGGGCGGCCGGCCCCGGGGGCACACCGGGTGGCAGGCCCGGGGCCGGGGGGGCGGCGGGTGACAGGCGGCCCCGCACCGTCGTCCTGGGCGCCGGTTACGCCGGACTCACCTGCTTCCTGGAACTGCAGGACCACCTCTCTCGGAACGACGACCTGACGCTGGTGAACGGCGACAAGTACCACTGGTTCACGACCGAACTGCACACCTACGTGGCCGGAGAGCCCGAAGACGCCGTCCGGATTCCCCTGGCCCGGGTGGTGGCCCGACCCGGCCGGCTCACGGTGGGCCGGGTAACGAAAGTCGACCCGGCGGCCAGGACCGTCGAGCTCGAAGGCGGCCGGCGGGTGGCCTATGACATGTTGGTCTTCGCCCTCGGCAGCGACCCGGAGTACTACGGCCTGCCCGGCGTCGCCGAGAACAGCCTCATCGTGGGCAACTGGCAGGGCGCCACCCG
This sequence comes from Symbiobacteriaceae bacterium, assembly GCA_036504075.1. GTDB lineage: Bacteria > Bacillota > Sulfobacillia > Symbiobacteriales > Symbiobacteriaceae > DASXVX01. Next base: position 49,634 of record DASXVX010000086.1, on the reverse strand, counting down.
GGTCCGGGAGCGCATCGGGCAGCTGTTCCGCAAGGAAGGGGAAGCCGAGACGGTCCCGCACGTGGTGGTGGCAGGCGGCGGCCTGACCGGGGTCGAGGTGGCCGGCGAACTCGCCGACGAGTATGGGCGCCGGGTCCGGCTGACCATTCTGGAGGCCGGGCCGGACATCATGGGCGGCTTCGCCCCGGAGCTGGTCCGGACCTCCCGGGATGTGCTCATGGGCAAGGGCATCGAAATCCGGACGGGCAACCCGATCGCGCGGGTCCAACCGGGAAAAATCACGTTCAAGGATGGCGGCGAGCTGTCCTTCGACCTCCTGGTCTGGGCGGGGGGCGTTCGGGGCAGCGCCCTGCTGGCGGAAGCGGGCTTCGCCACGACCCCGAAAGGCCGGGGCAAGGTGGACGCCTACCTGCGGGCCGAAGGCCACCCGGAGGTCTATCTGGTTGGCGACAGCGCTGCCTTCACCGACCCGGCGACCGGACGGGAATTGCCGCCCACGGCCCAGGCGGCGGTGCAAATGGGCCGGACGGTCGGCCGGAACATCCTGCGGCAGCTAAAGGGCCAGGCCTCGGAGCCGTTTATGCCCAAGATCAAAGGCAGTTTCGCCAGCCTGGGCCGGGCCGAAGGCGTCGGCCAGATCGGTGCCGAGCAGTACACCGGGGTCCCGGCGATGCTGATCAAGGAGCTGGTCGATGCCCACCACGCCTGGGAGACGGGCGGTGGCATCTTGCCGCTGGTCAGCCGGCTGGTCCGGGCGCCGGGACGGTACCTGCGGGGCCGCCCGGCCGGGGTCCGGGCTGGGGTGGCGGGGAGACCGGGCGCGAAACCTGCCGCCGGTCTGGTCGCCCCGGCCCGGGCCGCCGAACGGACTGACCGCCGGGGGTAGGGTTCGCCTTTTCCGGACGTTCCCGCGAAGACGCCTCCTTTTGCCCGGGCCGGGGCAGCGGGGGGCGTCGTGTTATTCGGGTGGATAGTAGAGCAAGGCGGCGTAACCCTTTCCTTACGTGGTGCATGTACTAAGAGTAGGCCCCGCATGGAAGGAAGGGTCTGGATGGCCGACACCAACGAAACGATCAAGATAACGGTCGAACAAGACGGGGAAAAAGTTACGTCTGAAACCCCGATTAATGGCGAGTTGAAGATCGTGATCATCATTAATAACCAGTTCACCAGTGCACCCAATACCACACAGCTTGCCAGTGGGGCCGGCCACAGCAGCGCGGCAGGCAGCAATGCCGCGATCGATTCCGCCAACACCCAGCAGCAACAGAGTGTGGGCGCCCAGGGACGAGCCGAAAACAGCGGCCAGAATGGGGAGCAAAGCGAACCCCATGGGTCGCACGGCCCCGATATGGATGAGAAAGAACTCGTCATTGTGATTAACAACCAGGCGAATAAGACGCCACAGGTCAGTCCGCAGCCGGGGCAGCAGCAGCCCAGTTCGTCAGCCACCCAGGTCGCCAGCGGCGGCGGCAACGACAGCGCTGCCGGCACCAATGCCGCCCTTGAAAGTTCGAACACGAAGCAGCAACAGGGCGTTGGGGGAGCTGAGGGGGGAACGGCCGATAACTCGGGGCAGGACGACGCACAACTCGAACAAGAGGCAGCCGAAGTCCGCCTGCAGAGTTTAGAGGAGCACGGCAGAAAACGCCGGGCAGGACGCCGCTCACACCGGCGTGCGAAGGGAGACTGAGGGGAGGCGGAGGCCTACAACGGAACCCACCCCGCTGGGACCTGAAAGCCACGAGCCCAGCCTCCCGGAGCCAATACCAATCTGTGACCCGAAAGACAGGAACCGCGCGGGAGCCCAAAGCCTTTTGTGACCCGAAAGACAGGAGCCGCGCGGGAGACCAAAGCCTTTTGTGACCCGAAAGACAGGAGCCGCGCGGGAGCCCAAAGCCCTTTGTGACCCGAAAGACAGGAGCCGCGCGGGAGGCCAAAGCCTTTTGTGACCCGAACGACAGGAGCCGCGCGGGAGGCCAAAGCCTTTTGTGACCCGAAAGACAGGAACCTCGCGGGAGCCCAAACCCTGCTTGTGACCCGACAGAACCGCAGTGACTACGCGGTAATGCGAAGAGGCCTCCGTGCGTCCAATTGGCGTTGTTGCCGAGCGACCCGCCCCTGCTGTGCCCAGCAGGGGCCAAAGCATGCCTGGCGGCCTTCCGTCAATTTGCCCGACGTAACATTTCTGGCCGTAACTGATGTTCCAGGGCACGTACAAGCGAGACGGCCCGCGTTTGAATGGACATGCAGCCACTATGCACAGCCATGGTAGGGGCAACATGGGCAGACTCGGCCGGAATTCTTTAATTACATAGTAGATAACGAGTCAACCAGGAAGCACCCCCTTGAGAATTAAGGGCATGAAAGGCTATTGTATAAATAGACTGGTAACTATTCGATTCCCACTGGCAAGGGGGCGCTCGAATGGGGAAGCAAGCGAAGGTAAGGGTGTGGCTCACTGAGATCGAATACACCGGGGGAAATGTTGGATCAGACACGGAGTTCGCCGTCACAGTTAACGGCCAGACGGTTCAGATTGGCTCAGACATGAAGGCCGGGACACGGAAGGTCTTCGACAAACCTCTCCTCGAAGAGTCCACCGACGATGACGAAGCCCAAATGGCCATCTCGGTCAGGGTGGTCGAAGAAGATGTTCTCGTCGATGACGTGGGGCAGAATCAGACTGAGCACCAAATCGTGAAGGGATGGCGTCGTCAAGCGCTGCCCCCGCTTCGTGTGAACGTCCAGGAAAACAAAGGTGTCCTCGGTACGGGTGCCACCGCGGTCTTCATCCTCCACTTCGACGCTGAGTTTCTTGCCACTGGTGCGGTCATTGCATGTCGCTGGAATGGGAAGGCAGACAAGACGAGAACGCTCGCCAGCTACTATGGCCAATCGCAGAGGCATCGCCGAATGGCCGATTACCTTGCAGGTGCCTGTGCTTATTTAAATCTTCAAACAGCTATTGGCCATGCTATGGGGGCCATCGAGGATGGAGTTTCAAGCCCGAGGACATGGGTGGAGAACCGGCCGCCTTCCGCTAATTGGATGCAGTTGTCCCTCGCAATTATCAGGGATGGTTTTCTTCAGGATTACTGGCAGCCGAACAACGCAACCGGACTCCCGGCCCCCGATCCGGATGATGTTTTCCGATTTGACGTCCTGAATGCTGCGGTCGGAATATGGTACCTCTGCTCATTGAGTCCCGGCAACTTCGGTGATGGGGGTCTTTCTTACAAATCTGTGATGTTCAAAGCCATGCAGTACAATTGGGGGCCTGAGTACGCTTGGCCTGCCGACAAGGCCGTTTACAAGCCGAAGAACTGGGGAGACACGTTCAAGCCGTCCGCTTATGCCTGGACCATGGCATTTCTCGCGTGGGGCAACGGGTATGCTGTGCCCGATACCCAGTACACCTCCGAATACGCACAGTATGCAAGAACCCCGGTAGCCGGGAGTCGAAAGTTGGTTAATCAGGATAAGCGCCTGAGTCCATTACGTGCTGATGGCATTGATGACGCCGAACTTGTGGTCCCCGACTTCCTCGTGGATCATGCGCCTCAAGGTACCCCATACGGACGCCGCTCTCAGTCGCAGCCACCTCGGGATCGACAAATTGTCCTTCTGGCGAGGAAGACAGATCAAAACACGGACCACGATTATGTCAGTGCTCTGACCGTCGCCGCGCACACAGCTAAAGCATTTCGGAGCGGCGTGGCGCCTATGGTCACTGCCGATACCTATTTCGCCTGCGAATCGATGAAACAGAACAATGCCGGAAAGAGCGTCTGCGTGATCGTGCTTGGGACGGAAGCGAAGAACGATGTGTCAAAGGTGTTCCCCGATGCGCACGCTTACTCCAGCTTTGGGACCTGGTTGACCGGCCCGGATGACGGCTATGTTGACTGTGCCGTGGGTGACGGGTATCAGGATAACTACCGCAAGACGCTCGAAGAGGCGTTAGCTGCGTACAGAGCAGGATATTGAGAGCACCGCATACCCGAATCTGGGCGACGCTTCTGATTCACCTTTACCGGAGCGCCGTATCGCTTCAGCATGGGCAACCTAGACGTAGAGGTGTATGCTCATGCGTGTTCTTCCCAGTTTCCTGCTCGTGCTTCTTCTCACTTCATCAGTAGCTGCAGCCGGTAAAGAGATCTCCACTGGCCCCAGCAGATCGCTGAACCGCGAGTCAGTCCTACCAGCCCCGAGTAGCGTACTACGTCCTCCCGCTCCATTGCGCACATCCGTATACCTGGAACGTTGGGGCCGTGGCTGGCGAGTCCAATCCCGGGATCTGCCGCTCGTGCTTATGGAGCCGGGTGGTGGAACGGCCCTGGTCGGCGCCACCGTTCCAGGAGGACGGAATACCTCGCAGGGCTCCGACATGGAGCTTTACCTCGCCAACCTTACCACTGGCACGGTTCGTCCGGTGGCAGCCCCCGGAATCGTCCACCGCTCCTCGTGGTCGCCAGGAGGCCGCTGGTTCGCATTTCATGCTGCGAGTCCACCAGACGGCGGCGGCATTTGGGTATTGGATGCCCGATCCGGGACCCTGGTCCGAGTCGTAAGGTATTCAGGATGGGAGTTCTGGTGGCTGAAAGCGGGGGTTCTTGCACATAACGTCTTAGACCAGACAGGGTTTCACACCGTCCTGGTTAACCTTCAGCGTGGCTTCCGAGGGGAACTCGCCCACGATGAAGAGACTTTCCGTGGCCTGTTTGCAGGAAACCGTTCCATCGTAACTCGTGGTACGAACCGATCCGTGCATATCCGCCCGATCGGGCCCACTGCGTCGATCTCCTCGCCACTGTTGCTGCCGGCCCGAGTGGAGGATAGCGCCCCGGGAACCGTTCAGGTCAGCCCTCGTGACGCTTTCGTCAACACGGTGGCGGTTGCCGAATCAGGCCGCCGCCTGGTGTATGCTTTCACGCGTACCAAGGGGACTCCCGGCGGTGCAAACACCCTCTATGTGGATAAGCTAGGAATCCTCACAGACGACGGGCGCCCCTGGGAGATCGACCTCGGGTTTCGTGGCGATCTTCGGGTCTGGCATCTGAGCCTGTCGCCCGCGGGCAGATACCTGTTCATTCATTACCATAACCTCACCGATGAACTCGCCCAGGGCTACCATATGTTTGATCTGGATGAGCGCCGCCGACTGTGGTACATTTCTCCCCAGCACGCCTCCCTCAACCTCCTGGGATGGGAGGGTGACGACGCCGTCCTGGTTCGGTGCACTGGCGCCGTTCCAGGATGCCCGGTCTGGAAAGTAACTCCAGACGGTCGTTGGAGCCCCTGGGTCGAAGGCGTAGAGAGACTTCTGTTGGCAGGAGGAGGCTGGGCGTGGAAGGACGCCGGTGCCTGGTGGTTCAAGGCTGTTGGCAAACCGGTTCGGCGTCTTTCTTTGCAGGACTTGCCGAGCGGCATTTCGGACACAGATCCTCCATCCTTTGACCCGGAATCCAATTTCGCACAGGTGCAGGTTCCCAAGGAAGCATCGGTGTACCTGTTGCCCACCATCCAGGAGTAAAGAGCCGGCGCACGTGGGTGGCGCCGGTTCGCTTTCAGGTCCGCCAGCAGGACCGGATGGTCGACGAAGGCGGTGCGCCGCCGCTTGATGTAAATGCCGCCGCCTGCCCGTGCGCGGGCAGAGGGAGGTGTCTTCGCGTTTATTTGCCGGGGATCTTCAGTCTCGGGTAGTTGACGCAGGGGTAGGCGCTGGTGGCATCCGGGTTCGGCACGCAGTCAGCGGGAACAATGATTACGGTATCACTCCCGCCGCCGGTGGGTCCGGTATCAGAATCGGCCACGTAGGGCTGAACCTGCCGCCGGTTATTGCTGTGGGTGGACTCCGCAAAGCTGCCGGGCGCCGGCAGGTTGACCTCCACGACGACCGTATGCGGCACACCGCACGTCTGAATGGTGACGATGTCGCTGTCGGGCGTGTCGCCTTTGGGGAACGACCGGCTCCCGGACCGCAAGTAGCGGGTTCCGGCCCCGTCGGTGACGGTCACCCGGTAAGGCACGTCAGGTGTGGCCGCAGTGGCGTGAACGGTCCAGCTGACGGCGAATTGCCCGTCGTCGCAGGCGATCGGCGACGGCGGCGCCGTGAGGTTTTGCACGGCCAGGTCGGCCGCTGCCGGCTTGAACGAAATCAGCAGGAAGTTGTTGTCGAGCCCGCCGGCGCCGGTTTCGCAGGCATTGCCGGCAGCCAGGGTCTCAGCGACGTTCGCCAGGTCGAAGACCGGCGGCTGGTAACCGGCGCCGAGCAGCGCCAGCGCTTTGCCGGCGGGCGTCAGTGGTTGGCTGGCAGGGGCTGCTCCAGCGCTGGCACCCCGGGTGACCCCTTCAGCATCGATCACCCCAAGCACGGCGCCCACCGGGAAGTCCGTCTTGGGGAGAGAGAAGGTCTCCTTCACGGGCACGCTGTCGCCGTTCTGCATGTCCGGCAGGGCCGACTTTCCCAGGAGCACGGCGTCCCCGCTCCCGTCCCAGCCGTCCGGCACCAGGAACCAGCTGACGGTAACGGGCGGGGTCTTGCGCAGTGTGCTCAACTTGAGGTTGGCGTTCTCGAACCGGACGGTCCCGTTCAGGATGACCGCCGGGCTGCCGTCCTACAGCGTTTCGGTCGCCTTGCCGGGGCCGTCCCAGCGCAGGTCGTACGTCGCACCCATGGGGATGGCCATCAGGCGGCCGCCGGGGGTGCCGTCGGCCTTGCGATAGTTTACGCCCATGAGGAACTGGGTCCAGTTGGCGTTGTTGCCGAGCGACCCGCTGGCGACGCTGGGTTCCGTGCCGGCGCCGGCCTCCTGGGAGAACGAAGCGGGACCGAGGTTGGGCTTTTCGCCGGCCCGGAGGAGCGAAATCTCGCCGCTGTCGCTTGTGGTCAGGGGCATCCGCTGGGCACTGCCCTGGTTCTTGAGCAGGTAACTGTTGAGGTAGCCTTGCACATCGCCGAAGACGACCCGGCACTGGGACTTGAGCACCAGGGGGCTGGTATTGGCCGATCGCAGGAGGCCGGAGTTGCCGGGGTCGCCGGCGGGCAGCCGGTCGGACCAGCGGATGGCGCCGCTGGCGATGTCGACCGCCACGATGGCGCCGCGCACGCCGGTGCAGCCGCTGCCGGAGGGGCAGCTGTTCTCGAGGATGGTGCGGTCGGCGGCGCCGGCTTCGCCGAGGGCGGCGTAGTTGCGCAGGGTGATGTAGAGGGAGCCCTGAACGGTGCCGTTGACCTTCTGGGCGTCGATCGCGGGGACGGTGTTGGTGAAGGCGAGGCCGCCGCCCAGGGCTTCGGTCAGGCTGATGTAGCCTTCAGCGTGCCAGCCGGGTGCGGTCCGCCAAGCGGCGGGGGCGGTAGCGTCAGCGAAGCCCCGGGCGTAGAGATTGCCCCACTTATCGAGCCAGTAGACGTACCCGTAGCTGACGGCAAACCCGTCGGCCACACCCACCGGGACACAGGCGCTCTTCTTCCAGTCAACGGGGGTGACTTTGTATGAACCAGGTGCCAGATCCTGTTCGAGACGGAGCTTTTGCACCTTGCCATTGCAGACGCCCGGGTCGCCTGTGCCGTCGGCACCCATGATGAACTCGCCCGGCACGAGCCCGGGAACGGCAGAGGGGGTGGGCCAGCCACCCATGGGGTATGCGACGGAGCCGGGGCTGCCTACGCCGTCCAGACCCCAGATGGCGTAGACTTTTCCTTCTGCGAGGCTGCAGCCGTTGCCCACGGGTTTGACGCCCACGACAACGAACTCACGGTTGTCGAAGCGGAGGACGAGGGGGGAGGAGACGATCTGGCAGCCTTCGTCCAGTCGCCAGGGAATTGCCTTGCCTCCGGGTTGGGCACTGACGCCCCAGATGTAGCCGTGGGAGGTGCCGAAGTAGAGTCTCTGAGAATCCGGGCTGTAGGTTGGAGTGCTATGACTGATTCGAATGTCATTCGGGTCAACGGGGGGCGGGCCAGCATTTACGGTATCCGCCAAGTCGACCGGCCAATGGTTGGGATCTCGTGCTTGCCCCGGCCATTGCAGCGTCCACAGCCCTGGTCCGGCAAGGTGAAAGACCTGGTTACCGACCATGATCGGTTGGGTGGCACTCTGCCCCATGTCATCACCGTAAAACCATGCACTCCGATCTCCATTTAGCTGACCTATCGGCTCATCTACGATATTCCACCGCCATACCCCACCACCTCGAGTTGTCCAGTTGTCCGCATGGGCGGGGATTGCTGCCAGCGACACCAGGAACAGAGCAACACCCAGGACGCCCCACCGCCGTCTCTTCTCCAGGTTGTGCCTCATCGTGCGTGCCCTCCTTGGAACTTTTGGGCACGGGTGTCGAGGAACCAGTCCGGGAAGTCGAAATAGGGCCAGAGCGGCGTGTAAATATGGACCTGGTAGCGACCGCCGAGCGTGTCCTCTGGGCGCCGGAAAATCGGCGTATTGCCCACCCAGTAGACCTTCGCACCCATGACTTCGGAGACGAACCGGACGGGCACCATGGTCCGCCCCGGCGGCACGATGACGGGAGGGGCGTCCAGAGAGACTTCCTTACCATCCACAAGGGCAATTTCCTTCCCCACCGTCAGGATGATCGTCCGTTCCGGCTGATTGATGGTCTTCAGGGCCAACTTGTATTTGCCGCCGTCAAAGGTGTATTGGTTGGGCATGACCCAGTCCCCGGGTTTTCCACCGGGCAGAGGCACGGGATAGGCGACGGCTCTGCTGGCGGCAGGGAAGTGAATCGTCACGGTTTGTGACGATTCATCCCAGGTGACCCCGGCGCTCATCATTTCGCTGACAAACCGCACAGGGACTCGCACGCGGCTAACCTGCGTATCCAGGTAGGCCGGGGCATCAAAATGGGCACTCGCGTCACCGCCGTTAAAGCAAACCTGGATGTTATCGAGCTTCCCATCGGTGTCCCAGGGAACGCAGGAGCCCAAGCCGCCCTGACTGGGAGGCCCAAGCCGGGCGTACAGCAGGTCGAGATCAAGCTGATTACGCAACTTGATTTGCTCCTGTTCCTCTGGGGTGGGCGGCTTGTCTTCCTTGATCACGTTGATCGGGGTTACCTGACAGTTGGCGGTCGTAGGAGCGCCGCTGCCGTACTGGTACATGCGATGGAAAGTGTCCCAGATGAATTGTTGGGCGGGTGCCGGCACCCAGTAAACGTACCGTGTGGCACCGCATATCACCTGGTTGTAAGTCCAGAGCCAGGGGTACTCTTTCGTCCAGTTCGGCAAAGGCGGCTGCATCACGCGCATCTCCAAATTCTGAGGTGCGTTCGGGTTGAGTTGTTTGGACCGATTAAAGGAGTCGATAATCAACTGCGGTATCGCCGTCGGCGCCGCCGGCGGCGTCCAGCCTGCCGGCAACCCCGGCCCCGGGTCGATGTCGTACGGCAAATTCGCCGGAATCACCGGCTCCGGGTCCTGCCCCGCCCGCACCGGGGCCGGTCGGGCCGTCGCTACCAGCGCCGCCATGGCGAAGAAGACCATCAGCAGAATCCAGGGCCGGTGCTTTCTCCCCATGCTTCTAAACCCCATCATGCCTGACTCCTCCCCATCCCTTCCCAGTTCCGAACCGGACCCGCCTCCGATTTGCGGTTTGCTCCCACGCAGATGATTGAGGCATATCATATTTGCCCCTACCGATGAATACGTATCTGGAGTGATTTAGTTCGGGGATTGCTGAATTGAAATTCTGAATGTGGCGCGGAATGTGCTAATCGGCACACCTCTGCAGGTGTGCCGCATTTTTCTGCCCAATTAGGAAAGTGCGCCTTGATTATGGCGATGGAGGTGGATGTGATATGAATCCCAAGCCTGCGGAACACCCGTCCGAAGCGCTTCGCCTGACCGGTGACGTTGGAAAGCGCGTGCTGCAAGTCGGGATCATGCTGGCGTTTATCGGCGCATCCGCGTTCCTCTCGTCCGGCCGCCTGGACTGGGGGGATGGCCTGGGCCTATATCGCGGTCTACCTGGGCATGCTGGTCGTCAGCGCCGTTACCACCCTGCGCAGGGACCCCGAACTGATCGCCGAACGGAGCCGAGTCAAGCCAGGCACGAAAGGCTGGGACAAGGTGCTCTCGAACGCCACCATGTTTGGCGTGACCGGCAGCATCCTGGTGGCAGGGCTGGACGTGCGCTTCGGCTGGACAGCGGGGTTCAACCTGGCGCTGGAACTAGCCGCGCTGGCGCTGGTGGCCCTGGGGTTCGCACTGCTCAACTGGGCCATGTCCGCCAACAGGTTCTTCTCGGCGGTGGTCCGCATCCAGACGGAGCGGGGCCATACGGTGGCCACCGGCGGGCCTTACCGGTACGTGCGGCACCCGGGCTACGTGGCCATGATTTTGGTCACGTTGATGACTGCCCCCGCCCTCGGGTCACTGTGGGCACTGATCCCGGCGGGCATCGGGGCCGGCGGCACCATCCTGCGAACGGTCCTGGAGGATGCCACGCTGCAGGCCGAGCTGCCGGGTTACCGGGAGTATACCCGGCAGGTCCGCTACCGCCTGGTGCCCGGCCTCTGGTAGGCCAGGCCTCAGTCGTCTCCATGGGACCATGCTCCCAGGAGACCAAAGCCTTTTGTGACCCGAAAGACAGGAGCCTCGCGGGAGTCCAAAGCCTTTTGTGACCCGAAAGACAGGAGCGTATCAGGAGACCAAACCCCTCTTGTGACTCCCTCAATACTTATCAGGTTGTTCGATGCTAGCATGGGCTCCCATGGATGACAACGCTTTTGCAGCCTAACGCTTCCTGCAACCCGACAATTGCGACAGATCACCCGATTAGCTTGAACGCCGGAACACGAACTGAGGCGCACTCCGCAATGTGAGATGGACTTAACCTACTAGCCGGCAGGGCTGAACGGGGAAGGGATCGTTCCATTTCGATCGATGGAACGATCCCTTCCGGGGGTCGGTATTGGCAAATGATTGGGCGCGGCACGCGACTCTGCCCGGACCTGTTCGGCCCGGGTGAGGACAAGAAGTTCTTCTACATATTCGACTACTGTCAGAACCTGGAGTACTTCAGCCAGAACCCGGAAACCACCGACGGGTCTGCGGCGGAATCGCTGGGCACCCGGCTCTTCAAAGGGCGGCTGGAGTTGATTCAGGAGCTGGACAAGAAGATGCGCCCAGAAGGCGATCCGGCAGTAGCAGAGGGCGACAAGGGTTATGGCGATGTAACCGAAGGGGCGGTTCGCCAGAATACGGCGGAGTTGCTCAGGTCCGCAGTTGCCGCCATGAATCCGGATAACTTTGTCGTCCGGCCGAAGCGGCGGCTGGTCGAGAAGTACAAGCAGGCCGATGCCTGGGTAGCACTTTCCGGCGATTCGCTCAGCGAACTGGCGCACGAAGTGGCTGGGCTGCCATCCGAGCTGGAGGCCGAGTCCGAAGAGGCCAAGCGGTTTGACTTGCTGATCCTGAACGTGCAACTGACGGTGCTGCGGGGAACCCCGGGCTTCGAGCGGCTGCGTGACCAGATCAGGGCGATCGCAGGGTTGCTGGAGGAGAAGGCTAACATCCCGCTGGTGAAGGAGCAGCTCCCACTGATCCAGGATCTGCAGTCGGACGAGTGGTGGGAGGACGTAACGGTCCCGATGCTGGAGATGGCCCGTAAGTGCATTCGGGACTTGGTGCAACTAATCGAGAAGCAGCAACGCAAGCCGATCTATACCGATTTCGAGGACCAGCTCGGCCTTGAGACCGCGGTCGCGTTCCCGGATCTCAACATCGGGTCTGACTTTGAGCGATTCCGGGCCAAGGCCCGCCAGTTCCTGCGGGAGCATCAGAACCACCTGACCATTCACAAGCTCAGATGGAATCAGCCGCTGACCCCGACCGACCTCGACGAACTGGAACGGATGCTGACGAAAGCAGGCATCGGCAGCGAAGCCGAGGTGGCTCGCGCGAAGCAGGAGAGCAGCGGGCTTGGCCTCTTCATCCGATCCCTGGTCGGTCTGGACCGCCAGGCTGCCAAGCGCGCATTTGGCGATTTCCTGAGCGATAAGACCGTCAAGGCCAATCAGATTGAGTTCATCAATCTGATCATCGACTACCTGACCGAGCATGGAGTGATGGACCCAGGGCTGCTTTACGAATCACCTTTTACTGATATCAGTCCGAGAGGGCCTGAAGGCGTTTTCACGGGAGCACAGGTGAATCACCTGATCGCTGTATTGGCGGAAGTGCGGAAGCGAGCGGCTTCCTGACTGCGCAGGGAAGCACTGCGATCGTTCTTATACTGAAGGCAAAGGTGCACAAGGAGGGGGGACCGCTCATGGCTCTACCCGGCCCACGCTTCACGTACGATGACTACAAGCTCCTGCCCGAGGACAGCAGGTACGAAGTCGTGGAGGGGGAGTTGCTCGCGACACCCGCTCCTGGCAGTCGCCATCAGGGGATTCTGGTCCGCCTTATTCTGAGGCTGGCAATGTTTATTGAGGCGGGGAATCTCGGGAGGGTCCTGCCCGCGCCAACGGATGTCATTCTCGCCAATGAGAGCGTGGTCCAGCCGGATCTGCTTTTTGTCGCCAGGGAGCGTCAGGGAATCATCGACCCGGTCGGTGGGGTGCACGGTGGTACTGGATCGTGGATCCCGCTGCGGCGAGTATCGAGGTGCTAACCCTTGGACAGGGCGGTCTGGACACGTGGCGTGTGTTTCCCATGGGGTCGTCCCTGACATCTCCCCTTCTTCCCGGGCTTTCCTTTTCCGTAGATGATATCTTTGCTGACTGGTAGCCAACCCGGCGGGTCGACCCTATTGGAACGGCTTCTCGGAGCAAACAGGGGGCCTTGGCGACCGAACCGATACTCCGCCAGGACCTGAAAGCCAGGAGCCCAGCCTACCAGGAGCAAAAACCCTCTGTGGCTCGGCGGGTTGGCCCGAATTCCCGACCGCACGGGCGCATGCAGCGCTATCGGGTCGTGCCCACCAGCACGATCGCTGCCCTAATGGACACAAAACGCGAATATCGAATTCGCGGAGCCAGATGCCAACGACCTCGGGTAGGAGGGGGAAAGTGCCGAAGTTCATTCCTGGTGACGTCGTTTTGGTCCGTGATACTGGCCCGCTGTATCTGCCCAAGACGATTCAGGGGGTCATCGCCTTTGAGAAGAAACCCGAACCTTGCTCTTGGTGTAAACATGCGGCTTGCCACGAGTGGTCCAATATCCTTCTCGAAACTGGTGAATGGCTGTACCATGTGCCGGAGTGCCAAATGGAGCTCTCGGAGTTCGGGCAGTGCCTACGGAATGAGGCGTAGGGTCCAGTCAATCCTTGGTCACGACAAGCCGGAAACGACCCAGCGGTATGCGCATCTGAGCGGAGCCCGGCGACAGGAAGAGTACAACCGATGGTTTCCACACTAGGTCGTCCATCTTTCCCTGCCGAGAAAGGTATACCAGCGCCACTTTGGGCTAGAATGTGAAGAGGCGCCCGAATGGGGGCGCCCCTGGGAGTCCGCAGTAGCCGTCCCAGATGATGAGACGGCGACGGCTGTTCGCAAGAGATCAGGAACAGTCTGCCGCTACTCTTTAGCGGAGCGAAGGGCCGCGAGTACGATCAGCACGACAAAGATGAATGTGTCGGCATCCATCTTCACGGTGATGAGCACCATTGGCGTCCCCCCTTTCGAGGGCTCGGCCTGCCGTGACTCCCAGATACAGGATAACAGAGAACGCGTTTTCGGCTTGTCTAAGGCTGAAGACGCGTTCTCTGTTTCGCTCGTCAAGTTTCGACATAACGGGGACCTCATCGCGTGCGTAAGCGTCAAATCCGGCCCACATGGGAATGATCCGTACTACCTGAGACAATCTTCCTCAAGCCGCCAGGCAACTGGATGACATCGAAACGGAGGCAAAGGCGACAGTCAGCGGTTGGGTCGACAAGGCGGAATCGACCCTCGCCAATACGGCTGAAGATCTGCTGAACAAGGCAGGGAATGGGCTCAAGCACCTGTTTGGATGGTGAGTGGGAACTAGTGCAATCAGGCCGGGGGCAGGGGAGTAATCAGGCTACCCTGCCCCACTGGTTTCCGGGCGGGCGGCTATGTATGATGGAAAGTGGGGCCTGGCATGGGCGTCGCGTAGAACCCGGCGTCTTTGTACAACACAGAATATCGGGAGCTGGAACAAGATGAAAGCGTCTCGGCAGCGCCTGCTGGGGTGGATTGGTCTGACGATCCTCTTGCTATGGAGCGGATTCCTGGACGTTGGGTGCAGCCGGCGGACCGCGGCCGATGAATACAGGGCTGCCGGATTGGCGTATGCCAAGCAGGGGGATTATCAGAAGGCCCTGGACGCATTTAGCCACGCCATCCAGGCTCGCTCCGACTTTCCCGAGGCCTACTTCGACCGCGGGGTCGTTTACGACAAACTTCAGCGGTATGACCAGGCGCTGGCGGACCTGTCCAGGGCCATCGAGCTGGCTCCGAAGGAGGGCTGGGTATACAATGCCAGAGGGCAGGTTTATGAACACCGGGGGCAGTGGGACCGGGCCCGCGGGGAGTACTCCCAGGCGATTCAACTGGATCCTGGTACGGCCACCTACTATGTCAACCGGGGGCTGGCCTACGTTGTCCTCGGCAATCGGGATGCGGGCCTTGCCGATTACAATGAGGCCATACGCCTGGCCCCGGAACTGGAAGAAACATATGGCAGACGTGGAGCTGCCTACGACAATATGGGCCTGTTGGATCTCGCACTGGCAGACTACAACACCGCCATCCGTCTGAATCCCCAGGACGCTCGCATGTACGACCTCCGGGGAGAGCTTTACAAAGGGCGCGGAGAACGGAAATCGGCGCTGGACGACTTCAGCAAGGTCATTGCGATCGATGCCGGGTATGACGTAGCCTATTGTCATCGGGGATCGGTCTATTTGTCGGAGGGGAACACAACCCAGGCGCTGGCCGATGTGAACCACTGCCTCGAACTGAACGACAAGCTCGCAGAAGGCTATTACGGCCGGAGCCAGGTCTACAGGACTCTGGGTGACCACGACCGGGAGGAGCGGGATCTCAGAGCAGTCCTGCAGACTCCCGACGGCCAACCGTTCCAGGTGGAAGTGACGAAGCGGCTTGCAGAGCTTGGGGCAGCAACACATTAGCAGCAGGACGGTATACGCAATGAAAGTGAAAACAGCGCTCATCCAACCGCAGGATGAAGAATACCGATCACACGGAAGCGGAGTGCGGCCAGCAACAGCGACGATGAAGCCCCTGCTGTACCAGCAGGGGCTTCGCACGCTAACGGTGCCGTGGCCTATACCCCTTCCGACTGGCCCCCCGCCGGGCTGCTGCCGGCGGCCGGGGCCTCGGTCTTCGCCGGGGCTTCAGCCTTGGCCGGCGCTTCAGCCTTGGCCGGCGTCTCAGCCTTGGCCGGCGCTTCAGCCTTCGCCACCGTCTCAGCCTTGGCCGGCGCTTCAACCTTCGCCGGAGCCTCCGACTTGCTCGCCGTCGTCTTCTTAGTCGACTTCGCCTCCCGGCGGCGCTCCAGCACCCGGGTCAGGTCAATCGCCAGCGCCGGTCCGACCGGGCTTTCTTCCTCCAGGGTGACGTCGAAGCGCTCCCGGTAGCCCTTGGTAATGTTCAATTTGGCGGGAATCAGCAGGCTGGACAGGATCATCCAGGCCGAGGTCGCGTACCGTCGGACTTCGATGCGGTCCGGGTCGGTCTCCTTGGTGTTGTAGATGTAAACGGTCTTGCTGCCCTCAACCATGGCGCCCCGGACGTACTCGACGCGCCCGACGCGCTCGCCCCGGAGTTCGGCCACCTTTGTCAGCTGTTTGTCGGCGGCCGCAAAGAATTCTACGGCGGCAGGGGAATGGATCCAACAACCGGGCTCGTACTGGTTGGACTTCAGGTACTCGACGCGCCGGTCGTTATACAGGATCTTCGGCGCCACCGGCGGATTCCCGTTGGTCGCATCACCGTTCCTCGACACAGGGTCTGATGCCATCTTTATCACCTCCAATCTTGCTTTCAATTGATATATACGTACAGATCGCGATTTGGTTCGGTGGTCACCTACGTTTTCCGCGCGCAGGCTGCGACCCAGTGGGCTGCGCAAGCGCCCGGGAGCCCGGGAATTCGGGCCGATTGCATGAGAGACCCCGGTCAGGTACGACCGGGGTCGGGGTGCATCTGCGCAGGTAGTCACCTTCGGGCGGCACGGCGGCAGAGCCTGGATCTCTATGCACGAGTGGCACCGCCGAGACGCACGGTCGGGAAGTAGTCAAACCCGCTCGCCCGTCCGGATCCGCCGGGCCAATTCCTGGGTCTCGGGCATGGGCTCCTCGCCCAACTCCCGTCTGAGCACTTCGACGCAACGGTGGGAAGCCCGCAGGGCCACCGCTCGGTCGCCTCGGCGGGCATAGGCGCGCATCAGAAGCCGGTAGGCCGTTTCCCGGATGGGATCGGCCGCCAGCACCCGGTTAGCCCGCTCCACGGTCTCGTCGAAACGCCCCTCAGCCAGCATCAATTCGCCGAGGCGAAGTACCAGGTCCAGATACTGCTCCCGCAGACGCTCCCGATCGGCGGTGGCCCAGTCCTCATATTGGTCATCGGGAAGAAAATCGCCGCCGTACACCGACTCCGCCAGCAGCCATTCCGAGAGCGCCGGCCCTTTCTGCCGTCGCTGCCACCACCAGTTCCCCTTCTCCAGGTGGTGGATGAACCGGTCCACATCTACCTCCAGCGTTACTTCGGGGTTCAGCATGTAGCCCCGGCCTCGCCGCAGGATGACCGAGGGCCCACGGGGGGGATCCATAAGCTTGCGCAGGGTGGAGAGTGCCACCTCAAGACTGCGGTCGGCCACCTCCTGATCGGCCTCCGGCCAGATGGCTTCCAGGATCTGCTCCCGCGTCGTCGGCCTGCCCCGACGGGCCGCCAGGAGTTTGAACAGCGAGATGGCTTTCTGTGATCGAGCCGCGCTCAAGTCTACTTCCCTGCCGGCCTGCAGAACCCGGAAGGTGCCGAGAAGCTGTAGACCCATGACCCGCGCCTCGGCCATGCGGCCCGCGGCGGCCACCACGGCTGCGGCGGCGGGAACGTGATGCAGCAGAGCAGCCAGTCCTCCCGGGGTAGCCCGCTTGACCAGCCCGGCAAGCGCCTCAGGGCAAATGCCTAGTTCCACCACCGCCTTGCAGTTGACGGCCGTGACCGGCAGTTCCAACGCCAGCAAGTGGAGATGGCGCCAGCGGGAGGCCTGGTTGAGTGCGGCATTGAGGTGCGCCGACACATCCACCCCGGCATCCGCCCGCCCAGCGGCCAGTGCGAGGTACCACTGGCCGAGGACGACCCAACGCCATGCCTGCCTCGTCTCCAGCCGGTGGACAACCGCCTTCAGGGCCGGAGTTGCCCCCTCGGCTTCCAGTAAAATACCGGCAATGTGCACGTGGAGATCGATCATATCTCGGAAGGCGGCGTTCTGCAGGCCATGGCTCTGCGTCAGAGCCTCCACGGCTGAGTCCGCCGCCAGACCCGGCTGCCCCTGGCGCCGGTAAAGCGTGGAAAGCGAAAGCTGCGTGCGGGCCATGCCGAAGGTGTCCCGCACCTGTTGCTTCAGGATCAGGGCCTTGTGGTACAGTTCCAGGGCGGTAGCGGTGTCATCGCGGTCCCGGTAGACGTCCCCCAGGTCCGACAGTGCATAGGCTTGCATGACGGTGCTACCCAGCCTGTCCGAAAGCGCCAGCACCCGGTCCAGCACGGACTGGGCTTCGGCAAGCAGGCCCAGTTGCTGGTAGCAAATACCCAGGCTGTCCAGGGTATAGGCCCTGGACAGGGATCCCTGTTGACTCTGCTTCAGCTCCAGCGCCCGCTCCAGCCAGTAACGGGCCGCGGCCGGATCACCCCGGTCCAGGTACTGGTGGCCCAGGTTGTGGGCGACCCGGGCCAGGCCGCTCTTGTCATCCCGCGCCTGAAAGAAGGCCAGCGCATCCAGGAGCATGGCCGCGAAACCGCTGGCGTCCGTGGCCAACAGGCGCGTCGCTTCATCAGCGGACACGTCCAGAAGGCGGACGACCCTCAGGGGCGCATCGCCTTTGGGGAGCCACTGCCGGGCCATGGCGAAAGCCCGCCTGGCCAGCTCCAGGCGACCAACCGATTCGTACGCGATGCCCTGGGCAGGGAGGATATTCAGGAGCCAGGCACGGGCCTCTTCGGACCGGGACCCTTCCAACTCCCGCATCCAGTGGTCGGCCACCTCCTCGAGTAGCACGAGCGAGGGGGTGTGCCGCCGCTCGAGGATGTGCAGCCAGGCACGGGTCCCCTTCACTTCGGGAGCCCGGTCCCAGGGTTCGGGCAGGGCATCAACCCAGGCTGACAGATCTCTGAGCGACACGTCCGCTTCCCCCTGGATGGCGCGGCAAACTGCGTACCAAATAACCGCGACAGCCGTCGGGTAGTCGCGGGCGTCAAGTAGCTTCCAAATGTCAACGACCGGGGGAGGCTGGTAGTTTCGAAACGCGTTGATACTAAGCGGTTCCTTCATGGCGGCATTCCCCCTGGGCACGGTGGTACCTACATGATCGCGCCAGTACGAAAAAATGCTGATCACGCTGCAACCGGTAGTCTCAGCGATCACTACTTCGGCCATGCTCGAAGGTATACCTTCTGCCTCCCAGTAACCTGAAGCCCGCTGTGACCCGAACGACAGGAGCCTGCCAGTAACCCAAAGCCTTTTGTGACCCGAAAGACAGGAGCGTCCCAGTAACCCAAAGCCTTTTGTGACCCGAACGACAGGAACGTCCCAGTAACCCAAACCCTTTTGTGACCCGAAAGACAGGAACGTCCCAGTAACCTGAAGCCCTGCCGGCGCCGATTCAAACGTTATACCAACCTGCCGACCGCCCACACCGGCTGCCGGACAAGCTGCGCCAACGCTGCCACCGCGGCCGGGTCCACCGCCGCCACGAGGCACGTGGCGGGACCGGCCGACTTGCGCAATGACGGAGCCTCGGGCTCGTCCAGTTGAAAGTCGCATCCAGCCTCGGCCGCCAGCACTTCACACTCCGGCAGCACCCCGCCTGACCCGGCGGGAATCAGGGCGTGCACCGCGGGGTGCTGCAGCAGCGCCCGAGCGGCGGGCACATCCGCCAGCGTCGGGTCGCCCAGGCGGACCTCCCCGCCAACCTTTGGCACCCCAATCACCACCAGCCGGTCCCCTGCCCGCCCCGTCTTCGCCGGGCCGGAGCGAATCAGGCCGACTGCCGTGACCGTTACGGCGGTCATTGTTGTGTGCAGGTTCTTCTCCAGGCTGCCCGTGACCGGCAGGTCCGGAATCCCTGCCGCGATCAGCTCCGCCCGGATGCCGTCAAGAATGGCCTGACTCGTGGGACCCGGCTCCACGGCGAGGCCGTCCACCAGGGCCAGCGGCTCGGCCCCGACCGCTACCAGTTCGAGGAGGGCCACCCGCGCCGTAAACCGTCCCACAGTCTCGCCCGGCGCGGCCACGGCGTCCATGGGCTTCGGCCCCACGCCGGCGGCCACGTCGCAGGTCAAGGCGAGGTGGGAGCCGTCCGGCAGGGGTACCCTCAGTACGTCTCGGTGGGCCATGGCCTAGCCCTGTTCCGAAACAAACGGAGCCGCGGCACCGGTCGCAAACAGGGCCTTGCCGACAGCGGCGGCGATGATGACGTTAATGGCGCTGGCCACGATCATCTGGGGGACGACCGCCACGAAGAAGGCTGTGCCGAACCCGGGCCAGGGCAGAAAGAGGGCCGGTGCGAGGACCCCGTTGGCAAAGATGGACCAGAGGGAAGCCGCCACCCAGCCGAACCGGCGCCGGGCCCATGCGCCCGAAGCCACAATTGCCGCCATCTCCACGGCGATGGTCAGGTGGATGGGCAGGGAGAGGGGGAACCCGTGAAGTCCGGCGGTAAAGAGGTGGCCCAGGGCGCCCACTGCGGCACCAGGGGCGGCGCCGAGGACGAAGCCCGCCACGAAACCGGGAAGCGAGTCGAGTGCAGGGGTCCCCAGCACGCCCGGAATGGTCACGGCGGCACCGACGGCAGAAAGGGCGATCAACACGGCCACGAGTGTCAGGGAGCGGAGCTTCATGGCAATTCCTCCTTGAGAAATAAAAGAACCCCAGCCTAAAGGCTGGGGATCTGTCCAGAATCCCCTGGAGCTTCGCGATGCACGGCGAACTCCAAGTATCCTTCCGGCCGGTCTCCTGACTCCGGTTCATCGCCTGGCCGCGCCTTCCCAAAAATGGTGGCATTTGCGGCAGGCTCCCCGACTACAGTGGCGGGCCCGCGCCCTTTGAGGGCTTCCCGATTCTCCCCGTAATGGGGCACCGGAAGGGTTCGTATTCAGCTACGGTAGATTATACCACAGTTCGCACCCGCTGGCTGGCCGATTCGACGCAGCGGCGTATTGGCGATGTAGTGGGGAATTATCCCGCGAATTGGGCAAGTTCGTTCAGCCCGTTCAGGGTGAGGTCTGGCGTTTCGGTGGCCGTGCGGGGGTAGCGGAGTTTATAGTTGGTCAGCCGCAGCCAGATGGTGGTCATGCCGACGGATTTGGCCGGCCCGAGCCCCACATCGACCCGGTCGCCGGCGTAGGCGGCGTGGGCGGCGGGACAGCCCGCTTTTCGCAGCGCCCACGTGAAGAGTGCGCTGTCCGGGCGGCCGGCGGCATCCAGCTTGTGAGAGAGGTTCTGTTCGTCGGAGAGCGCCACCACCGGGAAGTTCAGGTGGAATCGCTCCAGCCGGGCCCGCGTCCCCGGCAACCGGTGCGGCCCGATGATGCCCAGCTTGAAATGGGCCTGCAGCACGCCCAGCGCCAGTTGGGTGCCCGTGAAGAGCGTGTCCTGGGCGCGGGTGTTGCGGGTGACTTCGTCTAACACGGCGGCGGCGGTGCCGGGGTCCTGTGTCAGCACCGCAATGGTGCCCACCAGCGGGTTGACCGGCCGGGGGGCGGCAATCGCCTGCATCCAGGCCTTCTCCACCTGCTCCTGGTCCACGGGGCGGCCGCGCCGCGCCAGGGCCGCTGCCACCTGACGGCGGGCCTCCCGGTCGGTGTCGTTCTCGTTCAGCAGCACCGAGGGATCGAAAAAGAGCCACTGGACCTGCTCCAGCCGCTGATGCACGCCTCCGGCCTCCTTGGGTGTCAGTGCGCGATGCGCGAACAACCTTTGTGGATTACCCTTTCCACATGGGGGTCATCTTAGCCTGCACGGCTGTGACGCATCTTTTCAGCAACAAAAAAGCCCTGCCGCCCGGACGGGCGGCAGGGCGGCTTCGATTGCTTACTTACTTGTGGGCGTCGCCGGCGCTGGAGTGGCCGGGGAACGCAGCCCAGCCGGGATTGATGTACGCAGCGGCGTTGTTGACGGCGGTTGCGACTTCGCCGTAGCCGGTCGCGATCAGGCGGATCTTGCCGGGGTACCAGGTGATGTCGCCGGCGGCAAAGACGCCGGGGATGTTGGTCTGGCCGGTGGTATCGATCTTGATCTGCTTGCCGCCTTCAAAGGCGAGGCCCCATTCGACCATCTTGCCCAGGGAGGCCTTGAAGCCGGTGCCCAGGACGACGAAATCGACGTCGAGCACGGTCTCCTCGCCCGAGCGGTTGTCGAAAATGACGGCCTTGGTGACCTTGTCGCCGTCGCCTTCCACCCGGCGCAGCTCGTAGAACATCTTCACGTCGACTTTGGACTTGGCCAGGTTGTTCAGGGACTCCTGGTGGGCCCGGAAGCCGTCGCGGCGGTGGATGAGGGTGACCTTGGTCGCCACCGGCTCGGTCATGAGCGAGTAGTCGATGGCGGAGTCGCCGCCGCCGACCACGAGGACTTTTTTGCCGGTGTACTGGGGCAGATTGACGACGCTATACACGACGCCCTTGCCTTCGTACTGGCGGGCGGTCTCGTTCGGAATCCGGTTGGGTTCGAAGGCGCCGATACCGGCGGTCAGAACCACGCACTTGGAGTAGTGGTGCTGGCCCGTATGGGTCACGAGCTCAAAGGAGCCATCTTCGAGCTTCATCAGCTCTTCCACGCGCTGCTCAAAGACGTACGTGGCGTCCGGATTGGCGTGGTCGGCCTGCTTTTTGTTGCCTTCGACCAGCTTCTTGGCGTTGATGACCGCGAAACCGCCGACATCGAAAATGTCCTTTTCCGGATAGAGGGCCGTCAGCTGGCCGCCCACCTCGGGAAGGGCTTCAATCACCTTGGTCTTCATGCCGCGCATGCCGGCGTAGAAGACGCCAAACAAACCAGCGGGTCCGGCACCGACGATCGTGATGTCAAAGAGTTCCTTTTCGGTGGTCACTACATCCAACCCCCTGCGTGAGTAATCAACTATGAAGGTGGAGTGACTGCTCACTCGCCTACCCCATTCTCCAGGGAGTATACCATAAAACGGGTGGTGGAGCATGAGGCATTTATGAACCATATCGGTCGGCTGACGGACTATTTCACTGGCGCTTTTTGCTTACTCCGCCATCAGGCGAAGGCGAACGCGACGGCTGGAAATGACACTGGAGCCGCCGTCGGCAGCTCGCGCTGCGCAGAACCGCCCCATTCTATGTTGCCTCAGTGCCAGTAGGATCACCCTGGTTATTTTCACCCCAATGGCAGGGAAAGCCGAGCGTACAGCGAAATTTCTGCACGGCTACCATTAACACACAGGTAACTCATACAGATGGACGGAGGTCACACGTTTATGAAGAAGTTTCTCGCCGGCGCCCTGGCTTTGACGCTTCTGGCCCTGGTTGGCTGCAGCGCTTCCAAGCCTGCTGAGGCGCCCAAACCGGCAGCCCCTGCTACGCCCCCCGCTCCCAAGATCGAGAAGCTGGTCATCGGTTTCGTGCCGTCTCAGGATGCCGCCGGCATTTCCGACAAGGTAAAGCCCATGAGCGACTTCCTGTCCAAGGAACTGGGCATCACCGTCACCACGTTTGTCGGCAGCAACTTCGCCGGCGTGGTCGAAGGCATGGGCTCCAAGCAGGTCGACATCGGCTTCCTGAACGCATTCAGCTATGTCGCCGCCCATAACGACTACGGCGTCATCACCATTCTGAAGTCGGTCCGCAAGGGCAACTTCCAGTATCGGGCCCAGCTGACCACTCGCAAGGCCGACAACATTCCGGTCTGCGACGCGAAGGCCGACCCGAAGTGCAAGGCGACCTTCGACGCCCTCAAGGGCAAGAAGCTGGCCTTCGTCGATCCGGGGTCGACCTCCGGCTACCTGTTCCCGGCTTTCTACCTGAAGAACATCGGCATCGACATCGCCCCGGGCAAGTTCTTCTCCGACGTCATGAACGCCGGCGGTCACGACAAAGCCGTGAACAGCGTCTACAACAAGGTTGTCGACGCCGCCTGGTCCTTCGAAGATGCCCGCGATACCCTGGTCAAGGACTTCCCGGACGTCAAGGAGAAGCTGGTCCAGGTCGCCTTCACCGACTGGATTCCGAACGACGGCATCTCTGTCCGCAAGGACCTGCCGGCCGATCTCGTCCAGAAGATCACCGACGCCTTCGTGAAGTACTCCAAGGATCCCGACGGCGTCAAGGTTCTGCAGTCCCTGTACACCATCGACGCGTTCGCTCCTTCCAAGGACGCCGACTACCAGGTCGTCGCCGATACCGCCAAGGCCATGGGCATCGACCTGAAGGCCGAGTTGCAGAAGAAGAAGTAGCAGGCGCTGACGCGCCGGCCGTTTGATTCAGTAGAGAGGGCGCCCCGTGGCCTCCGCAGGTCACGGGGCGTACTATCGAAAAGGGCGTGGCTTGACGCATGATTGAATTCAAGCAGATCAGCAAGACTTTTCCGGACGGCACCAAGGCCCTGAAGAATGTCAACCTCACCATCAACGACGGCGAATTCGTCGTGATCGTCGGCATGTCCGGGGCCGGCAAATCCACCCTGATTCGTTGTCTGAACCGGCTCGTGGAGCCGACCGCCGGCGAGATTCGCGTGGACGGCGTCGACATCACCAAAATGAACGATGCCGAACTCCGCAAGTGGCGGACGAAAGTTGGCATGATCTTCCAGAACTACAACCTGGTCAAGCGCTCCCCGGTGCTGCAGAACGTGCTGGCCGGGCGGCTGGGTCACACCGGCACGCTCCGGAGCCTGCTCGGGCTCTTCCCGAAGGCCGACATCGAAATGGCGAAGCGGGCCCTGGCGCGCGTCGGTCTGGCGGAGAAGACTTACACCCGGGCCGATTCCCTGTCAGGCGGCCAGCAGCAGCGGGTCTCGATTGCCCGCGCCCTCTGCCAGGAGCCCAAGATCATTCTGGCGGACGAGCCGGTGGCTTCGCTGGACCCTCCTACCTCGCATGCGGTCATGCGGGACCTGAAGCGGATTAACCAGGAAGACCGGATTACCACGCTGGTCAACCTTCACTATATCGACATGGCGCAGGAGTATGCCGACCGGATCATCGGGATGCGGGCCGGCGAGGTCGTCTTTGACGGCCCGGTCGACGGCGTCACGGAGCAGACCTTCGAGGAGATTTACGGCCGCAAAATCCGGCCGACCGACCTGCGGGGGGCAGAAGCATGAAGCCTGAACCCGCACCCAAGATGCTGAGTGCCCGGTGGCAGGAAATGCGGGGCACCAAGACGCTGTTGTCGGCCATCGCCGTTATTTTGATTTACTTCTGGGCCTCGGCCGGACTCGGCATTAACGTGACCCAGTTTACTTCCGGAGAGACCTGGCGGCAAATGGGCGACCTGGTCATCCGAATGGGGCCGTTCTACCGGATCAATAGCTGCAAGGATGCCCAGACCGCCTGGGGCAATGACGAACCGGTGGCCGGCAAGCCGAACCCGGCGAAAGTGCAGGCGGTTTGCGACCAGGGCAAGACCGAGTACCTGTGGTACCCGGATTACATCGGCGAGCAGTGGGCGTACGCCAAACAATCCTCGGACCCCTTGCTGACCACGTTCAAAATGGCGATTCTGGGTTCGTTCCTGGGGGCGCTGTTCGCGGTGCCGTTCAGCTTGCTGGCGGCCCGGAACCTGGTCAAGTCCAAAGCGGTCTACTACACGGTGCGCACGTTTAACAACCTGGTCCGGACGATTCCGGACCTGGTGCTGGCGTCGGTCCTGACCGGCATGTTCGGCCTGGGTGCCATCCCGGCGATCGGGGCGCTGGCGATATTCTCGTTCGCGCTGGTCGCCAAAATGGCTTCCGAGTCGATTGAAGCGATCGACCCGGGTCCGCTGGAGGCCATGCAGGCTTGCGGCGCCAACCGGCTCCAGCAGATTCGCTACGGGGTCGTGCCCCAGGTGCTGCCACAGTACCTGTCGTACACGCTCTACGTGCTGGAGGTGGACGTGCGCGCCTCCACGGTGCTCGGCCTGGTGGGCGCCGGCGGCATCGGCCAGTTGCTGTACGCCGACTTGAACCTGATGCGCTACCGGAACGTGGGCGCGATCGTGGTGGTGCTTCTGATCTCTGTCCTGCTGGTGGACATCGTCAGTACGAAGCTGAGGGAGCGGTTGGTATGACAGCAGTATGGCGTAAATACGCAAGCACGTTCTGGCTGCTGGTCACCGCTCTCCTGATCTACTGGTCTACCACCGGCCTCGTTTCGCACACGACCAGCTTTAAAGAGACCTGGCCGCAGACGCTCCACATCTTCTCGCAGATGTTCGTCCATGCCGAGTGGTCTTACATGCCCGAACTGGCCGGCAAGCTGTTGGAAACCATTCAGATGGCGATACTGGGCACGCTGCTGGCGTCCATCCTGGCGGTGCCGTTCGGCTTTTTGGCGGCGAAGAACACGGCCAAGAAACTCGCGGTGGCCGGCAAGTTCCTGCTGGACCTGATTCGAGTCTTCCCGGAAGTGATCCTGGCGATCATCTTCATTAAAGGCGTGGGTCCGGGACCGCTGGCCGGCATTCTGGCGATGGGCTTCCACTCGGTTGGCATGCTGGGCAAGCTCTATTCCGAGTCGGTGGAAGCGATCGACCGGGGTCCGATGGAGGCGCTGGTCTCCACGGGAGCCAGCCGGATTCAGCAGGTCTGGTTTGCGGTGATTCCGCAGGTGTTGCCGGAGTTCGCTTCTTACGCGATCTACCGGTTTGAGATTAACTCCCGGGCGGCCACGGTGCTGGGCATCGTGGGCGCAGGCGGCATCGGTGCCCCCCTCATTTTCGCCATTCAGGCGCGGGCGTGGAACCGGGTCGGAATCATTCTCATTGGCATTATCGTCGTGGTCACGGCCATCGACTTCCTGTCGGGCTGGCTGCGGAAGAAATTGGTTTAGACTTTGACGAATGGGATCGGGACGGCGTGGGCGGCAGCAACTGTTCTGGTTGCTGCCGCCTTACTGCTTAAAGCTCAAAGGGCGTGATTCTTTTTCTCGGCCCAGGCAGGGGACTTTCGACTCATCATAGAACTTTCTAACAGCGCATTATTACCTCGTTTATTCTGCTAACTGTGAGGAGCTCCCACTGTGCAGTCACAGAACTTCCGCCTGGTTGTGGCCGGGACCGCCTTTCTGGTTGCCCTGATGATCTCGGAGCACTATTCATACCTGCTGTTCCATAGTCTGGTCGAGTTCTCCTCGGTCATCATTTCGGTCGGTATTTTCATCCTGATCTGGAACCTGCAAGAGTTTATCGAGAGCGGCTATCTCCGGCTCCTGGGCACGGCCTACCTGGCGGTGGCCTGGCTGGACTTCATCCACGCACTGGCTTTCAAGGGCATGGGGGTCTTTCCGGGCAACGACGCCAACATGGCGACCCAGTTCTGGGTGGCGGCCCGGTTTGTGCAGGCCGCATCGCTGCTGGCGGCGCCGTTTCTGACTCATAAGAAGCTGAAGCTGCCCTGGCTGACCGCGGGGTATGGTGCGGTGGCGCTTCTGCTCACCTGGTCGATTATGGGTCTGCACATTTTCCCGACCTGCTACGTGGAAGGGCATGGGCTGACCCAATTCAAGATCGTGAGCGAGTACCTGATCGCACTGATGTTCCTGGGGGCGCTGCTGGCGCTGGTAATCCGCCGGCGGGACGACTTTTCGTCGGCCGTGCTCCGGCTGCGGGAACTGTCGCTGGTGCTGGCGATTTTCGCCGAACTGGCGTTTACGTTCTACGTGGGCGTCACCGATTTCGCCAACATGCTGGGGCACTTCTTCAAGGCGGGTTCTTTTGTGCTCATCTATGCCGCCATTATTCAGATTGGGCTGAAGCAGCCATACAGCCTGCTCTTTCAAGACTTGAAGCGGAAGGAGTCTGCCCTGCAGGAGGAGCGGGACTTCTTCTCGGCGGTCGTCGATACCGCCGGTGCGCTGGTCGTGATTCTGAACCCGCAGGGGCGAATCGTGCGGTTTAACCGGGCCTGCGAACTGCTGACGGGCTACCCCATGGCCGACGTGGAGGGCAAGTCGCCCTGGGACCTGTTCGTGCCGCCCGAAGAGGCGCCGCAGGTGAAGACAGCATTTGCCGGGATTGCCACGGGTGATTTTCCCCGCTTTTACGAGATGCACTGGGTGACCAGGTCCGGGGAGCGGCGGCTTATTTCGTGGACGCATACGGCTATTCACCGGGAAGACGGGACGCCCGAGTATATCATCGGCAGCGGCATGGACACGACCGAGCGGCGGCGGTCGGAGCAGGCCCTCCTGGAACGGGAGGAGCGGCTGCGGGTGATCGTCGATGCGGTGCAGACGGGCATGGTGCTGGTCGACCCGCAGACGCATAAGATCGTGGATGCCAACCCGGCGTTCCAGTCGCTGGTCGGGATGCCCCTGGCGCAACTGGCGGGTTGCTCCTGTCACGACCTGCTGCATCCGGGCGCGGAAGGGCACTGCCCGATCACCGACAACGGGCAGGCGCAGGATCAGTCGGAGCGGATAATCCGCAACGCCAGGGGCGGATCGGTGCCGGTGCTGGTCACGGCGCTGAAAGTGCAACTGGAGGGGAAGCCGTTCATCCTCGAGTCGGTGGTGGACATGACCGAGCGAAAGGTCCTGGAGGACGAGTTGCGGACGCTTTCGCTGGTGGACGACCTGACGGGGCTCTACAACCGGCGTGGCTTCATGGCGCTGGCCGCCCAGCAGGCCCGGACGGCGGCACGGATGGGGCGAGGACTCCTGCTGCTGTTCCTGGACATGGACGAACTGAAGGCCATCAACGACACCGGCGGCCATTCGGCGGGCGACGCGGCCATTACGGACCTCGCGGGCGTGTTGCGGGAGACGTTCCGGGATTCGGACGTCCTCGCCCGCATCGGCGGCGACGAGTTCGTGGTACTCTCCCCGGAGAATTCGCCGGCGGACGGCGACTTGCTGGCGGCCCGGTTGCTGACCAACCTGGAGGCGTTCAACCTTCGGGAGGGCCGGCGGTACACGCTGTCGGTGAGCGTGGGTACATCCCGCTGGGACCCGGAGCATCCGGTCGCCATGACCGAACTGTTGGCCGAGGCGGACCGGCGGATGTACGTGCGCAAGCGGAGCCGGGGGGTCCGGCCCGGCCCGGTCGCGCGGGAAGTTGGTGCGGGAGCGGACCTGAGGGATAAGTGATCACGCGGGGGTACCGACAAGGTACCCCCTGCGCTTTCAATGTGCCGGGGACGGCGCCAGGTCCCGCGGGTCGGTTGCCCCGCGGTATTCTTGTGCCCTGCCGGCCCGCTCGGGGTGCGCGTTCCAGGCCAGGTCCACCTCGGCGATGGCGGCGAGGGCGGGGGAGAGGGCGACCAGGTCTTCCCGGCTGACGTCGTGCACGCGCCGTTTGCCCACGCAGCGGACGCCGGTGACCAGTTCGTCGGTTACGGCCTTGAACCAGTTGGCCACGTCCCGGGCGCCTTCTTCGATGTCGAACTTGTCCCGGTGCTTGCCGTCATGCCAGATGAGCTGGGTCGGCGGCTCGAACGGCGCGATTTTCAGCCACTGGGCGTGCGTTGCGGCCATGATGACGGCCGCCCCCACGGCGACCGCATCCGCCCCGAGGGCCAGCGCTTTGAGGATTTCGCCCGGGGTCATGAACCCGCCGGAGACGACGAGGCTGACACCGGTGCCTTTGAGCACACGGGCCGCCCGGCAGACGGCAATGACGCTGGGAATGCCGAAGTCGTCCAGCAGAATCGGCTGGGCGGAGTGGGATGAGGCCTGGGCGCCGTCGACGGTCACGAAGTCGACGCCGGCGTCCAGGGCCACTCGCAGGTCGTCCTCCAGCCAGTGGCCGGCGGCGATTTTGATGCCGACCGGAATGCCGCCGGCGGCCTCCTTGATGCGCCGGACCAGCGCGCCGTAGTCGGCGGGGGAATCGACCCCCGGGAAGCGGCTGTGGATCAGCGCATCTTCGCCGGCGGTGAGGCCCAGGGACCGCCGCTCTTCGTCCGTCAGCTTCCAGTCGGGCGTGGACTGGGGCGACCCGGCCTGGGCGCCCTGCCCCGCCTGGATTTCAATGGCGTCGGCCTGGCGCAGGACCTCGGGGTCAGACGGCCAGCCGCCCCGGGTGTACTGCAAAATGTAGTGCTGCGCGTGGCGGCGCTCTTTCGGAAAGAAACCGCCTTCGCCCGAATTGGTGGCGGTTCCGACCAACGAGGCGCCTTTGGCCAGCGCGATTTTGCACCGGTCGGAGAGGGAGAGGCCAAAGGCCATGCCGGTGATGTAGACCGGCAGGTCCAGCGTGAGCGGTCGGGCAGCGTTGGGCCCGATCACCGTGGCCATGTCGATACGGTCGTTCTCGCCGGTCGGCAGCTTCGCCAGTTGGGCCGGGGTGAACATCAGGTCGTCGAAATGGAGAAACTGTTTGGTGGTATACAGCGGCCGGGAGATGGCTTTCCCGTGCTCGGCCCGCAGGGTGGTCTCCAGCAGCACCCGCGGGTGGCGTCCCACTGCCGAGGTGAACATTTCGGCCAGGTTCTCGTCGTACTTGCCGTCGCCGGCGATCGGGCGCAATGCGGACCCGACGGCCTTGTTGACCAGCGGCCGGGCAAAAAGCGCCGACGAGATGATTCCCAGCCCGACGGTGGCCCCCGCACCCAGCGCTACGCCTCGCCAAAATGACATGCATCGCCGCCTCCCTTCCCAAGATCACGCTGGTGCTAGTATCCCCAGCCGCACCAGGGTTCAGGCAGGAGGCGCCGGGGTTCAGGCAGGTAGCGCCGGAACCGGTGTGGAAACATTGGCCCCAGGAACGTGGCTTGCGGAAGGGGCGAAATGGCGTGACGATGGTAGGACAGGTCGCCCTTGTGACCGGGGCCTCCCGGGGCATCGGCCGGGCGGTGGCGGAGGCGCTCTCGCGGGAAGGCGCCGCGGTTGTGGTCAACTATCGCCGGTCCGCCGAAGCAGCATTGGCTGTGGCTCAGAAAATTGAGCAGGCCGGTGGGGCCGCCTTGGCCGTTCAGGCCGACGTGGGCACCGTGGCCGGCTGCGAGGCGCTTATGGCAAAGGCCATGGACCAGTTCGGCCGGGTGGATATCCTCGTCAATAACGCGGGCGACGCCCTGGAGAAACTGCTGGTGGATACCAGCGTGGACGAGTGGGACCGGCTGATGGCCGTTCACATGCGATCGGCGTACCTCCTGAGCCGGCTGGCTCTGGGGAGCATGGCGGAGCGGCGGTACGGGCGAATCATTACGGTCAGCTCCATCTGGGGGATTTCCGGTGCGTCGAATGAGGTGGCCTACAGCGCCGCCAAGGCGGGCCAGATCGGCTTTACGAAGGCGCTGGCTCAGGAGGTGGGACCCTGGGGCATCACGGTGAACGCCGTCGCACCGGGCGCCAT
Organism: Symbiobacteriaceae bacterium; assembly: GCA_036504075.1. Lineage (GTDB taxonomy): Bacteria > Bacillota > Sulfobacillia > Symbiobacteriales > Symbiobacteriaceae > DASXVX01. The sequence continues at coordinate 18,938 of DASXVX010000086.1, read as the reverse complement.
TGCCACCGACATGAATGCCGGCCTCACGGGGGACGCCCTGGCGGCCTGGCTCGACCGGACGCCGGTCGGGCGGCTGGGCACGGCGGCAGAGGTGGCGGCGGTGGTCCGGTTCCTCGCCGGGCCGGGCGCCGGGTTCATCACCGGGCAGGTGATCAGCCCCAACGGGGGCGTGGTGACATAGCAGGAGCGGTCGCCCCGAACGGGACGACCGCCCTTTTCGCGACTGACTCCGTCAGTCGCCGCGGTGGCCGGCAGACTTTTGCGGAGCAAAAGGCGGGAGGCAACTAATTCCCTATACCCGGATTGCGGCAGCGGCGGTGGCCGCAAGACCCGTGGGGACGGGAACGCCGGTCAACGCGAGCGTCTGGGCCAGTACGGGCCAGTTCTCGGCCAACTGCCGGTTGGATTCCTGGGTCAGGGCCAGGACGGCCTGGAGCGACGGGTGCTGCCGGATGGCGAGCGGCAGAGACTGGGCCAGCCGCAGCGCCTCCTCCCGGTTCCGGAGGAAGCCGGCGAGGTTTCGGCCGAGGCTGGCCAGGGCTGTGGGGTCGCCCTCTTCGAGCCGGAGCAGGGCGCCCAGCGTGGCGACCTGGTGGTGCAGTTCGTTCAGCTCGGTGAGGCTGAACCGCTCAAACGTGGGGTTGGCCCGCAGGGCGGGCTGCGCCAGGGCATCTACATGGTAGCTATGGGTCACGGCCGCCAGCGGCAGGCTGTCGAGCACCCACTGCTTTAGGGCGGACAGCGAAGCGCCGGCCGTTATCTGCTGCCCCGCCAGCGGGGAGATGCCGCCGAGTCCCGCCAGCTGGGAGAGGCCAAGCCCCGCCACGCCGCCAAGCCCCGCCACGCCGCCGAGGCCGGTCTGCCCGGGTACGCCGGAGACCGATAGATTTACCGGAATCCCTGTAATCGCCGCCAAGTCATATTGCACCGAGTGAACACTCCTCATGTGTATTGGGTCCATGATCACCGGACCGGGTCATCGGGTCGGGTTTATCGTATGGAGAAGGCGCACCGGCTGCTATAATTAAGAGAGCGAAATATTTCTCCGGGAGTGATCGCACTGCAACCTGCCATCATCAAAGCGCTACAGGGGATTGTCGGGAACGAGCACGTCCTGGCCACGCCGGAGGCGTTGCTGTGCTATTCGTTCGACGCGACCTTCCATACCGGACGGCCGGAAGTGGTCGTTCTGCCCGCTTCCACGGCTGAAGTGGCGGCGGTGATCAAGCTGGCCGGCCGGGAGGGGATTCCCATCACCGCCCGGGGCGCGGGCACCGGTCTGTCCGGCGGGTCGCTGCCCAAAGGCGGCATCGCGCTTGTGCTCACCCGCATGAACAAGATCAAGGAGATCGATCGCGCCAACATGCTCGCCGTGGTGGAGCCGGGGGTCGTGACGGCGCACCTCCAGCAGGCTGTCGAGGCGCATGGCCTCTTCTATCCGCCTGACCCGGCGTCCAACAAGGTCTCGACAGTCGGCGGGAACGTCGCCGAGAACGCCGGCGGACCCCGCTGCTTCAAGTACGGGGTGACCCGGGACTATGTGCTGGGGCTGGAAGTCGTCCTGGCAGACGGGCGCGTTCTCCGCACCGGCGGCCGGACGGTGAAGAACGTGGCCGGCTACGACCTGACCCGCCTGATCATCGGGTCGGAGGGGACGCTCGGCATCGTCACCGAAGCGACGCTCCGGCTGATTCCGAAGCCCGAAGCGGCTGCCACGGTGATGGCTGTCTTCCCCCGGCTGTCCGATGCCGGGGAGGTGACGGCGGCCGTCGTCGCCCGGGGCGTGACGCCCGCGGCCATCGAAATCATGGACCAGTTCACCCTCAAGGTGGTGGAGGCGTACCTCCATATCGGCCTGCCGGTGGAGGCGGAAGCGGTGGTGCTCTTCGAGGTCGACGGATTCCGCGAAGCGGTCGACCGGCAGACCACGATCGTGGCCGAAATCTGCCGGCAGACGGGCGCCGGCGAGGTGCGCACCGCCCGGGATGGAGCCGAGGCGGAAGAACTCTGGCGCGCCCGCCGGTCGATCTCGACCGCGATCACGCAAATCAAGCCGACGAAGATCGGCGAGGATATCTGCGTGCCGGTGGCCCAGGTTTCCGAAATGATCCGCAAGCTCCACTACCTCCGGCAGAAGTTTGGCCTGAACATGGCCATTTACGGACACGCCGGGGACGGGAACCTGCACCCGAACGTGGTCACCGACCTGCGGGACCGGGCGGAAATGGCGAAGGTGGAGGAGGCGCTCCACCAGATCGCCGAAATCGCCCTGGGACTCGGCGGCACGCTCACCGGGGAGCACGGCATCGGCACGCTGAAAGCGCCCTACCTGGAGATGGAGGTCGGGCCGGTGGGCATCGACGTGATGCGGGCAATCAAGCGGGCGCTGGACCCCGCCGGCATTTTGAACCCGGGAAAGATGCGGCTCGATGAGTAAGCCGTCTTCCTGGGCGATTCCGGAGCCCCCGCCTGAGCAGCCCGCCATCTCGGGGTTGGACTACGAGGCGCTCCAGAAGTGCATCCATTGCGGGTTCTGCATTCAGGCCTGTCCCACGTACCGGCAGACGAGCCTCGAGACCGCCTCGCCCCGGGGCCGCATCGCCCTGATGCGGGCGGTGGCGGAGGGGAAGCTGCCGGCGGGCGAAGGCTTTTCGGATGCGGTCAACCTCTGTCTGGGCTGCCGGGCCTGCGAGACGGCCTGCCCCAGCGGCGTGCAGTACGGCCACCTGCTGGAACAGGCCCGGGAGGTGGCGGCCGAGACTACCCCGCCGGTCTGGTACGTCCGGTTTGCCATGCGGTATCTGTTTGGGCACATCGGGCGGCTCCGGGCGTTGGCCGTGCTGGCCCGGTGGGCGCAGCCGCTGGGTCTCTTCCGGTTGGCGCCGGGGGCGCTGCGGGAACTGGCGGAGGCGCTGCCGCCGCTGCGGCCCGCACAGGCATACCCGAAGCCGGGTGAGCCGAAGCCGGGAGCGGGTGGCAAACCCGTGCTCTTCTTCCACGGCTGCGTGCAGGAGGCGTTTCTGCAGGGCCAGAACCTGGCCGCACTGCGGGTGCTGACGGCACAGGGCGCCGCGGTGGCCGTGCCCGAAGGGCAGACCTGCTGCGGGGCGCTGCATGCGCACTATGGCAACCGGGAGGGCGCCCGGGAGCTGGCCCGACGCAACATCGCCTGCTTCGAGCGGCTCGACGGGCCGATCGTCAATCACGCCGGGGGCTGCGGGGCCCAGCTTAAGGAGTACGGCCATCTGCTCGCGGATGACCCGGTCTGGGCCGGCCGGGCCGCTGCATTCGCCGCACGGGTCCGGGACCTGTCCGAGTGGCTGGTCGAGAACGGCCTGCCGGAAGCGGGCTTGCACCCGGTCGACCTGACGGTTACCTACCAGGACTCCTGCCACCTGGCCCACGGGCAGAAAGTCCGGCGCCAGCCCAGAGCGCTGATCAGAGCAATCCCGGGCGTGGCCTTTCGGGAGATGGACGCCGCTGATCAGTGCTGCGGCAGCGCCGGCATCTACAACCTGCTCCAGCCGGCGATGTCCGGGCGGGTGCTGGTGGAGAAAATGGCGAGCGCCGCGGCCACCGGCGCCGGGGCCATTATCACCGCCAATCCCGGCTGCTACCTGCAGGTCCGCCAGGGGGTGCGGCGGCGGGGGCTGGAAGGACAGGTGGAGGTGCTCTCCCTGGCCGAACTGCTGGACCGATCGCAATCAGGAGACGGGAAGAAGTAGCGTACCCAAAGAAAAGGCGGCTGCTGCCCGACAGATCGGGCGGCAGCCGCTGTTCCTTTTCGGTCCTGGCCCCTGTCGTCAGGCGAGGTCGTTGGCGGTGCGGCTCATATGGTTCGAGGCCACGCCGGTGAGACCGGCCAGGACCGAAACTGCCAGCAGCAAGGCCAGCAGGCAGGATCCGACATAACGCTGCATTGGAAGCGCCTCCTTGGATTCATCATAGGCGTATACGCCGCGGGTGCCCCGGCGGGTCGCAAAAGGGCACCATCTATCCTATGAGCGAGGGGTTGGGCGCGCAACGAGCCTCCCAGACCGCGGGCAGCGGTTGAGAGGCTCACTTATTGGGCGGGAGAATTTCGCTTAGTCAGCCTGACCGGACCGGGAAGGCCACGCGGGGTCATCTTCGTCGGGCTGGTAGCCAAGCGGCAGCGAGCCGAACCGGGCGACGGTGAGATGGAAAAGCTGGGTGCCGGTCTTGACATTTTCAGTGGTGGCAGGGGTCGCTTCAAAGTGAGGGTGATCAAGAGTTGTAATCAATTTAATTCCTCCCAGCAATCAATCTCATGGGTGAAGCATACTACGGGCCACCCGAGCGGGCATCAGGCGGGGGAATGAATTCTGCCTCATCCTTCCGAAGGAGGTAAAAACCCCGCGGGTGGGGGGTTCGCTTAACGCCTACGGACGATCTCTCGCACCCGCGGGTTGGCCAGAGGGCGCAAGCTCATGTTCCCCCGACTGCACGCCGATTATCCGGGGTCGCTCTGGGATTCACACCCGATCAAGTCGCGACAACGCCGAGGAGTCACCTCCCCGGCGTTGTCGCGATCAGAACCGGCCCTGCTGCCACCACTCCGATCGTCCCCATGATCTACCCCTGCACTCTTCATGAACTCCCCCTGCACTACCCACGCACTACCCACGCACCACCCACGCACTACCCACGCACCACCCACGCACACCGTATGTTGTCTCCTCTCCCTACTGCCACTAGCACTCTGTGGTCCGCCCTTGAGGCATGACCCCGCACCCGCTGTGCCTATCACCTTGGATTCAGTCCGGCAATGCCGCCCCCCCACGACGAATACGGTCCCTGCAAGCCCTACTCCCATGCTACTTTCCGGACGACTCGACCATCTTGCCTCGCTACCCCTGCATTACCCCCGCATTACCCCTGCATTACCCCTGCATTACCCCCGCACTACCCCCGCACTACCCCCGCACTACCCCCGCGCTGCCCCCGGATCACCCATGCCGGGTCTATGTAGCGCGCTGGACCAGCCAGATGCCCAGTGCGATCACCGCGGTACAGGCGAAATCCAGGGGCCGCAGCGGCTCGCCCAGCATGAGCGCCCCCAGAAACAGGCCCAGCACCGGGTTCAGGAAGAGGAAGACGCTGGCCCGCCCGGCGTCGCCGTTGCGCAAGAGAAAGAACCAGATCAGCATCGCGCCCCCGGAGATGCCGAACGCCAGGAAGACGAGGGCGCCGAAGAAGTGCAAGTCCCAGCGAACGGACTGGAGCGGTTCGAAGAGCAGGCTCGGCGCCAGCAAGGCCACCCCGGCGAACAGCAGTTGGACGCCGTTCACCACCAGCAAGTCCTGCCGGGGCGCCCAGCGCTTGAAGAGAATTGTGCCGGTCACCATCAGCGCGTTGGCCAGGAGCACCAGCGCCATGGAGAGCGGGGCGTCCAGCCCGCCGGTGCGAGCCTGCATGACCGCCACCACGCCGCCGAAGGCCACCAGCAGGCCGGCGCTTTTCTGGAGGCCGGGCCGCTCCTTCAGGAAGAGCGGCGCAACCAGGGCCAGCATCAGCGGGTTCGTCGACGCCAGCACGGCCGCCATGCCGCCGGAGAGGTGGCGCATGGCGGTGGCGGACAGCCCCAGATACAGCGCGTTGTTGAGCAGGCCCAGCACCCCGAGCCGGAGCCACTCCCGCCGGGAGTCCGGAAACGGCAAACCCCGCCACCGGGCCAGCAGCAGCAGGGTGGTGGCGGCCAGGAGAAACCGGAGGCCGCTGAGAAAGAGCGGCGGGCTGCTCATGAGTCCGAACTTGACGCCCATGAACGCCGAAGCCCAGAGCAAGGCGAACAGCAGGGCCAGACCGGTGTAGAGTATCGGCGACACGGTGCGGGCAGACGGTAGCGTGGTGGGTTGTTGCATTGGCGGAGGCTCCGATCGTTGGAATGATTTCGTAATGCGTCGCCACTTCCTCGTCAGTGAAAGCCGCACAGCCAGAACCCGTTATGTATGGGCCTTCCCGAAAAACTGCTCGATATCCTGCCGCGTATTGGGATGGAAGTCCAATTGCTCCAGGGGTATCCCCGATGCCAACCCATGCGCGACCGCCGGTCCCCAGCTCTCCTTGTCCGTCGACATGCGAAAGACTGCATCGCCGTAAACCACGACCAGTTCGTTCCCCCGAAAGTAGTGGGCGTACCAGTGGTCGTCGAGCACCATGTGGGACTGGAGGAGGCGAATGTGCTGCGCAAAGTCCGCTTCGGGAACTGAGGCAAGCAGGAATGTCCAGTACTCGCCACGCTTTACGGCGGCAATGTGGAGTTCCGCTGTGAGGGCAGGGTCACGCAAACACTGCTCAACGATAATGCCCAGGTAGTTGTCCATGCGCATCGCCTCCATGCTGACCTTTACCTGAACAATACAAGAACGTTTGTTCTGATTCCTCCCGCCTGTCAAGCGCTCCGGCCTGTTTACTGCGCGCCCGGGAGTCACGGCGAAAACTGCAGCGTCCCCAACACCTTTGCGCAGATGGGTTCCACGTCGGCCCAGGGGACCACCGGGTGGCCGCCCTCCCTGGTGGAGCAGGCGACGACGTACTGGAAAGAGCCGGTCAGCACGATGTACGTGGCCCGGTCGTACCGCCCGGCCGAACTGTCGAAGTGGGCCTGGACGAACCCCGCATCCAGCCCGGCAAGCGACCCCATGCGCTGCGCGTCGATCACCATGCGGACGGGCTGCGTTCTGGCATGCTCCGCCGCCAGTTGGGCCGCCGTCATGACGGCGGGTCGTTGCTGCCGGTAGATGTCAATTCTTCCGGTGCGGAACGGGAGGTGCAGCCCCAGCGAGTCCACGGTGGGCGCCGCCAGCCCATCCGGGTAGGAGAAGCTGACGCCCAGGGCGGCATTGGTGTAGGGCACCAGCGACGCCCTTAGCAGGTCGGCGGGGCTGGTGGTCGAGAGCGTAACAGTAATCGGCCTGACATTTCCTGCGCCAGACCCGGACCCGGCACCGGACACGGAGCAGGACCCGGCGGACGCCCAGGCGTCCTCCAGGGTGAGCGTGACCCGGGGCGAGGCATCCGCCCCGCACTCCCAGGCCCCGCCTTCCCGAGCGCACGCCAGTACCAGGCGGTACTCGGCCCCGCCCCGCTGCTGTGCGGCGGGGGCGGGACTGAGCGTCCAACCCGCGCCCTCCGACCGGATGCTGACCCGTTCCGGGTCCCACGCCACCCCGAGCCGGACGAGGACATCCCCATCTGGTCACTGTACTGCCAGCCCTGATCGGCGAGGTAGGCCGTGCGCGGCGCCGCCGGCCCGCTTTTTTGCATCAGCTTCCGGCCGTCCGACGTCAGGGGCACAACCGCCGGCGACATCAGTTCCAGCTTCAGCCCGCCCCAGGCGACCGGCAGCGGGTTGCCTTCCTGCGTGACCGCCGGCCAGGCAACAGGCCAGGCAACAGGCCAGGCAACAGCCGCCGCAACCGCCACAAGGAGCAGGAGGATGTACCGGCTTTTCACGATTTCGCCTCCTTGCGCTTGGGAGCGGTCACCCGCACCGGCAGCCAGGTCGCACCGCCGTCGCCGGTCCGATAGAACGAACGGCTGCACCCGGACTCCGTGGCCCAGCCCACGCGCTCGCTGACAAAGTTCAACTGGCTATCCTTCAGCAGTGGCAGGCGGGAGGCGCTCCAGGTCTGGCCGCCGTCACGGGTGGCATACAGCGTCTCCCCCAGCATGACGAAGCCGTGGGCGGCGTCGGGGAAGTCGTAAAAGTGGCTGTACGGATCAGCCGGATAGCCCGCCATGGACGTTCCGGCCGGCTCCCAGCTGTTCCCGCCGTCGTCCGTGCGGAAGGCGAGCACTGCCGGGTCGTCGCTCCGAAACTCGACCAGGAGCACGCCGGCTTCGGCATCCGCACCGAAGAAGACCGGCGGGTAGGCGTTGGCGTAGAGGGCGTCCGCAAAGGCCGGCGGGTACCCAAGCGGCTGGCGCTCCCACGACCGCCCGCCGCTCTGCGTCCAGTAGAGTGGAATTTCCCGTTCGGACCGGTAGATGTCGGTCACCCAGCCGGAGAGATCGTTGCGGGCACTCAGCCCGGTCACGTATTCGACGTTGGGCAGTGCACCCGGCGTTGCCCGGGCGCCGGGCCAGTCGTTCCGGGAGACCAGCCCCCAGGTCGCGCCGCCGTCCTCCGTCCGGTAGACCGATTTGTGCATCGTGCCCAGTTGCGGGCCGGACGTGACCAGCAGCCAGCCGAGCTGTGGGCTGGTGAATTGCAGCCGCAGGCTGCCGGTCTCCGCTTTCAGCACGGGAATGGCCGAATAGGCCCAACGCTTGCCGCCGTCGGTGGTGCGGGCAACGCTGATGACGCTCCTGCTCTCCAGGAGTGTGGTCATGGCCACCCAACCGGTTTGCCCGTCCGGGAAGAACGACGCGAACGTGGCATTCCCGGCTTTCGCGGCGAGCAACTCAGGCGGTGTGGCATCCGCCCAGCCCCAGCCGCCGTCGGTGGTGCGCAGCAGCACCAGCGCACCAGCTTCCCGGCGGGCTTGCACCCAGCCGGTCCGGTCATCGATCATCCGCACCGCGGTGAGGCACAAGTCCGGGCCTACAGTCGCTTCGGCCGGTCCGCCTGGCGGCCGGTTGTCCACGCTGCTGCCCATCGTGCATCCGGACAGCAGCAGCGCCATCAATACCCAGGCGAGGCGTCTCATCACGTCCCCCTCGCCTGGTAGATGAGCTTCAGCAGCGTCATGAGTCCCATCAGTCCGGCGGTGAAGACGGCGAGGTGGACCAGCCAGAAACCGGCGACCTGCAGCCACCGGGATTCCACCAACCCGGCCCCCGTGACCGCCAGCACCGCCATCGCCCAGGCGAGCACCAGCACCCAGGGCGCGAGGCTCCAGCCGGAAAGCAGCCAGAAGAGCAGGACCCAGCCGCCGTCCAACAAGATGCCGTAAGCGAGACCGCGGGCGAACTGCTTGGCCAGTGCCACGAGAAAATGCCTCCTGCCATAAACTACATCGAACGTTTGACTTTATCGATAGGCGAACTGTGTGATTAAATAGAGACACGTTTAAAAAGGAGGGATGCGAAACGGTGCGCCGGATGATCACAGCCGCTCTGGCGGCACTCATGCTGTTTTCTGCGCTGCCGGGCCGCAGCCTGGCCGCAACGCTGTCGGACATCGCCGGCCACTGGGCGCGGACGCAGGTGGAGGCGGGCGTCGCAGCCGGCTACGTCTCCGGTTATCCCGACGGAACCTTCCGGCCCGATGCGCCGATTACCCGGGCGGAGTTCTTTAAACTGCTTGGCGCCGGCATGCGGCTGGCGCCGTCCAGCGCCCGCACCGGCTTTGCCGAGGAGAGCCCCGAGAGCGGACCCACCCACTGGTCCTTCGCCCAGGGCCATATCCCGGCCGCCGTGGGCGCCGGTCTGCTGGTCCCATCCGATTATGGCGCCCAGTTTGCGCCGGACACGCCGGTTCGGCGCCGGGACATGCTCCTCGCTGCCGTGCGTGCTCTGGGGCAGGAGCCGCTGGTCTACCAGCAGGAACGGCGCCTGCAGACGCCCGATGCGGGCAACTACCCGGCATGGCTTCAGAGCTACGCCGTTCTGGCCATGAACGACAAGGTCATCACCGGCTACACCGACGGCTCGCTGGGCCTGGACCGCACCGCTACCCGGGCAGAAGCGCTGGTCATCGTCCAGCGAATTCTCGGGCGGATAACGCTCTCGCTGGCGCCGGCCGGCGGCCCGGCGGGGGAGAACGTCGCCCGGCATCCGGGCGAAGGGGAGCCGCTCTGGGCCTGGACGGCGACGTCCGGGCGCCCGACGGTGACCGCAGGCGGCCAGTCTTACACCTTCCCGTTCGACATCAGTGACCTTGCGCTCCTGCCGGCTTCCGGAAAAGCGGCCTGGATTCGCTACAGCGCCGGGGGGACGGGCGTCATCGGCCGGCTTGCCCAGGGCAAGCTGACGGAAATCGTCCACGATGACAGCCACAAGCCGGACCTGCTGGCGGTGGGCGAAGACGGCCGGCTCTGGTACACCGACGGCGCCGCGCAACTCTTCGTCGCCGGACCGACCGGCCATCCGGTCCCGGTGGCAGGCGTTTCGGAGCACCTCCGCTTCGGTGAGATCGACTGGAACGGCCACTTCTGGGGCCTGGGCGACCAGACCGTCTACCAGGTGGTGCCGACCGGCGAGGTGACCACGCAGGACCCCCGCACCGGCAAGGGCGCCAACGTCGTGGCGTTTGCCGTGGCGGACGACGGCACGGCCTGGGTGCTCACCAGCGCCGCCGGCGACGTCGGCAACCGGCTGGAAGCGGTCTCGTTGCAAAGTGGTGCGGCTCCGCACAAGGAAATCCTGCTCGGCCCGGATTTCGGTGGCCCGGGCGCCCGGGTCAGTTTCACGGTCACAGGCCGGAACGGCCCGCTGCTCTGGCTGACGGCCAAAGTCGACGGCGCCGACCAGACGCAGGCGCTCTACCGCTTTGACCTGACTACCGGCGAACTGGTGCGGGAGGTGCTGCCCCGGTCGCTTCCGGCCAGCCTGGCCGCCGTTTCCGCTCCTGGCGGCGGCGTGATGCTGCAGGAGGCGGGCGGCAAGCTCTGGCGGATTCTGCCGTAAGTGCAAACGAAAGCGGACCGGTCTCCCGTGTGGGAGGCCGGTCCGCTGTCTGTGGCGGCCCAATGTGCGCACACGACCAGGCTCTGGTGCATACACAAGGGGCGACTGCGAGTCACAGTAGTCATACGAATATGAAGGTTATTGCATAAATAATGACGAACCTGCACTTGACCGACAGAAGGTGAGGTGCAATGGCATTGACGAACACGAAGGTTCAGATCCGACTGGCGCTGGTGCTGTTCGGTGGCCTCTCTCTCGCCGTTTACATGAATGGAATCGCGCAGGAGATCCTGGCTTTGCTGCGGGCCTCGCAGGCCCTGCAGGTGAACAGAAAGCGCGGAACGGGGAAACAGGACCCGGAGCTGGAGGCGTGGGCCGAGTCCGAGCGGCGGAATAACCCCTACTACTACGCGTTGCTGGAAGCAGCCGACGCCGAAGTTGTGGCCGATGTCATCGCAGGCGCGTCCGCCGGCGGGCTCAACGGACTGCTGCTCGCCAAAGCGCTGGCCCATGGCGTGCCGGACATGAGCGCGATGACCGATCTCTGGCTGAACGTCGCCCAGATCGATCTCCTGGCCAAGGCCGACAAGGACCCCACCGCCATGATGAGCGGTCAGTTTCTCCAGGAGAACCTGGAACAGGCGCTGAAAAACATGTCCCACGCGCAGAAACCGTTCCTGGCGGACCAGGTCCGAATCCTGGACCTGTTCGTGCCGTCCACCGACGTCCACGGCCACAGGTGGCAGCGGCAAGACGAGTTTGACCAGACAGTGGAAGGCATGGCTCACAAGTACATATTCCACCTGAAAAAACGCTCCCGCTTCAAGCGACTGGGCTACGACCAGAACGATTTCACCGAGTCGAGCAATGGACTGCTGGCGAAAATCGGCCGTGCCACTTCGGCATTCCCCGGGGCGTTCCCTGCGGTCCGGATCAGTCAGCAGGACGGGCTGAACGCGGGCGTGAAGGATCTCCTGGAAAACGTCGACGGGGCCGAGGAGGGCATCTGGTTCGCCGACGGCGGCATCCTCCTGAACAAGCCGTTTGAGCCGGTGCTGCAGTCCCTGCAGGGGCGCTACGCCAACAAGGATGTGCGGCGGGTGCTCGCATACCTGGAGCCGGACCCCGAGGTGGCCGAATCAAAAGAGCAGACGCCGCCGCACGTGCTGGAGACGGCCGCTGCCGGCTTCATGCTGCCCATGAGCCAGGACATCTACGACAGCCTGGAGCTGCTGGACCGGGAGAACGAGCGTCGCCGGAACCGGGAACAGACGCTGGCGGCCAAATCGCCGGCGCTGGAGGCGGAGCTTCGGAATCGGTCGGCCAAGACCGAACTTGACTGGCAGGAATGCTGCGTCCGGTTGGCGCGGTTGAAGTCGGTGCTGGACGAGACGCTGAATACCGCCCTGGCGGGGCTCAAAGTCGACCCGAAGGAGCGGCGGCGGGCGGTCAGGGCGGTGCTGGAGCAAATCCCTCAGTTACAGACCATCCCCACGGAGCCGCCATCTGCCTCGGAGGAGGGCTTGTTCGGCCCGTTCAGCCAGTTCGTCGCACAGCATGACCTGGAGTATCGGATTGGCCGGATCCGTTACCTGATGGAGCGGGTCCGGCGCGAACAGACGGACGAGTCGCAGACCTGGGGCGACAAGCTGAACGCCCTCCGCGAGGCCCTGGAGATTTGGACGAACGCCCGCTGGAGTGTCTCTCGGGCGGGACGTCTGCCTGAGCAAGCGGAGGCGGAACTGCCGGAGGAGGAGCGCGCGGAGAAAGTGCGGTGGGCCGTACTTCTGAATCAGGCCATGCAGGAGATGGCGGGCGCGGCAAAGCCCGGCCAGGATGTGGTCCCGGCCGCCGCGCAGGTGGTCACCGCGCTGGCCCAGTACCTGAACGACGTTGCGAAGCGGGCCGGCGACAAGGAGGAACAGGGGGGCGGACACATCGCCATCCCGTCCGAGACGCCCATGTACAGCTTCTTTGCCACCTTCCGCGACTTTGCGGCGGAAGGTGAGGGCGAGATCGGCCTCTTCCGCTTTAGCCCTACGGCTGCCTGCGGTTGGGTGAACCGGCCGGTTTCGGAGAAGCTGGCCGGCGTCAAGGCCGGACATTTCAGCGCTTTCTTCAGCCGCCGCTGGCGCGCCAACGATATCATGTGGGGGCGCCTGGACGGTGCGGAATTGCTGGCGCGGCTGGTAGTTCAAGAGTCCGAGCTGGTGGCGGAGAAACAAGCAGAAGCGGCCAGGACCCTGGACGGGCGTCGCCGGCAGATTCTCGCGGAGTCGCCGGAGGCGTTGGACCTGGCCGTCCTGAGGCAGATGGTCGACGACGCCATGCCGGCGCCTGTCGGTGTTCCAGCGGCAACGCTCCGGCCGGGCCGGGATGGCCCCGCGTGGGATGCGACGGCGCGGCGTGAGGCGGCTGTGAGCGTGATGACCCCGGAAACCCCCACGGCGGTCATCTGGGAGGCGGACCCCGACACGCTCCAGAACTACATGCAGAACAAGCAGGACATCGGGAAAGAGGGGTTTGGCCAACTGGAACCCCGGCAACTGGCCGGCGAAATCCTGCTGGTTCTGAACAACGCCGCTGCCGCCCTGGCCCAGCCCGCCCCTGAGAACGTTTCGTGGGTCGAGAATCTGCAGACGCCGCTGGGGGCTGTGATCAGACCCTTGGGCTGGTTGGCCCGGCTCCTCCTGGTTCCGCGCCAGGGGATACTCCGGACGGTGCAGGACAACGTCTTTGGGCTCATGAGTCTGGGCGGTGTGCTGCTGCTGGTGCTGCAAGTGCTGCAGGCCATTGTGCTGGGCTGGCTCGGCTGGACCGTGGTGCTGGTACTCCTGGCTCCATATCTGCTGAACGGCCTGTGGAAGTCCAACTGGGTCCGGTTGCTGGTGACGGGGGCGCTGCTGGTGGTCGGAGGGCTGGGCCGCATTCTGCTCTGGCTGGGGGACCGGACAGCGGCAGCCGCCACGGCCGGCACCCCGGACCCCGTGCGCTGGGTGCTGGAGTCTCTGGGCGGGGTGCTGCCGATTCTGGTGGTGCTGTTCGCAGTGGCGTGCCTGGCGGGAATCATCAGCTCGGGCCGGCGCCGGAAGGGTTGACTTAGCAAAATAACGGCCCGACCGTACGGTCGGGCCGTTATTTCAATTCTGCGGTGCGACGGCGGAATCCCAGTCCTTGGCCGAGAACTTGTTGAACGGGGCGTAGTCCTTGCCCAGAATGATGACGATATCCACCGACTCCTTGCCGCTTGCCTGCTCCAGGGCGACCCCCAGCATGGAGGCCAGGAGCTTTGCCTCCGCCATTTTGGCCCGGTCCCGGGTGTAGGCCCGGACGACGGCCGTCGGGTGGTCCTTCCGGTCGGCGTCGCCGGGGTCGGTCACTTTCACGCCCATATTCGCCAGGGCCCGGCTGTATGCCGTGGCGATCCCCGTGTAGCCGCTGCCGTTGTCCACCCGGACGGTGGCGCCGGCCTTCAGGTAGGCGAGCGTCGGGGCAAAGAGCTTGCCAGTGATCTCCCGGATCACTTTGGGATTGGGCGCCAGCACGTCGGCCCCGGCGATGATCGCACCCGTGATCGCATGGCTCTCGTAGTCCAGGACGCCCTTCTGCACCTTGTCCTTATCGGCCTGGAGCACCCGCAGGCCCAGGCCGGCGGCCTGGTCGAGCGGGAAGTTGGTCCGGACAGTGGCCTGCACGTCCCGCATGATCAGGCCGAGTTTTAAGATGTTGGCGGGCTTGAGCGCCTGCTCTTTCAGCGCCACGAGGATTTGCTGCTGCCGCTGGGCCCGGCCGATGTCCCCCAGGGGGTCGGCGTGCCGGCTTCGGGCGTAGCGCAGGGCTTCGTGGCCGTTCAGGTGGTGGACGCCCTTGCTGATCTTGAACGGGTCGAAGTGGATTTCGTCGTCCGCGGGATAGGTCGGATCGTTCATATCCCGGGGCACGTCGACCGTGACGCCGCCCAGGTCGTCGACCAGCTTTTCAAACGCGGTGTAGCTGATCAGCGCGTAGTAATTGACGGGGATGGACAGGTTCTGCTGAACCGTGAGCAGCGCCTCGGCGGCGCCGCCATCTTCGAACGCCTCGTTGATGCGCCCGGAGCCGTGGCCGGGGATTTCCACGTAGAGATCCCGGGGGATCGAGAGCATCGACAGCGACTTGGCGCCCGGGTCGTAGGAGACCACCATCATCGAATCGGTCAGCGGGTTGGTGGAGGCGCCACCGATTTGCAGCCCCATGACCAGCACATTGGCCGGCTGGTTCGTGTCCCACTCGACGGCGCCGGGCTGCCGCCCGACGAACAGACTGGCGGCTCCATTCACCACCGAAGTCGGGACCATGCCCTTGGCGGCGGCGAAAGCGAAGACCAGGAGAAAGACGAGAATACCGGCGAGGGTCAGCCCCAGCACCCGGCCCCAGCGGGGTTTATTGGCGGAAATAGGCGAAGGCCCGTTCGAATTGGCAGCGGACACATTCTCCCTCCTCGGAGAGCAGTTAACGGGAATACTCTACTCCAAAGTATTCCGTTTGGAAAGACATAAGATGAAGGGAAAGCCAAAAGGGGACGGCGGCGGCCGTCCCCTTGGTCCAATTCAGGGCTGTTGCGGCTAGGGCCGCAGGCGCATGGCCATGTCCAGCATCCCCAGAAACTCCCGGCGGGGTTCGGTCTCATCCAGGTCGCCGGCCGCCTGTTTGGCGACCGCCCGGATGGTGCCGAAGCTGGTCTCCGCCGCCCAGGGGCTGCCCCGCAGCCGGCCGGCGAATTCGGCCACGGCAGCGGTCCAGCGGACCCGGGCGGAGCCGTCGGACGGGTAAGCCCGAATGGGCAGGCTGGCCTCCATGGGCCGGTCGCCGGCGGGTTCCTTGTAGCGGACCGTCACGGTGCCGAGGGCGCCGCCCCGAGACTCGGGGTAAAGCTGCAGTTCGTAGAGGGCGGTCACGGCGTGGCCGGCGCCCATGTCGCCGGAGTCGACCCGGTCGTTCCGGAAGTCCTCGTTGCGCATGACCCGGTTCTCGTAGCCCACCAGCCGCCACGTGGCGACCTGCTCCGAATCGAACGTGACCTGGATTTTCACGTCTTTGGCCACCGTCTCGAGGGTGCCCATCAGGTTCTCCACGAAGACCCGCCGGGCCTCGTCCTCGTTGTTGATGTAGTAATAGTTGCCGTTCCCCTTGTCGGCCAGCTGCTCCAGGAGCACGTCGTTGTAGTTGCCCATGCCGACGCCGATGGCGGTCAGGGAAATGTTCCGACCCCGGTAGTCCGACACCTGGCGCAGAATGCCGTCCGGCGACGTGTTCCCGACGTTGGCCACGCCGTCCGAGCAGAGAATGACCCGGTTGGTCGCCTCGCGGTCGTAGTTGCGGCTGGCCATGGCGTAGCCCATGGTCAGGCCGGCCTCAGCGTTGGTGGAATCCTCGGGCTGCAGGGATTCGATGGCCTTGCGCAGCCGGGCCTTGTCGCCGGTGGTTTCGGCCATGACCCGGGCCTTCGTGGAGTAGACCACGACGCCGGCCCGGTCCCCGGGTCCCAGCTGGTCCAGCAGCAGTTGCAGGCTGTGCTTGACCATCTCCAGCCGGCCGCCGTCCGCCATCGAGCCGGAGACGTCGACCACGAACGTGAGCACCACGGGCTTGCGGTCGTGCCGGGGAACTTCGCGGGCCTTCAGGCTGACCTGCACCAGCTGCAGGGAGGGCCGGAAGGGGTTGGGCGCCCATTCGACATAGGCGGCCACCGCCTGGTTCGTCGGCGCCGGGTAGTTCTGCGGGAAGTAGTTGATGAACTCCTCTGCCCGCACGGCCTCCGGCGGCGGCAGCGTCCCCCGGTTCAGGTAGTCCCGGGTGAGCGTGAACGAGGCGGTGTCGACGTCGACGCCGAAGGTGGAGGTCGGCTGCCGGGCGGCGGAGACCACGGGATTGATGCCGTAGTTCTGGTAGTACATGTCCGCCGGTCCCTGCACCTCGGGCGACACCGGCTTTGGCGACGATGTGGCGGAGCCGGTCGGCACCGGGGTAGCGGGCGCCGCGGTCTTGGCGCCGTCGTAGGCACGGGGCACTTCGGCCGACTGCTGGTTCGCGGGTCCCGACCCGGCCGGGGCCGGCTGGGCCGGCGGGTAGGCCTGCCGGACGGGCGCGGAGGTCGGCTTGCTGCTGCCACACGCCGCGAGGACTGCCGTCAGCGTTACCAGGGCCACCAGGGCGAGCACTTTGCGAGTCATCATCTGTACAACCCCCTCAGGTCTTATCTGCTCAGTTAGACGGGGGTGTTTTGGATCGCGTTTCAGCTATTTTACAGTTTGATTATAATCGAGAGACTGTTCGCAACCCTGCGAACGGTCCGATGAGATCGCCGAACTGGCACGGGCGGGCGAACGTTTGATCAAGGATACACCCGGAATCGGGTCAACGCTCCCGGCAGAGGACCAGAACGGTGTTGGAGAAGCCGACAGGTCGCCCCATTGTTGACCCCAGGTCGATACAAGGTCGACCCCAGGTCGATACAAGGTCGACCCCGAGTCGATACAAGGTCGACCCCGAGTTGATACAAGGTCGACCCCGAGTCGATCCAAGGTCGACCCCGAGTTGATCAATGTTGACCCCGGGGTCGCTGGATGGTCCGCCTCAGGTCGGGGCAAAGCCGCCCCGGCTCGATGCAAGCGAACCCCTGGCCGTTCTTCGCCCCATCCCAAAGCTCTTGCAGCTTCTGATACGACTGGGGGAACTGCGGTGTGTAGCGCAGGAATCGGTAGATTTGCCTGAGAATATTTGCGTAATTGATGTAGACAGAGGGCGACCGTTTCCTGCGGGAGTTTGTTTTTGCCAGGTCCCAGGTGGCGAGTTGCGTACCGAAAGCTGACCAGGCGCATCGATCAGGGAGGCCACGCAGAGGTGTGCGATGCCAGACAAGCGGTGGGTGTGGTTATGGCTGTTCCGAGCGCCGGGCCAGCCGCCAATGGTACACATAGGCCGGGACGACCAGGATCAGGAAAGCACCGCTGTGAATGAAACTGCGGACGCTGTTCGCTCGCATCTGTGCCGCCTGGTTCTGCCGTATTTGTTCGCATTGAGCCGGATCGGGTGTGGGGACGTCCTTGGCGCGCGTCTCGATACATGGGTTGTACGCCCGAGGCGGGTAGGCGATGTCTATCCCGGCGTTTATCAGGTTCCAGACGCCGAACAGGGTCATGATGAAGGTGACAAGACTGACGAGATACAGGTAGACCTTACGGGGCTCCCATCTCATGCCGAAGCACCCCTTTCAATCGGAGGGTTGGTGTAATTCCACAGGCAGTGGGCCTAAGGCCAGGTTGCACTGCCAAGGGCTACTGTATGAATCAAGCTGCAACCGTATGCGCGGCACGGGCCGCCGCAAACGCAAGCGTGCCGGGGAATAGCTCCCCGGCACGTCTCCCTGTGCAGCCGCCCGCTCCAGGGTTGACCTCTTCTTGCTCATCGTCGACCGAGACCGCGTCGAAGGCCGACGGAATCAGTTGGACCAGATTGAAGAGGCGTCGCACAGGGTGGTATTCTAGTTGCACGCGGATGGCGAGGAGTGATTCAAGTGTCCAGTCAAAAGATCACGCCGTTCCTGATGTTCTCTGGCAAGGCTGAGGAGGCAATGAACTACTACGCCTCACTGTTCGATCAATCAGAGGTAATCAGCATTCATCGTTATGGACCGAACGAAGCCGGCGCTGAGGGGACCGTGTTGCATGCCACCTTTTCACTAAACGGGCAAGTGTTTATGTCTATAGACAGTAGCGTGGCGCACGCGTTCACCTTTACACCGGCAATCTCTTTCCACGTAACGTGCGACACGGAAGCTGAGATTGATCGGGTCTTCGAAAAGCTAGCCCACGAGGGCACGGTTTTGATGCCGTTGGCCGCTTACCCCTTCAGTCAAAAGTATGGTTGGGTTCAGGACAAATTCGGCGTTTCGTGGCAGTTAAGGCTTGGAAAGAGCTAACGAACCACTCGCCGCTACACACACGACCCCGGCACGAAAGAGCCACTGAGTGTGAGCACTGACTACCAGTGTGCACCTCAGTGGCTCTCCCGGGTTCAGTTCTACTCCTTCTGTCTTGCTCTGACAAGTACCGGTCGGCCTTCGCTCAGGGGTACAGAAAGCCTTCGGAACCAATCAAGATTCTCACCACCTTACCGCCCGAAATCCGGACGTGGATGAGGAAAACCTCCGTGGCAGTGTATCGAGACTAGTACTCGGTTCCGTAAGTTCCTTCCGTGTAGGCAGAAGGACACAGCTTCCACATCGCGAACCACCCTTCATTGAGTCGGAAGGGTGGTTTTCGCGTGAGCGGCCCGTCGCGCAAGGTGGTGCTCAGTGCCGACGA
>DASXVX010000085.1:0-38762 GCA_036504075.1 Symbiobacteriaceae bacterium | reverse complement strand
GTTCATTTACCTGGACCAGGCCCGGAAGATGAGTCAAGTACCGGCTGCTCGGCAGATGCTGGCAAGTGCATGTTCAGTCTTTGGTGAGCGCCCGGCGGTTTAGCTGTCTACGGGAGCACCCGTTCTCACGAACAGAGCCTATAGATAATATGCGAGAGGGAGGGGATCACTTGGCAGGTATCCCCCAGCGCCGCCCCTTTGAAAGCGCCGCCGCGCGCCACCGAATGGCGGCTCGCCGGAAGAAGTACTTCCGGCGCAGGGTTCTGGCCTTCATCGTCCTGCTGCTGGTGGCCGCCGGACTCTATGTCGGCGTCCGCCGGCTGGTGGTCTGGCTAAAAGGCGTGCCGGCGGCGCCGGCCGTCGCAAAAAGCGAAGCCGCCCTCCCCTTCAAGCCCGAAAAGTTCCTGAAAGTCAATCTGGGCGACGACACGGACGCATTCGTCGCCTTGAGTCCCGCGGAGACCTCCCTGCGCCAGATGGCCCTGGTGACCGGGCCGCAGAAGTCCCCGAAGCTGGTGGGTGAGCCGGTCACCATCGCCGACTTCGATCTGGCGGTGGTGGACCTGCCACGGGCCAAAGGCGTCGTCGTGCTCTACCAGAAACTGCCGCAAGAGGGGACACCCAAAGAGGTGATCGTCGGCAGCGAGAAAGTCCTGGAAGCCGCCGGCGGCGAACCCGATTACCAGGCCTGGAAGGCGGACCGGAGCCGGGGGCTGGTACCGGCAAAGTACCTCGAACTGGCCGCACCGCTGAACCCTCCGGCGCCCACGGCCATCGTCGTGGACAAGTGGCTGAACGTACTCTGGTTCTACGACAAGGGTGAACTGGTCCAGACGTTCCCGGTCGCCACCGGCAGCCAGACTCGGGGACCCCTGCCGACAGCGGCAACGGCCATGGCGAACCGGCAGACCCCGACGGGGACGTATTCCATTGAAACGAAAGTCAAGGGGATGCCGTATTATAAGGACAAGATCCCGGCGTTGGACCCCCGAAATCCCCTGGGCACCCGCTGGCTCGGCTTCAGCGTCTATAAAGGCGACGGGGCGCTGGTGTGGGCCATTCACGGCACCAACGATCCAAGTTCCATGGGGCGCTGGGTCTCCGACGGCTGCATCCGGATGACCAACCAGGCGGTGGAATGGCTCTACGACCGGGTCGATCCCGGCACCGTGCTGAAGATCGTCAGCTCCCAACCCCCGACCTGACACAGCGAACAACTCCCCGGGCTGGTTACGGCCCGGGGATTCACTTGCATCCCGAAACGCACGGGTGGTATGGTGGTATAGACATATCAGCCAGAAGACCGGTTCAGGAGCGTGAGAAGCCGCATGGATTATGTGGACAAGCGTGGGCCGGTTCCGCTTTACTTTCAGATCAAAACCCAGCTGCTGGAAGCGATTGAACGCGGCCAACTGAAGCCGGGCGACCGGGTCCCTTCCGAACGGGAACTGACCGAGCGCTACGGCGTCAGCCGGATGACCGTCCGCCAGGCGCTGGTGGAGTTGGAGTCCCAGGGGTACCTGCACCGGGTTCAGGGCAGCGGCACGTTTGTGAACACGCCCAAGCTGGAGCAGCCGTTGGTCGCCCTCACCAGCTTCACCGAAGAAATGTACCGCCGGGGTCTGGCGCCCAGCAGCCAGTTACTCAGCGCACAGCAGGTCGTGCCCGGGCGCAGAGCCGGGCAAGCCCTCGCCATTCCCGAGACGGAGCCGGTGGTCCGGTTGGAGCGCCTCCGCCTCGCCAGCGGGCAGCCCATGGCCGTCGAAGTGGTCCATATGCCGGCGACGCTGGTGCCCGGGCTGCTGGACCTGGACCTCTCCAGCTCGCTCTATACGATTCTCAAGGAGCGCTATGGTTTCACGCTCAACCGGGGGATGCAGTCGCTCGAAGCCGTGGCGGCCCGGAGCTCAGAGGCAAAGGTGCTCGGCGTGAAAGAAGGAACCCCGCTCCTCATGCTGGAGCGCGTCTCCCGGGACCAGTACGGGCGGCAGGTCGAGTACACGCAATCCTGTTATCGTGGCGATCGTTATCGGTTCACGGTCGAATTGATTCGGGATCAGGGCTAGTCCTCCGGAAAAATTTCTGTATTCAGAAGGAATCTCTTTGATTGATCGCTAACTATCTATCCCGGAAGTGGTCTAGACATCTGTACCATCTGATGATCGCGACGGGCGCCTGGGCTGCTTCCGCACCTACCCGCAAGGAGGTTTTGCAGATGAGCCGCGAAGAGACAATCGCTCAGCAACTGATCGAGAAGCTCGGTGGTCGTGACAACATCTTGTCCCTGGAATGCTGCATGACCCGGCTCCGCGTCAATCCCCGGGATTCGAAGGCCGCCGACCAGGCCGCCCTGAAGAAGGTGGACGGCGTCAAGGGCGTCATCCAGACCGGCAGCCAGATTCAGGTCATTTTTGGCCCGGGCCTGGCCCAGAAGGTCGCCGACGCCACGACCACCGTTACGGGCATGCGGCTCGGCGACAGTGCCGGGACCGGCGGCAAGGCCGATGCACCGAAGTCCGGCTCCAAGGACCTGCTCCGGAAAATCGCCAGTGTGTTTGTGCCGATCCTGCCCGCCATTATCGGCGCCGGTATGATTATTGCGTTAAATAATGTGCTTCAGAAGACCAACCTCATCGACGCGAAGACCGTCATCTTCGGCTATGGGGTCATCAACGTCCTGGGCGTTCTTGGCTCCACCATCATGGGCTTCCTCTCCATTCTCGTCGGCATGAACGCCGCCAAGGAATGGGGCGGCCCGGCCTCCATCGGCGCTGTGGCCGGCGCCATCCTGATCGCCCCGACGCTGAACACGCTCTCCATGACCTCCGGGCGCGGCGGCCTCATCGGTGCCCTCATCGCCGGCGCCTTCATGGGCTGGCTGTACAAGCAGATTCAGAAGCGGATGCCGGATACCATCAACATCATCGTCACGCCGCTGCTCACCATGCTGGTCGGCGGTCTGATCGTCCTCTTTGCGGTCCAGCCGGTAGGCTTCTACTTCTCCAGCTGGATTACCAGCTTCACCAAGAGCTTGCTCTCCGTGGGCGGTCCGGTGGCCGGCTTCCTCCTCGCCGGCCTGTTCCTGCCGCTGGTCATGCTGGGTGTGCATCAGGGCCTCACCCCGATCCACCTGGAACTGATCAAACAGACCGGTCAGACCTTGCTGCTGCCGATTCTCGCCATGGCCGGAGCCGGTCAGGTCGGCGCCGCGTGCGCCGTTTACTTCAAGACGAAGGACAAGGACCTGAAGGCGATCATCATCGCGGCGCTGCCGGTAGGCATTTTGGGCATCGGCGAGCCGCTGATCTACGGCGTGACCCTGCCCCTGTTCCGGCCGTTCATCGGCGCCTGCATCGGTGCGGCCTTCGGCGGCGCACTCATCGCCACGATGCATGTCGGGGCCCTGGCAATTGGCGTCTCGGGCGTGCTGCTGGCGCTGCTGGTCAACAGCCCGGCGCTCTACCTACTGGGCATTCTGATCTCCTACATCGCCGGCTTCATCGCCACCTGGCTCCTGGGCTTTGATGAATCCAAGGTCGCCGAGTCCCAGGCGTTCTCGTTCAACGACTAGTCGCTGGCGCATTGACGGGGCCAGGGGCAGACGCCCTGGCCCCTTTCTGCGAGGAGGTCTTGCGCATGGCAGAGTGGGGCGTTTCGGTGTTTCTGGGCTCCCCGGACACAGCGGACACGTTGCCCGGGTACCTGGCCGCTGTGGCGGAGCGGGGCGGCACAGCCGTCTTCACTTCGCTGCATATCCCGGAGGTTCCCCTGCAGGCGGCGGCAGCCCACCTGGAGCACCTGACCCGAATGGCCGCGGGTTTTGGCATGCAAACGGTGGCGGACATCGCTCCGAAAGCGCTGGCCGGCCTGGGCGCGACCCTCGACGACCTGGGCGTCGT
This sequence comes from Symbiobacteriaceae bacterium, assembly GCA_036504075.1. Lineage (GTDB taxonomy): Bacteria > Bacillota > Sulfobacillia > Symbiobacteriales > Symbiobacteriaceae > DASXVX01. Next base: position 34,863 of record DASXVX010000085.1, on the reverse strand, counting down.
CGGCCGCATGGGTCTGGCCGGCATCCGGCTGGATTACGGCTTCACCCCGGCGGAAGTCGCCCGGGTAGCCACAAACCCCCTCGGCATCCGCATCGTGCTGAACGCCTCCACGGTGGACCCCGACTACTTGCGGGCGGTCATGGCGGCCGGAGCCGATCCGCAGTTGCTGGAAGGGTGCCACAACTACTACCCCCGCCCCGAGACGGGCATTTCGCTGGACTCCTTCCAGCGCTCGTCGCAGGTGTTCAGGCGGTTTGGCCTCAGGGTCGCCGCCTTCGTCCCGGGCGCCGGCGGACGCCGGGGGCCGCTCTTTGCCGGGCTGCCCACGGTGGAACGCCACCGGCAGATGGAGGCAGGCCGGGCGGCAGCAGAACTGCTGGCCACCGGCTTGACCGACACGGTGCTCTTCGGCGATCCCTGGGCCACGGCGCCGGAGTTGGACCGGGTGAGCGCCGTGGCCCGGGCGGAAGGCGTCGTGATCCGGGTCCGTCTGACGCCGGGGCTCTCCGCGTTGGAGCAGCAGATTGCGCTGGGGTTCGTTCAGGAGAACCGGACCGACGCCGCCGAATTCGTCATTCGCTCGACCGCATCCCGGGCGTATGCGGCCCAGGGGCCGGCGATTGCGCCGTTCAATACAGCGACACGGCCGGCCGGTGCGGTCACGGTGGACAATCTGGGCTACCTGCGCTATTCCGGCGAATTGCAGATCGCAACCGTGGACCTGCCCGCGGACCCGCGGGTCAATGTGGTCGGGCAGGTAATCCCCGAGGATCTCCCGCTCCTGCGCTGGGTGGGCGGCAGTCGCAAGTTCCAACTGGTCGCGGTGGCGTAAAGACAGGGGGCAACCGAAAATGGACCTGGATAAGCTGGTTACCGAACGGATCAACGAACGGACCAAGGACCTGGACAGCCTGTCCACCGCGGACCTGGTCCGGGCCATGAACGACGAAGACAAGCTGGTGGCCCTGGCGGTGGAACAAGTCCTGCCGCAGGTGGCCCAGACGGTCGATATAATGGTGAACGCGATCCGCCACGGTGGTCGGGTTTTCTACATCGGTGCGGGCACCAGCGGCCGGCTGGGCGTCATGGACGCCTCGGAGTGCCCGCCTACCTTCAGCGTCAGCCCCGACCTGATTCAGGGCATCATCGCCGGCGGATTCGGCGCCCTGGTCCGCTCCAGCGAGTCCATGGAGGATAGCGAGGCGGAAGGGCTGAAGGACCTCCAGGAGCATGGCGTGAACGCCGGCGACGTGGTGATTGCGCTGGCCGCCAGCGGCCGGACGCCGTACGCCATCGCCGCCCTGGAAGGGGCGAAGGCGTTGGGCGCCCGGGCCGTTGGGCTCACCTGCAACCCGGATTCGGAGATGGCCCGGGTGGCCGAAGTGACCATCGCACCGGTGGTGGGGCCAGAAGCGATCTCCGGCTCCACCCGGCTGAAGGCCGGCACGGCGCAGAAACTGGTGCTGAACATGCTCTCCACGGCCACCATGGTCCGCCTGGGCAAAACGTACGGCAACTTGATGGTCGACGTCCGGCCGACCAACGCGAAGCTGGTGGAGCGGGCGCGGCGCATCATCATGCAGGCCACGAATTCCGACTACGAGACGGCGTCCCGGGCGCTGGACGGCTCCGGCAACCAGGTCAAGGTCGCCGTGGTGATGTGCCTCGCGGGCGCTGATGCCGAGCTGGCGCGGGCCGCCCTGGATGAGGCCGGCGGGTTCGTCCGGCAAGCCGTGGCGATGCTTCAAGGTAAAACCAACGAAAGGTGAGTGGATCATGACTGCACACTGGCTCTCCCTCCGGCCGCCGCTCTCGGGCCAGACGATCCCCATGGCCGACGTACCGGACCTGGCTTTTTCCGAGGGCGCCATGGGCGAAGGCGTCGCCATCGTGCCGGCCGAAGGCGTGGTCCGGGCCCCGGTTGCCGGCCAGGTGGTTGTACTCTTCCCGACCGGCCACGCCGTGGCCCTCCAGTCGCCCGAAGGCGTAGAGGTCCTGATCCACGTTGGCATCGACTCCGCGGGCGCTCCGGGCGTCTTCACGCCGGTGGTCGCCCAGGGCGATGAGGTGCAGGCGGGCGACCTCCTCGTTCGGTTCGACCTGGAAAAGCTTCGGCGAACAGCCCGGTCGGTGGTAGCGCCGGTGGTGATTACCGGCCTGCCGGAAGGCCTGAAACTGGAGTTCCCGCCTACGGGCGAGACGGTCACGGCCGGTGTCGGGTCGCTCCTGCACGTAGTCAGGTAGATAACAACCGCCCGGAGCCAACTGGCTCCGGGCGGTTGCGGCTACGGCACTGCCGTTTCAGCGTTGGTCACCGGGACTCCCCCATTCGCAGGAAGTTGTGGTAGCGCTCCGGCCGGATGTCGCCGCGGGCCACGGCAGCCTTGACGGCGCAGTTCGGCTCATGGGAGTGGGTGCAGTCCCGGAATTTGCAGCCGGCGGCGGCGGTCGTGATCTCCGGGTAGATGTCGATCGCCGACTCCTCCTCCTCATCGTCTTCGAAGAGCGTCAGTTCCTTGATTCCCGGCGTGTCAACGAGATAGCCGCCGCCGGGCAGGCCGTACAGCCGGCTGGATGTCGTGGTGTGCCGGCCCTTGTTGCTGGCGTCGCTGACGGCGTTGGTCCGGACCATCGCCTCCGGATAGAGCCAGTTCACCAGACTGCTCTTCCCCACGCCGGACTGGCCGGCGAGCACGGAGATGCGGCCCTGCAGCAGCGCCCGCAATTCCTCGACGCCCCGCCCGTCCAGCGTGCTGGTGAGGATCACGGGCACACCCGTGCCCAGCAGCGGCACCACCCAGGACCGAATGGTCGCCTCATGCTCCAGGTCGCACTTGTTGATGACAACGACGACCGCCATGTGGCCCCGGTTCGCGATGCGCATGAACCGTTCGACCAGATGGAGCTTGAACCGGGGCTGCTGGGCCGCCCCGACGATAATCAACTGGTCGACATTCGCAGCCATCACGTGGACGTAGCCGTGAAAGCCGGGCCGGCTCAGTTCGCTCTTGCGGGGCTCCACGGCATCGATCATGCCGCCCCCGTCGGGGGTCCGTTCGACCTGGACCCGGTCGCCCACCACCACGATGCTGGTGACCCGCTGGTGCTCCCGCTTGAGCTTGCCGCGCAGGCCGCAGGGGATTTCTTGATTGCCAAGGGTCTCATGGCCAAGGTCCACCCAGAAGCGAGGACCGTCGTTACGAATGACGATACCGGTATCTGACAAGGCTGGATTCCTCCCAAATGTTTGTGCGCGGCCGCCCTTCGGTTGGCCGCGGAAAAGCCACGGTGACAGATCTGTCCCCGTGGCTCTGAACCTCCCGCGCGGAGGCATAAAAAGGCCACGGGTGAACCACCCGTGGCCGGAGGAAGCCTGTGTCAGGCTGACCTACGCGTGCCAGGAAAACGGGTGGCGAGAAATGCAGGCGCGGAGAATAACGCTCATTGCCGACATGACAGCCACCTCCTCAAAATCAGTTGGGTCCGTTGGTTATTCTAGCCACTCGGCCAGGGACCTGTCAACTGTTTATTGATCGCACCGGGGGGAAAACTACGCTTGGCTGCGAAGAAGAAGCAACGGAGGAATCGCCCCATGGTGTTGAACCGCTACGCCTACCTCGCCCCCGTCATTTTGCGGCTGGCGCTGGGTGCCGTGTTCATTGTGCATGGCTGGCCCAAGCTGGCCCACGCCGCTACCTTGGTCCCGTTTTTCGCCAGGATTGGCCTCCCGGCCCCCCATGCCATGGTGCTGATGATCGGGGCCGTGGAAGTGGTGGGCGGCCTGATGCTGCTGGCGGGGATTGGCACCCGCATCGCCGCCGCGCTGCTGGCGGCAAACATGCTGGGGGCCATTGTCACGACCAAGCTGAATAAGGGCTTCGTGGGTGGCTGGGAGTACGAACTGGTGCTTATGGCTGCTGCCCTGTCCCTGGTGTTCTCCGGCCCGCTGGGGGGGCGTGAACCGGCCCGCCGGCCCACGGATTGAGCAAAGGCCATGGCTCTCGCCATGGCCTTCGTGTTCGTCGGGTTTACTTCGTAAGTTCGCCCAGCAGGGCGTCCAGCTTCGCAACCTGGTCGAGCATTAACTTCTTGTCGAGCGTCGCGGCCTTGGCGCCGGCCGTGAGGGCGTGCAGGGGGTCTTCGATCTTTTCGTACAGGTCCTTATCCTTCGCCTTTACGGCGTCCTCAAACGTGTCCCAGGCCCCGTCGGTATCATCGGCATACTTCTGCGCCTTGGCAGCATCGCCGGCGTTCAAGGCTTCCTTCAGAGGCGCCATCTGCTGGCGCATCTTCGCGACCCCGGCTTTGATTGCGGCGGCGTCGTTGTTGGCGGCAGGCGCCGGGGCCGGGGCCGCCGGCTGGGTCGCAGCGGGAGCGGGAGCGGGAGTCTTCGGGTCGGCGGCCGGCTTGACGCCACCGCAGGCGGCAACGGTAAGGGCAGTGGTAATGTACAGGGCAGCCACTAAAGCACGCAACTTCATAGTGATATTCTCCTCTTGACCTGATGTATGGGAACTTTACCCGAGGTTTGCCCGGGCATTCCGACGGCGGGTAACCAGAACCATGGCAACGGCGAAGACCAGGAGCAGGAACTGCGGCAGTGTCGACTGCCAGTTCGGATACAGCGCCAGAGCGTCGATGCTGGGAAGGTATGGCACCACCGTTGCGGGCAGCAACCCGGCCAACTGGAGGCCGTGCACGCCCATGCCGGTGAACTTGAACCCGAGGTAGAAGACGAGCACGCTGGAGACCAGGAAGAACGGCCGCATGGGAATCTTCAGGCCAACTTTCAGCATCGCGAATGCCAGCACGGCGAGAATCCCGAGGCCGAGGCCCAGGCCGAGCAGCAAGTCCCGCAGCGCAATTGAGGAAGCCATGCCGACGTAGAACAGGACCGTCTCGGTCCCTTCCCGGAAGACCGCCAGGAAGGCCAGGGTAGCCAGCGAAAACAGGTTGCCGGTAGCCAGCGCGGCCGAAGATTTATCGTGAATGTAGCGGTTCCATTCGGCGACGCTGGACTTGCTGTGCAGCCAGTAGCTTACGTACACAAGCATGACCGCCGCGAACAGACCCGTATAGCCTTGCATGAGGAAGTTGTTGTTCCCGAAGGCGCCGGAGCCGAAGAGCAGCTTCACGGCCAGCGCCAGCGCTGCGCTGACAGCCAGGCCCGCACCCACGCCGCCCCAGATCCAGCTACTTCCGTTCGCCTGTCCGCTTTTCTTGACGAAGCCCAGGAGGGCTACCAACACCAGCAGCGCTTCCAGCCCTTCCCGCAGGATAATCGTGGAGGCGTCCCAGAGCGAGTACGAGGTCTTCCCCGCCACCGGCGCCAGGTACTCCTGCATGTTGGCGATAATCGCCGTGGCCCGGTCGAAGTCGGGGGGCGTGTTCAACAGCAGCGCCTGGGCGCTCACCATGTCCCGTTCCGCATCGCCATAGATCTTGGCCGACTGGGTCAGGACGACGCCTTCCACGTCCAGCCAGGAGTTGCGGAACTGCCCCATGGCGGCGGCGGCGCCGGCCGCATCTTTGGCCTGGGCACGTGCTTTCGCCTGGTCGAGCAGTTTGAGCAGGTCGGCCACCGACGTGCCGGACTGGGCGGCCGGAGCGGGATTGGCAGATTTGGTGCCGTCGGCCGGGTAACCACCGGCCACAAAGCGGACGTTGGCGGCCTGCAGCGACTGCAAGCCCTGGACCAGACCCGCCTGGTCGGGCGGGGTCTTGAGGAGCGCAAATTGCACGGTCGCCATTTCGTCCTCAATAGATTTGTAAGCGGTTTTTGACTGATTCTTGATGCCGTCTTCAATATCGAGCCAGGTCTTCCGAAACGCCTCATACTGCGCCCGCGCCTCTTCGACGTCGCCCTGCTTCGCACGGTCGAGGGCCTTGGTGACCAACACGTTGGCAGCGGTCAGATCGTCCCCGGCCGCGGCCAGGACAGAGGAAGCAAAGCCCGTGAGCATGAGAGCGATCATCAGAATCAGGAGCAGCCGCCTGACCAGCCCGTGTTTATGCACCGTAAGACCCCCGGTATAGTGTTGAGAATGATTATCAATCCCTGTTACGCAGTATACCAATTTCGACCGGGGTTCGGCAATACTCCTTTGTGACTAGACCCGAAAGTCTAGCATCGATGGCACGGAAAAGAGCAGGGCGACCGCCCTGCTCGAACGATGGAGGCCGTAGCACATTGCGCTACGACCTCCGTTCGGCACAGGTTTTCGGAAACTCATTTAGCTTCCGGGGCGGCTCCGGTAGCGTCGGTTTTGGTGGTAGCGTCGGTTTTGGTGGCAGCGTCGGTCTTGGTGGCAGCGTCGGTCTTGGTGGCAGCGTCAGTCTTTTTGGCGTTCTTGCGGCCGGTCCGGCGGACGGGCTGCACGTTGGCGAGGGAGAGCTTGATGTAGCCATTGCCGGCGTCGTCAGTTTCCTGGCTGACCGCGCCGCGAATGGTGGTAACGGGGCGCAGGGTCGGGAACTCCGAAAACACGCCGCCAATGTGGAACGAGAACCCGCTGTGGTTCCGGACCGGCATGGCCCCGTCGACTTCCTGTTCGGTCAGGTAGACCGCCACGTACTCCTGGATATCGTTGACGCTGAAAGTGACCATGTAACCGGCTTTGAACTTGAGCTTTCCACGAACGCCACCGCCAGGTCGGTCCCTTCCCGGTTGAAGAGCACCCGCCCCGACGGAAAGACCTTGCCGGAGGCCGGTTCGCGATGGGAGCCGCCCACAACCTTGTGCCGCCGGGTCGCCTTCTTGAGCCCTGCCAACTCCGAGCGCGGATCACCCTTGAAATCTGCCATCACACTTCTACCTCCACAGATTGTTTTGCAGGAAACCGGCATGACCGCACGCGGGCTGCGCAATGGAGGGTAGAGTGCGTGGCAGAAGGGTGAGTTGGGAGGTCCGGTGGGCTTGGCCCCAGTTCCTGTAACAATGCTGAATTATGCTATAATTTGTCATTGATGTCAAGTCGATAATATGGAATTTACAAATTTGTGATGATGTTTACAGCGAGGGCGGATTTTGTTGGATTTCCGTCAAGTCTGCCGGAATGCACGGCGGTATGGAACAGATCGCGGGCGATTCAAGGGTTTTGCGGGATTTTGTGATCGAACGCGATCAAACGCGATGTTTCGCGGAAGAATCTCCGGTTCGCTGGTCGTTTGTGAAAGGTTGGGGAACGCGGGGCGGAATTGAGGGAGTCTCGTGCGCGTGTGGCTCTGACACGGTGTTTGGGCGGGGTTCGGGCGGAATGGAGCGCCGCCTGGGGGATTAAAGGTGACTGAACGAGGTCGGAGCGTTTCGCGGGGATTTGCTGGATTTCGTGATCGGTTGCGAAAAAACGCGGGATTTTCACCGATTCGCGTGGACTGGGAACAAGGGAAAAGCGGGTCGGGAGGTAAACAACCTCACCGCCGGCTTGCGGATGGTTTTGTCTCTACTCGTCGGCGAACCAGCGGACCCCCATAAGTTGAAGGGCCTGCGAACTCTCTCGCAGGTCCTTACGTAGTCACTTGTGGCGGCGCCTGGTTGAATGGGGGTGAAAGCATGAGCAAGCTCGGGGATTACGTCTTCTGGCTAATCTTCATGGCTCTCTTGCTGAAACTCCTATCCCTTAACCTGTAAGGGGTAGGGCTTAACCTACCCGCCAAAGGCGTCTGACAACGGCGGCCGCCGGACCCGGTGCTCAACCCACCGGTCGCAAGCCCGGCCTACGTCATGGCCATGACCAGTCCCCACCCGAAGGGCTCAGACACCCCGAGGCGCGCCGTGAGCTTATGTACGCCCGGGGCGAGGGTGATGTGCACTTCATGCGACCCCAACTCGATGTAGCCCCGTGCCGCCCGGTTCGCAAACCCGGTGAAACGGCAGGACCCCGCGAAAATCGGCTGGTCATCGATCAGAAGTTCCAGTTCGTCGCTGAAGCCAAAGCGAAGCTGCGCTTCCCCGGACGGCGGAATCACGATCTCCCTGGTGAGGATTGCCGGCCCGGTATGACTGGCTCGGGAGAGAAAGCGGCTCAGGTTGAGCGTCCCGTTCTCCTCAACCCGGACATGGCCCACCCCCTCCAGCCACCAGTCGGTCATGAGGCCGGGCGCCGGCGTAACCGAAGGCGACTCGGCAGCGAAGGCGGTGGTGGGCGGGCCGACCCGCAGGTCGCTGAAGTACGCTGGCTTGTACGTCCACAGCCCGACCCGTCCCGAGGCGAAACCATGTGCCAGCCGGGAGACCACGAGTTGCGGCGGCGTGCCTGCCGGCAAGGGTCGGGACGATGGCCAGACCCAGACCGCCATCTGCTGACCCCTGACCTCGGCGTGCAGCGTCAGCCAGGCGCCAAAGGGAATTTCGGCCACGCCCTGATAGGCCGGACCCATGTAGCATTGCCAGTTGGCAGAGCCGCCCATGACCGCATCGTACTGAATGGCATCCCACTGACCGCTGGTGTGCGGTTGGACGTAGACCAACTCGTGCGCGGTCTCATCCTGCGCCCGAAAGGCCAGACCCGGGTAGGCTGCCTCCGTGCACCAGATCTGTACCTGGAGCGACACGTCGCCCGCCAGGAGGTTTTTCAGCAGAATCAAGCCGTTCTCCAGCCGGAGTCCATCACGTCCTTGCCACTCCACTGGCTCTGCCGTTTGGGCGTACACCTCGAACAGTTCCAGGTTCGTGAACGGAAAGACCGCCGACTGGGTCATGATGCACCCTCCTGTAGTTCTGCTGGATAGTACGTGTGTTCGATTTAGGACGTGAGACTCCTGCCCACTAACGCGAAGACCCGGTGCGGTTTGTGATCCGGTAGTCCGCCGGGTTCCCCCGAAAAGGCGAAAGGACCTGCGAACTTGTCGCAGGTCCTCTCGCCCTCTTGCTGAAACTCCTATCCGTCAACCTGAAACGGATGACGATCCCACCGCAAGCAACTCGAACAACGGCGGTCGCCAGGACCCGGTGTACACGCACCGGGTCTTTCTCATTGTGTCCAGTCAACCGGGGACTTATACACCCATGCTCTGCCAATCAGACAAGTCAGGTCAACCCCCGGACTCCCTCGAAAAGGTGAAAGGACCTGCGAACTTTTTCGCAGGTCCTTTCGTAATACCATTCGGCGGCGCCTCGTTGACAAGGAAGGGGGTGGACGCATGAGCAAGCTGGATGATCGGCTGTTCTGGTTGATCTTTCTGGCCCTCTTGCTGAAACTTCTCTCCGTTAACCTTTAACGGGTGAGAATCTCACCCGCCAAGGCACTTGAACAACGGTGGCCGCCAGACCCGGTGTAACAGCACCGGGTCCTCCTCATTGTACCCAACCAGCCGGAAACTAAACCCTACTTCAGCTTTTCCTGCCCGGCGTACGTCCGGTCCGGCGCGAGATAGCCCAGCACCTCCCGGTCCGACGGGGTCAGCGTCTGCTGCACCATGCGGGCGACCAGTTCGCCCACGCCCGGGCCCAGCATGTAGCCCTGGCCGCACATGCCCACCGCCAGCAGGAAGCCCTCGACCTCCTGCGACCAGCCGACGATCGGCGAGCCGTCCGGCGTCATCGGGTAGAGCTCCCGCCAGGTCCGCCGGACCCGAATCCCCCGCAGGCGGGGCATCAGGTCGATCATCCGCTGCGCCACCATGGGCAGGAACCGGCTGGTCTCCCGCCGGTCGTCGCCCCAGATCGACGGACTCGGCGTGATGCAAAAAATGATCTGCCCGGTAATGTGCTGGTAGAAGTAGTAGTTCGACGAGCCCGCCGTGGGCCGGATGTCCACCACCATGGGCCGCAGGAACCGGGCCACCGGCTCCGTGATCGCCGCCTCGTGGCAGTCCGGCCGCACCGGCACGTTCACATCCGCCAGCGCCGCCACCTGCGCCGCCCGGCCGCCGGCGGCGTTCACCACCACCGGCGCCGCGTACTGGCCTTTATCCGTCCGGACGCCCCGGACTCGGCCCCGCTCGGTCAGAATCTCCGTGGGGGTCTCGCTGAAGCGGAACTCCGCCCCCAGCCGTTTAGCCTGGGTGTAGAAAGCGTGGGCGGAGAGCATCGGCGAGGCCGAGCCATCGTCCGGCGAGAAGGTGCCGCCGATCAGCCCGTCCGGGTTCAGGTCGGGAATCACTTCCCGCATCTGATTGGAGCCCAGCCAGTCGATGTTCAGCCCGTAGGGCTTCTGGATCGCCAGCAGATCCTTGAGGATCTTCTCCTCCCGCTCCCGGTAAGCGACGAAGGCATAGCCGCCCCGGAACCACTCAATGTCGTCGCCGTAGGTCTCCTGCCACGTCGAGAAGACTTCCAGACTTCGCAGGCCGAGCCGGATTTTCGCCGGGTCCGAATGGGTCGCCCGAATGCCGCCGATCGCCGCCTTGTTCGACCCCTGGCCCACACTGGGTGCGGTGTCGATCACCAGCGTCTTCAGCCCCGCCTGCGCCAGTGCGAAGGCCGCCGGCGCCCCCACCGACCCCGCCCCGAGGATGATGACATCGTAGGCGTTACGCATCGCCTTCGCCCTCCTCTCCCACGCCGGCGAAGACGCCCAGCGGCACCTCCAGGAAGAGCGGCCTTCGTGTATTGTCGGTGAAGTCCGGCACCCCTTCCTCCCGGAAAATCCGCTGGATGAGCGGCCCGCAGTTCTTGCCGCCGCAGGCGCCCATGGCGGCCCGGCTGACGACCTTGATTTCGTTGATATCCCGGTAGCCCGCCCGGACCAATGCCCGGATTTCGGCCGCCGTCACCCGGCCGCACCGGCAGACCACGGCGTCGTCTTCGCGTCGTGGCACCGGGGCATGGAGCGGCATGGTCACGTGCGGTGACTGCACCCGGATGCCGGCGATGCGCCGCGCCACTCCCGAAGGCGCCTTCACTTTGACCAGCAGCGTCCGGTCGTACGCCTTCAGCGCCTTGACCGCGACGACCTCGACCTCGTCCAGGACCGTGCCGATCGTGTCCAGCACCACGACCCGGTCGCCGGCCTTGACCTTGTCCCGGGGGAACTCGAAGGGAATCGTCACGATCGGGAAGTCCGAATCCTTCCGGTAGTCTACCAGGGTAATCGCGAGGCCCGGGCAGGTGGCGACGCACTTCTCGCAGCCGCCGCAAGGCTTGGGCTTGGAGTCCTCCCGGAAGACCGGCACCTGGCGGATGTCCGCTTCGGCGATTTCGATGAGCTCTGCTCTGCCGGCGCCCTGACCGGCTTGGACTTTAAGATTTCCGCCATGCGGTACCAGTCCGCCGGAACCGTCCCGGCGTCGTAGCCCAGCGCCCGGGCGGCCTCCAGCCCTTTGATTTTTCCGGAGAAGATTGCGGCGGACGCCTCAGCGATCTCCTCGGCATCGCCGGCGGCCAGAGCGTTCATGCCGAATTCTTTTGCCTTGGCGTAGAATTCGCCGACCGGGTCCAGGCCGACGGCGATCAGCACCGTGTCGCAGGCGAAAGAGCGCTCGGTGCCCGGCACGGGCTGGAACTGCCGGTCCACCGCCGCGATGGTGACCGATTCCACCTGGTCCCGCCCATTCGCGCTGATGACGGTATGCGAGGTGTAAATCGGCACGCCCATGCGCGCCAGCTTGTCCCGGTGGACCTGATAACCGCCGCATTCCGGCAGCGCCTCGACCAGGCCCACCACCTCGATGGACGCCTGCAGGGCGTGGTAACCCGCGATCAGCCCCACGTTGCCGCCGCCGACGATGAAAAGCCGCCCGGCCGGCCGGACCAGGTCCCGGTTGACCAGCGTCTGCAACGCCCCGGCCCCGTAGACGCCCGGCAGCGTGTTGCCCCGGAAAGTCAGCGTCTTCTCCCGTGCCCCGGCGGCCACCAACAGCACCTGCGGCTTCACGAGCACGTACTCGTGGCCGTCCCGCAGAATGCCGACTTTCTGATCGCTGAAGACCGCCAGCACCGCCGAGTTGAGCCAGACCGTAACGCAAGGGTACCCCCGGACCTCCTGCTCCAACCGGGTGGCGATGTCGATGCCCCGGGTGCCGGCGTAGACGGCCTCCGTCGAACCGAAGAACCGGTGGGTCTGGAGCACCAGCTTGCCGCCCAGGCGGTGCTTGTCGTCCACCAGCAGCGTCTCGATGCCGAGCCGGCCTAACTGCGCCGCCGCCGACAGGCCCGCCGGCCCGCCGCCGATAATCAGCACCGGCATAGCCAGCTCCCGGATGTGCTTTGTGGTTACCGGCTCATGCATCGCGCCGACCGGCATCGCCTGCTCCGCCCGGGACGGCTGCGGCAGGGTCGGCAGGCCATCCACCGGCGCCACCGCCATATCCGCGCGCACGACCGCCATGCAGGCTTTCACCGGCCGGCCGTCCGCCAGCACCAGACACTGGGCACACTGGCCGTTCGCACAGAATATGCCCTGGGGCGCGCCATCCTGATGATGATGGCCGAAAACATGCACGCCACCGGCGAACAGGGCGGAGGCGATCGTCTCACCTTGCCTTGCCGTCAGCGGCGTGCCTTTCCAGGTAAACAGAACCGGCTTGCCGGCATCCACCGGCAGAATCGGATGGTGCTGAATGCGGTAAGTGCTCACCAGAAGCAGCCTCCTTTTACCAGCCGCCCGCATCTTACCATAAATTATAACGTTCCCAATATAGCCATTAAGTAGACTTCGGACTCTGCCTATGTCCCAGCCCGGTAAGGGCGGCACACCTGTCCTCTTCGTGACATAAACTGGGGTATCCAGCGACAAAAGGGTGTGATTGCGCTGAGTTATCAAGGTACACTCATCCTGGGACGAGCTTCGGCCGAGGTCAGCCAGATGAAAGCCTACGTGGCGCAAACGAACCCCGCCGCCCCGGACGTCGCCCACCTGTACCTGGAACTGGGGCCCAAGCTGCGGGTCCGGGGCGACCTGGCCTACGCCCAGGCGCTCCAGGAGACCAACTATTTCCGGTATGGCGGCATTGTGAAACCGGAGCAGAACAACTACGCCGGCATCGGCGCCACCGACGCACAGCACCCGGGCGCCTCCTTCGCCACCCCGGCCGACGGCGTGCTGGCCCACCTGCAGCACCTCTACGCCTACGCCGCCACCGCCCCCCTGCCCGCCGGCATGGCCAAAATCGACCCCCGGTTTGACCTGATAACCCGCGGCAGCGCCACCTGGGTCGGCGACCTGAACGGGGTCTGGGCGGTCCCCGGCACCGACTACGGCCAGACCATCGACCGGATTCTCGGCGAAATGCTCGCGATGCCGTTGGCGGGGGACCCTTACAGCATCACGAAGGCCTACCTGGACACCACCAGTAAGAACCGGCCGGGCGAGTGCGACGGGACCAACTGCTGGCTTGGCGTCAAGGGCATCGTCGTCCACCGGACGGCCAGCCCCTCCCAGAACGCCCGGGCCATCCGGCAATATTTTAATGACTCGCCGGACGGTCGGTTCGCTTCCAGCCAGTACGTGGTGGACGACAAGGAGGCGCTCCAGCTGATGCCGGTCGGCGAAATCGCTTTCCACACGATCGGCAAAAACCTGACCCACCTGGGCATTGAGACCTGCGAGTATAACTGGGGCAGCGCCACCTGGCCGGAGACGTACCGGAAGCTGGTCTGGCTCACGGGCTACCTGGCCCGCGTGTATCAGTTGACCATCGCGGATGTCTCCGGCCACTTCTGGTGGGACACAGTCAACCGGCCCTACGACCCGACCCACATGACCTGGACGCCGGCCGAAGGCAAGGATACCGGCATTTTCGACTGGAACCAGTTCATCGCCGACGTAAACGCGCAGCTCACCCCGAGCAGCGGCGCCCCCGCCCCAACGCCGGTTCCCGTGCAGATGATCAAGGTGGTGGACTGCACCCAGGGCCTCCTGATCAACAGCACGACGTACGTCCCCATCCGGCCCTACACGGACTGCGTGGCGCCGAATGCGACGCTGCAGTGGGACCCGAACGGCCCCAACGGCGCCCGGGTGCTGGTGCAACTGCCCGACACCGGGGCGCCGGCGCCGGCCCCCGCGGCCACGGCGGCCATCGGCACAGTCGGGGCAGCAGCGCCTGACCCGGCAGCACCCAAGCCGTCCGGCGGGTTCTGGAAACGACTCTTCCGGCGCGGTCCCAAGACCGGACAGTAGCAGGAACCGGCGCTCTTCGCCTCCATGCATCTGTCATCAGACTACAAAGGGACTCGCGACAGAAGTCGCGAGTCCCTCCGTTCCCTATGCCGGCGTGGCTCAAGACCTGAACTGCTGCCTCAGGTCTGCCTTGAGCACCTTCCCGTTGGAGTTGCGCGGCAGTGCCGGCACGACGTGGAAGGCCCTGGGCACCTTGAACCCCGCCAGATGCTCGTTGCAGAAGTCCCGCAGCGCCGCTTCAGACGCTTCGGCTCCACCTCTGGCGACGTAGGCGACCACCACCGACTCGCCCCACTCGGGGTGCGACACCCCGAACACAGCGCATTCCTCCACCGCCGGGTGGCGGTTGAGCACCTCCTCGACCTCCTTGGGGTACACGTTGACGCCGCCGGTGATGACCACGTCCTTCTTCCGGTCCACGATGAATATGTACCCGTCTTCATCCCGCCGGGCCATGTCCCCGGTCCAGATCCAACCGTCCCGAATCGTCTCCCCGGTGGCGGCCTCGTTGCGCCAGTAGCCATCCATGGCCGAGGTGGTCCGCAGGAGAATTTCGCCCACCGTGCCGGGTGCGACGTCGTGCCCATGCTCATCCACCAGACGGATTTCCGTATTGAACGTGCCCCGCCGCCCGATCGAACCGGCGTGCTCCACCTGGTCCGCCGGCTCCAGCAGGGTGCCGTTCGGCCCTGCCTCGGTCAGCCCGTAGACGCAGGCGATGTTGGGCCCGAACTTTGCCCGGATCGCCAGCACCTGTTCCCGGGAGGTCGGCGCCCCGCCATAGGCCCAGCGCTTCATGCTGCTCAGGTCGAACTCGGCCAGGTTGGGCAGCTTGGCGCTCATGAAGTAAGCGACCGGCGCGCCGAAGAAGTGGGTGCAGCGCTCCTGCTGGACGATCTGCGGCAGGCCGCCCGGGGAGTAGTTGCCGATCACATTCGTGGCGCCGGCGGCGGCGGCGCCCAGGAACGTCAGGTTAAGCACGGCGGAATGGGTCAGCGGCATCATACTGAGCACCCGATCGCCCAGGCGGATATCCATTTCGGCGGCGAACATGGCCGCGGCCATGGCGACGGCCCCGTGGGAGAGCATGGCGCCCTTGGGCGCCCCGGTGGTGCCCGACGTGAAAATCAGCTCGGCGAGGTCAGCGGGGGTCAAATCGGCGGGCAGCACCCCACCGGCGCCGGCAGGCGGTTCCAGCAGTCGGGGCGCCGGCAGGCTCCGGGCGGGGCTCTGGGCCAGCGAGAGCGAATCTGCGACCACCTGCTGCAGGGACGGATCATGGATCACGAGGGCGGCCTCGCTGGTCTTCACGATGTGGGCAAGCTCCCGGGCCGTAAAGCGCGGGTTGACCGGAACCACCACACCCCCGGCCTTGAGCACGGCAAAGAGACCGACGGCGAACTCGGGCCGGTTGGGCATGATCAAGACGGCCCGGTCCCCGCGCCCAAGCCCCTCTGCCTGCAGCCCATGCGCGCTCTTCGTCGCCATCCGGTCAAGCTCCGCCCAGGTCCAGCGCACCCCGACTGCCGGATCGACCAGCGCCTCGCCCTGCGGATCATTCAGTGCGTTCCGTTCCAGCAGATGGTGCAACAGTTCTCCCATCCCCACTACCTCCTGCTCACTCGTAGATTTTCTCATCCGCCAGGCCTGATCCCGGTGCATCCCACTCTACGTCGCGTGCCCCGTCCGCTTGCTCCTTCAACGCCTTGTAGTACTCGTGCTGGATTACCAGGTTCATGATCTCGTTGGTCCCCGTCCAGATCATGGTCAGCCGGGCGTCGCGCAGGAGCCGTTCCACCGGGAAGACGTTGGTGTAGCCAATGCCGCCCATGATCTGCATCGCATGGTTCGTCACGTCCCAGGCGGTCTCGGTGGCGAACTTCTTGGCTTCGGAGACCAGACGCCGGATCAGGGCCGCCGGCTGTCCGGAGTCCTCCGCCCTGCCGGCGGTAAAGACCAGCGCCCGGGCCGCATCCAGCCGGGTGATGGACTCGGCCACCTTGAAGTTGACCCCCTCGAACTCCTTGATCCGCTGGCCGAACGCCTTGCGCCGGGTGGAGTAGCGGGCCGCAATCTCCAGCGCCGCCCGGGCGATGCCCAGCGCTCCGGCCGCACTGGTCAGGCGCTCCGGCACCATCATCTGGTAGAAGATCGGCCCGGCGCCGTTCTCCTGGCCGACCAGGTTCTCAGCCGGCACCACTGCGTCCCTGAAGACCACCCGCCCGGCCCCGCCGCCGCGGGAGCCCATGAGTCCGTACACGTGACCGACCTCGACACCCGGCCCCCGGTCCACCAGGAACGCGCTGATGGACTGGTGCGGCGGACCGCCGGGGTTGGTCTTCGCGTAGACCAGGAAATAGTCGGCACCTTCGGCCCCCACCACGAACCGCTTCTGGCCATTCAGCACATAGTGGTCGCCCTGGCGCACGGCGGTGGAGGTGGCGCCGAAGAAGTCGGAGCCGCCCCGGGGCTCCGTGAGCGCCTCGGCGGTGAACTTGAGCCCCTGCAGCGTGGGCAGCAGGTAGCGCTCCTTTTGGTCAGGGGTGCCGAAGCGGTTAATCGCCTCGCCGACGATGGTGGGGAGCGAATACAAGCAGCCCAGGGAGGAGCCCAGCACGCCGACCTCCTCGATCGCGGCCAGCTCGGTGGCCCAATCGAGCCCACGTCCGCCGTAAGCTTCCGGGAAGCGCAGGCCGAGCAGGTGCCGGGCGGCGGCGGCCTGGACGTACGCACGCGGGTACTGGACCTGATCGGCATCCATGTCGATGAGCAACTGGGCCGGCACATCTTCCTTCACAAAACGCCGCGCCTCGTCACGGACCGCCCTTTGTCCCTCGGTCATGAGAAAGTCAAACATCGGCGGTACCTCCTTTGGCATACAGGGTGAATAGCTGCCGGAGTGCCTCCCCGCAGCGCTCGGGGGAGACGGATTCCGGGTCGGTCGCCCACTGGATGCTGAGACCAAGACCGATCGCCACAATCAGGGCGGCCAGCGCCTCCTGCCGGTCCGGAGGGAGTCCCGCCGATCCCGCCGAACCGGCCAGCACGCCGCCGGCGTACTCGCGAAAGCTGGCAAAGAGCCGGCCCAGCCGTTCCCGAATCGCCGGTGCATAGGGGACCTGTCCCAGCCCGTTCAGCAATACCTGGACGGTTGTAGGGTCCTGGCTGCCGAGCGTGGATGCGTGTGCGAGGTAGGCCAGAAGGCGCGCCTCGCCCTGCTGCTGTTCCACTGCGTCCCGCAGCGCCTGGTTCGTGCCGGCAAAAGCGGTCGCCAGCGACTGGATCAAGATGTCGTCCTTGTTCCGGAAATAATGGTAGAGCACGCCGGTGCTCACGCCCGCCCTGGCGGCAACCGCCCGGACGGAGAGGTTGTCATACCCCTTGTCCATCAGGCACGCCAGGGCTGCCTGCTTCACCTGCTCCCTGCGCCTTTCCCCGACCCCAATCCTGGGGGACATCTCATCACTCCCGTTGCGCCGGTTTTCGAACGGTTGTTATAAATAAACGTAAATGAGTCGATACTTATTGTCAATATTACGCGCACTTATTGTAGATACTTGACTAACTAGGCAAAAAAATCGCCCTGCCTCCAACTGGAGGCAGGGACGGAAAGCGGTCTCAGGCAAACACGGGAGCCATTTTTCGGCCGCAGATTTCGCAGATGGCGCAGATTTCGCAGAAGATTTTGCCGGATATTTTGCGGATTGGCACTGATCTCATCCAACAGAATGCGGCTTCGGTCCTGCCGGCGGTAGGGAGCGGTGGCGTTTCGCCAATTCTGTCTCACTTATGTTGACACTGATGGGAACGTCAGAATTTGCCTGGTCACAACCAGGGAAAACCTTGCAATTTTTGCCGATCCTGGTTGAAGACCGGTCAAATCAATACCCCCCGCCGGGGGGTGCTTGAAGCCCGTTTTGCTGCCCAGGATGATCTTCCAGGGCAGCAAAACGGTTTTCCAGCCATCATGTCGTCAGAAGTTGCATGGCGCCTTGTCTCCCAAGGGCTGCAAAAGTTGATGATCGGCCTGATTCGGTCGGGTTCAACGCCGCCAACGGCGGTTTCTGGCGCGGATACCCCCCCTGCCGGCCCGCTGCGAAGCCGTCGGACTCCTGATGGCCAGGCGGCAAGCCAACGGAAACAACGATCAAGGGCGGTACCGCCAACATCATGGCGGGACCGCCCTCTGGTCGTTTAGCGGCAGCTCATCTGGCAACCCAGCCCCCAACAGGCTCCGTCCGATCCGGCGGCCTTGCTCCTGATCGGTACAGGCAGGGCGGCAGGCGACAGTCGGCTACATATCGGCGTCTTCCAACCCTGCAGAGCCGGCTTCGAGCGCCTTCCGGTTCAGCGCCTCGGTGCCCTTCGGCACCGTGGCCAGAACGGCGGCTTCGAGCGCACTGGCGGAAACCAGGCCGCAAATCCGGTTGACGGCGGCAATGGCGACGATGTTCATGGTCACCATTTTGCCGGTGGACTCCTTGGCCAACTTCGTGATCTCCACGGAGTAGATCTTGCCGTTCACTTCCGGCACGTTGTAGACGTACATCGGGTCGACGATCAGCGTCCCACCGGCCTTCAGTTTCGGGCTGAACTTGTCGGCGGCCTCCTGGGTCATGGCCAGGATCACGTCGGCCTTGACCACCTTCGGGAAGTCGATCTCGTCGTCGGAGAGAATCACTTCGGCCCGGCTGGCGCCGCCGCGGGCCTCAGGGCCGTAGGACTGCGTCTGGGTAACGTTGAGGCCGTCCACGATGCCGGCCTTCGCCAAAATGATGCCGGCGGTAATCATCCCCTGGCCGCCGGAACCGGTCAGCATGATCTGTTTCACTTACCAGCACCCCCCGCCTTGGCGATGACGTCGGCGTCGTACGCCTTGGTGTACTCGATCCGCGGCTTCTCCTTGAGCACGCCGACGACGAGCTTGCCGGCCAGTTCCTCTTCGGGCATGGTGGCAGCCTGTTTGACGGGCACGGACCGCTCCTGTTGCAGCTTCATCATGGCGAACGCATCGCCCTCTTTGTTCTTGCGGCCGAAGTAGGTCGGGCACTGGTCGACCGCTTCGATGAACGAGAAGCCGTCGTTCTTGAGGCCGCCCGCGATATACTTCTCCAGCATCCGAACGCCATAGGCGGTGCCACGGGCCACGTAGGAGGCGCCGGCGGCGTCGACCAGCTTGCAGAGGTCGAACGGCGTGTCGATGTTGCCATAAGGCGCCGTGGTCGCAAGCGCGCAGGTCGGCGTGGTCGGCGAATACTGGCCGGAGGTCATGCCGTAGATGTTGTTGTTCATGCAGATGCAAGTGAGGCCGATGTTGCGGCGGGCGGCATGGATCAGGTGGTTGCCGCCGATGGCAGAGGCGTCGCCGTCGCCGGTCAGCACGATGACATGCAACTCGGGGTTGGCCATCTTGATGCCGGTGGCAAAGGCCAGCGCCCGGCCATGGGCCGTGTGAATCGTGTCGAAATCCATGTAGCCGGAGGCACGCGACGAGCAGCCGATGCCGCTGACGATGACGGTCTTATCCTTGGAAAGACCCACGCTGTGAATCGCCCGTACCAGCGCTTCCATGATGATGCCGTGGCCGCAGCCGGGGCACCAGATGTGCGGCAGCTTTTCGACCCGGAGGTAATCCTTTACCGGAACCTTGCCGACGAGAGCCATCTAGTACACCCCCTCAATTGCGGTCAGGATATCCTGCGGCGTGAGAATTTCGCCGGAGACCTTGTTCACCTTGACGAGCTTCGTATCGCCGCCGGACACCCGCTCCACTTCGCGGGAAAGCTGGCCCAGGTTCAGTTCGGGCACGATGACGGCCTTCTTACCGGCCAGAGCCGCACGGACCTTTTCATCGTGGAACGGCCAGATCGTGATCGGCCGGTACATGCCAACCTTGAGCCCCTTCGCCCGGGCCTGCTTCAGGGCGGCCATGGCCGACCGGGAGGTGCCGCCATAGGCGAAAATCACCACGTCGGCATCTTCCAGGCTGGTGGTCTCGTACTGGTAGATATCGTCCAGGTGGCTGTTGATCTTATTGCTGAGCCGTTCCACTTCCGCCTGCACCAGCTTCGGGTTGGTGGTGGGGAAGCCGTCGGTCATATGGATGAGGCCGGTGGTGTGGAAGCGGTAGCCCATGCCCATGTTGGGCACGACCGGCACGCCGTTCGCCTCAGGCTTGTAGGCCTTATGGACGCCGGGCGGATCGGTGGGCAGCTTCCGGTCCACGATCTCCAACGTGCTGGGGTCGGGCAGCGCCACGGTCTCCCGCAGGTGGCCGACGATCTCGTCGGTCAGCAGAATGACCGGGGTGCGGTACTTTTCCGCCAGGTTGAAGGCCTTGATGGTCGTGTAGAAGGCTTCATTTACGGAGTTAGGCGACAGGGCGATAATGGCATAGTCGCCGTGGCTGCCGTAGCGGGCCTGGTAAATGTCGCCCTGGGCCGGAGCGGTGGGAACGCCGGTGGAAGGGCCCATGCGCTGGACGTTGACGATCACGCAGGGCACGTCGCTCTGGGCGGCGTAGCCGATGAGTTCCTGCTTCAGGGAGAAGCCGGGACCCGAGGTAGCCGTCATGGCCTTGCGGCCGGCCAGTGCGCCGCCAACGACGGCGGCCATGGACGCAATCTCGTCTTCCATCTGCAGGAACCGGCCGCCAACTTTGGGCAGGTTCTCGGCGCAAAGCTCGGCAATCTCCGTGGACGGAGTGATGGGATAGCCGGCGTAGAAACGCAGGCCGGCGGCCAGGGCGCCCTGGACGATCGCCTCGTTCCCCTGCATCAGCACCTTCGTGCGGGGCGGTGCGGCAACGGTAGCCATGCTACTCCACCTCCTCAACGTTAATTGCGAAGTCCGGGCAGTAAATTTCGCAGTTCAGGCAGCCGGTGCACGCTTCGAGATTGACCACGATGGCCTTGTCCCGATCGTTGATCTTCAGAACGTCCTTCGGACACATCTGAACACAGATTTCGCATCCCTTGCAATATGTCGTATTCACCTCAACGGTGAACTGACGGGGCGCTCGGGTGGCAACCATTTCGGGCCTTCCCCCCTACCAAGTGAGTTATTACTTGTTTGAGGGTATACCGGATTGAGTATTCAACTCAATAACGCTCCGGATGGAATACCATCGGGGATGGCGGAGGGTATAGGGACTACAAAGGAGACAGAAGGAGTGGTCCATTGGTACCGGTCGCCCCCTGACCGGGCTATCGCCCGGCCGGTGGCTGTTCGCGGACCGGGGACGCCCGCCCGCGCCGGGGGCGGGTTACGTGATTTGTGTCAGTGATTCTGACAAACACGGGCGCTGTTCGCGATCGAGATGATTAGGACGCATCATTCGTATGCTCCGGGTGCATAGGTATGCACTTAGGCGTATATATCCATGATGGATAGGCCGAAGGGCCTGGGGCAATCGGATAAACTTTAGGGCGCGGGCATCTATTGGCCGGCCGATCCATTCATCAGCCGACCGATCCATCCATCAGCCGGCCCCTGCCGCCACGTGCCGTTCCGTCCCGAACTCTCCCTTCATCTCACGGGCCCTGTAACCTGCTTCCCGGCAGTTCTCACGCGTTCCAAGCTGTGATTACCTTTGCCGAGCCGTTCCAACGCGTGAAAACCAATTCTAACGCGTGAAAACCAATTCCAAGCCGTTTTTAGCCGAATTTAGCCGTGCCAACCGTGAAAATGACCGGCTGCAACGTGCCAAGACATGACTACCGCGTGTGCGGACCCAGCGCCCACAAACACCTGGAACGCCTGTCGGAGTATATCCGGCAGGTTTCTTTGTCCACCGGCCGATGCCGGAGATAACAGCCGGCAGCATCTACGTGCCGAATCGTGCCAACAGATTTCGGATCGTGCCGAATGGTTCCGAATGCATCACCCAGGTGCCAACCCTGACATTTCGTTGCTGAATCGGGGCCTGGCAGGTAAGATATTTTCTTGAGATGGCCCGGTGAGACGTTCCGGAGCGATACGAACTGACGGGGGGAAACAGGTATGCTGACCGTACGCGCAGCCCGTCCCGAGGACCTGCCGCGCCTGCTGGAGATTTACAATCACGCGGTGGTGACGACCACGGCCACGTTTGATCTGGTCGAGCAGACCCTTGACCAGCGCCGGGAGTGGTTTTCGCACTACGGCGAAGACTACCCCCTGCTCGTGGCCGAGCTCGACGGGCAGGTCGTCGGCTATGCCAGCCTGTCGCCTTACCGGGTGAAGCCCGCCTATGCGAACACCGTCGAATCGTCGGTATATGTCGACCACCGCTGCCGGGGGCAGGGGATTGGCGGAGCACTCATGCGACCGCTGCTGAAGCGTGCCGCGGAACTCGGCTACCACACGGTCGTGGCGGGCATTGTCGGCGGAAATACGCCCAGCCTTCGGGTGCATGAAAAGCTGGGGTATCAGCCCGTGGGCTGCCTGCGCGAGGTGGGGCGCAAGTTCGACGCCTGGCATGATATACACCTGTACCAGATCATGCTGCCCGCAGCAGACCGCTAGCGTAAGGGAAAGCCCCCCTCGGACCGGAGCCGGTTGGGGGCTGGGTTGCGATATGAGCTACCATGAATGAAGAGGGCGATCTTGCCATGATGTTGGCGGGATCGCCCTTGATGGGTGGGGCCGGGGCCGTTGGCTTGCCACCTGGCCATTAGGAGTTCGGCGGGGCCGCTCCGGGCCGGCAGGAGGGTATCGGCGCCAAAAACCGCTTGCTTGCGGAACACCCAAGCGTCGCTTTGGTCCAATGGTTATCCGGTGCAGTGGTCGCCATTCGTCGGAATGGTGGTCGATTTCCAATAAGTATATTCCATCATGACACCTGGTTGGATGAGCTGGGGAGGGGCACAAGCCCCTCCCACTTGTGTAAGCCCTATTGCCTGGTCAGAAGGTAAGCTGCCGTCGCGACTGTGACTTGAACGACGGCGAAGGTTAGAAAGAAGGCCAGTGCCCTCTTTTGGCTGCACCACTTCCCCACAATCACGAGTCCAAGGATCAGGAAGACCACCCAGGCCAGCCCCCAAAGCAGGTGATCGGTGGCCGATTGCAGCATCCAAACGGAAAAGGCGGAAACAGCGAGGGAGACGAGCCCGAGAAACGATGCTCTTTGTTGGTTCATCTATTTGGACCTCCAGGCAACCCAAGGATCACAGTCACGGGGAATCATCACCTTGAACTTCTCCAGGGCGTCTGTGTTGAATCCGAGATTACTCCCGATCCAGACGTCGGCGTTTTGGGCAATCTTGTCGGGAAACTTCAGGTGCCAGTACTTTACGACGATGGCACCGGTCATGCCGGGGGCCGCACAGTACTTTTCGATCCGAGTGCTAATCCAACTGAAGTACGCCCAAGTCCCCGCAGCGATGAGCGCCGCGACTGTCGTTCCGGCAGGCCAAGCTTTCGCGAGTATGCCAATGCCCACACCAACGAGGCCGCTACTGCCTCCACCGACTACCATGGTCCCCCAGCTGAATTTGGAATAGAAATCCCCTTCTGAATCGGGTCCAGGAAATGCAATTCGCCGCCGGGGACGATTCGCACGAGGATTCCGTCCTTGGTCCGGTAAGTGGTGAGGCCGTTAAGTAGAGTGGAGTCGGCCCGAACCTTACCACCGGCCTTGGCGATCTGGACGCGGGCCTGTGTGGCGAGGACGTGGCGCTGGGCGGCCAGCGCCTTGGCGGACGTGAACTGAGGGGTCGCCATCATGCTGTCCGAGAGGCTCGGGCCGCCGTCGAAAGCAGGCACCGAAGGGTGTTCGGTGGGCAAGACGCCAGTGCCGGGGTCGGCGTAGGCATACATCTGGTACAGTTCGGCCATCTCGCGAAAAAGACATGGAGGGAATTGCCATGAAGCGTGTCTTGGTGGTTCTGGTGGCGGCCCTGGTTCTGACGCTCGCGCTCATGGGTGCGGCTTCCGCCTCTCAGTTACCGATTTTCGTGGACAGTGCGCGTGTGCACACGCTGCAACTTCCTATCTGGATTGACTGAACACCGGCTTAACGGAATTGGCGCCGGAAAATAGAGTAGTCGGGCTTTCGCCCGCCTCTCACAGAACCGTGCGTACCGGCCAGGTACACGGCTCTTCCAGTAGTTAGCCCCGTGCTGGGGACAGTTTCAGGTAGCAGTCCAGCAGTCCAACAAAACCCACCGACTTTAGCCACTGGGTGTCTAGAGCTGCGTGTACCATGGGACACTTGGAGTTCCGCCATCGGTATGGGGAGAAGCCAATGAGCTTCTCCCTTTTCCATCCCCTACGTATCAGGATGGAATGGACTTTCCGGGCGGAACGCCAGCTGCGGATCACGACCATACGGAAGCGCCTTCGCAGCCACATGTCCATGTCGCCGAAGCGGGTCTTGGCCTTGCCCTTGTGAAAATACGCCATCCAACCCCGCACATAGGATCGAATGCGGTAGGCCAGTTCCTCGGGGCTCACGGTTTGGTTGCGGCGCGTCAGCTCCCGCAGGCGGTCCTGGCACCGTTCCAGTGACTTGTCGCTCGGACGCCTGCCGTGGTACCATCTGGGGCCATCCTCCCGGTTGTTCGGACGTGCCCAGAAGGTATACCCCAGGAAGTTGAACCCCTCCATGGCTGACACCACCCGGCTCTTCTCTGGATGCATCGTCAATCCTAGTTCCTGCTCCAAAATCCGCTTGGCTCCCTCCATCACCCGTTCCGCTGCGCTCTGCGAGCGGCAAAGGATCACCCAATCGTCGGCAAAGCGAATGAGCGCATGCCCTCGTTCCGTCATCCGGACATTAAAGGCGTGCAGGTAGATGTTTGCCAATAGCGGGCTTATTACGCCGCCCTGCGGGGTTCCCCTCTCACTGTGCGTGAAGGTTCCACCCTCCATGACCCCGGATTCGAGGAACGCCCGAATCAGCCGCAATATGCTGCTGTCCGAGATCTCCTCGGCCACCTGGTCAATCAGGCGGTCGTGCGGAATCGTATCAAAATAGGATTCAGGTCGGCATCGACGGCCCAGACCCGTCCTTCTTCCAGGGCTTCAGGGAAGGGATCAGTGCCATATGGGCACTGATCCCTTCCCGGAAGCCATAAGAGCACGGCAGGAACTTGGCCTCGAAGATCGGTTCAATTACCTGGCGCAGCGCCTGCTGTACCACGCGGTCCCGGACAGCGGGCACTCCAAGTCCGCGTCGCCCTCCGTTTGCCTTCGGTACGAACACCCGCCGCACCGGCTGCGGCCGGTACGTCTTGGTTCGCAGTTCTTCGTGCAGCTTCGGCAGTTCCGCCTTGGCGGCAAACGCTTCACACGTTTGCCCATCCACCCCACCGGCTCCCTTGTTCGCCACCACCCGTTCTGCCGCCACCACCAGGTTGTCCATCTGCCAAACCTTGTCGATCAGGCTGTACCACTTTCGCTTCGGCACTTTGCTACCCCGTTTCCTGTGACCTCCGGCTCTCGGTCCCTCCACCTGGCTCCGCTCTTCGGTGCTGCCCCTTGGCTTCCCTAGCCCCCACGTCTCATTGACCAAGGCAATCTTCCCCTGCAGGGTGCCCTACTCGGTCGAGCGCCATTCGGCTCTCCCCAGGCTTCGATTCCTGCTTCCTCGGGTCTTGCTACTGGTTCCCGGCTTCGCCTCAGTCATTCGCCTTTTGGGCTGAGTGCTGGTCGCTCTACCTGAGAGCGATCCTCCGAGTTTTCCCCTCCCGCCTGTTACCAGGGTTCATCGGCTCAGAGTTACTCACCACTACCCGGTCGTCTGACTCCTCCCACCGCCTCACCGACCGCTTGGTCTCCCCTTGCTGTCGGTTACCCTCTTCGGCTCTTTGGGCCTTGCGGCCATGAACACCTTCGGGACGATAGGAGGTCTCCCTGGATCATTCCGTCTGCCTCCCCCTTAACGCGTCCGTCCTAACGTACGCCACGCTCCAGCTATTGGGCTTTCCCTTGTTTTGCAGGGTTACCCTGTGCCGCCCGCCAACCTCGGTTCGTCTTCCTACGTTCAAGGGTTTGCCTCCGGACCCTCCGCACCCCGCCTCGCGACGACGCACTGTCCTTCGGCTAGCACTTCCGGCTGGAACATCCCCGGCGTGCAGGGGACTTGAACCCCCAAAGCAAACGAAACTGCCAGGCGTACAAAACAAGCGGAGGCCCACGCCCCCGCCTGTATCGAGCTTCAAACCGAGGCTACGCCTGCAGATCCGCCCAGAGCACGGACGAGAAGTACCGCTCGCCGGTGTCCGGCAGAACTACGACGATGGTCTTGCCGGCGTTCTCCGGCCGCTTGGCGACCTGGACGGCGGCGAAAGCCGCTGCGCCGCTGGAGATGCCCACCAGGATGCCTTCCTCGCGGGCCAGTCGGCGGGCAAACGCCACGGCGTCCTCGCTGGCCACCTGGATGGTCTCGTCCAGGAGACTCACATGGAGGTTCTCCGGGATGAACCCGGCGCCGATACCCTGAATCTTATGCGGCCCGGGCTTGCCGCCCGCGATGACCGGCGACTCGGCCGGCTCCACGGCGATGCCCTTGAAGCCAGGCTTGCGGGCTTTGAGCGCCTCAGTCACGCCGGTCACGGTACCGCCGGTGCCCACTCCGGACACGAAGATGTCGACCTGACCGTCGGTGTCGGCCCAGATCTCTTCCGCGGTGGTATTCCGGTGGATTGCCGGGTTGGCCGGGTTTTCAAACTGCTGCGGAATCCAGGCGCCCGGCGTGGCTGCTGCGATCTCCTTCGCCTTGGCGATGGCGCCTTTCATGCCCTCGGCGCCCGGGGTGAGTACGAGGTCCGCCCCGTAAGCCTTCAGCAGCTTGCGCCGCTCCACCGACATGGTATCGGGCATCACGAGGATGCACTTGTAGCCTCGGGCAGCCGCCACGAAGGCCAGGGCGATGCCGGTATTGCCGCTGGTGGGTTCGACGATCGTCGTGCCAGGCTTCAGAATACCCTTCTCCTCGGCGTCCTTGATCATCGCATAGCCGATGCGGTCTTTCACGCTGCCCGCCGGATTGAAGGACTCAAGCTTGGCCAGCACGGTGGCCCTGGCACCTTCCGTCACCTTCCGCAGCTTAACCAGCGGCGTGTGGCCGATTGTATCGGCGATGTTCTCATAGATCCGACCCATTGCCGTCTCCCCTTCTCTTAATTCCGAGTAAACTGATCGGTAAATGAGGTTCTACTATGTTCCCCATTATACCATGCTCGGGCCATTTGAAAAGGGATACACGCAACTTTTTGGGGGTCGATCCTATTTTGTCTCGCCACCGCAGACGGGGCAACCCGGCCTCTCGCCAAACTCCGTTTCCGCAAACGTCGCCGCCCAGCCGTCGTAGGCCAGAACGCGGCCGGTGAGCGGGCGCCCGATGCCGAGAATCAGCTTGATCGCTTCGGTCGCGGCCATGACGCCGACCACGCCCGCCGCTGCGGCAATCGCCTCCCCGCCGCCCGCTTCCGGGCTGAGTCCCGCCGCCCTGGCCCGCTCGTCGCCCAAGCAGTCCGGGCAGGGCGCCCCGGGCCGGAAGGTGCCGACAGCCCCATGCGCCCCATGGACGCCGTACAGCACGGCAGACGTTCCGCCCGCGTAAGACAGCTTGGCAAAGCCGGCCCAATCCCCGGCGCTGGCCAGGAGAATCTCATGCTCGGGAATCCATCCCGCCACGTCGCTCTCCCGGTCCAGCACGTCGACGGTGGCGTCCGGGTTGATCGCCCGGAGCGGCCGGGCCGCCGACCGGGCCCGGGGCAGGCCGATGCGGGAGCGGTCGTGAGCAATGGCGCCGGTGAGGTCCTGCAACGTGACCAGCCCCGGATCCCAGAGCGTTAGCTTGCCGATGCCCGCGGCCGCAAGGTAGAGCGCCGCGGCCGACCCGGCAGCGCCCACGCCCGCGACCAGGACGGAGGCGGATTTCAGCTTCTTCTGCCCCCGCCCCCCGACTTCCGGCAAGATAATATGGCGGCTATAGCGGATGATCTCCTGCTCTGTCAGGCTACTCACTCTCCCACACCTCCGCAGAAAACTTCATAATCAATGAGTTCCCGGATCGTCGGGTCCGTTCCGCAGAGCGGGCAGTTCGGGTTCTGGCGGACCCGCACTTCGGCAAAATCCAGATCCAGCGAGTTATAAATCAAGAGCCGCCCGGTTAGCGTCCCGCTCCGTCCGGCCAGCACTTTGAGTCCCTCCATGGCCATCATGGAGCCAATGAGACCCGGCAGCACGCCGATAACCCCGGCCTGGGCACACGAAGGCACGGCGCCCGGCGGCGGCGGCGACGGGTAAAGACAACGGTAGCACGGCCCCGCCCCTGGTCGGAAGACGGTTACCTGCCCGTCGAAGCGGAAGATGGACCCGTGCACGTGCGGCTTGCCCAACAGCACTGAGGCATCGTTGACCAGGTACCGGGTGGCAAAGTTGTCGCTGCAGTCCAAAATGAGATCATACCGGGCAAACAGGTCCAGGGCATTGGCCG
Organism: Symbiobacteriaceae bacterium; assembly: GCA_036504075.1. Lineage (GTDB taxonomy): Bacteria > Bacillota > Sulfobacillia > Symbiobacteriales > Symbiobacteriaceae > DASXVX01. The sequence goes on along the minus strand of DASXVX010000085.1, from coordinate 6,375 downwards.
AAGTGAGCGCATCGGTATGCGTCTCAACCGTGACCGCCGGGTTGAGCGCCCGAATCTTCTCGGCACCGCTCAGGACTTTGGGCTTGCCCACGTCCTCCGTAAAGTGAACCACCTGCCGCTGCAGGTTGGAGAAATCGACCGTGTCCATGTCGCACAAGCCAATGCGCCCGACCCCCGCGGCCGCCAGTTGGTAAGCGACAGGCGACCCGAGACCGCCGGTGCCGATAATCAGAGCCGAAGCCCCTCTGAGCCGGGTTTGCTCTTCCAGCGAAAAGCCCGCGTTCATAAATTACCATTTCCTTCCAGCTGTGTCAATCGCGGATTCCTTCCTGATAAGTATAGCAGGGTTCGGCGGAACGAAATCAGTTGCCTCCCGCCTTTTGCTCCGCAAAAGTCTGCCGGCCACCACGGCGACTGACGGAGTCAGTCGCGGTCTGCCGGCCGCTCCGGCGACTGACGGAGTCAGTCGCGAAAACGTGCGGTGGGAGAACTCCCGCCGCACGTTCTCGAACATCAGCCTTACTGAGTGAGCCGGCCCGCCAGCCGGGGGACCAGCCGGAAGAGGATGGACCGCAGCTGGTACATGCGAAAGAACCGCCGGCGCTGTTGCTGCTCTGAATTGGCCTCTTTCAACGCCCGCACGATTGTCTGCTGCGCAACCAACTCCCGCACGAGCTCGTCGTGACGGGCTTTTGCGATTTCATAACCTTGAACGAAATCAAACTGAGACATCATGATAAATACCCTCCGGGGATGGAACGGACTTACCCGTTCCGTTTTAGTTTCCCCGTCCTCAAAGCGTACCGCTCACCAATCTGAAACACCACAAGTCCGATCGGCACCAGGACGACTCCCGTGAACAGGAGTTTTACGACCAGGGGCCAGACGTCAGCCAATGGAACCCCATTGATCCAGGCAGCCCTGACTGCATCAAGGGTGTAGGTGGCAGGATTGAGTGCGGCGATGGGTTGCATCCACCCCGGGAGGACGGTCACCGGATAGTAGACGCTGGAACAGAGGAGAAGCAAACCTTGTATGATATGCGTGGCTTGCGGCCCCCGTTCCGGGGACATGAGCGGCAAAACGGCGGCAAGTAATCCCAGCCCCAGGAATGAGAGGCTGGCTACGGCCAGCACGACGAAGCCGCCCAGCAGATTCGCCTGGGACATGTCAAGCTTGAACCAGAGCACGGTAATTCCCAGGATGATCGCCGTGCGAACCAGCGAGTAGGTGACGCCGAAGAGTCCCTGCCCCGTGAGATACGTGATGCGATTGACCGGCGCCATGAAGGTGTATTCGATGGTGCCTTCCCAGCGCTCCCAGGCCACCGTCTCGCCCATGATTTGAAAGAGCACGGACAGGTAGGTCCAGAGCAGGGCGCCGATCAGCAGGTAAAGCACCCGGTCCCGGCCGACGATGCCCTGGCTGTCGACGCCGATGAGCCCCATGGTCAGGGTGGTCACCACGTTGTAGACCAGCCAGACGACCTCCCAGCCCAGATAGCGCCGGGTCAGGTTCCAGTTCCGCTCCACGAAGCCGTAAGTGGCGCCCAGAGATCGTCTCATGTTGATCATTCCGCCACCGCCTCGGACTCCACGGACTTGCCGGTGACGGCGAAGAAGACATCTTCCAGCGAAACGCCCCCGTGTTGAGCCCGGAGCTGCGCCGGGGTGCCTTCCGCCACGAACTTGCCATCAACGATGAAGGCAAGCCGGTTGCAGAGCCGCTCGGACTCATCCATGTCGTGGCTGGTGAGAATCACCGTCGTGTCCCGGTTCTCACGGACTTCCAGGATAAAATCCTGCACGTCGCGCTTGGACTTGGGGTCCAGCCCGGTGGTCGGCTCATCCAGCAGAATCAGCCGCGGCTCGGTCATGAGCGCCCGGGCGATGGCCACTTTCTGTTGCTGGCCCCGCGACAGATTCTCCAGGGGCGAGTTCCATTTTTTCGACTCCAGCCCCATCCGTTCCATGATTATCCCGGCCCGCCGGCGGGCCTCCCGGACGTCCAGGCTGTACAGCCGGGCAGCGTAGTTCAGGTTCTCCATGGCTGAAAGCTTCTTGAAGAAGGCGGCGTCCACCGAAACCCGGTTGATCAGCCCCCGCACCGCCTGCACATGGATCTGGACGTCCCGGCCAAAAATCGTCACCTTGCCCCCGTCGGGAATCAACAGCGTGGAAATCAGCCGGATCAGCGTCGACTTGCCGGAGCCGTTGGGCCCCAGGATCCCGTAGATCTCCCCCTGTCGGACGGCAAAGGAGACCCGGTCCACGGCGACGATCTGCCGACGCGGCTTCCGCTGCCAGACCCGCCACCACGGGCGCCGGTTCTGGTCATCTTCTTCGGAGAACGTCTTATAGGCACCGATCACTTCCAAAGCGATCGTCATATTCTCACGCTCCTTGGCTCCGAACGTGACCGTGAAAGGCCCACGTCGGAAGAATGCAAAAAGGGACCATGGGCTCCCGCCCATGGTCCCACTTCTCCCGCGCCGCGCGCATAAGCGCAGGGGAAAATGAAAAACCACAGGCGGCTCATTCGCCGGCCTGTGGCTAAATACGCTCAGTAGCTACCCGAGGTATTGGAGCACAGGCTGCGAAAGGGCGCGATAGTTCCTGACAGCGGTGAACACGCATGCGATGATGGGGTACCTCATTTCGCAGACCTCCTTTGCAAAACTGAATAGTTTCTCGATCCGAGGTTCAGTATATGCAATGCCTGGAAGAAGTGTCAAGCACTTTTTGCCTTTTTCTCAAAATACTTATCGTCCGGTGATAGATCCCATAGGCAGGGTCACCCCGCCGACGCTGCCGCCGTAGACTTGCGGCACATCGCCTACAATCACGGAATCGGCGATCGGCACATCGGTGGAGACCTGCACCTCTTTGGTCGCCAGCGGCAGCACAATCCGGACGGTGGCTGTGGCTTTCAGCGAAATCGTGTGCCGGGTCTGGTTGATCCCTTCGGCCTTGAACTCCTGCTTGATGTCCACCACCACCGAACCCACCGGAATCAGTTCAACGTGGATGCGTGGTCCGGTAGAACTGAGCAAGCGGTTCCCGGTCAGGGCGCCCAGCGGCACGCCGACGGGCTTGCTGGTAACCTCCCGGAACTCGTCTTTCACGGCTGCCGCTGCCTCCGTGGCCACCGCGTTGACCAGACGGGTGTTGATGTGGTAAGCGGCAATGCGGCCGGTTTTGTCCCGGTCGTAGATTACCACGTCATCCGGCTTCAGGTCCTGCCCCACGGTCCCCAGCACGATGCGGTTGAGGGCCTCGATGCCCCGCAGCCGGGCTTCCGTTTCGGCCACCAGCGCCAGCGGCCCCAGCAGTAAGGAATCGGCCAGCCGCAGCAGGAGGTACGTGACGGCGCCCAGGAGCAACGGCCAGCGGATCCAACCGGACACGGAGACGCCGCGACGCCCGAACCTGCGCACCCCCTCACCCCCTCCTGAGGGGTTGTATGCCCGCCCGCCGGCGCCCATGCAAAAGCGCCGGGCAGAACTGCCCGGCAGATCCGGAATCCTTCCGGCCGTTCGGGCAGGAAAACCCGAGCCGGAGTGGAAATTCGCACTCATCGCCGCATTGAGCCGGGGCGCCTACAACCTTTGGGTCCGCCGGGGAATGAGCCAATGACTTCCCGCACCGGCTCGGCGGTGGCGGGCGCCGCCAGGACGACCCGGCTCACGTGCTGACCCGGCCGGCCGGGCGCCCGTCCGAGCAGCAGTTGTGCGAGGGCGCGCAGAAGCGGCCCGGTATCGGGCGTGTCCGCCTGGCTAACGACCGGGACGATTCTGGCGCCTGGCGGAGCCCCGCGGGTGCAGCCGTCCGGAGCGACCAGCGCCGCCGCCACAATTTCGGGCGTGACCGGGACTCCTTCCGGAACGCCTGCCAGCCGGGCCACCAACGGCGCCCGGTGCACGTTGGCCGGCACCAGGGCCTTGCCCAGCACGCCCGCGCCGGCCACCGGCACGACGATATCCGCCACCGGCGGAATCACGGGCTCGTGGGCGGCCGGCGCCTTCAGCGGCAAGCCGGCGCTGCCGTCGGCCTCCACCAGCACGACGCACTCCCGCAGTTGCCTGCACGCGGCCACCTGCTCGGTGGTAATGCCGAACAGCTTGCCCGTCTCCGGCTCCACCCGCTGCCCCAGGCAGACCGGACGTCCGGCGGCGAGCGCCGCGGCGACGGCCTCCAGCCAGGCGTCCCCGGCCGTGGCCGTCAGCACCGGCTCCATCCAGGGGACCGGGAACATCCGGGTGGTACAAGTAAAGAGCACCGGCCGGCCGGCGGCGCGCAGCTCCCGCACGACGGTCAGGGCCAGCGATGTCTTGCCGCCGCCGCCGGTGAATGCGACCACGTCGCCCGGACAAATGCCCAGGGCCTGCCAGAGCAGAAGTCCTTCACCCATCGCCATACCTCCCATACGCGGGTCGGGAGCGAAACGTCTGGGCATTTTTGGCCGCAGATGCCGCAGATTTACGCAGATTCCGGTCAGCTTGAATTCCCGGCCCAACGCCTGAAATATGATTTCCATGTCCGTTACGGTGAAAAGAATCACGATGTACGAGATCCCAATCTAAATCGGAAATCATGTTCCCATCTGCGCCATCTATCTCAATCCTGATGGCCCAAGGTCCGTCTATCTCAATCCTGATGGCCCAAGGTCCGTCTTTCTCTTGTTTTCTTTCATTTTCTTCTTCACCAACGTGGTGGTGGCTGGGTCTGTTGCGACTGGAGAAGGGGCGGCCGTTTGGGCAAAAAAAGGGGTACCAGGGAAGAGCCAATCTGACTCCTCGTTGGCAAGTGGTATGGTGCGCCTTGGATGATCCCACCTGGTTGCCCCCTGGCGACTCTATCATGTCTCACAGGGTCTATGCCCGAAAGTCCTTCGTTCTGCCTAGAAGGGGGCGGGTGGGGTGCCATGCTGCGAAACGGGGTCATGCCCGTATGATGAACGCCCGGCATTCCCCACCCAAGGTTGCACATCTATCGAAAAGCCGCAGTGGTTACGCGGCAAGTCCAAGCTGTTGAGTCCGGAACTCACCCAGGACGATCTGCGGATCATAGAAACGCTGCTTAGTCGCCAGTGCGAACAGGACACGCAGGAGCTTGCAGGCAACAGCGACAAGGGATTGCTTGGGTTTGAGCGGGTTGTGTGGCCTGCTCTTGAGATGCTTGTGGAGGGCCTTGAACTCGGGGTTCCTGGCCACTAGGACCACAGCAGCTTGGTACAGGGGCAGCGCAGCCCGGGGCGTCCTCGCTTGGTAATCCGAGTCTGTCCCTTGTGCTGCCCCGAACTGTTCTCCTTCAGGTTGTAGCCGGCGAGCTTCTGCAGTTGCCGCGGGTCTTCGTACCGGCTCAGGTCACCTGTCTCCCCCAGGAAAGAGGCAGCCGTGACCACCCCAACCCCACGGACACTTAGCAGGTAGGGTGCCAGCCCCGTTGCCTTCAGCGCAGCGGCCATCGCTTCTTCTGTCTGGGCCATGCGGGCCAACCAGAACTCCACCTCGTCGAGCAGCTGGCCAAGCCGCAGACGAACTGCCGTCAGGCCATGTTGCACACCGATTGAAGTGGCAGCAGCGACACGGATTTCCTGTGTGCGCTGCATGGCTACTCTGCCGCGGCTAGCCTGACTCATTTCCCGAGCCAGTTGTGAGACTGGGATTGCGAGGATGTCGACCGGGAAGGGGTAGTGCCGTAAGAGGAAGGTCGCTGTCAGGCCGAGCGGATCCTTGAAGATCGTCGAAAACTCAGGGAAGTACTCATCCAGCAGCGTCCGCAGTTGGTTCTGCGTCTGGTTCAGTTTGACACGGAGTTGCCGGCGGACTTGGGTCAACACCCTCAGATCAGCGTACACCCCCTCCGGCAGGTACGGCTCAAAGAAGTCGCCATCGCCGGCCCTTCGGGCAATCACCCAGCAATCCTTGGGGTCGTTCTTGGTCGGCGAGTTGTCGTCGAATTCCTTGGCCCGCTTGACATGAAGCGGATTCACACAGACCACCGTGATTCCCTGGCTCAACAGGAAGGTCGCTAATGCTTTCCAGTAGTGCCCGGATGGCTCCATCGCCACGACCACCCGCTGAACCCCGGTACGTTGTTGGGTCTTGCGGAGCTGGTCGAGTAGACGTTCGAAGCCGTCCCTGGTATTCTGGAACTTGAACGGACTGCACACTTGCTGTTCCGTCAGACCGTCCATGATGCAAGCCCAGAGAATGAGCTTTCCGACATCCACTCCGACGATGAGTGAATGTACGGCTCGGACGATGGAGAGCTTTTCGGCTCGACGCTTGTGGTTCATGGATCTCGACCTCCTGCGTGTAATGGGTGTGTTGCAACACCATTTATACCAGGAGGTCTTGTCTTTTCTCAACCC
>DASXVX010000084.1:0-56360 GCA_036504075.1 Symbiobacteriaceae bacterium | reverse complement strand
CTTCCCTGGTACCCCTTTTTTTGCCCAAACGGCCGCCCCTTCTCCAGTCGCAACAGACCCAGCCACCACCACGTTGGTGAAGAAGAAAATGAAAGAAAACAAGAGAAAGACGGACCTTGGGCCATCAGGATTGAGATAGATGACGCAGATTTTCGGAAAATACACGCGGATAAAGGCACGGGCACAAATGCAATATAAATATATATTTTAATGTCCGGAAAAGAGAATCTGCTGAACCCATCCTCGATTTGTATGTAAATCTGCGAAATCTGCGTCATCTGCGGCCATTATTCCGCGTGCCGGAATACCTCCACCGAACGGCTCACGTACAAGGCCCCGGGACACGTCCCGGGGCCTTTCGCGACCGCCTGTTACCGCTTGCCCGCCACCAGAATCCAGACCCATTCCGTCGCCTGCTCCACGTAAACCGTGCAGCCCAGTGCGGCGAAAATGGCGGTGAGCAGGCCTACGGTGGGGTAGTACTCCTCTGCGATCTCCCGGACCAGGTCCAGCTTGCCGGCGTTTGCCAGCCGCCGGACCATCGCCTGCCGGGCGTCAAGGTCCGCCCAGGCAATGTCCCCCAGCACAACCCGGCCGCCCGGCTTCAGCACCCGCAGCATTTCCCGGGCGCCTTCGGCCTTGCGTTCGTCGGTCAGGTGGTGAAAGGCGTAAGTCGAGACCACCGCATCAACCGTGCCATCAGGCACCGGCAGGTTCAGGAACTGGCCGTCCAGCACCGGGATGGCGCCCAGTTTCTGCTCCGATTGCCGCCGCATCTCCCGGGAGGGCTCCACTGCCGTGATCGCCGCGCCCCGACGAGAGATCGCGACGGAAAGGTTGCCGGTGCCCGCACCCACGTCCAGCACGCTGCGGCCCGGGCCGGCGCCGGAGAGATCGGCCACCCGCTCCAGAATGGTTTCGTAGGCTTCAAATCCATCTGCTGGGTCCGCCTGGAAAACCGTCGCGTCGTAGGTGGGTGCCCACTGGTCAAACAGGTGCATGAAATCTGTGTGCCCAAGCCCCATGTGGATGCCCTCTCTCGTCTCGATGTTGATATTCCATGTATTCCAGTCGGAATACTATTATTTAACTCCAGTTTATGCCGACGGCGCCAATCTTGTCAACCGCTGTCTTTCCCGTGAAAAAAAGGGGCACTCCCGGAGGATCGCCGAACGGCGCCCCGGGAGTGCCCCTTCACTCGCAGTGTATGCGGTACTACTCCAGGCGAATCAGATTATTCATCTGGTAGGTGCATTCCTTGTCGCCTTTGGGCACCGATCCCGCCTGCGTCACCTGCGGGTTCGTTTCCGAGCAGGACTGAGTAATCCCTTCCAGCATGGCTTTGCAAAGGTGGCAGATCTGCTCCGGATGGGCGGTGGCTACTTCCTGGAAGCCGCAGGTCTTCAGCACCAGGTTGATGGCGCCGTCCGCCTGGCGGGTGACGTATGTGGCGATGCCCAGGCGCTCCAGGGCATGCGCGCACGCCTGCACCAGCTCTTCCCGCACCACCTCCGGGTCCTTGCCGGCTTCCGGCTCCGGGGAGACCTGGGCGGCTTCCCGGCCCAGCCGGCGGCCGAAAGTCCGGCCGATTTGCTCGATGGCGTCCTTCCCGCCGTCCCCCGTGAGCACCAGGGACTGCACCAGCAGGTCTGCCAGGAGTTGAAAGTCGCGGGCCGGCACCGTGAGTGACACGGCGCTGCCCGACGGCTTATAGGCGTAGCCCGGCCGTCCACCCTTCAGCTTCTTTTCGGCCTCGGATGTCAGGAGGCCAATGTCCACCAGCTTGCCCAGATGCATGCGGGCAACGTTGGGATGAAGCCCAAACTGTTCGGCGACATCAGAAACGCCTACCGCGCGCGGCGAAGTCAGCACGTGCTGGTAAATGTGATACCGAGTCGGGTCCGACAGAACCGCGCTCACTTTTTGCGGATCTTTTTCCACCATTGCACCCCCAAACGCATCGGAATTCTCTGGGACCCATGACGACCGCTTTACAATACGCCCCGTTTTCTGCGGGGGCGGCTGCGATTTCGTGAAAAAGTTCCTTAAGGCCGATTACACTATTGACACAGTGTAAACATGGTCCATACAATGGATCAAGAGCCGAGGAACCGTGCTGTGTCCATTTTACACTATTGACACAGTGCAAACAAGGAGTCCTTGCAGAGACCGCTCACGAGCAGGTCCACTGCAAGTCTTCGAAGTTGAAATTCTCACTGCCGGGGCGACGCTACCCGCAGTGTGAACCATAAACAGCGCCTTACCCGCCGGCCAAGGCCGGCTGCAGCCTTCACCGCCACGAAATGCGCCGGCTGCAGAAGAAAGGAGTCGAATTACGTGACCACTGGTTCTCAGCTGCTCGTAAACGACCTGCGTGTGAAGATTGGCGACAAGCCCATTCTCAAGGGCTTGAACCTCCAGGTAAACCCCGGCGAAATTCATGCGATCATGGGGCCGAACGGGGCGGGCAAAACCACCCTCGGCTTTTCCCTCATGGGCCATCCCCGGTATCAGGTGACCGGCGGTCAGGTCATGCTCGGGGACACGAACGTGCTGGATCTGGAAGTGAACGAGCGGGCCAAGGCCGGTCTGTTCCTGGCGTTCCAGTATCCGTTCGAAGTCTCCGGCGTTACGGTGGCCAACTTCTTACGCCAGGCGGTAAACGCCACCCGCGGCGAAGAAATCTCCGTCTGGGACTTCCAGGAGCTGCTCGCCGAGAAAATGCAACTGCTGGAGATGGACGAGGCCTTCGCCGCCCGGTATCTGAACGAGGGCTTCTCCGGCGGCGAAAAGAAGCGGAACGAAATGCTGCAGATGTTGCTGCTGCAGCCCAAGTACGCCATTCTCGACGAGACCGACTCCGGCCTCGACGTGGACGCGCTCAAAGTGGTGGCCAAGGCGGTCAACAGCCTCCGGGGCCCGAACTTCGGCGCCGTGGTGATCACCCACTACCACCGGATTCTTGACCACATCAAGCCCGACGTCGTCCACGTGCTCATGAACGGCCGCATCGTCAAGACCGACGGGCCGGAACTGGCCATGGAGATCGAAAAGAAGGGCTACGACTGGATCAAGGCGGAACTTGGCATCGCCGACGAGGCCCTCGAAGCCCAGGGGGTGAAGTAGGGTGGTGACGGCTGTCGAACCCACCTTTCTGGAGTCCCGCCGGCAGCGGGCGCTCGCTCTGACGACCACGCTCACCCTGCCCGCCAAGACCGACGAGGCCTGGCGCCGCACTTCCCTGGACGGGCTCGACGTGGCCGCCTACAAGCCGGTAGCGACCCGCGTGGAGCTAAAGGGCGATGTACCCGCAGGCGTCATTTTCACGGACATGCTGACCGCCGCCGCCACCCATCCGGAGTTGGTCTCCCGGTACCTGGGCACCCTACTGCCCATGGACCAGAACCTGCTCACCGCCGCGAACGCGGCGCATCTCGCCGGCGGTGCGTTCCTCTACGTGCCGAAAAACGTCGTCATCGCGGAGCCGCTGCAGGTGGTCTATTCGGCGGCAGACGGCGAAGCGCAGTACCTGCACACCGTCGTCGTCGCTGACGAAAACGCCGCCGTCACCATCCTCGAACGGTATGAGGGCACCGGCGAATACCTGCACGTGGGCGTCGTCGAGGTCTTCCCGCTGCAGGGCGCCAAAGTTCATTTCGGCTACCTGCAGAATCAGTCGGAAGACGCCTGGTCCTTCCTCTTCCGCCGGGCAATCACCGGCCGGGATGCATCCATCGACTGGGCCGGCGGCGAGTTCGGCGGGGCCGTGGTCCGGTCGGAACTGGTCACGGAAGTCGCCGGCGACGGCTCTGAGTCGACCATCAAAGTCGTTTTCGGGGCTGCTGGTAACCAGCATATCGATCTGGTGGCCTCCGAGGTGCATACCGGGCTGAACGGCCGGTCCAACATCCTCGGCCGGGGCGTGCTCACCGGGAAGGCGCACACCGTCTTTCGCGGCTACGGCGGCATCCGGCACGGCGCCCGGAACTCCTCCACCTATCAGCGCCAGCAGGCGCTCATTCTCTCGGAGAAAGCCCGGGCCGACTCCATTCCGGCCCTGATTATCGACGAGCACGAAGTGGCCGGCGCCGGCCATGCGTCCACCGTCGGCAAGTTGGACGAAGAGCAGCTGTTTTACCTGATGGCCCGCGGCCTGGGCCGGCGGGAAGCGATCAACATGCTGGTCATGGCCTTCCTGACCCCGATTCTGAGCGAGATTCCGGTCGAAGCGTTGCGGGCGGAAATGACCCGCCTTATGGGGGAGAAGGTGATCAGGTAATGCCACCACTCGACGTCGCTAAAATTCGCCAGGACTTTCCAATCCTGCACCAGGATATGAACGGCCACCCGCTGGTCTACCTGGACAACGCGGCTACGACCCAGAAGCCCCGGCAGGTGATTGCCGCCCTGGTCGATTACTATGAGAACTACAACGCCAACGTTCACCGGGGCATTCATACCCTGGCCGAGCGGGCGACCGAAGGCTTTGAGGGCGCCCGGACGAAAATCGCCCGGTTTATCGGCTCCCCCGCGTCCGAACAGGTCATTTTCACCCGGAACGGCTCCGAAGGCCTGAACATGGTGGCCTACGGCTGGGCCCGGCGCCGGCTTCTGCCGGGCGACGTGATCATTACCAGCGGAATGGAGCACCACTCCAACCTCGTCCCCTGGCAGCAGGCGGCGCTGGCGACCGGTGCCACGGTCAAGTATATCGACCTGAATCCGGACGGCACGCTGAACCAGGCAAGCTACGACCGGTTGCTGGCCGAAGGGCGCGTCAAGCTGGTGGCCTTCTCGGTGGCATCGAACGTGCTCGGCACCATCAATCCGGTGACGGAGATGACCCGCAAGGCCCACGCCGTGGGGGCGAAGGTCGTGCTGGACGCCGTGCAGGCCGTTCCGCACATGCCGGTGGACGTGAAAGCCTGGGACGTGGACTGGATTTCAGTCGCCGGCCATAAAATGCTGGCGCCGACCGGCACCGGGTTCCTCTGGGGCAAAATGGACCTGCTCGAAGAGATGGAACCGACCTACTTCGGCGGCTCCATGATCTCCGAAGTGCACCTATCCGGCGCCAAGTGGGCCGAGTGCCCGGCCAAGTTTGAGGCCGGCACGCCGAACATCGCCGACTTCATCGCCTTCGGCGCAGCCGTGGACTATCTGAGTGCGCTCGGCATGGAGAACGTGCATGCGCACGAAAAGGCGCTGACCGAGTACGCCTGGGCGAAGCTCTCCGCCGTGGAGGGCATGCGGATTTTTGGCCCCCGGCAGCCCCGCACCGGCCTCGTCAGTTTCGACGTGGAAGGCATCCACCCCCACGACATGTCCGCCATTTTGAATGAGGACGGCGTGGCGATTCGGGTGGGCCACCACTGCGCTCAACCGCTCATGGAAATTCTCGATGTCCCGGCTACCAACCGGGCCAGTTTCTATATCTACAACACCACCGAAGAGATCGACCGCCTGGTGGCGTCTCTGCTTCATGCAAAGGAGTTCTTTGGCTATGTCGCTTGAGAGTCAGCATCCGGCAAACCTGAACACGCTTTATCAGCAAGTAATCCTGGACCACTTCAAGAAGCCCCGCAACCGGGGGGCTGTTGTGAATGCCGTCCTGAAGAAACACTTGCACAATCCCACCTGCGGCGATGACCTGGAGGTTCAGGTTTCCCTGGATCCCGACGGTCGGATTGACGATGTAAAGTGGCAGGGCCGGGGCTGCTCCATCTCCATGGCCAGCGCCTCCATGATGTCGGTCGCGCTGAAAGGCAAGACCCTGGAAGAGGCTCAGTCGCTCATGGGCGCTTTCTACGACATGATGAAAGCCGAGCCCGGAAACTACAAGCCCCTGGGGGAGATTCAGGCGCTGCAGGGCGTCAGCAAGTTCCCGGTGCGCATCAAGTGCGCCACGCTGGCCTGGCACTGCCTGGAGGAGGGCATCAAGGAGCAGGAAAAGGGAGGAACCGAGCATGGTTAGTCAGCCGAAGCCGATCATGAACAACGAGATCGTCGGCGATTATAAATACGGGTTTCACGACTCGGAGAAAGATTACGTCTTCAAGTCGGGCAAAGGGCTGACCCGAGAGATCGTCGAATCGATCTCCCGCTTCAAGAACGAGCCCCGGTGGATGCTGGACATCCGCCTGAACGCGTTGGAAGTCTTTGAGTCCAAGCCCATGCCCAAATGGGGCACCGACCTCTCGGAGATCGATTTCCAGAACATCCACTACTTCGTCCGGGCGTCGGATAAGCAGGGACGTTCCTGGGAAGAGGTGCCGGAGGACATCAAGAACACGTTCGACCGGCTGGGCATCCCCGAGGCGGAGCGCAAGTTCCTGGCCGGCGTGTCGGCCCAGTACGAGTCCGAAGTGGTCTACCACAACATCCGCAAGGACCTGGAAGACCAGGGCGTGCTCTTCTCGGACATGGACACGGCGCTGCGGGAGCATCCGGAGATCGTGAAGGAGTATTTCGGCACGATCATCCCGACGACGGACAACAAGTTCGCGGCGCTCAACACCGCAGTCTGGTCCGGCGGCTCGTTCATTTACGTGCCGAAGGGCGTGCATGTGGAGATTCCCCTGCAGGCCTATTTCCGCATCAACACGGAGAACATGGGCCAGTTCGAGCGGACGCTGATCATTGTTGACGAAGGCGCGTTCGTCCATTATGTCGAAGGCTGCACCGCCCCCACCTACTCCTCCGACTCGCTGCACAGCGCCGTCGTGGAGATTCTGGTCAAAAAAGGCGGCCGGTGCCGGTACTCGACCATTCAAAACTGGTCGACCAACGTTTACAACCTGGTCACCAAGCGGGCCATGGCCTACGAAGACGCCGTCATGGAGTGGATCGACGGGAACATCGGCTCCAAGGTGACCATGAAGTACCCGGCGGTCTACCTGATGGGTCCCCGGGCCCGGGGCGAAGTGCTCTCCATTGCCGTCGCCGGCAAGGGCATGATCCAGGACGCCGGGGCGAAGATCTACCACTTTGCGCCGGATACAACTTCCGTCATCACCTCGAAATCCATCTCCCGGATGGGCGGCAACACCACCTACCGGGGTCACATTCTGGTCGACAAGAAAGCGGACGGGGCGAAAGTCAAAGTCAACTGCGACGCCCTGATTTTCGACGACAAGTCCGCCTCGCATACGGTCCCGTTCATGGACATCATGAACGAGAACGTGACCATCGAGCACGAAGCCACGGTCTCCAAGATCTCGGAGGAACAGCTGTTCTACCTGATGTCGCGGGGCCTCTCCCAGCAGCAGGCGATGTCCATGATCGTGATGGGCTTCATCGAGCCGTTTACCCGGGAACTGCCCATGGAGTACGCGGTCGAAATGAACCGCCTGATCGAGATGGAAATGGAAGGCTCGGTCGGCTAAAGTCCCCGCGGCAAGGCGAAACGACCTCGCTGCCGTACGCAGAGCGAAACAACCCTCGCTGCCCCCTCGTCCGTGGGGAGCGAGGTCGGAACCCGCCGGCCCACCGGGGCTGGAGCCAGTGCAAAGCACGCTCCAGCCCTTTCCCCGGTCGGAGAGTGTCGACTGAGCACGCTCCAGCCGTGTGCGAGGCGCATCGGAGCGAAAGTTCAAGATTCGCAGGTACGCCCGAGCGCCGCAGCGGTAACGACATGCTTCGCCTACCCGTGAGCTGCGAAGCCGGGCGGACCGAGAATCATTTCAAAGATAAGCCGCTCCGCAGCGCCGAGTACTTGACGGCTGGAGCGTGCGTGACTATCGCCCACGTGACGGCGAGAGCGGCGAGGGGGGGTCCAGATGGTGGCCAAGGTGAAGGTTGCCGAAATAAGCGACATCCCGGAGGGAACTGCAAAGCGGGTGCTAGTGAAGCGGCACCCAATTGCCCTCTACCACATAGCGGGCAAATTCTACGCGACCGACGACACGTGCAGCCACGCCGAAGCCTCCCTGGCCGAGGGAACGCTGCAGGACGGCTGCAAGGTGGCCTGCCCGCTGCACGGCGCACAGTTCGACGTCCGGACCGGTGCGGCGCTAACCATGCCGGCCGTGACGCCGGTAGAAACCTATCGCGTATCGGTCGAGGGAACGGCTATTTTCGTGGAGGTGTGAGGTTTGGCCCAGATTACAAAAGCGCAGGTGTTGAAGGCCCTCGAACGGGTCAACGACCCTGAACTGCGGCTCAACATCGTGGACCTGGGTCTGGTCTACGAAGTGGAGATTACGGAAGACAACAATGTGGGCGTCGACATGACGCTCACCACGCAGGCCTGCCCGGTGGGGCCGATGATTCAGATGCAGGCCGAGGCGGCGCTCAAGGGTATCCCGGAGGTCAACCAGGTGGACGTGCGGCTGGTTTTCGACCCACCGTGGACGCCGGAGAAAATGAGCGAACGGCTCAAGAAGGCCCGGGCGATGGGACTCATCTAAATTTGGAAGCGGGCCGGGAATTTTCCCGGCCCGCTTTACGTTTGGCTCTGTTCCCAATTGATGATGCTCATGCTCTGATAGCGATGTGCCTGGGGCTCCAACGACGTTTCCTACCGGGAAACCGGGCGGTTGCGGGCGAGTTCGCGCTCGTCTTCTGCGTCAGCCGGAGGTGATGGTGACATTGCTGGCAGAGCTTGCGACTTCGATGTCGTAGCACGGGCCAGTCACTTCGTAACCAGGACTTTGCAGCCGCACGTCGTTGCCGACACCGCTGAAGGTTTGATCGTCGAAGACAAATTGGGAGGCCCAGCCCTTGAGGTGGACTCGTGCGGCGACTCCTGCAGGACGCCCTACGGTGATGTCTGATGCTCCCCCGCTGATCCGGATCGGAACCACGCCGGAAGGTACGGGGAGTTCCAGGTGGATCTCGCTGGCTGCCCCCTTGACCTCGAGCCCGGCGAGATCGAGGCTGCCCAGCAGGGCCTCGACCTGCGATGATCCGCCCTGGATCACGATCTGCCACGGGATGGCGGCGCTGAGCGTGACCTCCGCCGCGCGTTTCCCCCCGCCCAGAACCCACAGACGTCGTGGATAGCGGATGGTGACCACCCCATCTTTGACCTTCACGTCCGGCACCGGTCCCTCGAAGCGGGCCTGGTAAAGCTCGGCCATTGTATCGTCCGCGCGCACGGTCAGTCGGGAGGTCTCGGAGGAGACGACGAGCCGGCCGCTCGCCAGATCCCCCAGTGGAGCGGAGAAGATCCCATCCTCGCCCGCTGGCGCTTCTCGCAACCGGAGAATCTCCTGCCTGGACATCGCATTGCTGCGTTTGAGAAAGTCCAGGAGGAAGGTGATCTGCTCATCGTCGTAGTGGGACGCCATTTCATCCCACGCCTTCCCAAGGGAAGCGAAAATGGCGCCGATCGCGCGCGTTTCGTCCTTGCCTGAGGCGAGCCGGACGATGACCCGGCGGCCATCGTTGGGGTCGCGCTCCCGGCGCACGAGCCCGGCCTCCTCCAACCGGTTGATCATCCCGGTGATCGCCCCGGTGGTGAGCCCCGTGACATCGGCGAGTTGACCCGCTGTCGCTGGACCCGTTATATCCAGGATATCAATGACCTGCATGTCCGTGACGGTCATCCCGATTCGAGCCGCCGCCGCTCGGAAGAAGGACGCGCCGAGTCCATTGAACTGCCGGAGCTCCCGCGCAAGTTCGCCGAGTAAATGCGCGCGTTTCCCCTGAGACCCACTTGACAATGTCTGTTCCTCCGTGCATTATGGGTTTATCTTAGTCACTAAGAAGAAATCGTGACACTTCACTTACCGACTCAGTGATCTATATTATAGCATATGGAGGTATCAGGATGATGATTCAAGCCCGGGGAGTGCGCAAATCGTTCGGCGACCATGTGGTGCTCGACGGTATCGACCTGGACGTGGCTTCAGGGACCATCTTCGCGCTGCTCGGCCCCAATGGTGCAGGCAAGACCACGATGGTGCAGATCCTGTCCACGCTGATCGGCGCCGATGGCGGCCAGGTCCGGGTTGCCGGCCACGACCTGGCCAAAGAGCCAGATGCGGTCCGCGCCGCGATCGGTGTCACCGGCCAGTTCTCAGCGGTGGACAACCTACTGACCGGTGAAGAGAACCTGCTCCTGATGGCAGACCTGTACCACCTGAGCCGATCTGAAGGCCGGCGGCGCACGGCGCTACTACTCGACCGCTTCGATCTGACCGACGCGGCCAGGAAGATGCCCGCCATCTACTCCGGCGGCATGAGACGTCGACTCGACCTCGCGATGACCCTGGTCGGCGACCCCCGCATCATCTTCCTCGACGAGCCGACCACCGGCCTCGACCCGCGCAGCCGCCGCATTATGTGGCAGATCATCCGCGACCTCGTAGCCGGCGGCGTCACGATCATGCTCACCACGCAGTACTTGGACGAGGCGGACCAGCTCGCCGACCGGATCGCGGTGCTCGATCAGGGGAAGCTGGTTGCCCAGGGGACCCCCGACGAGCTGAAACGCCTCATCCCCGGTGGCCACATCCGCCTGCAGTTCGCCGACGCGCAAGGGCTCGAATCGGCCGCCCGAACCCTGGGCGAGGTGGTGCGCGACGACAACGAGCTCACCCTCCAGGTCCCAAGTGACGGCAGCGTCCGGTCACTGAAGGGCGTGCTCGACCGGCTCGACCACGAAGCGATCGCGGTGAACGGCGTATCGATTCACACCCCCGACCTCGACGACGTCTTCTTCGCCCTCACCGGCCACTCGGACACACAGAAAGGTGATGTCCAATGAGTAATCCTTCCTATGCCCTACGCGATTCGGCGACAATGCTGCGGCGCGACATCCGGCACTCGCTGCGCAACCTCATGATGCCGGTGAGTGGCGTGCTGACGCCAATCGTCATGCTGGTGCTGTTCGTCTACGTGTTCGGCGGCGCGATGGGTACGGGCCTTGGCACCACCTACATCAACTACGTCGCACCCGCGATTATCATCATGACTGTGGGCAGCGGGGTTGCGTCGACTGCGATAAACCTCGTCATGGACATGAACGAAGGCATCATTGCCCGCTTCCGCACCATGGCGATCTCCCGCGCCTCGGTGCTGACCGGACAAGTCCTCGGCAGCCTGATCCGGACGATGATCAGCGTCACCCTCGTCATCGGCGTCGCACTGCTCATGGGCTTCCGTCCCACCGCGGCTCCCGGCGCCTGGATCGCGGCGTTCGGAGTCATCGCGCTCTTCACCCTCGCGCTCACATGGATGGGGGTGGTGTTCGGTCTGGTGGGCAAAACGCCTGCGGGAGCCAATAGCCTCTCCATCATCTTCCAGTTGCTGTTGCCGTTCACCAGCAGCGCGTTTGTCCGCCCGGACTCGATGCCGGCCGGGGCACGCTGGTTCGCCTCCTACCAGCCCCTCACGCCCGTCATCGACACGCTGCGGGGGCTGCTGATGGGCACGCCGATCGGAAACAGTGCCGTACTAGCCGTCGCCTGGTGCGCCGGCCTCACCTTGGTCGGATACCTCTGGGCGCGAGCGGTATACAATCGCGAACCGGAACGGTAGGTAGGCAGAACGGCCGCAGCCGCTCCGATGAGGGGCTGCACGTCGAGCGTGGCGAGCAGGCGAGGCCCTCCATACGGAGAACCGCGAAGCCGGGTTGTGGTCATTGCTACCAGTTTACCCCCCTCTTGCTGGTTCAACAACAATAGCCGGGAACAGAGCCTTACGTTTAACGGAGCCCTTCGGCGATTTTGATCAACTCGGCTTCGGACAGCTTGAATCCCGAATTCCTGTCGAACGGTACGGCCCACACCACCACCTGAGAGGCCTCTCGCTCTCAATGGCGAACGGGCGGACCACATTGGGGCGCGCAAAGGCCCCCACCATCTTCGGACGGTGGGGGCCTTTCGTCTTAACTCCGCTTGCCGGGCACTTTCCGGTTGGCATTGGCCGCCGCCTGCACCCAGGCCGTCACCCGCTCCTGGACCCGCCGGGCGGTTACCGCCTCCAGCCCGATCTCCGTTTCGGCGCCGGTCCCCGGCCCTTCGGCGAGCCGCTCGTACAGCCGGCCCTCCCGGCATTCCACCCGGTAGGTCAGCTTCGGCTTCCGAATGCGGAACTCCACGGATGGGTAGCGCTGGTCGAACCGGCTGATCTCCCATTCGCAGTCCACGCCGAAGGCGTCGCCGAACTCGGCGGCCGTCTGCAGCACCGGCTCCAGGTCGGGGAGCCGCTTGCGAAAGGCCAGCAGTCCGGCCGCTTTCCGCGCCGCCTGCTGCTCCTGCTCCGCCCGGTCTTTGGCCTGCAGGTTCTGATTCAAACCTGCCAGTTTGGCTTTCCAGTCATCCACGATACCGATGCCTCCCCAGCCTGTGTCTCCCTCTATTGTGCCGGATTTGCCGCCGGCTGGGAAGAGGCAGACGCCGTGTAGCCTTTCGGCACGTAGGCGCAGGCCGGGTCTTCCGCCAGCCAGTCGCCGGAGACGGCGTAAGCCCGGGCCCGGGAGCCGCCGCAGAGCGCCTTGAACTCGCAGGCCCCGCACCGGCCTTTCAGCTGGGACGGGTCCCGGAGCATCCGGAAGAGGTCGGACTCCCGGTATAGCGTCGTCAGGCTCGTCGCCCGGATGTTCCCGGCGCTGTGCGGCAGGAAGCCGCTGGGGCAGACCTCACCGGTATGCGAGATGAAGACGAACCCCTTGCCGTCGTTGACCCCGGCCGTGGGCAGCACCTTCGCGCCACGCTGCAGCAGCACCCGCCGGTAGCTCGGCCCTTCGGTGGCCTTGATGGGATACGTGACCGTCCGGCTGTAATCGGCCAGCCAGCCCATGACCTCCTCGTGCTCCTGCGGGGTGAGCATGTCCGAGAGTTGGCCGCGCCCGGTGGGAATCAGGAAGAAGACCGACCAGAGCGCGACCCCCAGCTCCTCCACCTTCCGGGCGATCTCCGGCAGGGAGTCCTTGTTGTACCGGGTCACGGTGGTGCCGATCTGGATCTCCAGGCCCGCCTCCTGCGCGGCCCGGATGCCCGCCATGGTCCACTTGTAGGAGCCTTTGACGCCCCGGAACGTGTCATGGGCCTCCTCGTCGGCATAGTCCAGGCTGAACGCCACCCGCTGCATGCCCGCCTCGGCGCACTTTTGCATGTGCTCCGGGTTGGCCAGCGCCGTGCCGCTGGGGCTGCCGGAGATCCGCAGGCCGATGGACGTGCCGTATCGGGTCAGTTCCACCAGATCCTTGCGCATGAACGGGTCGCCGCCCGTCAGCACGAAGACCATCGGGTCCAGTTCCCGCACCTGGTCCATGAGGCGGCGGCCCTCGTCGAACGTCAGTTCCAGCGGATCGCGCCGGGGGTTCGCTTCCGCCCGGCAGTGCCGGCAGGCCAGGGCGCAGGCCCTGGTCACTTCCCAGATGGCCACCAGGGGCCGCTCGTTAAAATCAAAAATCGGACGGCGGTTGTCGCCGGCCAGCGTTGGCATCATCGTGCATCGCCCTTTCTGCCGCTGCGCTTGTGGCATATGCTCCGAGTCTAGCAGCAGCAGTCCGGGGCGACGGTGACAGGTATCACAATGTCTGGCCGCAAGGCGCCCGGTTCGCGCCCTATCGGCAGAAGCGGTCGGCCGTCTCCGCCAGCACCCGGGCCACGGTGACCACCGAGTCCAGGTCGACCCACTCCACCGCTTCGTGCGCCCCGGCTCCGGTCGGGCCGTAGTTGATCGCCGGAATGCCGGCGGCGGCGAAAATCGCTGCGTCCATCCAGTAACCCACGCCGCCCACCTCCGGGACGGAACCGGTAATGGCTTCGACTGCCGTTCGGACGTGCTGCACCACCGGCTCATCGCGGCCGCACAGCAGCGGCGGGCGGTCAAAATAGCAATTCACTTCGGCCTCCTCGCCGGCGGTGTGAATCACCGCGGCCAGTTCTCGGGCGACCTGGGCCGGGTCCTCGCCGGGCAGGGTCCGGCGCTCCACTTTCAGCGTGCACGACTCGGCGTAGGTCGAAATCCCGGCGCCGCCCTGAATCAGGGCGCAGTGCATCGATGCGGGCCCCACCAGCGGGTGAACCCGGGTGCGCAGCACATCCCGGTCAAAAGCTTCCAGGGCCGCGATAATCCGCCCCATTTTGCCGATGGCGCTCACGCCCAGGTCCCACCGGCTACCGTGAGCCGCGTGTCCGCGGGTCGTAATCTCCGCCCAGACGAAGCCTTTGTGGCCCAGAATCAGCTTGTACTCGGAGGCTTCGGTCAGTATGCAGGCGTCCGCGGGGTGGTGTCGGACGAAATGATCGGCGCCCAGGCTGGCGTACTCTTCGTCGGCCACCAGCGCCAGAATCAGCTTGCCCTTCAAGGATCCGCTGGCCGCCATCTCTGCCGCGGCCGCCATCACGGCCGCAAGGCCCCCCTTCATATCGTAGCTGCCCCGGCCATACACCCGACTGCCCGCCACCCGGGGTTCAAAGGGCGGAATGGTCATGCCGGCGGTGCCCACGGTATCCAGGTGGGCACACAGGCAGAGCGTCGGCCCGCCCCCCTCGCCCACTTCGGCGTATACGTTGTGGCGCCCAGGGGCCACCTCCTCGACCCGGGCGGTCACACCGTGCTCGTTCAACCAGGCGGCGGTAAACGCGGCGATCGCCGCTTCACCCGTCGCCTCTTCCGGGGCCAGCGTCGGATTGACCGAGGGGATCGCAATGAGGCTTTGCAGCAGGTTCAAGATGGCATCAGCGGCCAGAATGGAGGCCATGGTGGGGGTCCCTCCCGTCTATGCGGTATATGGGCTCTCGCAGGATCTTACTGGAAGCGATTGTATATGATACAGATTGTTATGTCAATAAATGTTCACTCAAACTGTTTTAAAGGATTGCATAGGCCCTTTCTTGAAACAAGCCCTTTGCACAGGATTGAACAGCGAACCAGACCACCATCCCGTTGACTCTTATAGGAAGGCGACACCGTGAGGGGAGCATCGGTCCGGCCACAAGAGGGGCACGGTTACAAGGAGGGTTCAACATGCTCGGTAGGAATACCAACGCACCAATCGTGATTTCCGGCTCAGTCATCGCCAGGGTCATCACCGTATTGGCTTTCATGGGGATTGTGGGCTGGGTCACGACCGGCATCTACACGCTGCCCGCCGGCACAGCCGCCGTGGTCAGCCAATCCGGCAAGACCAAAGTGGTTTCCGACCCCGGCTGGCATTTCGCCAACCCCAGTGGCATCGCGGCCTCTGACATCATCAAGGTCAATCTGAACCGCCCGTCTTCGGTCGAGTTCGGTTTCCGGACCAAGGTCGCGGCGGCAGACGGCAGGCCGGCCCAGTACACCGAGGTGCCCATCGAGGCGGAGAACCTGACCAGGGACAGCTTCTACGTGCATGCGGAAGCGGTGGTCAACCTCATTCCCACCGACCCGTTCAAGTGGGTCTATGGCTCCCGGAGCCGGGAAGACCTGATCCGGGCCATCGTGGCCAGTTCCATGATTCGGGGCTTCGGTGAGCGCAGCCTGGATGAAGGCCTTTCGTCCAAAATCCAGGGCGACATCCAGGAAGAGGTCCGGAACAACGTGGACGCCTTCCTGAAGTCCATGGACCTCGGCGCCAAGGTGCAGTCGGTCAACCTGCAGAACGTCAAGGCGCCGACCTCCGTCATGGAGTCTTACAACAAGGTGGCCACCGCCAAATCCCAGGCCGAAGCGGACATCAAGACGGCGGAGACCCAGTACAACACCGGAGTCGCCAACGCCACGGCCGACGCCACGATCAAGAAGGCCGAAGCCGACAAATACTTCAGCCTGACCGTGGGCTCCGCCAACGGTGCAGCCCAGCAGTTCGCCTCCTGGTACGAGCAGTACAAGGCCAACCCCGAACTGGCCGGCAAGAAACTTTACTGGGAAGCCCTTGAGAAGCTGATCAGCAGGAAGGGCATCCAGATTTACCTGATGCGCGAGGACGGGTCCACGGTCAAGTACCTGCCGCTCACCAACTGACCTCGGAGAAAGGAGCGTTTACGATGAAAAAGTATCTCGGTCCGATTGTCGTCGTTCTGCTGCTGATCGGCGCGATCGGTTTTGCGATGTTCACCGATGTAATCGAGCCAAACTCCGAGGGTCTGCGGGTCAGTTCCGGCGGCAAAATCCTGGACAAGGGCCTGGCGCCCGGCCGCTACCTGATCGTGCCCGGCGTTAACCACCTGGTGAGCATTACGAAGGCGTCCTTCCCCTACCTCTCCGATAAATCCCATGTGGCCAGTTCGGATGGCGTGCAGTTCGACGTGAACTTTGCCATCCCGTGGGTCATCTCCGACGCCGAGCAGTATTGGAAAGCGTTCGGCACCACGAACCCAGGTCCGGGCGGGCAGCAGGTCGACAACATCGCCTACAGCGATGTGAAGGAGGCCCTGCGCGGCCTGGAGTCGCAGAAGATCAAAGTCGGGTTCGTCAAGAGCACGACCGGCGGCGAAGATGAGTCGATTTTCAAGGAGACCATCGTCCGCACGAACCAGAAGCTGTCCCAGTTCGGCGTCGCGGTCAAGGAGATCCGCCTGGCCGAAGTCGACCTGCAGCCCAGCGCCAAGGAGACCGCCTTGAAGTCTCAGGTTCAGGCCGTCGGCGCCATGGCAGATCAGATTACGGCGCAGGCCCGGGCCCAGGTCGCTGAAATCAGCGCCCGGACCACCAAGAAGGTCGGCGAAATCGCCGGCGAGGCCAACCAGTACGACGGCAAGCGGCGCGGCGAGGCCGACGCCCAGGCGCTGCATATTCTGCGGGACGCCGTGCCCGACCCGGCTCTGTATCAGCAACTGGAGGCCACGAAGGCGCTCATGAACTTGCCGGAGGGGACCAAGCTGGTCCTCGGCCCGGAGAACCCGCTCTACCAGACGCTGCAGCGGGGGCATTAGCGCTTTGAAGTTGACAGGCGCGTGAATAGGCCGGGCGGGGGTAACCCTCGCCCGGCTTTTGGGCTGTCTTATCGCTGCTCTCGCGCGCGGCTTATTAACGCTCGCGCGGGGCTTCGTAATGATGTTGCAGGGGTATGGCGGTGTTGTCGCGGGGCTGGGGAGCCTTATGGCCCGCTGTTTAACGGGTTCACGCGGGGTGAAGGAAGTGTTATGGCGTCGCTCTTGTGGTCTTGAGGTGGTCTTGAGGCCGGGTGGTGGAAGTCTTGTGGCAGAGGAGTTGCAGCGCTCATGCCGTCGTCATGCGGCGTTCATGCCGCGGTGGTGGGGCTCTTCATCATGCTCGCGCGGGTCTTCGTAAAGGTGTTGCAGTGTGACTGCTGCTGCGTGGAAGATTTTCAGCAGGTGGTGGCGACGGTAAACCCGCCGGCCGGACCCCATTTGGGTGGCCAAGGGCGCTTTGTGGCTGTCAGGTGGGAGCGACATTGTGTGGGGTGGCTCTTGAGCTTTTTGTCAGTTACGATTGCGAATGTGAGAGTTGGACCCGGTATTCCAAAACACCCCTGGTTCAGACCCATCAGTGCATGAAGATACGGCCGCATGCAAGTTGTGGCCGCTCGGTTTGGCGCCGACCCCGGCACTAGTGTGCAAAGATGCGGTCACGGCTGCCTACCTTCCGTTGACTGTGCGTGTTGTCACTCTCCGGCCCGCAATGTAGACAGCAATGGTAATGGTCCCTATTCCTTGGTGGGCAGGGCCCCAGCTCTTCTGGACCGGGAAGCCTGTGCTTGGAGGCTGCCTCATCGGGTCGTACGGCGATGCACTCCGCAGACTTGGATGCCTCAGCCGGGTGTCAGGGTCTAACGATCGCCGTCCATTCTTGAACCCGGCCATGCCTGGCCCGGCTGCAAGCAGAATCGAATTTGCGCATTTCGCATACCACGAGAGGTCGTTCATTGCGGAAAGAATAATCTGACTTCAGGGGGGGAGCGACATGCTTCCCCCCTTCCATGCACTGCGGTCTATCGCACCGGGGCGGTACGCCCGGCGGTCACCCACTCCGCCACAGTAGCGACCCGCTTACCCATATACCTGGCCCCGGCAAGCTCCTGCTCGCTGACTCCCTTGTCGGTCCCGGTGGCGCTTGCGCCGTAAGGGTTGCCGCCGGCCGCAAACGTGACCTGGTCGGTATAACCCGGTGCAGCAACAATGGCGCCCCAGTGGTAGAACGTATGGTACAGCGACAGGATGGTTGCCTCCTGGCCCCCGTGAGCGGTGGAGGCCGTTGCAAACCCGGCCACTACTTTGTTGGCGAGCTTGCCCTGGAACCACAGGCCACCCGTCATATCGATGAACTGCTTCAACTGCGAGGCCATCACACCGAAGCGTGTGGGCGTTCCCATAATGATAGCGTCGGCCCATTCCAGGTCTTCCAGGGAGGCCTTCGGCTGATCCTTGGTCTGCTCATGATGAGCCTTCCACGCCGGATTCTGAGCGATTGCCGACTCAGGTGCTAACTCTTGCGCCTTGCGAAGGCGAACTTCCGCCCCTGCTTCCTTAGCTCCCGCCGCCACCGCCTCCGCCATCTGGTGAGTGTTGCCGGTCGAGCTATAGTAAATCACCGCAACTTTGACTCCAGCCATGTTGATCCTCCTCGAGTGGTATTCTTACTGTTGTCGGGCAAAACCCCACAGGCTTCGCCTCAATATCATCTCCAGAGCTATCCGGATAATGTGCCGCCGGTGTCTCCCAGCATCCCGCCATATCCCGCAGATTACCCTGGACTAAACCAAGTCCCACAGGATCAGGTCAACAGGACTCACCGCGACGACCGACAAGTCAGGCTCACACTTGATTCGTCCCTGGTCCCCGGTGGAGAGCCGCTGCCCGTTCAGCGTCAACTCGCCGTTGATCACGAACAAGTAGCCGTAATGGTCCGCCCTCATTGCGTGCTCCACCTGCTGGCCCGCATCCAGGGCCGAAACGTCGCGTCCCGATTGATATGCAGCACTCCGGGCAGCGACGATCCCGAGACAACTGGCAGCAGACGCCCCCGGCGCTGCTCCTTCGTGAACTCCCGCTGTTCCCAGCCGGGCTTCAGGTCTCGCTCCTTGGGAAAGACCCACATCTGCAACATGTGGACCTCAGTATCGGGCGATTGGTTTAACGCCCTTTCACTTCCTCTTGGTGCTGGTCACTCCTTGGCTTGCTCTTAGCGTGCATCGGCTATCATTTGTGGACCGTTCTGTTAATCGGTGCGAGCCGATGAACGGGTGCCTTGCTTGGGGCCGATTCCACGTATGCGAGCCACTATGTAAAGGAACAGCGGTTTCACGAGTGCGATGTAGATGGCGCCATAGGAGAGAATACCCGTCTCCCATTGATCCACGGTCGGTCGGTCCGGCATGAACATGGCAATCACGGCCGCCAGGAGCACCAGTGGCGCGATGAAGTACCGACACTGCTCGTCCGGAAGGTCAAACAGGTGGGTAACGCCGACGGACAGAACGACCGTCAGCCCGGTCAGAAACAGGACGGTGAACATGGTATAACCCAACAGCACGAGCCAGCCCACACGCTCTACTACCAGGAACCCCGGCACGTCCACAAGGCGAAGTGCCGAAATCACCGGCCATTCTGTGTCGCGGGCAACGAAGGGACCCACGGTGGTTGCAACACTCGCGAACGCTACCAGCAACAGAACTGAATTGATGGCGAGGCCCGTATGCAGCCATGGGAGAGCTCGGCGCACATCGGTGTATGCCAGGACCATGGAGATAGAGGCAACGCCACCATAGATAAAGTAGTGGTGCAGAAAGCCCTGCCAGAGCGCGTTCCAACCCATGAAGTGCGGCATAGCCACAACAGGATCGTAATTGAGCACCGAAAGGACCGTAGACCCAATGATCAAAATGACGATCACCGGGACCCATAGCTGAAACATCCGGGTCACGGCCTCGATGCCATGCCATGCGACGTATATCACGACGACAGCGATGGTGATGATGAGCGCCGCAGGGGGCGTCCGCTGTAAATTGACCGTGTGGATGATATCGGCGACCATGCGAAAGCCGGCCATCATCACCATCAACTGGTAGGTAAACGGCCACATCTCGAAGGCGATGCCGCCCCACTTGCCCAGTGCGGCTTTGGCGAGGTGCGCCAGCGAACCGCCGGGAATCCGTGCGGCAGCCATTGCGTTCAACTGTATGCTTACGAACGATGCCGCGAGTCCTGCGAGCAACGCGTAAAAGGCCGAAGAACTTGCGTTCTCGTACAGAATGCGCGGGAAGTTAAAGAACCCCAGTCCCAGGTAGGAGGTCACCACCCAGACCCACATCTGCTGCGGGCCTAATTGCCAGGGGTGTTTCATTTGCGCATCCCCGTCCCGTAAATGTGGGATCGAGCCGCAACGTCCAGATGAAGGCGCGGGTATTCCCTGTCCCAGTTGACCTGAGGCCAGCGCCACGGGTCGGCGTCGAGCAACCTGGCGCCAAAGCCGACCGGATCGCTACCTGCTCTCTGAGCACGTTTCAGAAATGTACCGGCCTCCTCCTGAACATGGTTGCTGAGCGCGGCTTCCACCCGGTTCAGGGTTTCGCTGTCCAAGTGGGACCAGGGAGCGCTAACCTCTGCAGTGATACGGACGTAAGCCCGGGCTGCCGGCCTGTTTCCCTCCCAGTGCACCCTGGTCGTCACCCTGGACTCAATGTGGCGGAGGGCGTATGCGCGCCCGCCAACTTTGACGGTGAGCGCTTCACGCCTGGTCCCGGTGAGCAGCCAGGCGAGACCGCGACTCTCCTCCTCATCGAGGACGGCCGCCAGACGGTCCCCTCTTAAGACTGCCGTGCCAGCGAGGCGAGTTGCGCCACCCGTCGTTTCCATCACCGGCATGAATGGGTCCCGGCCGGGAGTGATGAGACCTCGATACAGCTTCCACATTCGCGTCTGGAGAAACCGCCCTCTCACTTCCACCGACTCGAAGAACGACCGGATATATACACCGGGGACCGGCTCGACGGACGGTGCCGTCGCCAGTGCTTCCTTGGCCCGGTCCGCCATTGCGTAGAAACAGGTAACTGCTTCGGGTGTGCGGGCCAGTTCCAGGGTCAGCGGCTGCAGGCCCTTTGCAACCAGCCTGCGCCCAAAGACCAGGAGATTCATCTGGCCAAGATAGAGTTCACGCGAGACACTCGCCTGGGCACGTGCAAATCCTTCCGCAAAGTTCTCACCCCGGCCCGTCACCGTTGTGAACGCGACCTGGTTTTGCTTTCCGCCGCCACCACCCGCACTCCCCCGGAGTTGCCCGGCGGCCGGGATCTGGAATGTTACTTCCAGCAGTCCGTCGTCTCCCAGGGCGGTGACAAAGGCCCGATTGCGCGGGTCCCGGTTATCCCAGCATCCCGTCAGAGCGATTGCTAGCAGCAGCAGCATGATGGTCAGTACTTGCCGACGGTCTGTGACCATGCCTACCCTCCCTTCTTCCCGTCAGGCTGCTTCGCAGTGTTTCGCCCTTCCGCACCCGGCCGGATCCGATGGGGCTCTGGCTGATCATACGACCCCAGGCGAGTCGGATCCTGGGGGCCGAGATGGGCAGGACGTTTGCGCAGGAGGAATAGCGGTGCGCGAATCACAACATCAAGCCACCCGCCCGACTGGGACGGCGCCAATGGGGAGAGAAAGGGCACACCGAAGGATTTGAGCGACACGAGGTGCGTTCCCAACACGATTCCCCACAGACCGAGGCCGAACAGGCCGAAGAGGGCAGAGGAGATCAGGCCGCCAAAGCTGATGATCCGGACGACCATCACCATCTCGAAATCGGGAACCACCTTGAGAGAGATCGCCGAGAGGGCAACCACCACGACCATGATGTCGCTGATAATGCCGGCGGCCACGGCTGCTTGCCCCAGAATAAATCCAGCCACCACGCCGACCGCCTGCCCGATAGCCGGCGGAGTTCGCAAGGTCGCTTCGCGGAAGATTTCGAAGACCAGGAGCATGCCGCCCATCTCCGTCAGGGTGGCGAGGGGCATGCCCTCCCGCGATGCTGCAATGGTAAGGCTGAGTCGATTCGGGATCAGTTCCGGGTGGAACGAAACCAGCGCGATGTAGAGGCCGGGCAACGTACCGCCAATGAGCAGACCGAGGAAGCGTACGAGCCGATAAAAGGTCGCTACCCAGGGGCCGTATGCATAATCGACTTCGGTCTTCAGTAAGTCCCAGAAAGTAGCCGGCACCAGGAGTGCGGATGGGGAGCCGTCCGCCAAAATCACGATGCGTCCGTTGGACAGTTCCCGGGTGACAGTATCCGGGCGTTCCGAAATGCGCATCAGTGGAAACAAGGTCCACGGGCTATCCTGGATCAGGGCTTGCAGCAGACTGCTGTTGGGGACCGTGTCCAGGTCGACTGCTCCCAAGCGTTGCCGTACAGTGTCAATCACCTGCGGGTTCGCAACCCCATCCAAGTAAAAGAGTGCCACATGCGTGGGACTCCGCCTGCCAATTTGCAGGCGGGTGACCCGCAATGTCTCTGTTCGCAGCCGGCGGCGGATTAGCCCGACGTTGGCATCCAGTTCTTCAATAAAGCCTTCTTTGGGACCGCGAATAATCCGTTCGGCTTCAGGCTCATCGGGAGAGCGCTTCGCCACTTGCTGGGCGGCAATGTGAAAGATCGTCTCGGCGTCGTCGATGAGGAGAACGGCTTCCCCCGCCAGCATGGCCTGTACAGTGCTGTCCAAGGAAGCAGTTCGCTTCAGGCTGGAGGCGGGCAGGCGGTCGGCGATGGCCTCTTCCAGGTTCCCCTGCCCTGGGACCTCACCGGCGAGGAGGGGAAGAAGCATAAAACGGTCTACCTGTTCGCTGTTCACCAATGACCGGAGATAGAGGACGACCGCGGACCGCTGCTGCGGACCGAGCGGCCGCTCTCCACCGCGAAAGGTCACGGTGAAACGCCGCACCGTCAACTCATCGCCTGCCTGAAGGCGGTCTTTCAAAGTGGAGACTGCGGCCTCCAGATCAATCTTGCTGCCCGTCTCCCCCACCTCCCGGGCCGTGCGATCTCATGTCCCGAACACGAGGCGCGATAACTCGTGCAGGGGAAACGTAACGGACTAGGCCAGGGGCATCGGATAGGTCATCAGTACGACGACCAGGATCGCCACGAAAGCGATTGTCGATGCTCCCAGCCGGCTCTGCCATCAGAGCCGCATCTCGCACCCGCATTCGTACGAGGGAGCGGTTCTCGGCCAGGTTTTGGCCGAAGAGCTCTTTGCGCGTGAAGCCTTCCGCTCTGCGCTCGGTGGGGCGGGCACCGGGGCCCGCTGTCTGCACCAGAACTGCGCTTGCGCCTCGTGAAAGAAGAGAGCCGTGTCGCCATCCAGGATACCACGGATCGCCTCGGTGAGATCCTTGACGGTGCGTAGGCGAGGTGCCGGCAGGATCCCGTCCAGATCTTGAGGACACACCGGCCCAGTGTCCGGTTGCTCACGGACCGCTTGTAGCAGCGGCTCTGGGAGTCGTATCCTGACCGACTTTTCGTCGGCAGGACCCTGGACAAATACGGCGAGCAGGGCCGTTTCAGGCCGAGTGCGCAGTCGAATGGGCCGAAACTCGATCCCCAGGTTGTTCGGCCTGGATAGCATGGTGGCAATGGTTTTGGTTGTTTCATCAAGCGAGTGGTGAATCAAATCGCCCAGAGCCATCTCCCCCCTGCGGTTACTGGCCCTATATGAGGATAGCGTTGGCTTTGGCTCAGTGTTCTATGAGTGCCAGACGCTGGGGGGCCGTCACCCCCACGGGTAATAAAACGACGCTATGGCCTTGATACCCTAGACCATAGCGCCTTTCAACAATCAGGAGGTCTACCTGGGAGGCCGCCCGAGACGTTTTGCCGTGAACAGGTCGGTGCAGCGCACATAGTCGTTTTCGGCCTGTGCGGAAACGAATGCAGAAAGTGGCGCATTGACAGGATGACGCGTTATAGATTCCGTCGATAAAAAATCCCGTCCGAGTCTGCCCATGTTGCCCCTCCCACGGCTATGCACACTGTCTGCATGTCCATTCAAGGTGGCCCAACTCGCTTTTAGGCCCTCTAACATCAGATACGCCAAGGAATCTTACGTAGGGTAGGTTAACAGCAGGCGATTCCCGCCGGGTGCAGGCAACGCACCCGTCACGTCCACACGGCCAGCGGCGGTCGTGCCTGCAGGGCTTGTCGTACCATCTCCGAATTTTCAATGTAACAAATCCGCCCCATGAAACGTCTTACATGGACAGCCAGCGTTCTCGGGAGGTGCCCATATGCGCATGTGGTGGAAATGGGTTCTGGCCACCGTGGTTCTTTTGCTAGTGTCCGGCGCGTACGTTATCGGCGGCTTGTCCCGTCAGCCCAAACTGCCCAACCAAACCAACCCGTTTTTTGCGGCGTTACCCGACGTGGTAACCGGCGGCGACCTGCAAATCGCAGGGCTGGCCGTCCAGGGCGCCAAGGGGCAGGACCTGAGCGGCAAGGACTTCTCCCAGGCCCCGTTGGCGAACATGTACGACCTTACCTCCGACACCCAGACCCGCTGGCCGGGCGCGGCAAGACTGCCGGCCGGCTTTGACCCCGGCCGGGCGCTGGCATGGGGCAAGGACCCGGGCCTCGGGCTCCGGGCGCTGCACGGACAGGGAATCGACGGCCGGGGGATTGCCGTCGCCGTCTTTGACAAACCCATTCGGCAGTCGCACCAGGAGTTCGCCGGGAGAATCCACTATATCGAAGTCTTTCCGGGCAACCCCCGGAACAAGACCTACCACTTTCACGGTGCGGCTGTGGCCTCTATCCTTGCGGGCAAGACCGTGGGCGTCGCGCCCGCAGCGACGCTGTACTACTTCGCCGTGCCCGATAACGGCCAGAACATAGCCAACTACTTGGCCGCCATGGCGAAATTGCTGGCGCTGAACGAGACCCTGCCGCCGGCGGAGCGGATTCGGGTCGTCAACATCTCCGACGGGTTCGACGAGTCGATGCTTGGACGTGAGGACGTCGCCCACTGGGACGGCATGATCCGAAAGGCCGAAGGGCAGGGGATCGTCGTCGTCACCGGCTCTCCCACCTTCCCGGTCCGGTACGAGCTGACCGGGGTGATGCCGGAACAGGACCGGAATGACCCGGAGAACTACTATGGCTCCGGCCACGCGCTGTTGGTGCCGGCCGGCACCCGGACCACCGCCGGGAATGAATCCGACACGGCCTACACCTACTGGGGACGCGGCGGGAGCAGCTGGGCGGCTCCGTATCTGGCCGGGCTGGCGGCCCTTGGGCTGGAGGTGAACCCGGCCGCGACCCCTGGCCAGTTGTACGCGGCGCTGACGGAGACGGCCACCACCACCAACGGCAGGGGGCTGACCCTCGTCAATCCGACCGGCTTCATCCAGCGGGTAAGCCGGTAGGGGTCCAATCCCGCCTAAAAGACCCCACCAACACCCCGTGCCCTGCATCCGGACGATGCAGGGCACGAACTGCACGCGAAGTCCTGTTGCCCGCCCCCGGCAGGCGCCATCGGCGATGGCCGAGACCGGGCCGCCCACGAAACCATGACATAAGCATTTAGGGAGCTCCCCCTCCTCCTCTTCAGGCGGTAACCGCATGCCTGCGCCTGACATAACTTGAAGGCGCACCCCTGTTAGCAAAGGAGCGAGTCGCGTGCAGCAGTGGATCCCTGGCGCCACTACGTACATTCCGGCCCAGCCCTCCTGGCGCAATGTTGAATGGAATCTGATGGAGCGAGGCGGCCCCCTCAGTGAGGCCGGCTGGTCCAACTGGCAGAAGATCCCCACCGGGCAGACCCCCGATACCCCGGCCCCCGTCGTGTTTGGCGACGATCTGCACCTGTTCGTCCGGGGCACCGATAACGGCATCTACTGGAACCGTTTGAGCCGACGGTCCGGCTGGGGCGAATGGCGCCAACTGCCCGGCGAAGGGCGCACCCCGTCGGGACCCGGGGCGGTCGTGTTCGGCGGCGCCCTGCACGTCTTCGTCCGGGGCACCGATGACCGGATTTACCACAACCGCATGGCTGCCCGCGGCGGCTGGGGGGGCTGGACGGAAGTTCCCGGCGGCGGGCGGACGCCTTCCGGTCCGCGGCCGGTCGTGCATAACGGCATGCTCTGGCTGTTCGTCCGTGGCACCGACAACGCCATTTACTATCAGCGGTTCGACGGCCAGTGGCGCGGCTGGCGGCGCCTGCCCGGCGGCGGCCAGACGACCGATTCCCCGGCGCCGATCTCCTACGGTGACGCCCTGCGGGTCTATGTTCGGGGCACCGACGACCGCATTTACGGCTCGGTCATGGCCCGGGAAGGCCGCTGGACCAACTGGACGGAAATTCCGGGGCAGGGCCGGACGCCATCGGCGCCGTGGGCCACGCAATATCGGGGCAACCTCTACTTGTTCGTCCGTGGCACCAACAACGGCATCTACCTGAACGTGCGCATGCCAAACGGTCAGTGGACGCAGTGGCGGGAACTGCCCCACGGCGGCCGCACCCCGTCCGGTCCGTCGGCCACCGCTTTCGCCAACCGGCTTTACGCGGCCGTCCGGGGCACCGACAACGGCATCTACGTCGCCATTCGCACTCGCTCCTGAACGCTTCGGACACGAAAGAATTTGTGCCAGGAAACAAGGAATTGGCGGCCCCTTTGCGAAATAGACGTTTTGAATGCCAGTCGTCGTAGGTCCTGAATCAGCCAGGGTCCGGGCATCTCCGGGCCCTGTTTTTGTTCAGCGTGATGCCCAAAGGGGGTTCCGCCGTGAGCGATGTCGCCGGGAAAATGATCGGAGCCCTGGGCGGCAGGGAGAACATCAGCGAATTGGATGCCTGCATCACCCGCCTGCGGGTAGTGGTCCGGGATCCCAGGCTGATCAGCGACAAGGAACTGAAAGCGCTGGGCGCCATCGGCGTCATGAAAGTCGGACAGGCCATCCAGGTGATTCTCGGGACCCAGGCCGACCGGATTGAAGGCGAAATGAGGGCCCTGCTCCATCTGACACCGGCGGCGCTGCGGTCATAGTCCGAAAAAATCTCAGGCCTGAACGGCGTCCATCGCCGCTCAGGCCGCTTTCTTGGCGGGCGATAAGAATAACAAAGGGGCGCCCGGATGACCGGTGCGCCCCGCGGTTCTTTGGCTACCCCTGTTACCGGGCCGGCTGCCGCTGTTACCTGGCCGCTGCCCTCTGCATGTGCCGAACGGCGCCCATCGCTTCGGCGGCGTCGCCCCAGCCCTGGATTTCGACCTGCTTGTCTTCCAGATCCTTGTACGCGGCGAAGAAGTACTCGATCTCTTTGAGCAGGTGGGGCGGAATCTCCTCCAGGCGGTTGAACGCGGAGAGCCGGGGATCGGTCGCCGGCACGGCGATGATTTTCAAATCCTCCAGACCTTCATCGAGCGTTTTCAGGCAGCCGATGACTTTGGCAGTGACCATGCAGCCGGGAAACGTGGGATTCGTGACCAGGAGCAGCACGTCAACCGGGCTGCCATCCGGGGACATGGTGTCGGGGATGATGCCGTAGTCGGCGGGGTAGTGAATGGAAGCGTGGAGCACCCGGTCCAACCGGACCCGGCGCTTGATCGGATCCCAGACGTACTTATTCTGGCTGCCCCGGGGGATCTCCACCAAAACGTCAACCTCGTTCGGACCCATCTGTGAAGACCTCCTTTACACCTGGTTATGAATCTGAATCGAAACGATCGCGGTACGTTCAGTATACAGCATGATGGTGCTGGACAGTGCACCAAGTTCTCCTGCCCCATCCGGACACACGGAAGCCCCGACCGTAGGGCCGGGGCTTCTGGTATCGTGTTGAAGCTACCCCACGTGGGCAGCGTCGCCCAGGTAGGCGGCCCGCACCGCCGGATGCGTCTTGAGCTCGGAAGCCACGCCCGACAGCACAATCCGTCCCGTCTCCAGGACGTATGCCCGCTGCGCGATGGACAACGCCATGAAAGCGTTCTGCTCGACCAGCAGCACCGTGGTGCCACCGGCGTTGATCTCCTGGATAATCCGGAAGATCTCCTGCACCAGCAGCGGCGAGAGACCCATCGACGGCTCATCCAGCAGCAACAGCTTCGGGTGGTTCATGAGCGCACGGCCCATGGCCAGCATCTGCTGTTCGCCGCCCGAGAGCGTGCCCGCCACCTGCGCCTGCCGTTCCCGGAGACGGGGGAACGTCGTGTAGATGTGCTCCAGGTCCTCTTTGAACTTGGCCGGATCGGCGATGTACGCGCCCATCTCCAGGTTCTCCTGGACCGTCATGTTGGCGAAAATTCGCCGGCCTTCCGGACAGTGGCCCATCCCGGACTGCACGATCTTGTGCGCCGGCGTCTTGGTGATGTCCTGCCCCTGGTAGGCGATCGAACCCTCCCGGGACCGGATCAGCCCGGAAACCGTCCGCAGAATGGTGGACTTGCCGGCGCCGTTCGCGCCGATCAAGGTGACGATCTCCCCCTCGTTTACTTCGAAGGAGACGCCATGCAGCGCCTGAATGTTGCCATAGGAAACCTTCAGGTCTTTGACTTGGAGGATCACGCCGTCGCCCCCTTTCCGAGGTAGGCTTCCAGCACTTTCGGGTTGGACTGAATCTCGGCCGGGGTGCCCGCGGCGATCGTCTCACCGAAGTCCAGGACCACCAGCCGCTCGCAGAGGTTCATAACCAGGCCCATCTGGTGCTCAATGAGCAGGACGGTCAGGTTGAAATCGTTCTTGACGCCGCGGATCAGGTCGACCAGCGTGCCCACTTCCGACGGGTTCATGCCGGCGGCCGGCTCATCCAGCAGCAGCAGTTCCGGCTTGGTCGCCAGCGCCCGGCAGATCTCCAGGCGGCGCTGGGCGCCGTACGGCAGCGATCCGGCCTTCTCCATGGCCCGTTCGGCCAGGTTGAACCGGGCGAGCAATGCCATGGCTTCCGTCCGCATTTCCGACTCGCGGCGGGCGAACCGCCCAAGGTGCAGCATCGCTTCGGGCAGGGAGTAACCGGCCCGCGGCTGCATCATGGTGATGACGTTGTCGATCACCGTCATCTCCTTGAAAATGCGGATGTTCTGGAACGTGCGGGCGATGCCCGCTTGGGTCACCTGGTACGACAGCTTGCCCTTCAAGTCCTTGCCGTTCAGGAGCACCTGGCCCAGTGTGGGCGGAAAGACCCCGGTAATCACGTTGAAAACCGTCGTCTTGCCGGCGCCGTTGGGACCGATGAGGCCGATCAGTTCGCCTTGTTCAATGGTCAGGTTGAAGTTGTTGACAGCCTTCAAGCCGCCGAAGTGGCGAGAAACCTCTTTACACTCAAGCAGAGGCATTGCCACTCGCCCCCTTCCCCGGCTTTGTGCCGCTCTTCTTGCCGAACAGGAAGTCCAGCGAGAGCTCCTTGCCGCCCATGAGCCCCATCGGACGGCCGATCATGACCACAATCAGCACCAGGGCGTAAATCACGCCGCGCCAGTCCAGGAAGTCCGGCGGCAGAACCGCCCGCAGCACTTCCTGCAGGAAGACCCAGGCAATGGCGGTGACCACGGTCCCGGTGAGCGACCCGAGGCCGCCGAGGACGACCACGAGCAGCACGTCCAGCGATTTCAGGAAGTCGAAGGACGAGGGATGCAAGAAGGGATACAGGTGAGCGTACAGACCGCCGGCCAGGCCGGCCAGGCCGCAGCCCATTACGAAGGCCATGGTCTTGAACCTGGTGGTGTCGATGCCCATAATGTCCGCCGCGATTTCATCCTCGCGCACCGAGGTGCAGGCACGCCCGTACGACGAGAGAATGAAGTTGCGGACCAGCAGAATCACTCCCACCGCCACAAAGAAGACCCAGGCGAAAGTGGTCAGGTGCGGGACACCCAGCATGCCGCGGGGACCACCCATGGTCGGCACCAGATGGTCGGTGTTGTCCAGGATCACCTTAACAATGATGCCGAACCCGAGGGTGGCGATGCCCAGGTAGTCGGACTTCAACCGCAGAATCGGCAGGCCGATGAGATACCCGACGCCCGCTGCGACCACCGTCCCGGCGATGAGCGCCAGAACAAACAACAAGTAGCTGTTGCCGTAGGTTTTCGTGACATAGCCGGCCGTATAGGCGCCGATGCCATAGAAAGCAGCATGGCCCAGGGAAAACTGTCCCGTGAAGCCGTAAATCAGACTGAGACCGATGGCCGAGATCGTGATGATCAAACTCAGGTCCATGATCTGAGCCCAGTAGATGTTTACCATGCCAGACTGCCGGAGAAATTCAAGGATCAGGTACATGGCCAGGACGGCCCCGCCCGCTATGAACGACTTGAAACGCACCTGTGCCACCCCCTAAACCTTTTCCGGCCCGGATTTGCCCAGCAGACCCGCAGGCTTCACGAGCAGTACGATGATCAAAATCGAGAACGCGATCGCATCCCGGTAGTTGGTGGTGATATAGCCGGCGGTAAGCACTTCCGCCTGGCCCATGATGAGGGCGCCCAGCACGGCGCCGGGAATGTTGCCGATGCCACCCAGTACGGCGGCAGTGAAAGCTTTCAGGCCGGGCATGATGCCCATGAACGGGTAAATCTGCGGATAGGCCAGCGCGTATAGCACCCCGCCGGCGGCGGCGAGCGCCGAACCGATGGCGAAGGTGAAGCTGATGATCATGTCGACGTCGATGCCCATGAGCCGGGCGGCGTCCTGGTCATGCGAGACGGCCCGCATGGCCTTGCCTACCTTGGTGTGGTACACGATATACTGCAGGATCGCCAGCAGGACCAGGACCGTGACGATGACCAGCACCTGGACATTGCTGATGCCGATGCCGCCGATGGACCAGATCTTGTCGGCAAAGGGACGGGGAACGCTCCGGAAGTTGGCGCCGAACGCGAACTTCAGGCTGAAGAAGTACTCAATGAACAGCGAGACGCCAATCGCGGTAATAAGCGCCGCAATCCGCGGCGCCCCCTTTTGGCGCAGCGGGCGGTAAGCCAACCGTTCGATCGTCATGCCGAACACGGCGCAGACGACCATGGAGAGGACGATGGCGAGCGGCCAGGGAATCTTGTAGACTTCAAAGCCAAAGTAGCCGACAAAAGCACCGACCATGAACACGTCGCCGTGGGCAAAGTTGATCAGGCGAATGATTCCATACACCATGGTATAGCCCAGCGCGATGAGGGCGTAAACGAAGCCCAACTGTAACCCGTTTAACAGCTGCTCGAGCAGGTGGCTCACACCGGTGCCCCCTCAAATTAGTACAGAAGTCCGCCAGGGCAGGGCCGACAGGCCCCCGCCCTGGCGTTTAACTGGTGATGGTTACGGGTTGATGCTACGGGTTAACGGTTGTGACGAAGCCGTAGGTCTTATCCTTCTTGACCTGGAGGATAGCCGCAGCCTTCACCGGGTTGTTGCTGGCGTCGAAGCTGACCTTGCCGGAGACCGACGGGAAGCCGTTCAGCGCCTTGATGGCATCCTTGATCTTGGTGCCGTCGTTGCTGTTGGCGACCTTCACACCCTGGAGCAGGATGTTGGTGGCGTCGAAAGCGAGGGCGGCGAGTGCATCGGGAACGGCGGGCTTGCCGTCCTTGTCCTTGTACTTCTCGCCATAGGTCTTGACGAAGTTCTGGACTTCCGGACGGGTGTCCTTTTCCGAGTAGTGGTTGGTGAA
Organism: Symbiobacteriaceae bacterium; assembly: GCA_036504075.1. Classification (GTDB taxonomy): domain Bacteria; phylum Bacillota; class Sulfobacillia; order Symbiobacteriales; family Symbiobacteriaceae; genus DASXVX01. The sequence goes on along the minus strand of DASXVX010000084.1, from coordinate 24,889 downwards.
GTACATGCCGTCGAGGGTCACGAAATCGAGGTCGCCGGAATCCCAGCCGTCGCCGCCCATCATCGGGACCTTGAGGCCCTTCGCGAGGGCCTGCTTGGCGATCAGGTTGACCTTGTTGTAGTAGTCAGGCAGGTAGAGCATCTCGGGCTTCTTCGCCGCGATGTTGGTCAGAACGGCGTTGAAGTCGGCGTCATCCTTGCCATAAGACTCCATGGCGACAACCTTGCCGCCGGCCTTTTCAAAGTTCAGCTTGAACTGCTCGGCCAGGCCGACCGTGTAGTCGTTGCCCTTGTCATACATGATAGCGGCAGTCTTCAGCTTCAGGTTCTCGGTGACGAACTTGGCGGCAACGAGGCCCTGGAAGGGGTCGATGAAGCAGGCCCGGAAGATGTAGGGCTTCACAACGCCCTTCTCATCGACGGTCACCTTGGTGTTGGTGGAGGTGCCGGTGATCATCGGAATCTTGTTGGCGTTCGCCACTTCGGAGATGGGGATAGAGACCTTGGAAGAGACGGAGCCGACGATCGCCTGAACCTTGTCCTGGTTGATCATCTTGGTGGCAACGTTGACACCCTCAGTGGGGTCGTTCTTGTCGTCGCCGTAGACGGCAACGACCTTGTAGTCGCCGGCCTTCAGGCCCGCCTGCTGAATGGCAAGGTCAAAACCGTTCTTCGTGGACTCGCCGAACGTCTTCACGTCGCCGGTCATCGGAGCGATAACGCCGATCTTAATGACCTTTTCGGCGGGTGCGGCAGGAGCAGCCGGAGTCGTGGGCGCTTTGGCGCCACCGCAACCGGCGAGGATGCCGAGGCTGAGCACGAGAGCCATAACCACTGCGAATACACGCTTCAAGAATGTAGCCCCCCCTGAATTTTTGTCGGTAAACAAATCATAGACGCGCTGAGGCCAATTCGTTGACCGAATTGTCAACCCATGCCTCCTTTCGGTGGCCCCAACCTTTTGTTGAACGCCTTTTTTCGACAGCTAGCAACGAATTCCTTCAAGTTTGCACGGCGAATGCAAGTTTTCGGCTATTATTTCGGTCTGCGAAACTTTAGCATAGTTATGCAGTACCTTCCTTCGGTATGAAAAGACCCGGCCGATCGGCCGGGTCTATCATCAGAGATTCTAATGTTTCAACCACGCTGAAATCCGCTCTGCGACGGCGCCCGGCGTGAAACCGAATTCCCGCCCGAGGATGTCGGCGGGCGCCGACGCGCCGAACCGATCGATCCCCATGACGAGGCCGTCGGAACCCGTATACTTATGCCAACCGTCCGTTACTCCGGCCTCCAGGGCGGCCACACGCATGCCCTTGCCGCCCAGGACCGACTCCCGGTAGGCAGCAGGCTGCTTGTCGAACAGCTCCGTGGACGGCATGGAGACAACCCGGATCGCGATACCCTGTTCGAGCAGGAGCTTCTGGGCCTCCAGCGCGGCCCCCACCTCCGAGCCGGTGGCGATGAGCGCCGCCCGGGCGCCGGCATGGTCGGAGAGCACGTAGCCGCCCTTCCAGACGTCCCGGATGCCGAAGCCGGCCGGCCGGGTCAGCACGGGCACGTTCTGCCTGGTGAGCGCAAAGCAGACCGGCCCCCTGGCCTCCATGAGGGCGTAAGCCCAGGCCATGGCAGTCTCCACGCCGTCGGCCGGCCGGAAGACGGTGAGGCCCGGAATGACCCGCATGGACCACAGGTGCTCAATGGGCTGGTGGGTCGGGCCGTCTTCGCCCAGGAAAATGGAGTCATGGGTGAAGACGAAAATCGAAGGCACCTGCATGAGGGCCGCCAGACGCAGGGTGGGGCGCATGTAGTCCGAGAAGACCATGAAGGTAGCCCCGTAGGCCCGGAAGCCGCCATAGAGCGTCACGCCGTTCACCACGGCGCCCATGGCGTGTTCCCGGACACCGAAATGGAAGTTCCGGCCGGCCCAGGAACACTCAAAGTGGCCCATCTTCCCGCAGGGACCCACATGCCCGCCGTCCTTGATAATGGTCAAGGTCGAATCGGCCAGGTCGGCAGAGCCGCCCACCAGGCCGGGTGCCAGGGCTGCCGCCTTCTGAATCACCCGCTCGGAAAGCTTGCGGGTCGCCGCCACAGGACCTTCCGCCGCCTGCACCAGTTGCACGTCCAGGTCCGCCGGCACCGCATAGCTGCGGAGTTGGTGCCACAGTTCGGCCTTTTCGGGGTGCGCCTTCCGCCACTCGGCCACTTTCAGCTCGTACACCGCGTACTCGGCAATCTTCCGCTCTTTAAGGGCGGCAAAGTACTGCCGGACTTCGTCGGGCACCAGGAACGCCGGCTCCTGCGGCCAGCCGATGTTGGCCTTGGTCGCCTTGGTCTCCTCCGGGCCCAGAGGCGAGCCGTGTGAGGATTCCTTGCCCTGCTTGCCCGGGCTGCCCTGACCGATGACCGTGTTGGCGATGATCAGCGACGGCTTCCGGGTTTCGGCCTGCGCCGCCTGGATGGCCAGGGAAATCTCATCGTGGTTGTGGCCGTCGATTTTCTGGATGTGCCAGCCATAGGCCTCGAACCGCTTGGCCACATCTTCGGTAAAGGCGGCCGCCGTGTCGCCTTCGATGGAGATATGGTTCGAATCGTAAAGGAAAATCAGGCGGCCCAACTGCCAGTGGCCGGCCATGGAGGCCGCCTCGGCGGAGACGCCCTCCATGAGGTCGCCGTCGCCGCAAATGCCGTAAATGTAGTGATCCACGGGGCTGAAGTCCGGGGTGTTCACCCGGGCGGCCATCATTTCCGCGGCGGCTGCCAGGCCCACCGCGTGGGCGATGCCCTGGCCCAGCGGACCTGTGGTCACTTCGACGCCCGGGGTGTGCCCGAACTCGGGGTGGCCCGGCGTCCGGCTGCCCCACTGCCGGAACGACTTGAGGTCGTCCAGCGACAGGCCGTAGCCGGTCAGGTGCAGGAGCGAATAGAGCAGCATGGAACCGTGGCCGTTCGAGAGGACGAACCGGTCGCGGTTCGGCCACTGGGGGTCTTCCGGATGAAAGCGCAGGAACTGGCTGAACAGCACGAAAGCCATGTCGGCGCAGCCCATCGGTGCGCCCGGATGGCCGGACTTCGCCTTCTCGACGGCATCGACGGCGAGCATCTTGATGGTGTTGACGCAGGACCGGCGCAACTCGGGGGTCAGATTGGCCGTTACCACGGTATGGGGTCCTCCCTCAGCAAGGTGTTTGACGGGTCTTTTCACCAATCTACCTTACCATTTCGTTCCGGCTTCGAAAAGTGGGATTCACGGCGGGGCAGTTGATCCTTAGGATGCCCCTTGCCCTGGTAAAGCCGTCAGGTGGGGAACTTAAATGCCCCACCACCGACAAAAAGGGGACGCCCAAAGCGCCCCCTTGCCGGACCATTACTCCATCCGGAGAATCTCTTTCTTCAGCCGCTTGAAGATCCGTTTCTCAAGCCGGGATATGTAGCTCTGGGAGATGCCCAGCAAGTCGGCCACCTCTTTTTGCGTACGCTCCTTGGCGTCACGGAGGCCGAACCGCAACTCCATAATCCGCTTCTCCCGGCCGGTCAGCTTGGACATGGCCTTGCGCAGGAGAACCCGGTCGACCTCCTCTTCCAGCCCCCGGTAGATGATATCGTTCTCTGTACCCATCACGTCGGAGAGGAGCAGTTCATTGCCCTCCCAGTCCTTGTTGAGCGGCTCGTCGAACGAGACTTCCGCCCGGGTGCGCGAGGAGCGGCGGAGGAACATGAGGATCTCGTTTTCGATGCACTTGGAGGCGTAGGTGGCCAGCTTGATTTTCTTGCCTGGGTCAAAGGTCTTGACCGCCTTGATCAGCCCGATCGTGCCGATTGAGACCAGGTCTTCCACCCAGATGCCGGTGTTGTCGAACTTGCGGGCGATGTACACCACCAGCCGCAGGTTCCGCTCAATCAAGGTGTTCTTGACCGAGTCGTCCCCCAGCTGCAACCGGCCCAGGAGCGCCCCTTCTTCCTCCACCGTCAGCGGCGGCGGCAGCGCTTCGCTGGAACCCACGTAGTGGACGGCTTCGCTCCGGAGAATCCCCAGGTCCGTCAGCAACTGCAAGATGCGAAGGCCCAACGTCCCCAACATTCCCTTCACACCCTTTCCACAGATTCGCAGGACTCCCACCGTCATCCCAGCATGCGCGGAGGCAACAACGCCCGGTAGGCTCCGTCCGGGTCCAGCGGCTCCGCCGCCAGTCCCACTAACCCCCGGACCTCCCGCCAGGCTTCTTCGCCCGGCGCTCTTATGGCCAGTCCGCCCGGAGCAAAGGCGAAAAGCGTGCCCGCCGGCCGTCCTACGGCCCGGAAGGGCACCGTCCTGAGCTGTGCGGCCCAGGGCTCCGGTAAGTCCAGCAGCCGGTCCCAGCGGGCCTCGGCCCCGTCTCCGGCCACCGCCTCCAACAGGGCCATGGGCAGCAATTCTGCCAGCGCCCGTGCCTCCACCACCGCCACCGGCCGTCCGGTAAGCGGTTCCTTCAGACCGTTGCCCGTATCCAGAAGCGCTCCGATTTCCACCGTCGTCTCCCCCAGCCGGACCCGCAGCCGGTAGATACCTGCCCGCACCCGGGCCCGGTCACGCACCGCCTCCCAGACGTGCCGCCCGCCAACGAGGCAAAGCAGCACGCCTGCCAGGTCCAGCGTGGTCGGAAAGGCCGGCAGGCGGGCGGCCAGCAGCAATACCATGCCCGCCATGGAGCCGCCCACGAACAGAAAGACCGCGCCCACCCGGAGCGCCTGACGCAGCGAGCAGGGCCAGAATGCCAGCGCCAGCAGTGCGATCGTCCCGAGCAGAACGCCCGGCGTGGCGTTCAACCACCGACCGCCGGGAAAGGTCGCCCAGACCGCTGCCGCCGCTCCTACTGCCGCCGTCAGCACCAGCCGCCAAAACCGCACCGCAGCGCCTGCGAGCCGGGCGGTCAACCAGAACCAGGCCAGGTCCGCCAGGAAATTCAGCAGCCACATCACGTCCGTGTAGACGAGTAAGACCGGGCGGTCACCCACGAGCCTGCCTCCCCCTGTGCCGTCATGCTTACGAAGCAAGTCCCGGCTTTATGCACCATCATAGCCGAGAGTCCCTGGCGACTTTTGGCGCCCTTTGGCGACGTTCCCTGACAACTTCTGTCGAAAGTGTTCAAACGCACAAAAAAGTCCCCTGGGATATTATCCCAGGGGACTTTTTGATCGCTGATGTTTTACTGGGGCTTGCGCCGGAGGAAGGCCGGAATATCGAGGTCATCGACGAAAGGCTTCACCTCGGGCGGCGCAGCCTGCGGTTGCTGCTTGTTGCGCCGGCTCCAGAGGACCAGCTCGGAGTCGCCAAAGCCGGTGGCAATGACCGTTACCCGGATCTCTTCGCTAAGAGTGTCGTCGATCACCGCGCCAAAGATGATGTTGGCTTCCGGATCCGCGGCCTGGGAGATAATCTCCGCCGCCTCGTTTACTTCCATGAGGCCCAGGTCCGGACCACCGGTGATGTTGAGCAGCACCCCCTTGGCCCCTTCGATGGAGGTCTCAAGCAGCGGGCTGGAGATGGCGGCCCGGGCCGCCTCGGTGGCGCGCCCTTCGCCCCGGGCGACGCCGATTCCCATCAGGGCGGAACCGGTGTCTGCCATAATCGTCCGGACGTCGGCGAAATCCAGGTTAATGAGGCCCGGCACCGCGATCAGGTCGGAAATACCCTGGACGCCCTGCCGGAGCACGTCGTCGGCAATGCGGAACGCCTCGACGATCGAGGTCCGCTTGTCCACCACTTGCAGCAGCCGGTCGTTCGGGATGGTGATCAGGGTGTCCACCTTCCCCTTGAGACCCGCGATGCCCTTTTCCGCCTGAATCTGGCGCTTGCGGCCTTCAAACGTGAACGGCTTGGTGACGACGCCCACCGTCAGGGCGCCCAGTTCCTTGGCAATTTCGGCGACGACGGGCGCCGCGCCGGTGCCAGTGCCGCCGCCCATGCCGGCGGTTACGAAGACCATGTCCGCCCCGCGCAGGGCGTTGGCGATCTCCTCCCGACTCTCTTCAGCGGCCCGGAGGCCCACCTCCGGGTCGGCGCCGGCACCGAGACCTTTGGTCAGCTTGGAGCCGATCTGGAGCTTCGCGCCAGCCATGGCGCCTTTCAGCGCCTGGGCGTCGGTATTGACGGCGATGAACTCCACCCCGCGCAGCCCGGCGGCGATCATGCGGTTAACGGCGTTGTTGCCACCGCCACCGACGCCGATAACTCTGATGTTGGCGAATGTGTCCAACCCCGGCTGGAATTCGTTCACGACAGAATCCTCCTTGCGAGGCGTTAACCGAACAGGCTGCCGAGCCAGTTCTTCGCGCCACCCCGTTTGTCTTGCTCGTTGTCCGCGGCCTTCGCGTGTTCTAACGCCATTTCCGGCTGCGCCATGACCAAACCGGCACCCCATCGGCAGAGTCCCACGGCGGTGGCAAACTCGGGTCCGCCGACCAGCGACCCCTTCGGAACGCCGATGCGGGCAGGTATACCGAACCAGTTCGCAGCAGACTCCAGCAAGCCCTTCAGGCGGGCGCCGCCGCCGGTGAGAATCAGCCCCCCGGCGAACACGCCGCCGTATCCTGACGCCTTCACCTGCTCAGAAACCAGCTGCAGAATCTCCTGCACCCGTGGTTCGATAATCTGTGCGAGCCGCTTGTCCTGCATCTCACGGGCCTTCTGGCCCGTAGAAGCGACTAACTCCAGGCTGGTATCGGGACAGAGGTCGACCGCCGCCCACCCGCGCTCCGTCTTCAGCCGTTCGGCAACCGCCATGGGCACCTGCAGCAAGGTCGCCAGGTCCCGGGTTACATGTTCGCCGCCTACGGGAACGATCCCCGCATGCCAGAGGCGGCCGTGTTCATAAATGGCAATGCCGGTCATGCCGGCGCCGAAATCCAACACCAATGCGCCGTCCGCCCGCTCCGCGGGGGTCAGAACCGCTTCAGCCGCCGCATAGAGGCCCAACTGAAAGTCCGACACCTGCACATCAGCCTTTACGGCAGCCCGCAAGTAGTTCTGTACCGGCAGCGCCTCCACCGTCACCAGGTGCGCCTCCGCCGCCAGGACCCGCCCAGCCAGCCCCGTGGGGTCCATCACCCCGCCGGCACCGTCCAACCGGTAAGCCCGCGGCACCACGTGTATCACTTTACGCCCGGGAGGGAGTTCCACCAACGACGCCTCGTTCAGGGCGGATTCCACGTCGGCTTCGGTCACGCCGCCGTCCGGGTCTGCCACCGCGACTTCCGCACGTCCCATCACCGACAGCACGTGTGGCCCGGAGACGCTGAGCACCACCAGCGCCCCCTCCGCCGTCCGCCGGCTCATTCGCTCGGCGGCGGCCACAGCCTCCAGCATGGCCGTTGCTGTAGCGTTCAGGTCGATGACCATCCCCCGGCGAACACCAACGGTAACAGCCTGCCCTACGCCGATTACCTGCGGTTCGCCCGCCACCACTTCAGCAAGCGCAGCTACAACGCCTCCGGACCCGGCATCCAGGCCCAGTACCAGGGATCGTCCCACGACTCGCGGCCCCCCTAAGCTTCAGGGAACTTCGCGTCGCATCGCTCGACGCACCACATTAATCGATTCAACGTATCACGGACGAATCCTGCTCCCTAAATTCGGGTGACCCATAGATATTGGGACTTTTCTGCGGGTCAGACCGGATATATAGTGGCCTCCCGCCATTTCCTCCGGAAATGTCTGCCGGCGACCACGGCCGATAAGGGCTTCGCCCGTTATCGGCGGATATATAGTGGCCTACGAAATAAACGGGACCTATCTGCCCGTGGGAGGAGACAGGTCCGCACGGGTATTACGCTTTCATGGTGGAGTCCGGTCGCCCCAGCGGGGTGTTGTGCTGCTGCTTTAGCAGCCCCCAGCGGGTAAAGAGCGCCCGGCGGATGAAACCCAGGTTATTGAACATGCGAATGCCCATGGCGGCGACGCCGGCCAGGTAGAGGTTTTCCACGCCGATGCGGTCGCCCAGGTAAACGAGGCCCGAAGCCAGAAACGCGTTGGTAAAGAAGCCGGTAATGAAAATGCCGTTGTCATAAGTGCCCTCCAGGCTGGCCCGCAGGCCGCCCAGAGCGGTATCCAGCGCCGCAAGCACCGCGATGGAAAGATACCGGGCATACGTCACCGGGAACGTGAACGGCGAGAGCACACCTGCCACTATGCCTGCCACAAAACCGGCCAGAATGATCCACATTACGGTTTGGTCACCTCCTGCTTGGCGGGCTGCCCGAACTGAAGCTTCAGACTGCCCTTGTACGCCGGCACGGTCACCGACGATTCATGCTTCACACCGACCTGGATACCCCAGGTCTTCAGTTCCTCGGCAATGCCGCCCCGCATGTTGATGGCGGACTCGAGCACATCCGGATTGCCGACGGCCGTAATCACGATGGGCGGGGCGGTCCGGACGCCATTAATGGTAATGGTCGGCCCGGTGCAGCGGATCTCCGAGCGGCCGATGATACGCTGCCCGTTGATGGAAAGCGCCTCGGCCCCACTGGCCGCCAGTTCGTTCACCGCCCGGAGCACATCCTCATCGTGAATGATATAGCTCATGGGGTTCTCGCCGGCGGTCACCGGCCGGGTGGAGTCGTCGAGCGTAACCACGACGCCCGGTCCGACCAACGGAATCAGTCCGGCATGCAGCTGGGCCAGCTCCAGTTGCTGGGCGATATCGCTGGTGCCGGCCTGGCTACGGAGCGTCGCCCGGAGTTGATCCGTCTCCGCCATAAGGGCGTCCCGCTCGGTTTCGGCCTTCTCCAGCTGCTGGGCCAAATCCTGAGCCCGCTGGTAGGTGGTCAGGTCCTTTAATGCTACCTGCTTCTGGACTTTGAACTGCATGGAAAGCATGAAGCCGAGTACGACGCAGACCAGTGCAATGGCCCACGGTACATGGCGTAGTCGCATGTGGAAACCCACCTCCCTCTTACTGGCACCCCGACGGAATCCCCAGCCCATCTACCCGCATGTCAATGCGGCAGGTGGTGGCGCGCTTTTTTACGGCCAGCCAGACGCCGCCGAACATTTCCAGCTTCTGCTTCGTCAGGGCTTCGCGCTCCTTGCCGTCCGGAACCGGACCCCAGAGCACCGTCGGTCCACCGGTCATGTACAGGGTCAGCGACCGGTCCGGGTCGACGTGAACCTCGGAAACCTGAGCCCGAAGCGCCGGCGCCATCCGGGAGAGCACGGTCAGCCCGTCCAGCAGCCCGGGATGGGGTAGTTGCCGCCCCCGCAGTCCCTTGGTGACGAAAACGCCGGAAACCACGGGCAGCCCTTTTTCGACGTCCAGCGTCGTTTCCTGCAAAATCGCGCCGGTCTCGTCCAGCGCGAGGTAATACAGGTCGTAATACCGGATAAGGCCCACCGGCTCGCGCTCCGTCAGACTGACCTGCACCTGGTTGCCCTGCCAGACGGCCGCCGCGGTTTTTACCCAGGGCTCCTGGTTCAAGCGGGCGGCAATATCGGCGGCCGGGCGCTCGAACCGGGAAAGGCCTGGCTTCAGCCCGGCGATCTCCATGACCCGCTCCCGGCTTAAGCGGGAGCGGCCGGTAATATCGACGGCCGCCAGGCGAAAGAGCGGGGAAAAGTAGAGCGCACAAAGACAGATGAAGACCAGAGCCGTCAGCACGAACCAGCCGCCGGTCCGCTTGCGCGGCGCGGCGCGCCTTCTCTCCCCGCCGAGGGGTTGATCGGTCATTTAACATGGCCTCCAGCGGCGTCTGTGCGGAATCTGCGCCCAGTCTACGCTAGATTATACTCCACCCGGAGGGCCAAACAAGCATGCTCCGGCCGAAAAACCGTCGACAGATTTTGCCCTTAAATGACAAGCCGTCACAGCCGGGGTAAAACCGGGCCGTGACGGCACTTTCAGCGGTGGATTACTCTGGCAGAACCAGATCCAGGGCGGATGGCAAAAGTTCGAGGGTCACGGGTAGGTTTCCGGCCACATCCCCGTCCAGTTCGAAAGCGACGGGTGCGTCCGAGGTCGCCACAATGCGCCGGCAGCGGTCGAGCTTGACTTTAGGATGACCCACATGCCCGCCGTCGTAGATCTTTCCCACCAGCCGGATCAGTTCCATGCGCCCAAGGTTCTCGCCCCAGCAAATGTCGAACAGCCCGTCGTCGATGACGGCGTTGGGCAGAATTTTCATGCCGCCGCCGTAATACCGGCCAATGCCAACCGCCATCAGGAGCATCCGGGGGATCGTCTGCGTCTGATCATCCCGCCTTACCGTTACCCGGGCGCCCATGAAGTTGAAGAGCGTGCCCGCAATGCCGATCAACGACGGCAGGGTGCCGCCCACCGCCTTCAGGACCGGGCCGTAATCGTTGACCCGCCGGGAGACCTCGGCATCGAACCCGATGCCGGCAATGTTAAAGAAGTGACGGTGCCCGACCGCCATGCCGACATCGCTCTTGACCAGACGACCGCCAAAGGCGATGCGACAGGCAACCGCCGGGTCCCTGGGAATGTCGACCGACCGGACCCAGTCGTTTCCCGTGCCGGTCGGCACCACCGCCAGGGCCGCACCGGTGCCCATAAGGCCGTTGCCCACTTCGTTCAAAGTGCCGTCGCCCCCCAGGGCGACCACCCGGTCGTAGCCTTCGGCTGCAGCCTGCCGCGCCAACTCCTCGCCGTGGTGCGGGCGCTCGGTGAACTTGACGCCATACTCGCCCAAGGACCCCGCCAGGGGTTCGATCTGCTTCCACGTCTTGAGCGCCCGGCCGTGTCCGGCACTGGGATTAACTATGAAGCATACGCGCGGCACAGCGTCATCTCCCCATTCTGTATTTTTGCTCAAGTAATCTTCGTGCCCCCGGCAATATTTCCTGCTCGCTGGCCCCGGGCCGGATTTCTGGCGCCCTCCTCCGCAGCATCACCATTGCGAGACGGGGCGATGCAAAAAAGAGGTTTTCGCCCCCCAAAAAAGCCGGGGCCCTCCAGCATAGGAGAGCCCCGGCTTTCATTTATCCCCGTGTGATTTGCGCCCCCAGCCCCCGCAGCTTCGTGTCCAGGCTCTGGTAGCCCCGGTCGATGTGCCCGATGTGCTCCAGTGTGGTGGTCCCTTCGCCGGCGAGGCCCGCGAGCACCAGGGATACGCCTTCCCGGAGCGCCGGGCAGTCCACCGTGGCACCGAAGAGTCGCGGCACCCCTTGGACCACCGCCGTCCGGCCGTCGGTCTTGATGTTGGCGCCCAGCCGCCGCAACTCATCCGCCACCCGAAACCGGCTTTCGAAGATCGTTTCGGAGATGATGCTGGTCCCCTCCGCCAGGGACATGAGCGCCATCAACTGCGGCTGCATATCCGTAGGGAAGCCCGGGTAGGGCAGCGTTTTGAGATCGGCCGCCCGCAGCTTGCCCGTGCGGGAAAGCGTCACCCAGTCGTCGCCGACGCGGGTGGTGCAGCCCATCTCCCGGAGCTTGGCGAGCACCGCATCCACGTGCTCGGGAATCACGTTCTCCACGGTCACCTGACCGGCGGTAATCGCTGCGGCGGTCAGGAACGTGGCCGCCTCGATCCGGTCGGGAATCACGGTGTGTTCCACCGGACCCAGCGCTTTCACCCCCTGGACCCGAATCACGTCGAGCCCGGCACCGCGGACCTTCCCGCCCATACGGTTCAGAAAGTTCTGCAGGTCGACGATCTCCGGCTCCCGGGCCGTGTTGCGAATCACCGTGGTCCCTTCTGCCAGCACCGCCGCCATCATCAGGTTCTCCGTGGCGCCCACGCTGGGGAAATCCAGGTAGATCTCCGTGCCTTTCAGCCGTTCGTCCACAGAAGCCTCAATGAAGCCGTGGCGCTCCTCGATGCGGGCGCCCATCTGCTCCAGGCCGCGCAGGTGAAAATCGATGGGGCGCGGCCCGATCGCGCACCCGCCGGGCAGGGCGATCCGAATCCGCCCCAACCGGGCCAGAATCGGCCCCATGAGGAAAATGGACGAACGCATCTCCCGGGTGAAGTCGGCGCCCACCTCGGGCGTGGTGAGGCGATCGGCGCAGATGCGTAAGGTGCGGCCGGATTCCGTACCGGGTTCCTCCGCGACCTTGACACCCAGACGGTTCAGAATCTCCAGCATCACTGTGACGTCCCGGATGATCGGGATATGGTGAATCACCGATTCCCCGGACGTCAGGAGCGCCGCCGCCAGGATCGGCAGGGCTGCGTTTTTCGCGCCGCAGACTGCTACCCGCCCCTGGAGCCGGTTTCCGCCGGACACCACGTAGCGCTCAGTTGTCCTCACGTTAGTACAGCCCTCCCATGGCCGGGAAGCCCCGACCGTGGGAATCGCGCTCATTCCCCGGTCAGAACAGAAAGTGGGGGGTATCTCCCCAAACCTTGACTTCCGGCTCAAGCCGCACTCCAAACCGGTCCTGGACAGTCTTGCGGACGTGGCCCATGAGGACCAACACGTCCCGCGCCGATGCGTTCCCGAGGTTCACGATGAAGTTGGCGTGCTTTTCGGATACCTGAGCCGCCCCCTCCGTCAGCCCTTTCAGGCCGGCTTGCTCAATGAGCCGCCCGGCATACTCGCCGGGGGGGTTCTTGAAAATCGAGCCGGCGTTGGGCAGGCTCAACGGCTGCGTGGCTCTGCGGTGTTCCAGATGGTGCTTCATGTGGCCCTGCATTGCGGTAGACTCGGCAGCATGAAGTGCCATCATGACCTCCGCTACTATTGCTGACGTCCCTTCGAGGCGAGACGTTCGGTACCCAAAACCAATTTCCTGGGGGCTAAGCGTCGCTTCGCGCCCGTCGGGGTAAATCACCGTCGCAGCCGTGACGACCTGCGACAGGTCACCGCCGTGGGCGCCCGCGTTGATCATCAGGCCCGCGCCAACCGTCCCCGGGATTGCACAGGCAAACTCAAGGCCGCCCAAGCCCGCTTTTGCCACCTGTGTGGCCAACTTCGGCAGGTTGTATCCGCCGCCCGCCCGGACCGTGGTGCCGCTCACGGCGTAACTGTCGAACTCGCCGGCGAGCACCAGCACAAACCCACGGACGCCGTCGTCGGAGACAAGCAAATTGCTGCCGTTGCCCAAAATGTAAATCGGCAGGTGCTGATCCCGCGCAAGCGCCAGCACCTGTGCGAGTTCCCGGCGATCGTTAACTTCCACCAGGAATTCTGCCGGGCCGCCGATCCGAAACGTGGTGTGTTTCGACAGCGGCTCGTTCTCACGAATGCGGCCCGGATCGCAGATTATGCTACGCAGTGCTAAAGCCAAAGGTGACATAGTAAGGGCCCCTTCCCATGTGCTGCCGCCCGGCGACACGCTTTTGCCGGCCGTTGCCCCCTACCGCCGCTCCGCAATTTGAATAATTGCCTCTGCGATGGCACGCGCCGCCACCGGCTGGGCCAGGTCCCGGAGCGCCTGTTTCATGGCGCCGGAGCGAGCCGCGTCGGTCAGGACGGAACGCAGTGCCTTCGTCAGGGGCTCTTCCATCTGCTCCGCTTCCCGGACGACCAGCGCCGCTCCCCGCTGCTCCAGCGTGCGGGCGTTCCACTCCTGGTGGTTATGGGTAACGTTTGGGCTGGGCACCAGCACCGACGGCAAGCCCCGGACCTGCAGTTCGGCCAGGGTGAGCGCGCCCGCGCGGAAAACGCCCGCGTCGGCGGCAGCATACGCCTCTGGCATGTTATGCAGGTAAGGCACGACCGTGACGCCGGCCAGTTCGCCGTACGCCTGCCTGACCTGACTCTCGTAGCGTTCCCCCGCCACGTGCAGCACTTTCAGACGCCGGATTTCACCCGACAGCCGCTTTACCGCGGCCACCACGGCGCGGTTAAAGTCCCGGGCACCGCCGCTCCCGCCCATGACGAGCAGCACGCGATCGCCGGGACCGTAGCCAAACGCCCGGCGCCCGTCATCCCGGGTGGCTTCCACCACTTCCCGCCGGACCGGGTTGCCCACGGTGGATAGGTTGACCCCGGCCGGAAAGTGCGGCCGGGCCTCCGCGTAGGGCACGAAGACCACCCGGGCCCACCGGGAGGCGATCCGGTTGGTGACGCCGGGGAAGGCGTTCTGCTCCTGGATGGCGATGGGCCGACCGGCGAGTTTGGCCGCCAGCAGCACCGGCCCGCTGACAAAGCCGCCGGTGCCGATGACCACGTCGGGCGCAAACCGCCGGATATGGCCCAGGGCCTCAAACAGCCCCCGCAACGCCTTGAGGCCGCCCTTGATTTTCTGGCCCAGCGACAGGTTGATCACGCCGCCACTGGAGATGGTCACAAACGGAATGGACGCCCGGGGAACGAGCGTCGCTTCCCGCCCGGTGGCCGTGCCCACGTAGAGCAGTTCGGCCCGCTGGTCCGCTTCGAGCAGCGCCTTGGCAATGGTCAGAGCCGGGTAGATGTGGCCGCCGGTGCCGCCACCGGCCAGCATATAACGCATGGTCCATTCCTCCAGCCTCATGAACGGGCATAGCGGGAGACTCCCAACAAAATGCCCACCCCTGACAGAGTGATCAGCAGTGACGAGCCGCCGTAGCTAAGAAACGGCAGCGGAATGCCGGTAGCCGGGATCGAAGCGGTCACCACGGCGATGTTCATGGCCGCCTGCAGGGTGATCAGCGAGGTCACTCCCGCCGCCAGGAGCGATGTAAAACGGTCCGGCGCCTCCAGGGCGATGCGGTATCCCCGCCAGGCGAACGCAAAGAAGAGCATCAGGACGAAGCAGGCCCCAATGAACCCCAGCTCCTCGCCCAGCACGGCGAAAATCATGTCGGTATGCCGTTCCGGCAGGTAGAAGAACTTCTGCCGGGAGCGCCCGAGTCCCACGCCAAAGAAGCCGCCGGAGCCGAAGGCCAGCAACGCCTGAATGATCTGGTACCCCGAGTCGCTGGCGTCGGCCCAGGGATTCCGGTAGGTGACAATCCGGCTCCACCGCTCGGCGTCAATCCGGGCCAGGGCAAAGACGCCCACGGCCCCCAGGGCCACCAGGCCGCCCAGATGCGCGAGGTCCGCACCGGCGGCAAAGAGCATGAGAAAGGACGTCCCACCTAAGGTCAGCGAAGTGCCCAGGTCCGGCTCCAGCATGATCAGTCCGAAAAACAGCCCCAGGGCCAGCAGCGGCGGCAAGAGTCCCCGCCAGAAGCTCGTGACCTCCCGGGGCTTTTTGCTCAGGTAGTCGGCGAGAAAGATGATAAAGCCGAACTTGGCGAACTCGGAAGGCTGGAACTGAAGCGGCCCGGCGCCCAGCCAGCGACGGGCGCCCAGCCGGTGGATGCCGATGCCCGGAATCACCACCAGCACCAGCAGCACGCCGACGACGATGAAAATCGTCCGGGCGTATTTCTGGTACGTCCATGGCGGTATCCGGGCGAACGCAAACATGGAAATCAGGCCCAGGACCGCCCAAATCGCCTGCCGCTGCAGGAAGTGAAAGGAATTGTGAAAGTCGGCCTCAGCCATTGCGGTACTCGACGTATACACCATGACAAGCCCGATGCCAAGAAGAAGCGCGACCACTGTAATGAGGGTGTAGTCCGGTTCTCTCTTTACCTGATGCAAAAGAGAAGCCGCCCCCCTATAAGCTGGATGACCAGAAGCTTAAGGCGTAACCAGCCCCGGCAGGGCGAAGTAGCCCAGCACGGCCAGGACGAGCGAGGTCGTCCAGAATAGCCTCAGCACCTGGGACTCCGAATACCCCAACAACTCAAAGTGGTGGTGCAGCGGAGCCATTTTAAAGATACGGCGGCCGGTCGTCTGAAATGACGCCACCTGGAGAATGACGGAGACCGTTTCGATGACAAAGAGTCCGCCGACGATCACCAGGAGTCCTTCGGTCTTCGTCAGGACGGCCAGGGCCGCCAGCGCCCCACCCAACGCGAAAGAGCCGATGTCGCCCATGAAGACCTGCGCCGGGTGGAGGTTATAGCGCAGGAACCCGAAGCAGCCGCCCACTATGGCCAGGCTCAACACCGCCATGTCCGTGTAGCCCTTGACCAGCGCCACGAAAACGGCGTAAAACGCAAAGACGATAATCGAGGTCCCGCCCAGGAGGCCGTCCAGCCCGTCGGTGAAGTTGACGGCGTTGGCGGTGCCCCACACGATGATCAGCACCAGCACATAATAGAGCAGTTTCCCCAGGTGAAGCGGAAAATTGACGTAGGGAATGACCACGTCGGTGGAAAGCCCCAGCAAGTCCACCGCCCCATAGGCCAGCACGGCCGCCAAAAGGACCTGAGCCAGCAGCTTCTCACGGGCCCGGAGGCCGAGCGACCGCTTCAGCACCACTTTGAGGTAGTCGTCCAGGAAGCCCACCAGCCCGTGGCCGAGCATCAAAAAGAGCGCAATCAGCAGGCGGACCACCCCCCCGTCCTCACGGGGCGCAAACAGGAGCGTCGCGACGGCAGCCGGCAGCACAAAAATCAGGCCGCCCATGGTGGGCGTGCCCGCCTTGGCCTGATGGCTGGCATGCATTTCCGCGCGAATGGTCTGCCCGGCCTTGAGGCGCCTTAGCAAGGGCAGAACGACCGGTCCCATGGCCAGAGCGCCAAGGGCGGAGAAAATAAGTGCCGCAAGCGGCCGCCAGTATAGAGCCATCTCTATCAATATCCTTTCCAGCAACGCCCAATCTTGCCGGGCGGCATTCTATGAGCGGTTCTCCAGTGCCGAAACGATCTCCTCCATGGCCATTCCCCGGGAGCCTTTTACCAGCACGGTGTCGCCGGGCCGGACTTCCGACAACAAGGCGGCAATGGCTTCCGGCTTGGCCGCGTTCCAGGACGCCTTAGCCCCCACCTCGGCGGCGATGAGTCGGGCCAGGTCGCCCACCGCGAAGACGCGATCGGCCAGCAGTCCCGCCTCCCGGCCTACCTGCCGGTGGCCCTCCTCGGCCGCAGCCCCCAGTTCGAACATGTCCCCCAGCACGGCGACGCACCGCCCGGCCGGGCCGGCCAGGTCCCGCATCACCCCGAGGGCCGCAATCACGGACGCCGGTGCGGCGTTATACGTATCGTCCAGCACCCGGACCCCGTCCAGGTCCAGGATGCGCATGCGGTTGCCGCTGGGCACGTACGCGGCAATGCCTGCCGCCGCTTCCGCCAGGCTCATGCCCAGCTCAAGGCCCACGGCCGCCGCCGCCATGGCGTTCAGCACGTTATGCCGGCCCGGCGCCGGGAGAACGGCCTCCGCCGCTCCGACTGATGTGACCAGGGTGAACCGCTGACCCGTTTCGCCGTCCCGGCGGATGTCGGTCGCCGTCACCCACCGGTCGCCCTTGGCGCGGGCTTCGAACCCATAGAACCAAACTTGAAGGGGACTCACGGATGCCATGGCCGCAACCAGCGGGTCGTCGGCGGTGAGCACCGCCGCCCCGTCCGGCGGCAGCCCCCGCACCAGCTCGCTCTTGGCCAGGGCGATGTTCGCCTGCGTGCCCAGCAACTCCAGGTGCGTCAGCCCGACGTTGGTCACCACCCCGACGGAAGGCCGGGCGATGGAGACCAGGTACTGAATCTCCCCCAGCGCCCGCATGCCCATCTCCAGAACGGCGACCTCGTGCTGCGTGTCCAGGCCCATCAGCGTCGCCGGCAGGCCCACTTCGGAGTTCAGGTTGCCAATGGAGCGGAAAACCTCGAAGCGCTCCGCCAGCACCGCTGCAATCAGCTCCTTGGTGGTCGTCTTGCCCACCGAGCCGGTTACGCCCACCACAGGAATGGGATACCGTTCGCGGTGGCGCCGCCCGAGCACCCCCAGGGCCAGCAGCGGGTCCGGCACCTGCACGACCGCCGCCGCCGTCCCCGCCGCAACCGGCCGGCCGGCCAGAATCAGCGCCGCCCCGGCCACCGCCGCCTTGTCGGCGTATTCGTGACCGTCCACCCGTTCGCCGGGCATGGCCACGAAGCAGTCGCCCGGCTTTACGTTCCGGCTGTCCCAGGCAAAACCGCGGACCGGGGTGGCCGGACTTCCTTGCAGAAGCCGCCCCCCGGTCGCCGCCACGATCTCTGCTACAGTGAATAGCTGCCTCACGCGGGCCCCTTCCTTTCATTAACCGGCTCAATACGCCGGTCATTGCGCCGATACCAGCGTTCGATCACCCGCCGGGCCACCGCCCGGTCATCAAAATCGATCGTCTTGTCCTTAAAGATCTGGTAAGTCTCATGCCCCTTGCCGGCGATGATCAGCACGTCGTCGGGGCCGCACAGTGCGACCGCCCGCTCGATAGCGGCAGTCCGGTCGACAATGGTCTCGTAGTAGCGCCGGTCCGGCCGTACCTCCCGCACCCCGGCCTCAATCTCCCGGACGATCGCCTCGGGATCTTCGGTCCGGGGGTTGTCGGACGTGACAATGGTGTAGTCCGCCAGTTCGGCGGCGATCCGGCCCATTTTCGGCCGCTTGGACCGGTCCCGGTCCCCCCCGCAGCCGAAAACGGCGATTACCCGGCCCCGGGCGAACCCCTGGGCCGTCCGGAGCACGTTCTCCAGTCCGTCCGGCGAGTGGGCGTAGTCGACGAACACGCCGAAGGGCTGCCCCGCCTGAACCGCTTCCATCCGCCCGGCCACGCCGGTGGTGACTTCGAGTGCCGCCTTGATGGTCTGCGGCACCACGCCCTCCGCCAGACAGGCGGCCGCAGCGGCCAGCGCGTTATAGACGTTAAACTTCCCTGCGAGCGGCAAGCAGACCTCCAGCGTTCCATCCGGCATCCACATGAGAAACCGGCTGCCAGTCGGGGCGATATCGAGGTTCCGGGCCCCCACCATGGCATCGGCGCTCAGGCCGTATGTATAGACCGGCACGGTGCAGACATCCCGGAAGAAACCGGTAGCGGCGTCATCGAGGTTGAGCACTGCCGCCTTCAGCCCTTTGACCCCGCCTCGGGAAAGAGACCGGAACAGTTCCAACTTGGCCTCCCGGTAGCGCTCCAGGGTGCCGTGGTAGTTCAGGTGGTCCTGGGTCAGGTTGGTGAATACTCCAATGTCGAACTCTACATCATCCACCCGGTGCATGTCGAGTCCTTCTGAAGAGACCTCCATCACGACGGCGCTGCAGCCGGCAATGACCATGCGGTGCATCAATTCCTGCACGTCGGACGCCTGAGGCGTCGTGAGCCCCGATGGCAGTTCCCCGTCGCCGATAAAGTTGTGCACGGTCCCGATCATACCGACTTTCGCACCGGCCGCCATGAGCGTGGCGCGAATCAGGTGGGTGGTCGTGGTTTTGCCGTTGGTGCCGGTCACGCCGATCACCCGCAGCCGCCGGGAGGGAAAGCCGTACAACCGGGCCGCGAGTCCCGAGAGCGCTTTCCGGCTGGACGCCACCTGCAGCACGGCCGCCTCCGGGGGCAGGTCGGGCAGCGGGTGCTCGACCACAACCCCGACGGCGCCCCGGGCCAGGGCCTCCGCCGCGAAAGTGTGTCCGTCCGTCTTGAACCCGGGAATCGCCACAAAGAGGGCGCCCGGTTCGGCCTTTCGCGAATCATATACGACTTTGCGAATCTCCGTCTCAGGATCCCCCGCCAGCAGGGTCCCAAGCTCCAGGCACTCTCGCAGTCGCATGAGCTTACCTCCACTTTTGGTTCACTTTACTATCGCCTGTTTCCATTCTTTCCACATCCAGGTCACGAAATACCTGCTGCAAGTTATCGGGTAACGTAACTTTCTTTCCCAGAAAAACAGCAGACATGACCTTCGCACCTGTCGCCGAGGGGCAGTTCGCAGGGCAGCCTACCGCCGGGGGGGCGGTTCGAAGAGTACCCGCACGGGCGTGCCCTTCCGCAGCAGCGTCCCCGGAGCCGGGTCCTGCCGGACCGCTGCGCCGGTCCCGGTGGCGGCCATCAGCAACCCCTTCAGCGCCAGCAGTTGGGCCGCCTCCTGCAGCGACTTGCCGGCGACGTCCGGCACCCGGACCTGCTCGGTGGATACCGGCGGCGGGTCGGTGCTCGCAATCAACCTGCTGCCTTTGTATGCCGTGGTGCCCGAAAGCGGGAACTGGACCGTCACGTATTCGCCTGTGCCTTCAAACGAAACGACCAGCCCGACGGCTCCCGCCACCCGCTCCGCCTCCGCCACCGGCAGGTTGACGATGTTCGGCGTCGTCACCGGCTCCGGCGGCTTTTTCGGCGAGGGCATCCCCGGGGCCGGCTCGGGCGGCGGCTCCTTGGACGGCGGCGCGTTCAGGTACTGCAGAATCTCACCCATGACCTCGCCGAAAATCGGGGCGGCAATCTGGCCACCGTAATAGGCGCCGACCGGCTCATCCACCGAAATCAGCACCACGACCTGGGGGGTCGGATACGGCGCAAAGCCGACGAACGAAGCGATGTAGTGCCCCTGGGCGACCTTGCCGTCGATGACTTTCGTGGCCGTGCCGGTCTTGCCGCCCACCTGGTACCCCGGCACCTGGGCGTTCCGGCCCGTGCCGTTCTGCACCACGCCGACCATTAACTCCTGGACGTAGCGGGCCGTCTCCGGGGAGATTACCTGCTCCACGACTTTCGGCGCAATCTCCTTGACCACCTGGCCGTTCTCGTCCAGGAGCGCCTTGCCCAGATGCGGCCACATCCGCTTGCCCTCGTTGGCAATCGTGCCGATGGCGGTCAGCATTTGAATCGGCGAAATGGTCAGCGTCTGGCCGTAGCCCTGCGTCGCCAGGTCGATATCGCTGGCTTTGGACTTCGGAATCCACTGACCCACCGCTTCGCCCGGCAGGTCGATGCCGGTCTTCTTCGTGAGGCCGAACTTGTTCAGGTAGTCGTAAAACTTGTCACGCCCCAGCCACATCCCGAGCGTGCCGAAGCCCACGTTGGACGACTTGGCCATGACCGTATCGATTTTGACGCTGCCCAGCGCCTTGTGGTCCCAGTTGCAGACCGACCAGCCGTTCACCGACATGCAGCCGGTGTCGTTGATCGTCGTGTCTTTGTTGATCACGCCGGTCTGCAGCGCGGCCGATGCGGTCACCGGCTTGAAAATCGAGCCCGGCGGCAGCGTGTCGGCCACCGTGAAGATCCGCCGGAGTGCGGGGTCCGAGTTGCCGCCCAGCAGGGGATCATACCGGGGCCACTGGGCGAGGCCCAGGATCTCCCCGGTCTTCACTTGCATCACCATGATCGAGGCCCGCTTGGCGTTCGTCTCCAGGTGCGCCCGTTCCACGTTCCGCTCGATCAGCCGCTGCAGGCCGATATCGAGGGTCGTCTGGAGCGTCAGCCCTTTGGTGCCCTCGACTACCCGGCACTCGCCGCCGGCCATGGGCAGCCCCCGGGCGGTAAACTCGCACTGGATCGCCCCGTTCTTGCCCTTGAGGTACTGGTTGTATGTCAGCTCCAGCCCTTCGATGCCCTGGTGGTCCAGGTTGGAAATGCCGAGGGCATGAACCGCCAGCTCACCTTCCGGATAGTACCGGCACTTCTCGGGCGCGAAGCCGATGCCGACGAGCTTCAGCGCCTTCACTTTGGCCGCGATGTCGGGCTTCACTTTCCGGCTCAGCCACTCAAAGTAACTCGGCCGGCTCATCCGGGTCTCCAGGTCTGTTGCCTTCAGGTTTAGAATCGGCGCCAGGGCCGCGGCTGCCGCCGGCTTGTTCTTGATCAGCAGCGGCTGGGCGTAGACCGACTCGCACACCACGTTGGTCAGCAGCGGCTGCCCGTACCGGTCAAGAATGTCGCCCCGGTCGGTCTGAATCGGGGTCGGGCGCATTCGGTAACTGAAGGCCTTGCCCTGCAGCAGGTCGCCGCTGACGACCTGCAAATAGCCCATCCGGCTGATAAGCGAAACGAAAACCACCAGGAAGATGCCCACCAGGGCGACGATCCGCCTGCGGCTGTGAATGCCTGCTGCCATGGCTGCCCGCCTCCAAAATCCGGGTAAGGTGCGCCGCCGGAGGGGCGGCCGCAGGGCAAGTCTATTCAGCGGACAGGCAAGAAAGAAGGCCCCCCTGTACAGGCCGGGGGGCCAAGGGTCAAGCGGGCCGGGGCCAAGGGGCGTGGCCGAGGCGACCAGCGGCAGACCCAGTCGGGTCTGCCGTTCATTTACGGCTGTATCGCCAGCACCTGCACCCGATTCCCGTCCCCGTCGGTGGACTCCAGGCCGCCCCGGACCGTCCGCACGGGCCAGCCGCCGGCGGCCAGCGCCTCGGCAATGGGGACCAGGTCGTCCGCCGACGGCACCTCCAGGCTGAATACCTCCAGCCCCACGCTGTCCGGCGGGGCCGGGGAGCCGCCCCGGCTCTCCCAGACGTTCGCCGCGACATGGTGGTGGTAGCCCGGGGCCGCCAGGAAGAGCGCACCGGGGAACTCCTGCTGGGTGATGGCCAGCCCAAGCGCCTGGTGGTAGAAAGCTTCCGCCGGGTCCAAGCCGCCCACCGCCAGATGCACGTGCCCGACGCGGGTCTCCGGCGGCAAGGTGGCGCCGACCGCCCCGGCGTCCCCGGCCTCGGCCATGAGAGCCCGCAAGTCCAGCCGCTCGGTCGACATGGCAACCTGACCGCCCGGCCAGTTCCAGTCCGCCCGGGGGCGGTCGGCGTATAGTTCGATGCCGTTGCCATCCGGGTCCGGCAGGTAAAGCGCCTCACTGACCAGGTGGTCGGCCGCCCCGTGCAGCGGGTAGGCGGCCTTCGCCAATCGTTGAGCCACGGCCGCCAGGTCCCGGCGGGCGGGCAGCAGGATCGCTACATGGTAAAGGCCTGCGGTCCGCCGGGGGCGCGGGCGGAACTGCGGATCGGCCCGGAGCACCAGCCGGGCAGGCTCGGCGCCGGTGGCCGAAAGCCGGACGCAGGCGCCGTCATCTGAGATCACCCGAAAGCCCAGCAGGTCCCGATAAAAGGCCAGCGACCGCTCGCGGCCAGCCACTCGCAGTTCCACGTGTCCGATTCCGGCACTTTCCGGCAGCAACTTCATATCAGGTCACCTTCCTTAATACTTATCTTAGTATAGTAAGTTACTATTCGCAAGGACCGGTCAAAAAAATCGGCAAGCCCGTCACAAGCTTGCCGACTTGGTTACGTTTCTGGCCGATCCTCGTGCATCGCCGCCGCTGCCCCTTCGGTCACCAGCCGGGAGAGCAGCTCTTTCCGGTTGGCCACGCCCGCCTTGTGGAGGATATTCCGGACGTGGAACTTGACAGTATGCTTGGAAATGATCAGCTTCGCCGCGATCTCCTGGTCGGTGGCGCCGGCCACCAGCATGCCATAGACCTGCCGTTCCGCCTGGGTCAAGTCCAGCAGGAGTTCGGGCAGCACCGGCAGGGTTGGCGCCGGCGCCGGCCGGGCGGGACTCTCACCTACGACAGACCGGAACACCAGCGGAATCACCAGGAAGAGCAGGGCTGCGCCCACCAGCAGGAACGGCAGGCCCGGTCCACCGGGACCCGGCGACGCCCTTTCGGCACCCACGATGGCCAGTCCGATTAGCATGAGCGAAACACCCAGCCCGACGCCCATGGCGCGCCGGGCGCCGAACGTGAGCCCCAGCCGCCCCAGTCGATCCCAGTAGAACAGGTCGCCCGCCGCCAGGCCAAACAGCAGAATCCCCCGGAACGCGAAAACCAGCCCGCCACCGGTCGCGCCAGAGGCCGCCATGAGCAGGCCCAGACCCAGGGCGCTCAGGGAGTAGAGCGCCAGCTCCCCGCTCTGCCGCGCCCGCACCGCCAGGAACAGCAGAAGGATCGCCGCCGCATAAATGACCGCTTCGGCGCTCGCCTGCCAGGCCCAGGCCGCCTGAATGGAAGCGGCGAGAATGTTGTACCAGATGCCGCCCACGAAGTAGTCGGCCAGTGCGAAGGCCGCCACGCCGATGACCGCCCCCCGGACGGCCGCCACGCCCGCCGTGGCGCCCGGGACCGACGAGACGCCCCCGGCAATACCCCCGGTCACCGCGGGCGGCCCCGCCGGACTCCCGGTGGACGTGCCAATATCGAAGCTGATCCCGAGGGCCAGTATGGCCAGCAGCGCCAGCCCCAGGCCAGGCGGCAATCCGAACGGCAGGTTGACCAGTGCCACGATCAGATTCGCACCCGCCATGGCCACCGCCAGTGCGGCCAGCCGGTTTCCGCATGCCATCCAGTCCGGAACCCAGGCCAGCACCAGGAAAGCGGCCCCCAGCCCCAGCACCGCCATAAGTGCCGCCCCGCCCAGCAGCGGCCCGGGCAGCACCAGATGCGCCGTTAGCGTCAGCACGGCCACGGTGACACCTGCCGTCCGGATGAGCAAGGGGCGCACGGCCTGCCGGTCGGGCAGCAACCACAAAAGCAGCAGGCCTGCCCCGTGGGCGAACACGAAAATCAGCCCCAACACCGGTGCTGCCTCGCCGCCGCCGGCAAAGAGAAACCGTCCGAACATGGGGAACGAGAGCAGCCAGCCGAAGAGTCCCGCCAGATGCAGGCCCGAACGAATCGCCAGGCTCGGAAAGGCGTCGCTCCAGAAACTCACGGCTAGTCCCCCTTTCGGGACAAATAGGATAATTAGAGAATTGGTTCGGGGGACGCAGCCCCAAATCCTGCCCTTACACCCGTAAGCATAGCTCCGGAAACGCGGACGAAGACTACCGCGGGGAGGTGTCGATCCATGCCGAACAAACAAGAACCGCCGCCGGAAAGCCCGTCGGCCATCGCCATGCGCACCGGAATGGACGTGCCCGGAGGCCTGAACACCGTCACCCCGGAAGGGCGCTCACCGGTGCTGCCCACCGCCCGGGACCTGGGCCTGGTGCCCGGGCAGAGCGGGGCCGAAGGAGTGGCCGATCTGCCCCGGGCCAGGGTTGGGGATCCCAAAGGCGGCTAACCCGCGGCCAACACGGCGACTGACAAAATCAGTATAGGGTAGGCCAGCTTCCTCACGGAAACTGGCCCCCGCCCAAACCGGACGTGCGCTATTAACGCATCCGGCTTTCTCTACTGTTGCCCCATTTCAGGGAGTGCCTGTTCAAGCGAGCAGGGAGCACAAGGTCACG
>DASXVX010000083.1:0-5486 GCA_036504075.1 Symbiobacteriaceae bacterium | reverse complement strand
GGCCCTCCGCACGCCCCGTCACCGGGGCGCACTGCCCAAGTGGGATTTCCACTTGTTTGTCTTTCAGTTACAAGACCGAACAGGATAAACGGCCTTGGGAGGACTTGAACCTCCTGACTTGCATGACTGCGAGGCGCACCGTGAAAGCCCGACCGGGAACCCCGGTCGGGAGCAGTTAGCGACAGGGCCGCCTGTGTCGGCGGCCCTGCTTGTGCATGAACGGAACGGATCAACTTTCCGGGATCGCCTGACTGGTTTGCACCGCCTCTTCCTTGAGCCGTTCGTCCGCCAGAAACTGGCCTGCGTACTCCGCGATTTTCTTGACCACGCCCCCGCAGCACCGGCCCTGCGGGTTCTTGAGATGGCACTCCTTGCCCGTATTGGCGCCGGTGTATTGCTTGATCTCTACCAAACTCGTGCAGCACTGCTTGACCAGGACTTCTTCGAGGATCCGGCGCTCGCTCACGTTTAAGCAGTAACAGGCCGGGATGGGCTCCTCGGTCTCCTTGTACCAGACCCGTGAAACGATCTCATCCTTGCGAAATACCTGGCCCCCTCCAGGGTGATAGTAGACAGCCGGGCACGTGCGGGACACGCACAGGTGATAACCCTCTTCCGACCCCACGTCGCTGGAACGGGACAGTTTGACCTGGGCGTTCACGGTCCACAGCTTGATTTTCCGCCCAGGGTTGCCGCAGACGGGACAGGAAGCAGCACCGTCCTCCGGAGAGGGGGCTAACGTGGCAGCAATCGAAGGGATGTTCGCTACGGATTCCATTGGCGTACCTCCTCGTTAGCGGAACTACCGAGACGTGTCAGACGTCTTCTGCTGCATAACGTAACCATAGACCGCCAGACCAACAAAGATCAGCAGGGCGGGGTAGAGCACGTAGTCCAGATACCCGGTCAGAGCACCGAGACCCACCGCCGCCAGCAGAATCACCAGAACCGGCGTGAAGCAACACAGGGCAACCGCCACGGCCCCGATGATCCCGGTCTTCAGCAAACCGCCCGACGTCTTCCGCGTTCCGGGAGCGTTCCTCATCGTTTCACCTCCAAGCCCAAGGCGCTTACAGCCTCGGTAGTTGTCGTCAGCCCGCGACGACCGTTTCGGACTTCGGTCTGTAACCGGCCCGGCCGATGGCCGTCCGCAGAGCGTCCAGGTCCACCTCGGCCGGGTCGAAGATGACCGTCGCCGACTGATTCCTGAGATCCACATCGATGTGCCGGGTGCCGCGGAGATCCTGCAGTTCGGCTTCGACCGAAGCCCGACAGCCCATTCAGTGCATCCCGAGGTCCGTAAAGACCACCATCTGCTCGCCCGGACCGGGTGCCCGAGACGGCGGCGCTTCAGCCGGCCGCCGCTTGAAGCGCTCAAAGAGACCCATGTCATTCACCTCACTAGATCAGACTGCGCTGATATCTTCATGCCCAGTGGCGGGGAGGCCGTTGACTTTTGCCGCCGCCACTCGCTTGAGCCGCAGGGAGTTGCCGACCACGATCATGGAGCTGACCCCCATGCTGGCGGAGGCGACGATCGGCGGCAGGTAGCCCAGGGCGGCGCTCGGCAGACCCAGGCCGTTGAACAGAAACGCATAGATGAAGTTCTGCCTGATGATGCGAAAAGTCTCCCGGCTCAAACGCATCGCCTTTACCACACCCAGGAGGTCACCCCGAATCAGCGTGACGTCGGACGCTTCAGCGGCCACGTCTGTGCCGGTGCCGATGGCAATGCCAATATTCGCCTGGGCCAGGGCGGGGGCGTCGTTGATACCGTCACCCACCATGGCGACCAGCGCCCGCTCCTGGCGGGGGCCGAACAGGGTTTTCCGGGTCACGGTGAGCTGCTGGAGCCGTTTGATTTCGCCCACCTTATCCTCCGGCAGGACTTCGGCGATGACCCGGTCGATGCCCAGTTGCCGGGCGATGGCCTGGGCGGTACGACGGTTATCGCCGGTCAGCATGCTGACCTCGATGCCCAGGGCCTTCAGTTCTGCGACCGCCTGCCCGGCTTCGGGCTTTACGGTGTCAGCCACGGCGATGAGGCCTTCGACCCGGTCGCCAATCGCCACCAGCATGACGGTCCTGCCCTCGGCTTCCAGGGCTTCCTTGCGCTCCAGCCAGGCCGTCGCCGCACCGGGCAGGTGCTCATGCATCAGTTTGGCGTTCCCAACCAGGACTCGCTCGCCGGCGACCCGGGCTACGATCCCAAAGCCAGGAACCGCCTCAAATTCATCAGGTTGCACGAGGTCCAACCCGGATTCCCGGGCATGGCGGACGATGGCGTCGGCCAGTGAATGTTCTGAGCCCAGTTCGGCCGAGGCGGACAGGCGCAGGATCTCAAGGGGAGAAGCACCGCTGCCCACCACCAGGTCAGTCACCTCGGGCTCCCCCCGGGTGAGGGTGCCGGTCTTGTCAAACACGATGTGGGTGAGCCTGTGTGCGCTCTCCAGCACGGACCCGGTCTTGATGAGAATGCCGTTTTTGGCGGCATCACCGGAGGCAACCATCAGGGCCGTTCCCGGAGCGAGCGTAAGGGCGCACGGGCACGAAATCACCAGAACGGCGACCATGTGCGAAACGGCTTGCATCCAACGGTCAGGACCGTGGTAGAAGATGGCCCAGCCGGCAAACACGCTTGCGGCCAGGGCGATCACGATCGGTACCAGGTACGTGGACAAGCGGTCCGTAAACTCCAGAATCGGCACCTTCTCACCCTGGGCCTGCTCCACCAGCGTGATGATCTGCGACAGCATCGTCTCCCGGCCCAGCCCGGTGACCTCCACCTGCAGCATTCCGTTCTTGCTGATCGTACCGGCCACAACCTTTACACCGGGGCGCTTCTCCACCGGCATGGACTCGCCTGTGAGCATTGATTCATCCACGGCGGACGAGCCGGCCTTCACGATACCGTCCACGGGGATCCGCTCACCGGGCTTCACGAGTACTACGTCGCCATGGTGGACGTGGTCGATGGGTACATCGGCCTCCTGTCCGTCCCGCAGTACCCGGGCCGTCCGGGCCTGCAGGCTGACCAGGTTGCGAATCGCCTCCGAGGCCCGGGCAGTGGCCCGGGTCTTCAGGTACGACCCCGTGCTGATGAAAGCGATGACCATGGCGGCGATATCGAAGTACGCGCTGCCGCTCTTGAGCCAGAAGAGCGCTGCGACGCTATAGGCATAGGCGGACCCGGCTCCAAGCGAAATCAGCACATCGGTGGTCGCCACACGGGCGTAACGAAGGGCCTGGTATGCGCCGATGAAGTACTTGTGACCGATCCAGAAGAGGAGCGGGGTAGTAAAGCCGAACATGATCCATGGGTCGAGCCGGAGGCTGCCCGTGAACGAGAAGCCTGGCAAGAACCACTTCACCACCATCATGATGAAAACCGGTGCGCCCAGCATCCAGCTCCAGAGGACCCGCTGCCGGGACTCCCGGAGCTGCCGCAGATGGGCTTCCTCGCGGGTCACGGCGGTCTCGCCCTCTTCCAAAGCACCAAAGCCGACCCTGTCGATAACCGCCTTGATCCCCCGGACGTCGATTACAGCCGAGTCATGCCTGACGGCCAGCTTCTCGGTCGCGAACGTCAAATCCGCTATGAGAACGCCCGGCGTCCGCTTGAGGGCCCGTTCGATCGCCTGGGCGCACGAGGAGCAGTGCAGGCCGGTGATCACGAGCGTGGTCTGCGTGGCGCTCTGTTGCTCGGTCAGGCTCATCATCTGAGCCATAGAGGTCACCTCCAATTCCGGCTCAGTGCGGTAGACGCCACCCCTGCCGGACTGTATAGATCCCGATCAGGACCAGTGTCAGGCTGACCAGGTAAGCCCGGGCGGACAACCATCGTCCCGCGTGCTTCAGCCGCTCCCGGGCCGTGGGCCACCAGATGATCGCCAGCAACGGGGCCGAAAGGGCCAGCCCGAACAGTCCAAGACTGACAAACCCATAGGCGGCGCCGCCCGCCGCACCTTTGCCCAGCAGTGCGAGCAAGAGCGGGGTGGAACAGGCCGGTGCGCTCAGTCCAAACGTAACGCCAAGCGCCCACGATTTCCCACGCCGGTAGCGCAGCCATCGGCTGAGATTCAGGGCCGGCAGTTGCCAGCCAAGACGATGGGCCGCCAGGTCGAAGAGTCCCAGCAGGATGAACAGGAGGCCGATTCCCATGATGTACGCCGACTGCACCCAAAAGAACCGGGTACCCGCCAGCCCGACACCGGCACCCACGAGGCCCAAAAACAGACTGCGTGCCAGGGTGAATTTCATTGCCTCGGTCACCGGACTACCGCCGGGTAGGTCTTTCTCCACATAGGAGAGCAGCGTCAGATTGGCGGCGATCGAGCACGGTTCAAGAAATCCGACGAGGCCAAAGGCGACTGGCAGGACTACCAGATCGAACAGATTCCCTCATCTCCCCTCCTGGCGGATTTCGATGGGGCCGGGCGATCATCCCTTCAGCGGGTGTGCTTGAAAAAGACCTCCATGATCTCGTCATACGTCGCCTTCAGCTTCTCCGGGTCATTGGACTGGATGCCTTCGGTGGCGCAGCGCTCCAGGTAGTTGCGCATCATCAGCTTTGTGACGCCGCGCATGGCCTCCTGAGCCGCCGAAAGTTGAACCAATATGTCGATGCAAGGCCGGTTTTCCTCCAGCATGTTCTTCAGCCCCCGGACCTGGCCCTCAATCGAGGACAGGCGCCGATAAGCCTTGTCCCGCAGTTCCGGCATCACGTAGCGGTTCACAATTTCGAGTTCTTCCATGTGTCGTTGCCTCCCTCAGTGTCTGTTGTACAGCTTTGCCAGGGTGAAGTTCTGTAAGCTAGCGTACACTCCCACCCCCTGCCCTCTGTGTCAACATAGGCGAGACACCCGTGTCCCCGAAATAAGAGTACAAATGGGCGGAGAAGGGTGAGGTTACAGTGTCAGTAAATGGTGAGCACAAGGAGCGGCTGCAGCCAGGTGGTGGGCGGACGCTCAAGGTGGTTCAACCTGGCATCCCTGACTCCGAGGTAACGGACAAGGCGGCCTATCGGTCATTTACGAAGGAGTACAAGGCCCGGATTCTCCAGGAGGTTGAGCAGTGTGAGCGCGGGGAGCTGGGTGCGCTTCTTCGCCGTGAAGGCATTTACTCTTCGACTCTGGCCAAGTGGCGCAAGCAACGGGAGAAGGCCATGCAGCAGTGGTTAGAGCCCCAACAGCCTGGACCCAAGCCGGCAGAGCCCAATCCGCTAGAAGCGCGGGTTGCCCAATTGGAGAAGGAAAATACTCGCTTGCAGCAACGGCTGAAGCAGGCTGAGACGATCATTGAGGTGCAAAAAAATCTCCGAGATCTTGGCGATTCCTCTGAATCCGCTAGCTCAAAAATCGCGTGAATAACTTGCACTTCGTGCAATGGGAACCCATTGCAAAAAAGCATCGGTGAACCAATGATGTGTGTAGTAGGAGCTGACAACTCTACACCACACATCTGGAGGGTTCACCGATGCAATCTCA
>DASXVX010000082.1:0-31150 GCA_036504075.1 Symbiobacteriaceae bacterium | reverse complement strand
CCCGGTAATCGCGGATACGGGAAGTCCAGAGTTCAGTCAGCTCTTCTGGCGTCATAAAGACAATCCTCCCCAGGTGATCTGAAGAGGATTGTCTCAGAAGGAACCGCCGTTTTATAGGTGGGCGGGATTTGACGCTTACTCCCCACGCACGTGGGGGTGGACCGGACGCCTATCGCTTCGTGCCAAAGTTGTCGGAGTCGTCCCCACGCACGTGGGGGTGGACCGTTCTACGAAGCCGCTCGGGCGGTCGGTGGCGCGTCGTCCCCACGCACGTGGGGGTGGACCGCGACGAGGGCAGCTTCGGATTCGTGATTGTGCGTCGTCCCCACGCACGTGGGGGTGGACCGTCCCCTTGGGCGGTATACAGCAGCAGATACGGGTCGTCCCCACGCACGTGGGGGTGGACCGGTATCCGGATTTCATGAGCCCAACGCTTGACCGTCGTCCCCACGCACGTGGGGGTGGACCGAAAAGCTGCGCCAGAGCATCGCCGGCTATGAGGTCGTCCCCACGCACGTGGGGGTGGACCGGTCTTGCGAATGCCGGACGCATTCACGAAGGAGTCGTCCCCACGCACGTGGGGGTGGACCGAAGGGTTTTGGCGCACCACCCCGCGCGAATTCGTCGTCCCCACGCACGTGGGGGTGGACCGGTGGCCGCGGTGCAGATGAAAGCGGCCTCACCGTCGTCCCCACGCACGTGGGGGTGGACCGGCCTTCGTCCAGATGTCCAGGGTGCTCCTCATGTCGTCCCCACGCACGTGGGGGTGGACCGCCCGCGAAGCCCCAGCCCGGCGACATGTGGTAGTCGTCCCCACGCACGTGGGGGTGGACCGGGCTTGAAGCCGAAAACGCGCTCATCGATCAGGTCGTCCCCACGCACGTGGGGGTGGACCGGTCATATCAGTCATGGTCTACGCCCTCCTTACGTCGTCCCCACGCACGTGGGGGTGGACCGAACTGTCCGCTGGCGCCCACCGCCGGAACCGTGTCGTCCCCACGCACGTGGGGGTGGACCGGCAACCGAGGCCCTTCCCGCTGAGTACTCCCTGTCGTCCCCACGCACGTGGGGGTGGACCGCTTGAATGGAAGATTGGCAAGGGCAATCTTCAGTCGTCCCCACGCACGTGGGGGTGGACCGGAGATACCCTGCACAGTCGTAGACGGCGTGGGCGTCGTCCCCACGCACGTGGGGGTGGACCGGTGACTGCCGTACTCACCATGGATGTGCGTCTGTCGTCCCCACGCACGTGGGGGTGGACCGATGCGGCCCAATAGAACCCCCTCCTTCTCTAAGTCGTCCCCACGCACGTGGGGGTGGACCGTGACCACTGCGGAGGCGACAAGGCGCATGTGGGTCGTCCCCACGCACGTGGGGGTGGACCGCAACTGCAGATCATCCGCATCGCCCACCAGCGTCGTCCCCACGCACGTGGGGGTGGACCCGCGTCCGGGATCTGCTCAACTCGGCGTCCCTGGTCGTCCCCACGCACGTGGGGGTGGACCGCAATCCTATCCATTTCGTCGAGCGTTCCGCAAGTCGTCCCCACGCACGTGGGGGTGGACCGGCCCTTGATCTGGCGGGTCCGCGCCGTCCGACGTCGTCCCCACGCACGTGGGGGTGGACCGGACGCCTGGGAGATGGACGCAAACATAACAATGTCGTCCCCACGCACGTGGGGGTGGACCGCTCACCGCTCTGGCCATAATCACCGCAGACGCGTCGTCCCCACGCACGTGGGGGTGGACCGCAAGAACTTCGTCCAGACGCAGGCCGAACCCGGTCGTCCCCAACCACGTGGGGGTGGACCGGGCTCGCCGCTGTGCCCATCGGGCTGGCAGCCGTCGTCCCCACGCACGTGGGGGTGGACCGGGAGCAGTTCGCTCTGCGCTTTGGCAGCAAGGGTCGTCCCCACGCACGTGGGGGTGGACCGGCGTCACCAATCTCCTGGATGAGCCGCTTCTGGTCGTCCCCACGCACGTGGGGGTGGACCGCGCAGCGGCTGGACATAATCCGGCAGTAGCTGGTCGTCCCCACGCACGTGGGGGTGGACCGGCCCTGAGCAACGACGATCCGGTTCACCTGCGTCGTCCCCACGCACGTGGGGTGGACCGAAATGCGGTGGGATCGACAAGGGGCGGCTGAAGTCGTCCCCACGCACGTGGGGGTGGACCGCCCAACGAGGCGGCCGGTACATCCGGGTTATCGTCGTCCCCACGCAGGTGGGGGTGGACCGATTCTACAACCCGTTTGGCATAGACAACTAAGTCGAACCGCCCCAGCCTGATGACGCGGCTGGGGCGGTTCTGTTACAGTAATCTGGCCCCCAGCCACCGAAACGGCAGCAACGCGAAGCAAGCGGGAGCTAACCCCGCTATACCATGTTATCTAGCGCTACACCATCACCTGCGTGTACGGCATCCGGCCCCGGCCGGGGGCGCCGGTGTCGGCGCCCGTCACCTGGGACGAGATCGAGGCCGGCCCGCCCCGGTTTACCATGGCGACCATCTGGCCTCGGGTTCAGACCCGCGGAGACCTCTTTGCCCCGCTGTTCACCCTGCATCAGGACCTGCGCCGGGCGACCGCTGAGCTGCGCAGCATGCTCTGACGCCGGCGCTTCCCTTACCGACGACCGTGAGGCGCATATTGACACAGAAAGGCCGGGCTCCCCGTAATAGGGAGCCCGGCCACTCTATTGAGAAACTTCCGTGCTGATCCCAGAAGCAAACACGGTCAGGAGGGGCAGAAGCAGTGGTGCTGTCGGGTGTGTCAGTCCAAGGCATGCCAATCCAAGCACCCCCGCCGCCATCATTTCCTTGAAGCAAAATACCTAATATATGCCCAATCAGCTAATTTCCAGCCAATTATGGCCAATATGGTCACGCTTGTTTTTGCGAGTTCATTCAAATCGGGTCCGAAAACTTGATTCAGTATCGCCCATGTGCCAATGGCGAGACAAAAACCGAACGTAACGCTAAACAAAAATCTGGCAAGATGAAAGAGGCACCCCCTGTTTCTAACCACGGCCCTCACCTTTCCCCGCACAGATTGCATTTCTTTGCCAGCTACCACGCAGTGAAACTTTGTTAATTCCTCCATTTAAATTTAGACAATTTCAACGATTGCTGTCAACACCCGGCCTCGTTTACCACGCTTGCGTTCCGGCAAAGTCTCGGGCGGTTATCCGTTTCTAATATTTTCCTAAAAATCCGAGTGACATTTTCCGCCCATCGTACCACATGTTTCCAAATTGTCGTATAATTGGTTTGGCTCCACTGTGAGCCAGAACCCGTAAGAGGAGGGGATTACCAATGGTTGTCGACCTGCAGAAGTTGGAGGTTGAGGAGGCTTACGCAAGCGCACTCGCCCCCTGTACGTACACCTGCTCCTGGACCTGCTGGATCACGTCCTTCCAGAACTAGCGTCCAGGCTGTCATTCAGGGGGACTCTGCCCGACCGGCCGAGTCCCCTTGTTCTTTCTTCACGATCCGGACCCGCTGCCGGAACGGAGGTCAGACATGACGATACCGTCGTTCGAGCATGTGATTGACTGGCCGCTCGCTGACCAAGACCCGATTCGCCTGCGCATGCTGCGGCTGGCCGCCGAGCTGCCGGACGGCAAAGTGGTCTGCGACGACAACCAATGGGCCCACGTGGCCCCCCGGGCTGAAAGTCGGCCCCCGTCCCAGGGGTGGAAGCTACATATCTCCGCGACGCCGATGGGAGCGCCGGAGGTGTTGGAGCGTGCATTGCCGGTCCTGCTGGGGTCAGGGGTGGCGTTCAAGGTGGTGGCGACGCAGCGGCAGCTGGTCGTGATGAACATGGGAATTCTCTCCGCCCGGAGTCAGGTGGGTAAATTCATAACGGTATACCCGCCGGACGACGGGACCGCAGTGCGGCTGGCGCAGGCGCTCCACACCGCCACGCTCGGGCTGGCGGGACCGGCCGTGCCGTCCGACCGGCCGCTGCATCCCGACAGTCTGGTCCATTATCGCTACGGCGGCTTCAAGCCGCAACACCTGGTGACACCGGTGGGGGTCCTGATGCCGGCGCTCACCGACCCGGCCGGCAACCTGGTGCCAGACAACCGGAAGGCCTGGTTTTCGCCCCCGTCCTGGGCGGTGGATCCGTTTGTGGCCGCCGGCGTGGCCACGGGGCCGGCGGCGTCCGGGGGACCCATCGGGACCAGGTATATCGTTCGCAAAGCGCTCCAACAGACCGGCAAGGGTGGGGTCTATCTGGCGGATGACCAGGAGAGCAGCCCGCCGCGCCCGGTCGTCCTGAAAGAAGGGCGCCGCCACCTGGCGACCGACCGCCGGGGCCGGGACGTCCGGGACCGCCTCCGCCACGAATTTGACCTGCTGCAGCGGCTCCAGCCGTATCCCCGGCTACCGGCGGCCTACGACATGTTCGAACAGGAGGGCAGCCTGTTCCTGGCGCTGGAACTGGTGAGCGGGAAGTCCCTGCGCAGCGCGCTGACCGCCATGGGCCTGAAAGGCGAGACGCTGCCGCTTGGGCAGGTCCTGGACCTGGGGCGCCGGCTGGTGGAGATGCTTGCGTACTTTCACGAACGGTCCATCGTCGTGGGGGATTTCAACCCGAACAACATCATGTGGGAGGAGAGCGGCGAACTCCGCTTGCTGGACCTGGAACTGGCGTATGACACCGGCAGCGGGCAGCCGCCTTTCCGCGGCTGGACCCGCGGCTACGCCCGACCGCTGGCCGAAACGCAGCACCGATTGCCGCTGCCGGGGGACGACTTGTATTCCCTGGGGGCGACCTTGTTCTTCCTGGCGACCGCGACCGACCCGGTGGTGCCGGCGGACGGCCGGCCCGAACTGGAGCGGCAAATGCACCTGCTGCGCGCGCTCCGCCCCGACCTGCCCGCCGGACTGGTCGGGGTCATCCGGCGCTTGCTGGAGCCGAAGCTGGAAGACCGGGACGTCACCCTGGCGGACGTGCGCGCCGCACTGCCCGAGGAGGGGGCCGACCCCGGGACCGCCACGGCCCCGGCCCCCGGGAAAGCCCCGGCCCCCGGCAAGGTCGCAGCGCCAGACCCCGGGCACTGGCTGGACGTCGCCCGCGCCATCGGCGAGTGGCTGCTCAAAACGGAAGCGTCGGACAACCCCAACCACCAGTGGACCCCGTCCAGCGCTGGCCGGACCGCTTTGCCCGTCTCCATTCAATATGGCTCCGCCGGAGTCGGGCTCTTTCTGACCGACCTCTTCGCGGTCACCGGCGACGCCCGGTTCGCGGCCGCCGCCCAGCGGGCCGCCGACTGGTCCTTGCGGTGGTCTGCCTCACCACAGGCATGCCCGGTCCCCGGCCTGTACTTTGGCCAGGGCGGCCTGGCGTGGCTGCTCTGCCGCCTGGGCCAGGTGCTGGGCGACCCCGCCCGCTTCGGGGCCGCTTCGGCCCACACCCGCCTGCTGGAATCCATGGCCATGCCCCACATCGATCTGACCCACGGCAGCACCGGCCTGGGCCTGATTCACCTGGCGCTGGCCAGGGCCACCGCCGATCCGTACCACCGGCAGCGAGCCCGGGAGATTGCCGACGGCCTGCTGGAGCAGGCCCGGCCGGACGGCGACGGGCTGCTCTGGGCGGAGCAGATGGGGCCGGAACCGGAGGCCTTTTTCGGCTATGCCCATGGCGCCGCCGGCATTGGCTACTATCTCCTGGAGATGGCCCGGACCACCGGCGATGAGCGATGCCTGGCGGGCGCCCATGGCGCGGCCCGGGCGCTGCTGGCCCGGCACGTGGACGTCCGGGGCGGGGAGGGCTGGTCCTGGAGCCACTCGGCCCGCAACCCGCTGGTGTGGCCGCACCTTTGCAACGGCGCCTCTGGCGTGGGCCAGTTCCTGATCCGGCTGTACGACATGGTCCCCGACCCCGACGTGCGCGCCGCCGCGGAAAAGGCCGCCGTCGCCGCCTATTGGGGCTGCCGGCCCACCCAGGCCGGCCTCTGCCACGGCATCGCCGGCGAGGCCGACTTCCTGATTGACATGTACCAGGTTCTGGGGGAGGAGCGCTATCTGGCGCAGGCCCGGCAACTGGCGGAACTGCTCGCCGCCCGGTCGCGGGTGCACGACGGGACGAGGCTCTGGGAGACGGACGGCATGCCGGAGACGACGGCTGATTTCATGGTCGGCAACGCCGGCATCGGGCACTTCCACCTGCGGCTCGCGTTTCCCGACCGCCTGGCACGCGCCGTCACCTTTCCGCCCGCCGGCCGGCACCGGGCGGCCGCCAGAAAGGAGCACCCTGAATGAGCCGTACAGCAAGCCGTCCCCAGTGGGGGCCGCTCTTCCGAAACCGCAATTTCACCCTCCTATTCAGCGGCCAACTGGTCTCCAGCCTGGGCGACATCGTCTATGATCTGGCGCTGTTGTGGTTCATCTTCGGGGCGACCGGCTCGGCGGTGAAGACCGGGGGCGTCATGCTGGCGGGCATGATTTCCCAGATTCTCTTCGGGCTGCCCGCCGGCGCGCTGGTGGACCGCTGGAACCGCAAGGTGACCATGATCGCCTCCGACCTCTTCCGCGGGGCCGTGGTCCTGTCGCTGGCGGTGGTCATGGCCGGCTCCAGACACCTGCCGCTCTGGTATGTCTACCTGGCGGGGTTCTCCCTGCACACGGCCGGCATGCTCTTCGGGCCGGCCCGCAACGCCGTCATGCCCGATATCGTGGGGGAAGAGTTGCTGTTGTCGGCCAACGTAGCGGCCGGCATGATCGGGCAGTTGCTGACCGTGGGCGGCACCGCCCTCGGGGGCGCGGTAGTGGTCCTCCTGGGACCCGGCCTGGCGCTCACCTTCGATGGCCTCTCTTTCATCGTTTCGGCCATCACGATCATGGCGGTGCACATTCCCGACAGCCGCCGCGTGGTCGGCGGACCGGCTTTGACCGTGCGGGTGCTGCTCGCCGACATCCGCGCGGGCATCGCCTTCCTGTACGGCCAGGCGTCCCTGCGCTTTCTGTTCGCCCTGGTGCTGCTGGTCAACTTCGGGAGCCTGATGTATTCCGCCCTGACGCCGATGCTCGCGACCGGCATCCTGCACGCCGGAGCCACCGGCTATGGCCTGATCAACACGGCGATGGTGGCGGGCAGCCTGGCCGGCGGCCTGCTGGTGGGGCCGGTGGTCATGCGGCTGACGCCCCGGGCGGCGGTCACGGCCGGCCTGGCGGGTGCGGGAGCGGCCGCGGTCCTCCTGGGCTTCGTCCATTCGCTGACGCCGGCCCTGTTGCTTTTCGGTCTCATGGGGCTGACCCTGGTCTTCAACCAGATGCCCATTTACACCCAGCTACAGGCCGATACCCCCGGGTATATGCGGGGCCGCCTGCTGAACACCTTCGGGGTGCTGGCCAATCTGGTGGGGCCGGTGGCGGTCGCACTGGGCACGCTCTTGGCGGACCGCATCGGCGCTTCGGGCGTATACATGGCCGGCGGGATCGTTGTTCTGGCTGGAGCGCTCCTGGTGGTCGGCAACCCGGGCCTGCTGAACCGCCCGGCGGTTCAGCAGGTGGTGGCGCCCCAGGAACCGTCTCCCGTTCGCACAGAGACCAACCAGTAGCCTGCGCCGGTCCCGCCTGGCTCGGCCGGTGGATTTGTCAGCGAATTGCGGAGGCCCTCAGCCTGAGCTGAGGGCCTTTCGCGGGACTTCCGGAATGATCGGGGAGCCGGCGACGCAAGTGCTAGAGGACCTTTTTGGCCCGGGCGCAGTCGTCAAACCCCGCCTTCTGGTGCATGCCGTCACAGAACGGCCTGTTCTTGGACTGACCGCACCGGCAGAGGCCAAACTGTGCTTTGGTTTCAAACTTGTTCCCTTCGGCATCAACCACTTCAACCGGGCCGGTGACGAGCAGGGGGCCCTTATCCAGAACCTTGATCACGGTATCGGCCATGATTCAATCCTCCCATATCCTTTATGTAAACCTCCTCGGCGGACTCCCCACACGGGCCGCCGACGTTGGAGATCCCACGGACATTATATCACAGTTAATGATGAACATTTAGCAAATTTGCGCTCTCGACGACGACGCCTGGACGGCCGGGTGCGAGGTGTTGTGGACGTTCGTGTGACGCCATGATACGATCAATGCCAGAATCGGGACGCGGCATGCGGCAAATGTCTGTTCTGGAGGCCGAGATGAGGCGGGTACTCCTGGTTGTGGGCATCGGCTTGTTCATTCTGTCCCTGCTCGGAAATGTACTCCTGGCAAGGGTGGCTTTGACCGCCAGCAAGGAGTACACCACGCTGGCCAAACAGTTTGTCAAAACCCGCCAGGAATTGCAGCAACTCCAGGTGAAGGCCGGTCAGTCTGCAGACGGCCGGTCGACGCCTGATTCGGCGCGATCTGCCGCCGAAACCGGTCTTCCGGGCAGTCCAGTCACCCCGGCCGGGTCTGGAGCACCGGACCAGTCTGGAGCACCGGACCAGTCTGGAGCACCGGCCGGGTCTGAAGAGAACGCAGCGGGATTGAAAGCGGCGTTGGCGGCCAAGTATCGGCTACGCCTCACTGCCGTACAGACCGCCTGTGAAGGCCAGCTCAGCACCCTCCTGGCTTCCGCCAAGACGGACTATGAGCAGGCCAAGAAGAATGGCGCCAAGATCGATATTGCGGCGCTGGGGGCGCAGTATTACGCCAAAGCCGACGGCTTACGCCGGCAGTGCGACCGGTCGGTGGACGCCGAACTCCGGCAACTGACGGCGGAACTTCAAGCGGCCGGGCTGCCGCCTGACCTGGTCAGTGAGCTGCGGGAAGCATACGAAGCCCGGATTGCGGAACGCCAGGCGGAGATCATGGCCAAGGCACCGTCTCCGTAATATTTGCAGGGGGTGATTCCCATGGATCTGGTAGCGAAGGCCATCGAGTTGGCGGCACGGCACCATGCGGGTGCCGTGGACAAGGGTGGCGCCCCGTATATCTTGCACCCCATGCGCGTGATGATGCGCGTCGCAACCTCCGAAGAGCGAATGGCGGCAGCGATGCACGACTTGATCGAGGACTGTGGGGTAACCCCCGCAGACCTTCTGGGGGAAGGGTTTCCCCGGGAGGTCGTCGACGCGGTCGTCGCATTGACGCGCGGGCCGGGTGAAACCTACCTGGACTTCGTCCGGCGGGCCAAAGGGAACGCCATCGCCCGGGCGGTCAAGATCGCCGATATCCAGGACAACCTGGATCTCTCTCGGATACCCGATCCCGCGGCGAACGACCACGCGCGCGTGGACCGATACCGGCAGGCCCTCGAACTGCTGTTGCGGGAAATCTAAGATTTTCCACAGGAAGCATGATGAACCGCCCCAGCCCGTGACGTGGCTGGGGCGGTCTGTTACAATGAATGGGCCCCTTTGACAGGACCT
Organism: Symbiobacteriaceae bacterium; assembly: GCA_036504075.1. Lineage (GTDB taxonomy): Bacteria > Bacillota > Sulfobacillia > Symbiobacteriales > Symbiobacteriaceae > DASXVX01. The sequence goes on along the minus strand of DASXVX010000082.1, from coordinate 21,789 downwards.
GCGCCGGACGACCGCCGGACTGCTGGACTGCCCTCACCAACGCGCTAGCCCTTCTCCGAAGGGACCGGGAGGTCATCGCTTGAACCGACGCTCGCTCAGTGTGCTCTTCATGGTGCTATTTCTCGTCATGACCGGCTTTTCCATTCTGTTTCCCGTGCTGCCGCTCTACGCCCGCCACGTGGGCGCAACGGAATCCCAGTGGGGCTGGATTGTGGCGTCGTACTCCTTTATGCAGTTCGTCTTTTCACCGATCTGGGGCGGCCTTTCCGACCGAATTGGGCGCAAGCGCGTCCTGCTGACGGGCCTGGCCGGCTACGTGGCCACGTTCCTGCTGCTGGCCTTCTCCCGGACGTTGCTGCAGGTCTTCCTGGTCCGGGCCGTCTCCGGCGCCCTGACGGCGGCGACACTGCCGACAGCCATGGCCTACGTGGGCGACAACACCAGCAAGGAAGAGCGCTCAAAGGGCATGGGCGTGCTGGGGGCCGCCATGGGCCTCGGCGTCATTTTCGGCCCGATGATCGGGGCCTTCCTGAGTCAAATCAGCCTGACCACGCCGTTTCTGGCGTCGGCCGCGGTCGGCGCCGTTACCTTCGTGCTGGCCGTCCTGTTCCTGAAAGAATCCCGGCCCGAGTACACCGGTCCCCGGCCGTCCCGCTGGGAGGTCATGCGCGGCCAACTGGGTGTGCTCAACCTGATCTCGTTTGCGGTCAGCCTGGTCATCGCCGGGTTCGAAGCGACGTTCGCACTCTACATTCTCGACCGGTTTGCCATGGGGCAGATGCACCAGGGCTACTTGTACGGCTTGATCGGCTTTGCTGCAGCCCTGGTCCAAGGCATGTTCATCCACCGGTTCATGCGCAAGTACGGCGACGAGCGGGTGCTGCGGGCCGGCCTGGTCATCATCACGCTCGGTCTGGTGGCGGTGGTGGTGGCTTGGCGGGAGCCGGTCCTGTATGCCCTGGTGCCGCTCTACGGCATCGGCATGGGCACGGTCCGGCCGGCGGTGGCGACGATGGTCTCCAAGCGGGCGGCCCAGCAGGGCATCGCCATCGGCGCCATGGACGCGATGGATTCCATGGGCCGGGTGGTCGGCCCGATTATGGCGACCGTGCTGTACCAGTATTTCGGCCCGCCGGCGCCTTACCTCTCGGGCGCGGTCGTGACGGTGGTGACACTCGTGGCCTTCCTCTGGGCGGGCAGGAGCCCCACCAGGGAGACGGCGTAACTTGGCTTCGCGAAAAGCGCCACTGAGAAAGATTTTTTCTTGGTGGCGCTTTGCTGATGGTGAATTGGAGGCGCCAAAAGCTTCTTGGCATTGAAGAAAGCTTCTCGGCATTACAAAGAGCTTTTCGGAACTACAGAGAGCTTCTCGGAATTACAGAAGGCTTTTCGGCATTACCAAAAGCTTCGCGGCATTACCAAAAGCTCCGCGGCATTACCGAAAGCTTTTCGGCATTACCAAAAGCTCCGCGGCATTACCAAAAGCTCTTCGGCATTCTTTGCGATTACTCGGCATTACAAATTGCTATAAAATGGTATTCGCCGTTATCTCATTCTGATCGGCGGTCTCTGGGCGGGAGTGCCCGTGCGCGCGAAAAAGCGGCTCCAGCATCGGCTACGATGCTGGAGCCGCACGTGTTTTGGGGATTTGGGGCAATACGTGGCTCATCGGACCGGTTTGTAGCCGCTGAAGATATTTCCAACAAAACTCTAAAACACTGTGGCTATTCGCGGCTATTCGTAGCGATTCGGAGCTTTGCGAAGGTCCGCGTTCGCAGGCCGATGAGAAAGGACCGCCCGGTACCCCCCGGGCGGTCTTTCGGCGCGCGTCTCCCAGCATGTGGCCCCATGACATAACCTGTTTACGGAACGTATAATCAGGCGTGTGCGTTTTAGGGCGCCAACCACCGGAGGTGAGCGTTTGACGGCGAAACGCGCCCGACAAATCGGTATGATCGTCCTGGCAGTGCTGCTGCTCATCAGTACCACGGTCCTGGCCGCACCCTATGGCAGTCGCAGCCTCTACTCGGGCACCTTCGGTGGTGACGTGGTTGAGCTGCAGCACCGGCTCAGCGACCTGGGTTACAGCCCCGGCGGTGTCGACGGCATGTTCGGCGACAACACCCGCCAGGCGGTCATCCGGTTCCAGCGCGACTACGGCCTCGTTCCCGACGGCCTCGCAAGCAAGTGGACGTTCCGGGCGGTCGACCGGGCTTTCACCTGGAAAAACGGTCACTTTTATACCGTCCGGGCCGGCGACTCGCTCTGGGCCATCGCCAAAAGCCAGGGGAGCACCATTGAGTCGATCGCCGCGCTGAATCAGTTGCAGGACACCATGCTTTACCCGGGGCAGGTCCTCCGCGTTCCGGGCGCCGGCCCGGATGTGGGTCCTGTGCCCAACCCGCCCCCGACCCCGAAGCCCACGCCCGACCCGGGGACCATTCCCGATCCCATCCCCGACCCCCCGCCGAATCCCGACCCGACACCGCCGTCTGACCCCGGCGGCCAGACCAGCGGCGGCGACCCGGGGCAGACCCCAGCGCGCACGGTGCTGGGCTACTACGCCGAGGACTGGGCGGGCGACTCGCTCTCCCTGGACAGCCTCAAGAATGCGAGCCACCAGGTCGACCTGGTCGTCAACTTCCAGCTGCTCATGGACAGCAAGGGCCAGATAATCACCCGGGACTACCCGGAGTTGATGGCGGAAGCCAAGGCGGAAGGCGTAAAAGTCCAGGGACTGGTTCACAACCTGGTCGGCCCCGGCTTCGACTCGAACATTGCCGCGGCCGTGCTTTCATCCCCCGCCGTTCGGAGCCAGGCGGTGAGCAACCTCCTGAGCACCGCCAAGGCGAAAGGACTCGCCGGCATCAACGTGGACCTCGAGAACATCCCCCCGTCGCTTCGCTCCAGCTATACGGCCTTCGTCCGGGAACTCTCGGGTGCGCTCAAGCCCGCGGGGCTCTCCCTGACGCTGTCGGTGCCGGCCAAGACCTTCGACGACAAGGTTTCGCCCTGGTCCGGCGCCTTCGACTACAAGGCGCTGGGGACCTATGCCGATAAGATTGTGCCCATGGCCTACGACGAGCATTCCCTCGGGTACCAGCCCGGTCCGGTGGCCTCCATCGGCTGGGTGGACAAGGTGGCGGCCTTCGCCGTCAGCCAGGTCCCCAAAGAGAAGATTCTTCTGGGCATCCCCACCTACGCATACGACTGGATCAAAGGGACGACCGACGGCCGTGGGCTCTCGACGCCGCAGGCCATGAGCCTGGCCATGCAGTACGGCGTCAAAGTGCTGTGGGACTCGGACGCCCAGGTGCCCTACTTCGCTTACGTGAACCTGGGACAGGCCCACGTGGTCTACTTTGAGAACGCGCAGTCGCTGGCGCCCAAGCTGGACATTGTCCGCAAGTATGGCCTGGGCGGCATCGGTATCTGGCGCCTCGGTCTGGAGGACCCCGGCATCTGGCCGGTCATCGCCCAGAAGCTCCGCTGACACGCAAAGCCCTGCCGTGGCTCTCACGGCAGGGCTTTCGTCTGATGAGAAACCTCATATCCGGATCGAATGGCGGCGCATGGGTAGGTAGGCCCGCTGAACTGGTCGAGGAGCAAGGGAGTGCATGTTGATGGTCTTCACAAGGTACCCCCTTCATCGATCGATCATCCCAGCCGGCGTGGGTTCCGGCCAGAACGTCAGAAGTTGCATGACCACCGGCGGCGCCTTCCATGCAAATCTTGACGTTTTCGGCGGAAAAAGGGACCAGCACCTACCCGGGAGGGGTATGTGGGAACGATGCCACCCGCCCGGGGAGGCTATCCGGAGGCGGAAATCGACTTCCTTTATGTGGAATCGTCAGGGTTTGCATGGCGCTTGTTTCAGAAGGGCATGCAAATGTTGACAGTTGGGCTTGCAGGTCGTGTTCTGGCATGCCAACGCCGGTTTTCGTCGGGGGTACCCCCTTCCGGTCCGCAGAAACGGGGTTCTTCCCAGGTCCCGGAGTCGTAGTTCTCACAACAGGAGTCGTAGCTCTCATAACACATGAACGGTGCGAATCTCGGCATTTCCCCGTGCAACCCCTCGACCGTCGGCGACGTCCTACATCCGAGGTGATTCTCACGAACCGCGCCAGGACACTGATAGGCTTTACACGCATCGCACTGACTGTGATGCTGGTGGGGTGCAGCCAGCCCTTCGCCACCCCCCAGGCTCCGCCGGCGGCAGCCCAACCCGAAGTCAAAGTTGCCTCTGCCGGCCTGGCGGTCCGGATGACCGACTGGATCGAGCCGGCGCCCAACCTGTTCGAGGATGTTCCCCTGACCGACGACTTGCCCACTTTCGCTCCCGGCGGGGACCCGGCGTTCATCTACCCCGGCCCCGGCCTGCCTTTGCCGCAATCGAAGCTCCAGGTCCGGGTCGACGAGCAGGACGTCCTCGCACGCATTGCCGCGTCCATCGATCAGACCGGCAGGCCGGATGTGCTCCCAGACCTGCCGGCTGCCTTCGCGGGCAAGCTGGAAGGCGAGCATTACGTCTACCGCCTGGGCGGCATCCCCAGGGACGGCGTCTATGGTCCGCTGGTCTACATGCTGTCGAAAGGACCGGACGGCTGGGCCGCAACCCCCATCTGCATGCGGGCCTGGGCCTGGGTCTGGCCGGGGACGCAACAGCAGGCCAAAGACCCAGTGGTCGTCTGCGCATACATAGAAGGCTCCGGGGCGCACCTCACGCTCGCTGCTTACAAGGGCGACCGGGAGGTCCTTCACGTCCAGGGGCTCCAGGACGCCTATGTGGAGGTCATTCCGGCGGTGGACGGCGGCGTGCCGACCATCGTCACGTATGGCAGCCACCACTGGCTGGATCACAAGGCCGAGCCGGGGGTCTTTGAGCGATATACCTATACCTGGCAGAACGGCGCCTACGCGCTGACCGGGCATGAACGGCGGGCCGATTGGGTCTATCACCTCGCCCGACTGATCGGGTTTCTGGCCAAAGGCGAGCCTGAGAAGGCTGCCGCCGACTTTCGCGCACCGCCGCCAGGTGGCGTTGAGGCTCTGGTAGGGCGTAACGCTCCCGATTTGCCACGCCTGGCCTGGGGACGCTGGACCACCGGCGGGAAGTTCCCGCAGCTACCGGCGGGCGGCTCGCGGGCATACCTGCGCCCGGCTGACAGTCAGAACGGGCCGTGGTTCTACTTCGACTTCGATGAACATGGTCGCATTCAGGTGATCGGAGAGCAATCGGACGCTCCGCAGTAACGTGCTCTCGGGCCGGACAGGTCACTCCCGGGGGTCCGCCAGGGCGGCGGTGGGCGCGTCCGGACCGGGGTTCAGCAACTCCGACAAGGTGACCGGCCGCAGCCCTTTCTTCTGTAACTCCAGCAACGCCTGGTCCAGCACTTTGACCGTGTTAGGCTTGGGGTGCAGCAGCACCAAGTCGCCCGGCATCGCCTTGCCCAGCGTCGACAGGATCATCGGTCCGGAAGTGGCATCCTGCCAGTCCACCGTGTCCAGGCTGTAGAGCACCGTCCGCAGCTTCAAGTCCGCCGCGGTCTGCAGGATCACCGGGCTGATTTCCGACATGTGCGGGGCGTAGAACTTGACCGGCAGTCCCGTGATCGCCTGGATGGACTGAACCGAACGGTCGATGTCCAGTTTCAGGGTGCCGTTTTTCGCCAGCGCCTTGGGGCCGGCGGACAGGTCGTAGCCGTGCGTGGCGATCTCGTGGCCGTCCCCGGCCATCATTTTCAGCAGTTCCTTGTTGGCGTCCGCCCAGCGACCGGACACGAAGAACGTCACTTTGGCCCCGTGCTTCTTCAGCACCGGCAGCATTTTGGCCAGTTCCATGGTGCCCCAGTCCACGTTGACCAGCAGCGCCACGGCCTTCTTGCCGCTGTTGCCCTGGCGGATCACCGACATAGGGTAGTCGGCCGCTTTCCGGGTGGGCGGCACCTCTTTCAGCGCGGGTTCCACGGTGGTGCCCGGGGTGGCCGAGGTCAGCCGGAACAGGGTGGTGGGCACATCCAGCGAATAGCCGTTTCGCTCCGGCACCACGTAGCTGATGCCGTTGGCATCGCGGGATTCACGGGCCATTTCGGCCGGCGCCTTGTACCGCCCGGCCATTTCCTCCAGCATCGCCCGCGCGTCCGTCTGGCTCTTGCCGGAGAAGTCCCGGCCGATCAGCATGACACCTTGCCCCACAGTGGCGGAAGAAAAGGTGCCCACCGGGAGATATTTGCCTATGGGGATCACCAGCAACGTCAGCAACGCCAGCAGCGCCAGCGCTACCGACCAACGGTTAACCTTGATCACTTGGAAGCGGGCACGTGCAATGCGATCCACCGGGACCACCTCTCCTCAGGCTTTGGGAAAAGACTATGGGTGGGGATGTCCCGGTATGACAACCCTGACAACCATGCTATACTATGTAATGGTATAAGCCTTTCGCAGCCCGTAACTGTTCGGGGGAGGATTGTCGCTTGTTGCAGCGCAACGCCCGTTACAATATCCTGAACGCTGTGGCGATGGCGGCCAGCATCAACCTGATCAACCAATACGTCGGCATTTTTGCCGTGAAGCTGGGCGCCACCGACCTGCAGCTGGGTTATCTCTCGTCATGGCCGAACCTGGCCAGCGTCATCGCGACGCTGGGCGCCGCGGCGGCGGTGGCCAGGGCCCGATCCAAGCAGCGGCTGATTGCCGCCATCTTTTTGCTGGGCCGGGCGGCAGCCCTCGGCGCCGCAGCGGTACCCTGGTTTCCCGAATCCGCCCGGGTTTGGGCGCTGATCGGGTTCTGGGTGCTGGCGGTCTTTCCGAACTCCGCGGCGGGCACGGCCATGCAGTCATTCATCGCCGACGTCTTTCCCGGCACCAGTGAACGGGGCAGGGCGTTTGCGACCCGCAACACCTGGACCACCGGCGCCGGCATCCTCCTCATCCCGTTCGTAGGCTGGGCGCTGGACAGCCTGTTTCCGTACCCGCTCGGCTACCAGATCATGTTCGTGGCCTCGTTCTTCGTGGCTCTGTGGGAGATCTATTTCTTTCTGAAGATGAAGGAACCGCAGACCGACGCGAAGCGGGAAGCCGCAGCGGCCAAGCTGCCTGCGGAGCGGGTCGACTACCGTACATATCTGCGGACGTTCTCCCACCGGCCGTTTCTCCTGTTCGTGCTCTGCTCCGTTCCCTTTCACTTTGCCTGGCAGATCGCCTGGCCGGTCTTCACCCGGTATCAGGTGACCGACCTGCACATGAACAACTCCTGGCTCAGTTGGATGACGGTGGCCAACCAGCTGGGGCAGATGGCGGTCTTCCCGTTGTGGGCCCGGTGGGGCGAGCGGTACGGCAACACGATGATGCTGGCGGTAGCTGCGGCGAACCTGGCCACAGCGCCGTTTCTGACCGCCCTGGCGACAACGCCGGTCTGGCTGCTGCTGATCAACGTCTGGACGGGCTTCGGCGTTGCCGGTGTGGTGCTGTTGGTGCTCAACAACCAGATGGACGTTTCGCCGGCCGAGCGACGCCCGGTCTTTCTGGCGGTCCACGCCGCCCTGGTTTCGATCAGCGCGACCCTCGCACCTCTGGTGGGCGCGTTCCTCATGTCGACCATGGGCACCCGGAGGGCGCTATTCTTTAGCTCCGGGCCCCGAACGCTCACCGCGATTGCCTTTTTGATCCTCGCCCGGTATCTTGGGCAGGGGAAGGGGAGCGAGGCACCCAAGGCGAATCGAACTTAGGAGGGGGGAACCAACCATGCGGATGATCGTGGCCGTGGTGCGGGATGGGTACGCCGCGGTACTCACCGAGCAGTTGACGAAGCGGGGCTTTGGCGCAACGAAACTGGCCAGCACGGGCGGGTTCCTGAAGGCCGGCAATACCACGTTTCTGATCGGTGTGGCTGCAGAGCAGCTCGAAGAGGTGCTGGCGATCATCAAGGAGACTTGCCCGGCCAAGGGGCCGGCGGGCGGCGCCGGGTCGGCGAAGTTTCCGGTCAGCGGCGCCACCGTCTTCGTGCTGGACGTGGAGAAAAATATCAAAGTATAGCCTGGGTCCAGGCACAGTGTGACCTGGGGGGACCAGGCACAAAGAGTGACCTGGGTACAGGCACAAACGGAGGCAGAAGGGTACATCCCTCTGCCTCCGTTTGCATAGGTATGCTCCGTGCCGTCACGGCCAGTTTCCGGGAGGTGGCGCGGGTGCTGAATCTGATCTGGCTCCTGCTGATGGTAATCGGCGTAGGAGTTGCGGCTTTCACCGGCCGGGCCGGCGCAGTCACCGACGCCGCATTTACGGCCAGCAAACTGGCGATTGAAACGATCATCGGCCTCGCCGGGCTGATGGCCCTCTGGATGGGGCTCATGAAAGTGGCCGAGGAGAGCGGCCTCATGGAAGGGCTGGCCTGGCTCCTGCGTCCCCTGGTCCACTGGCTCTTCCCGTCGGTGCCCCCGGACCACCCGGCGGTAGGCGCGATATTAATGAACATTTCCGCCAACATGCTGGGCCTTGGGTCGGCGGCCACGCCCATGGGGCTGAAGGCAATGCAGGAGTTGCAGACGCTCAATCCGGACGACCCGGAGACCGCCAGCGAGGCCATGTGCACGTTTCTGACGCTGAACACGTCGTCGGTCACGCTGATTCCCGGCACGATCATCGCACTGCGGGCCGCTTCCGGCTCGAAATACCCGGCCGAGATCGTCGCCGCCACGCTGCTGGCGTCAAGCATCGCCGCCGTCTTCGGTGTCGGGGCCGACTGGACGGTCCGGCAGTTTAACCGCCGGCGGAGGAGGTAAGACTATGGTCGACACACTGTCGCTCTGGGCGATTCCTGCCATGCTGGCGCTGATTCCCCTCTGGGCCTTCATTCGCAAGGTGAAAGTCTACGACCGGTTCATCGTGGGGGCGGAAGAGGGGCTGCAGGTGGCGGTCAAAATCATCCCGTTCCTCGTGGGGATGATGGTGGCCCTGGCGATCTTCCGGGCGTCCGGGGCCATGGAACTGCTGGCCCGGGCGATCGACCCGCTCACCCGGCCGCTGGGCTTTCCCGCCGAGATACTGCCGCTCATGATCGTCCGGCCCATGTCCGGCGCCGGGGCGCTGGCGGTTACCGCCGACCTGCTCAAGACGCACCACCCGGACTCGTACATCGGCCGGCTGGCTTCAATCATGCAGGGGTCCACCGACACGACGTTCTACGTGCTGACCGTCTATTTCGGCTCGGTGGGCGTCAAGAAGACCCGCTACGCTGCCGCAGTGGGTCTCTTCGCCGACTTGATCGGATTTCTCACTGCGCTGTATGCTTGCAACTGGTTTTTTCGCTAACCCTGTGGTAAAAATAGGAGAGGGTACAGGTTAATTCTGTGGTCCGAAAGACCCTAAAAGTTGATCCAAAAAAGACGATGTGGAGGATTACACAACAATGAGCGCAGAAGCAAAACTCAAGGAACTCGGCATCACTCTTCCGGAGGCCCCCAAGCCCGTAGCCTCCTATGTTCCGTTTGTGCAGTCTGGCGAGTATGTCTACACCAGCGGTCAGATCTGCCTGGAAGCCGGCCAGCTCAAGTACAAGGGCAAGGTTGGCGCCGATCTGACTCAGGAGGAGGCATATCAGGCTGCCCGTCTGTGCGCGATTAACACCCTGGCGGTTCTGAAGGCCGCCGTCGGTTCCCTGGATAACGTCGAGCAGATCGTCAAGGTCGTCGGTTTCGTGAACAGCGCCGCCGGCTTCACGGCCCAGCCCGCCGTCATCAACGGCGCTTCCGAGCTGTACCAGCAGGTCTTCGGCGACCAGGGCCGTCATGCCCGTTCGGCCGTCGGCGCTGCTGAACTGCCGATGAACAGCCCCGTCGAAGTTGAGATCATCGCCCGCGTCAAGAAGTAGCCTCAGGGCAACAAGAGCGCGCTAATGTCTAAAATGTAGCGGCCGGGGGCCACCTCTTCCGCTAAAATGAGCGGGTGGTCGATCCCGTACGCGATCGGCGCTTTTGCATCTACGATCAACCGAGCCGACGTTCCTTCGGTCAGCGCGGCCAGGTCCAGGAATCGGTTGGTGCGGATGCCCCAGACGACCGGACATCCCGGTGGGATTTCTGCCTCGGCTGGGGTAGCTTCGCGGGCCTGGTTGATGCCGAGGCCCGCGTCGGCAAGGTCAACCTGGCAGAGATGGGTACGCCCGGTGGCAGCCAGACGTCTTCCAGCGTCGATGACGAGTGCCAGATGGTACTCGTCGCGGCCGAGAGAGCGGCGCAGAGTTCCCGAGGGCGTTGCGATCCAGGTTTCAAAGAACGTGCCGAGCTTGAGCGTGGCGGGATTCCGGGCGAGGAGTTCGAGGCCCAGTTTCAACTCGCTTGTCACCTCCACGTAACCCATGGCGCTGGCTGCCAGCGGGGTGTCATGCCCCGAGTACCCCATTCATATGAGTTTCAAAGTCCGATGGTGAGGTGTTGACTGTATGCTGGACAAGCCCCGGAACCCACGGCGTGATGCCGAGACCGGAGCGAGGGGTGGCCGCAATCCCCAGTTGAGTGCACCGGGCGCGCGGCCGAAGGACGCAAGGCGTCCTGCCGGACAACCCGTGAAGGGCCCGGCAGGCCCCCGGACGTTTGCAGGAGTGGACCGCAAGACTCTGGAGCAGTTGGAAGAGCAAGGGCTCCTGTCCGCCGAGGGCAGGGCGATGCTGGGTGGTGGCGGTGGCGCCCGCAAGCCCGCAGGCCCGGCGGCCAGGGGTGCCGCAAAGAGTTTCCGGCCGGCCGGAACAGCGCCGGTGGGCCAGACCGCCAGACCCGCTCCGACCGGGAGACCCGCTCCGACCGCCCGACCCGCCACGACCGCCCGACCTGCCGCTGTGGCCTTCAAGGGCGCCCGCCCGGCCCCGGCCGGGGTCACGCCGAAAACCGGCCGTCCCGGCCGTCCCGTGGACGAGGCCGTAGAGGCGGTGGCCCAGCGGTTGCACAAAGTGATGGCGCAGGCCGGCGTCGCCTCCCGACGGCACAGCGAAGAGCTGATTCAGGCCGGCCGGGTCAAAGTGAACGGCACCGTGGTGACCGAACTGGGTACCAAAGTGGTGCCCGGCCAGGACAAGATTGTTGTGGACGAGCGGCCGCTCGGCAAGCCGGAGGACCTGGTCCACATCATCATGAACAAGCCCAAGGGCTATGTGACCACGCTGTATGACCCCGAGGGCCGCCCGAAGGTGGTCGACCTGCTCGAAGGCGAAATCGCTGAACGGGTCTATCCGGTGGGGCGTCTCGACTATGATACCGAAGGGCTGCTCCTGCTGACCAACGACGGCGATCTGGCCAACGCCATGATGCACCCCAGCATGCAAGTCAAGAAGACGTACATTGCCAAACTCCGGGGCGTTCCGGGCCCGGCGAAGATTAAAGTGCTGGAAACCGGCCTTGAACTGGATGACGGCATGACCGCCCCGGCGGAAGTGCAATTGCTCGAAGTCAAGGGGCCCAACGCTTCCACCGTCTCCATCCGGATTCATGAAGGCCGCAACCGGCAGGTGCGCCGGATGTTTGAAGCCGTAGGACACGAGGTCATTCACCTCCGCCGGACCACCTTGGGTCCTCTGTCGCTGAAGGATATGGCGTTGGGCCAGTGGCGGTTCCTCACCCCGGATGAAGTGGCAGACCTGCGGCGTGCCCTCGGAATCCGCGGACCCAAGGCCGACTCAAAAGCCGCCGCCCGCCCCGCCCGTACGGGCGCCCGGCCCGGTGCGCGGCCCCAGACCCGGCCCGGTGCGCGGCCCGAGACCCGGCCCGGTGCGCGGCCCGGAGCCAAGTATGGCGCCCGCCCCGGCGGACGGCCCGCTGCCATCCCCGGCCCACGGCCCGTGTGGCCTTCAGTTCAGCAAGTGGGCTTCAAGCCCGCCGCCCGGCCCGCAGGGCCTGGTGCCCCCCGGCCGGTCGACCTGCCTGAACTGGCTGCTCCCAGGCCCGCACGGCCCGCCGGATCCGCACGGCCCGCCGGATCCGCACGCCCCGCCGGAGCCGGGCGGTTCGCTCCCCGGCAAGCCCGGGGGGCCGACTACCCGGCCCCGGAGCGCCCCGCCGGCCAGCCCCGGCCCCGCCTGCCCGGAAAGCTTTCGGATCGCAAAAATCGTCCGCCCAAATAAACAGGAATCGCATGAATGCAGCCCGAAAGAGTCTGGAGTAGCCGCGGCCACATGTTGCCGCCAATTCCGGATTCAGGAGGGCTGCATTTCCATTGCATACGCGTGTCACGGGGCGGCGCCGGTGCGCCCTGTTGCTTCTCAGTCTAACCGTGCTCTTTGCGAGCGGTTGTGCCAAGCCGGCTGTGGCGCCCAAGCGTGATTATCAGGGGTCCATCGTCCTCTGGGTCTCTCAGGGCCTCGCCGGGTACCCGGCCCCGGGGTTTAAGGCGTCCTGGTTTGAAGAGCGGGCCGGTGCCTACGCGAGCAAGCATCATAACGTAAAGGTCGAAATTCAGGTTTTCGCGTCCCCCCAGGAGTTGGAGAAGGCGGTCCAGACCGCCGCCGCGGGGAGTCGTCCCGCGCCCGATCTGCTATTCGGCCGGCCCCTGCCCGACCTGCAGGCCGGCCTGGACAACGTCGCCGGGCTGCTCGGGACGGACGGGTCCGGCTACCTCTCAGGCGGGCTGGACGCTTTCCGGAAAGGCGACCAGCAATTCGGCGTGCCGGCTCTGCTGGAAGTGCAGGCGCTGGCGTTGAATGAGCAAACTTTTGCCACCGCAGGTGTGCCACTTCCCGCCGGCGGTCGCTGGACGCGGGAGGAATTCGAAACCACCCTATCGAAATTGTCCCGGAACGGGAATTTCGGTATTGGATTTTACCATCTGCCGGGGTACCATGAATGGTGGCCCCTGGCGTCCGGCGTCATCCGCCAGGACGGGTCCATCGCCGGCGACGCTGAGGCCGGGCTGGGCCGGCTCGTGAAGTACCGGCGGCAGGGGTTCCTGCACCCGGACACCGGCAAACTCAAGGCCGAAGAGACGTGGGCGCTGTTTGCCAAAGGCGCGTTTGCCATCATGCCGGTCTCGGCGTGGGCGATCGCCCCGCTTCGGGACATGGGCGTCAAGTTCACGCTGGCGGCCTTCCCCGGGGATGTAACCACCGGGTACACCTACGGCTTCTCGTTCTTCCGGCAGAGCGACCCGGCCAAGCTGCAGGCCGCCTGGGACGTGGCCCAGTTCATCGCTGCGCCCGACCAGCAAGTGCGCATTGCCCGCGATACCGGCCTGCTGCCGGCGAGCAAGAGCGCTGGTAATCCCTTCGAGGGCGACCCCCAGTTCAGCCGGCTCCTCCCGCTGGCGGCCGGCCAGAAGCCGCTGCCTGCCGGCCCCGCCTGGGACAAGGCCGAGGCGTCCGTCTCTCGCGAACTCCTGTACGTCCTCCTGGACAGTCGGAGCGCCGCTGCGGGTTTGGAGCAGATCAAACTGCTCAGTAATTCGGCTACCACGCCTGCGAAGCAGTAGGCGTTTGATAGTGGGTCGGGACCGCCCCGCCCCGAATACACCAGGGCTCAATGGGCCAAGGGAGGATTCCGGATTATGGCCAAGGTCAGTCTGCAGCACATTTTCAAGAGTTTCGGCGATGTCAAGGTGGTCAAGGATTTCAACCTGGAGATCAACGATCGTGAGTTCATCGTGTTTGTCGGCCCCTCAGGCTGCGGCAAGTCCACCACGCTTCGCATGATCGCCGGCCTCGAAGAGATCACGGACGGCGAGATCTACATCGGCGACAAGCTGGTCAACAACGTGGCCCCCAAGGATCGCAAGATCGCGATGGTCTTCCAGAACTACGCTCTTTACCCGCACATGAATGTGTACGAGAACATGGCTTTTGGCCTGAAACTCCGGAAGTTCTCCAAGCAGGAGATCGACAAGCGGGTCAAGGAAACCGCGGAAATCCTCGGCCTTTCTAACCTACTCGCCCGCAAGCCCAAGGAGCTGTCCGGCGGCCAGCGCCAGCGTGTTGCCCTCGGGCGCGCGACCGTGCGTGATCCGGCCGTCTTCCTCATGGACGAACCGCTTTCCAACCTCGACGCCAAGCTGCGCGTGGCGATGCGCACCGAACTGTCCAAGCTGCACCAGCGCTTGCAGGCCACCACCATCTACGTCACCCATGACCAGGTGGAAGCGATGACCATGGGCGACCGGATCGTCGTCATGAAGGACGGCATCATCCAGCAAGTCGCCCCGCCCCAGGAGCTGTACGATTATCCCACCAACCTGTTCGTCGCCGGCTTTATGGGTTCGCCGGCCATGAACTTCCTGGACGGCACCATCTCCAGCGACGCCGGCACCTTTGACGGCGGTACGTTCAAGCTGACCCTGCCCGCCGCCCTGGCGGCGGCCATCAAGCCGTACAGCGGCAAAAAGATGAAGCTGGGCATCCGGCCCGAGGACGTGGAAGCCGATCCGGCGTTCATCCAGTCTCACCCCGGCGCGCACGTGCCCGCCACGGTGGAAGTGGTGGAGCCGCTGGGTTCCGAGATTCAGCTGCACCTGAAGTCCGGCGAGAACATCCTGACCGCCAAAGTTGAACCCAATCTCCGGTTCAAGATGAACGATCGGGTCACGGTCGCCTTTAACACGGAAAAGGTGCACCTCTTCGATCCTGAGACCGAGAAAGCCATCCGGTAAACAGGTTGCGCCAAGGCCATCTCCGGCGGGGGATGGCCTTGATTGCCTCATTCATTGTGGAGGGGACCTGCGATGCAGTTGCAGCGAATGCCAGACCAGCCACTCTCGGACCGGGAACGGGCCTACATGATGGAGCAGGTCATTATGGAGATCCGGCGCATGTGGTTCGGCGGCGAACAGGAGAAACTGGCCGCCGCCGTTTGCCTCAAGGAGATCAGCGGCCAGATGGCGATGCTGGTGGACGGAACTCCGGCCGAGGTCGCCGATCTGGCGAACTGGGCGGCAAAAATGAACGTCTATGTCGTAGACACCAGTTACTCCCGCCCGGAGGACCTGGGCGCCCGGCTGCGTAAACGGGGCTTCAAGCTGGTCCAGCGGCACGCCGAGTATGTCTGGAACGGGAGGGCAGCCGAGACCGCTCCCCGCGGGCCGGCGCGCCGGGGGCTGCTCTCGCTGCTCCGGCGGCGGGAGCCGGTGGCGGTGCAGGTGGCACCCGTCGACCTGGCCGGACTTTCGGACTGGAACGCCGTCTGCTGGCGGGCCTTTGGCGCCCGGTGCAGCGAGTCTGCCGCCCTCGCGGAAAAAGCGGCCTCGTTCCGGGCCATGGGCGAGCGCGGACGCTGGTACCTGGCGTCCGTGGCGGGTCGCCCGGTGGGGACCGCGATCCTCTACCAGGGCGAGGAGGCCGCCCAGGTCCTGGCGGTGGGCACGCTCGGGGCGTTTCGGGGCCGGGGCGTCGCCACTGCTGTCATGGAGCGCGTGCTGCGGGACTGGCAGCACGATGGCCGGGGCTTTCTCTTCCTCGACGCCACCCCGGGCAGCAACGCCGAGCGGCTCTACCTGCGGCTGGGCTTCAGCCGGGCATACTTCCGGGATATCTACGCGCCGCCCGGTCCTTGACGAAGAGGCATTCGGTACGGTATGGTTTTATCGGCTGTGGCGCAAAAATAATCCGTCAATCCTGCCGTCAGCCGTTTGGCTGACGGCTGCGGAGCGACCATAAAGGAGTTGGGCCGGCCTGTGTTCACGACGCAAACGCTGATGCAGCGAAAAGTCTTTGGCAACTTTCTGCCGGAGACCCGCCCCCTCGATTACCGCCGGCCCGAGTGGCAAGAGCTGAACAAAGGGCGGGAGCGGTCTGTCCGGCTCATCGTCCGGGCGATGCTGGGCGTCCCCAGCGCCCACCAGGGCGAAAACGACCACGCCATGTGGTGCTTTCAGTTTCCCGACGGGGCACTGCTGGTGGTACACCTCTATCGTGGCAATGCCATCGACTTTGCTGCCAAAGCGGTGGACGAGCACGAAATCGCCGGAGCCATCGACTTCCTCATCGACGAAGTTACCGCCAAACTGAAAACACTATAAGAAGCCGCCCCCGGCGAGGGGACGGCTCCGCTGTTGCAGTTCAAATGCTAATACTGGAACAGGTCGCTGATGGATTCGCCGCAGTGAATGCGCCGAATCGCGTCCGCCAGCAGCGGCGCCACCGAGAGACAGGTCGTCCGGGGCGGCAGCGACCCGGCCGGGTGCGGTACCGAGTCCGTGGTAATCACCTCGCGGATGTCGCACTGGGAGAGCGTTTCGGCCGCCGACCCGGAGAAGACGCCGTGGGCGGCGCACACATAGACCTCCGCAGCCCCCTGCTCTTTCAGCACATCGGCGGCCCCCTTGATGGTCCCGCCGGAGTTGATCTCATCTTCGAAGATAATTGCCTGCCGGCCCCGGACGTCGCCGATGAAGGCGGTAATCTCCACGGTGTCGGTGTTGCCCAGCCGCTGCTTTTCCATAATCGCGAGCGGTGCGTCCAGTCGCTTGGCAAAGCCACTGGCCCGCTTGGCGGCGCCTGCGTCACTGGCCACCACCACCGGGGCAGAAAGCTGTTTGGCTTTCATGTAGTCGACGAAGAGGCTCGCCGAGGTGAGGTGGTCCAGCGGCACGTTGAAGAACCCCTGAATCTGAGCGGCGTGCAAGTCGAGGGTCACCACCCGGTTGGCGCCGGCGGTGGTCAGCAAGTCGGCCACCAGGCGGGCAGTGATCGGTACCCGGGCCTGGTCCTTCTTGTCGGATCGAACGTACGGGTAGTACGGCAGCACTGCCGTCAGACGGCCGAGGGAGGCACGGCGCAGGGCATCCATCATGATCAGCAGTTCCATGAAGTTCTCGGCCACCGGTAGGCACGACGTCTGAACGATGAATACGTCACAATCACGAACGCTCTCTTTGATCTGGACAAACGTATTATCATTCTTGAACTTCATGATGTCGGCCTGGCCCATGGGTTCGCCCAGGTTACGGCATATTGCCTGAGCCAAAGGGGTGGCGGCCCGTCCGGCAAAGACCTTGCGCGCTGCGTACACAGAAGGAGCCTCCTTTGTTCAGCCATGTGTAAGGCGTTCTCGCTGGAGCGCGTAAGTTCCTTCCTTCTGTAGTTGGTTAGAATATCGTAATCAAGTATAATAAGGGCGTTGTAAAATGATCCGTGTGATGGTGACGCGAAAGGATGGTGCCGGTTAGCCATGATCGTCAGGAACCTGCTCCGCTCATATGGCTACGCGGCACTGGTGTTGATTCTGGGACTGGACAGCTCCGGGGTGCCGTGGCCCACAGAGGCTACGCTGGTGGTCACGGGCGGCCTTGCTGCCCACGGGCAGCTGAACGTTTTCGTGGCGCTCCTGGCCAGCCTCGCCGGGGCGATGATGGGTTCGTCGCTGTCGTACTACCTGGGCCGCAAAATGGGGCCGTCGCTCATGCAGCGCATCGGTTCCTGGTTCCGTCTGACGCCAGCGCAAATCGGCAAGGTGGACGAGTGGTTTGCCCGGCACGGCCATCGGGCGGCCTTCTGGGGCAGACTGGTCCCCTTTGTCCGGAATTTTACGGGCTACCCGGCCGGCATTCTGGGCGTACCGTTTGGCAAGTACCTGCTCATGTCGGCCGCGGGCTACGCCGTATACGACAGCATTGCGCTCGGCATCGGTTACGGCGGGCTTTCGTTCCTCCGGTGGTGGATGAGCCGGTTGGAAATGGCGGGCTGGATTGTCATTCCGCTGGCGCTGATCGTTGGCTGGTTCATGTGGGGCCGCAAATGGCTGGAAAATCGGCAGGGGAAGGGTTAAACCCTTCCCCCGTGCTCTGTAATGATCGCCACGGCCTGGTCGACCAGTTCCGCCCGGGTGACGACGGTGACCAGAAACGGCATCTGGTCCATGGTCATCTCGCCGGACATGCCGCTGTTCTCAGGAAAGGCGGCCATGAGAATCCGGCTGTCGTCGTCCAGTTGCGCCGGGTCCAGTGTCGCATTGGCCTGCGAAGTCTCGTTCGCGGTGATGGCCGGGCGCTTCCGGTCTACACGGGGGCTGTAGCCGAACCGCCCGATCCGATCCATTTGGGCGATGGGAAAGCCGCTGCCTTTCAGAGCGGCGACGGCGGCCTCGGCATTGGGACCTGCGGCAAAGCTGGCGAGAATCGAACGTTCGCCGGGCTCAAGTTTCACAGATTGGCTGCCTCCTTTTGCAGGTGCTAGGGGTAGCTTGGCCCGCCGTGGCGTCCATTCATGCGGCAAGCGGCGGCGGAGCGTCAGGAGGGAGCAAACCATGAACTGGTGGCAAGACGCCGAAGCGCAGGCACTGCGGGTGAAGACGCCCGCCGCCATGGCCCAGACGCTCCAGCAGCGGCTGAAGGCCGCCGGCATTGACGAAGGCCTGGCTTTTACGCCGGCCTATGACCTGGCGCAGCTGTACAGCCTGTGTGCCGACCTGGTGAAGCTGGTGGACTCAGCCCTGGCTGCCGCCGACGGCGACACAGCACAGTTGAGGCGGTACGCCTTGCTGCTTGCCCGGTGGGCCGATTACGCGTGCACCTGGACGAAGGACTCCTTCGACCCGTTCAATCAGCTCATGGACAGCCTGGAGCTTGAGCCGGATGCGCTGGCGGCCCGTGAGGCCGTGGAGCCGGCGGTTGGCGGCGCACCGCCCGAGGAGGAGCCCAAGCTGGGCGGACGGTACCAGAACTGGCACCTGCTCTACGAGCGACTCGACCTGAAACTGGCCTCCGCCGGTGTGGAAGAGCGCATCCACCGGGGACTCGCCCGGTCGCTCGCCCGCATCTACGAGCACTGCCTGCTGACGCTCCGGCTGGTCGGCGCGCTCACGATTGAGCCGAACCCCCGTTTCCGGAACGCGGCCCGGCTTTTGCTTGAAATCAACACGACCTGGCATTTTGACCTGGGTCCATATCACCTCGGGCATGGGCGCCTTTCCGCCCGTAACCCGGTCACGCCGGGCCTTAAGGCCTGGCTGTTCGCAATGTTACAGGCGTAAGGCCTTCAGGAATGAAGCGGAAGGCGCCCCAGCCTTGACAGAAAGTACAAACACCCCTATGATAGAGGGTAGCTTGGTGTGCGCCTTTTTGCCATAAGGTTGTTTGTCTAATCGGGCGTTTTGTGCCCTTGACCAGTGGGTCGTTACGAGTGTACAATCACTCGTTTTCCTATAAAGCTTGTCCTTGGCCACCCATATTGCGTTTCAGTAAGAGGCCAAGACTGTTTCCTATAGGCAAAACTGACCTGGTCAGCAACCAGCGGCACCAGACCTATGGGTTGGTGCAATTATTGGCAAAATGGCACGGACCAACCTGTGGTCCGTCTTTTCTTTTGTCTGAAAACGAAATGTCTGAACTTACAAACGAGCAGGAGGTGAAGCAGATTCTCATCACAGCGATTGGAATCCTGGGACTGATTTTCGGGCTGGCTGCCGGCGCAATGGCCGGCTACCAGTATTATCGGAATCAGGCACAGAAGCGACTAAACTCGGCTGAAGCCCGGGCCCGGAACATCATTGACGAGGCCCTGCGAGAAGCGGAGGCCAAGAAGAAGGAATCCGTACTCGAGGCGAAGGAAGAAGTGCTCCGGCTCCGCACCGACCTGGAGCGGGAAACCAAGGAGCGGCGTGCGGAAGTGCAGCGTCAGGAACGGCGCCTGCAACAGAAAGAGGAGACCCTCGACCGCAAAGTGGAGACGCTGGAGCGGAAAGACGAAGGCCTTACCCGCCGTGAGCGCGAACTCGACAAGCAGGCACAGCAGATTCAGGAACTGACCAACCGGCAGCTGGCCGAATTGGAGCGAATCTCCGGTCTGACCACCGAGGAAGCCCGCAAGATCTTCCTTGAGCAGGTTGAGCAGGAGTCCCGTGGCGACGCGGCCAAACTGGTGCGTGAGATCGAACTGGATGCCCGGGAGAACGCTGAGAAGAAGGCCCGGGAGATCGTGGGCATCGCCATCCAGCGGGTGGCAGCCGACCATTCTTCCGAACTGACCGTCTCGGTCGTCCCGCTGCCCAACGACGAAATGAAGGGCCGCATCATCGGCCGTGAAGGCCGGAACATCCGCACGCTTGAAACCCTGACCGGTATCGATCTCATCATCGACGACACGCCTGAAGCGGTGGTGCTGTCCGGGTTCGACCCGGTCCGCCGCGAAGTGGCGAAGATCGCTCTTCAGAAATTGATCGTGGACGGGCGCATCCACCCTGCCCGGATTGAAGAAATGGTGGAGAAGGCGCAGCGTGAAGTGGAAACCAAGATTCGTGAAGAAGGCGAAGCAGCCTGCTTTGAGCTTGGCATCCACAACCTGCATCCCGAGCTGATCAAGCTGCTCGGTCGCCTTCGTTTCCGCACTTCCTACGGCCAGAACGTGCTGAAGCACTCCGTGGAAGTGGCCCATCTGGCCGGCGTCATGGCGGCCGAACTGGGCGTCAGCATCGAGGTATGCAAGCGTGCGGGCCTGCTGCACGACATCGGCAAGGCGGTTGATCACGAGATCGAAGGACCCCACGTGGCCATCGGCGTCAGCCTGCTGAAGCGGTATAAGGAGTCTGGCGAAGTGATTCACGCCATGGAGTGCCACCACGGCGACGTGGAGCCCCACAGCGTGGAGGCGGTGCTCGTCACTGCGGCCGACGCCATTTCGGCGGCCCGGCCCGGCGCCCGCCGTGAGACTCTTGAGACCTACATCAAGCGTCTGGAGAGGCTCGAGTCCCTCGCCGACGCGTTTGAAGGCGTCGAGAAGTCCTTTGCGATCCAGGCCGGTCGTGAGATTCGGGTAATGGTCAAGCCTGAGAAGATTGACGATTACGCGGCGATCAAAATGACCAAGGAGATTGCGAAGAAGATCGAGTCGGAACTGGAGTACCCGGGCCAGATCAAGGTCGTCGTGGTGCGTGAGACCCGGGCCGTCGAGTACGCCCGGTAGCCGGAGCTGAACCTCCAGCGCAGCGAAGCCAGGGTATCTGGTTATCCGTTGCGAACCTTACGGGGGTCCGGTTGCGTCTAAAGGATTGAAAGGCTGCCGCCGGGCATAGCCCGACGGCAGTTCTTTTGACTAAAGGAAATTCCTCACCGGTGGGCGAAGAAGAAGAGTGTACCGAAGCATTTGGCAGTAGCTCTTTCCCCTTGGGTTCCATCGTGAAAGCGAGGTGAGTCTCCTGGGCTACCGCAGATCGGATGAGCGCATGTCCCGCAGTGTCAGCCTGCTGGTTTCCACTTTGGTCCGTTATCCCGAAATTGGCACAGTCAAGTACGAGCCAAAACTGCAGACCCTTCGGTTGAGTCTTCTCATCACCGGGGAGTGCACTGAGGAGGACTGGGAGGGCGCCAGGCAGACGCTGACGGAAACCCTGGATGTGTACCATATGCTCGAGCAACGGCGACCGACCGTTCTGGAGGTGGTACGGGAAAGCTACGGCGAACTCACGACCGTTTCGATCACCCGGGATGCCGTCACGTTCACACCCGAAGAGATCTACACCATCGTCGAGTTCTTCCGGGAGCGGTTCACCGGCCGCCTGGTCACCGAGCTTATGGACTGGGCCGGCGAAGACGAAATGGCCGCACAGGATGAGATGATCGAAGAGATGCTGGCCGACCTGGAAGACAGTCGGAGCGGCCACAATCTCATCGCCATCCGGGAAGACGGCCGGGTCATGGTGTTCCAGAAGTAGCAGTCAGGAACGAAGGCGGGCACACTCGTGCCTGCCTTCTTCGCGGTGCGCCTCGCAGTCATGCAAGTCAGGAGGTTCAAGTCCTCCCAAGGCCGTTTATCCTGTTCGGTCTTGTAACTGAAAGACAAACAAGTGGAAATCCCACTTGGGCAGTGCGCCCCGGTGACGGGGCGTGCGG
>DASXVX010000081.1:0-20283 GCA_036504075.1 Symbiobacteriaceae bacterium | reverse complement strand
GACCATGAAAGCGATCAGGAGGATAATGCCGAAGAGTTCCTTCGCGGCGCCGATGTTGGCGTTGTAGATGGCCGAGGCGCCGGCGATGATACCGGAAACGAAGCCGCCCTTCCAGGCCCAACCCAGCGCAAACGTGGCGATCAGGGACGGAATGACGACGCCCTTGCGCGCCGCCATGACACCAAGAATGGCAACGGCGCCCAGCAGATATATCCAGTGTGCAGCTGTCATTGTCATACCCCCGGTAGTTTCTTTGAAGTGGTGAGTTGTGTTCCCTGCGTCAGCGAACGTAGTCCGGGCCGGTCACAGCCGGGCCCTTCAATCGACGCGCTCGACCACCCTTCGTTACTGAGCTGTGAGAGGAATGTGCTGCGTGCAACGATCAGGTCTCTCCCTCGGCGGAAATCGCTCGCTCATCATTGGTGAGTACCATTGGAGCCCAAAAACGTGCAAGATTTAACTTCCTGCTAAACCGCTTTCGCCCGCCGCTCATCAATTTCGCGTTTCGAGATCTCTTACTGGGTGCAACGCTGCCATGATTCTTCCCATTGTTTTCTGCTCATCACTGGTGAGTAGCGAAGGATACAGTACTGACATGGACTCAAGCCTACTCCACGGATCACTACCCTCCGTTCATGCGAGGATCGTTCAGTTCGTGGGCACTGTTCTTGAGGATACAATCACCTCAAACCATGTCGTTTCCCTTCAGCCGGCAGGTCTCCGCCCGACACGCACCTCCAATTCCACACTAGTTGTATAAGATATATCACGACAAAGGTACCCATGGATATAGTTATTTTTAATTCGTTTGGTCGATAAAGTCAACCGAAATCAGAAACATTTTCTAAACGTAGGCCGTCACTTTCTGAAGGCCAATAGACGCCACGTTCACTGGAAAGGAAGCGGTACTGCGCATCTCGAATTACATGGACCTAGTCCCCAAAGGAGGCAGATGCGTGCTCCCACAACCCCGAAACAGCACCCCCACACGGCCGGTGGCCGCCAAATCTCCCAGCAGGTACGTGTGGACCTTTCTCACAACGATTCTCATCGCCTGTCTGGCGCTGGCGCTCTTCAACTATGTCGTGAATCCCCTGAATTACTACCCGCCCCGCCTGGTCCGGCCCCTCTCCTACGGTGACCAGCTGGTGAAGGTAGACCTGATGAACCGGCAGGCGGCCGGCCCGGACGTGCTGGTCCTCGGCTCCAGCCGCACCATGAAGCTGGCGCCGGCAGACGTGACTGCCCTGAACGGGATGACCGCCTTCAACGGTGGCGTCAGCAGTTCGCGCCCGGAAGAGTGGTACGCCATGCTGCGCCACGCCCTGGACGACCTGCATTGGCAACCCCGGGAGATAATCGTGGGCGTCGATCTGGAGACGCTCTTCTATCATGGTGAGTCCAACGAAGACCTGCTTTCCAGCCCGGACCTGCGCCAGCACCTGCCGGCAGACATGTACCGGGAGTCGCTCTGGAACCGTGCGGCACTGCTGATCTCCTGGGACCAGCTTCTGTTGAGCCGGAAGGCCCTGGCCCTGAACCGGGGAGCCCGTCCCCCCGCGGCGATTACGTTTGACCCCGATGGTCTGCTCCACTACGTGGGCTGGGAGAAGGCGGTGGCCGAAGGGCGCTTCCAGTTCGGCGTCGAGTTCAACATCCGGGATTACCGGCGCCGGTACGACGGGCTCGACGGGTTCGACGAGCAGCGGAAAGCGCTGTTCGAGCAGATGCTGAAGCTGGCGGCGGCGCGGTCCATTCGGGTGCGGCTCTTCGCGACCACATTCCACCCCGCCGTGCTGGCGGAAATGGTGAAGCTCCCGGCCTTCAACCAGGTCCATGCGGACGCCGTCCAGTACTTGTCGGCGGCGGCAACGCGATACCAGGGCGTAACATTTGCCGATTTCACGGAGATCACGTCGTTCGGCGGTGATCAAGACAATTTCTTCGATGGCGTCCACATACGCCAGGAGAACGGCCGCCGGCAACTCGAGCGGCTGCTCCAACAATAGGAGGGAAGCCGCACTTGCTCTTCAACAGCTTCCGCTTTCTCTTCGTCTTTCTGCCGGTGGTCCTGGGCGTATACTGGCTGACGCCGTCGCTTACGTGGCGCAAATATGTTTCAGTCGTTGCCAGCTACATTTTTTACGGGGTCTGGAGTCCCAAGTTCGCATTGCTAATGCTCTTCACCACGAGCGTGGACTTTTTCACCGCCCGGTTGATCGACGACACCGGGAACGTCCGCCGGCGCAAGTTCTGGATGATGGTCTCCATGATCAGCAACCTGGGCGTGCTGGGAATCTTCAAGTACTATAACTTCTTTGCCGAATCGTTCAACGCCGTCGCTCCCGGCCTCGTGCCGCTGCTGCACGTGGTGTTGCCGATCGGCATCTCCTTTTACACCTTTGAGTCCATGAGCTACACCATCGACGTTTACCGCGGCAAAATTCCCGCCCTGCGCCACTTCATCGACTACGCGCACTTTGTCACCATGTTCCCTCGGTTGGTGGCGGGACCCATCGCCAGGTACACCGACATGGCCTCGCAGTTGCAGGCCTTGCCCCGCTGGTTGCCGGCGGAGACGGTGGTCGAAGCCATTCACTTTTTCGCCCTCGGCCTGGCGAAGAAGATTCTGATCGCCGATTATCTGGCGGCAAAGCTCGTAAACCCGTTATTCTCAGCTCCCGGCGGACTTCATTTCTTCTCCGGCTGGGGAGCGGCGCTGGCTTACACGGCCCAACTCTACTTTGATTTCTCCGGCTACAGCGACATGGCAGTCGGTCTGGCCCTGCTGCTGGGCTTCCGACTGCCACGCAACTTCTTCCTGCCCTACGCGTCCCGTTCGATCGCCGAGTTCTGGCGCCGCTGGCACATCAGCCTCTCGACCTGGCTGCGCGACTACCTGTACATTCCGCTGGGCGGCAACCGCGGGGGCGCCGCCCGCACCCAGCTGAACCTGTTCCTGACCATGCTGCTCGGCGGCCTCTGGCACGGAGCCAGCTGGACCTTCGTCATCTGGGGAGCGTACCACGGTGGCGCCCTGCTGGTTCACCGGGTGGTTTCGGCGCGGTTCCGGCCATTGCCCAGGTGGCTGGGTTTAGCCGGAACTTTCCTCATCGTCGTGGTTGGTTGGGTCATGTTCCGCATGCCCACGCTCGGTGCCGCCCTCCAGGTCTACCGGGCCATGCTGGGGCTGAATGGACTGGGTGGGGCCTGGCTCATGGCCAACCGCTACCGCCTCGCCATTCTGGCCGCTTCGCTCTGCCTCTCCTTTACGCTGGATACCTACGAGTTCCGCCCGGCCCCGCGCCTGCGTTGGGCTGTCGCCTACGGGTTGGTGCTGGTAGCCTGTCTCACGCAGTTTTCGGCCCCGAGTCCGTTCCTGTACTTCCAGTTCTGAGCCGGTCAGCGAACCCCCTTCACCTTGCGGACGTGCGAGGTACTTCCGACTCCGGCAAAGAGCGGTGTGACGCGGGTCCGGCCCTCCCTCCGTTCCGCAGCCGACAACCCGCGCTGAGGTTCGATTTACGACTGGCGGTGATAGATGGATGCTGCGCATCAATTGCATAGATACAAAGGCTCAACGTTTGGGAATCCGGAGGAGAATCCCTAAAGCCGTCGTATCTCTCGTGATATCCGGTCTCACTTAACAAGGAGATGTTGCAGGTGTCCCGAAAACTAATTTGCATCGATGGGAACGAGGCCGCCGGTTACGTGGCGTACAAGACCAATGAGGTAATCGCGATTTATCCGATTACCCCGTCCTCCAATATGGGCGAACTGGCCGACGACCTGGCTGCCCAGGGCAAGAAGAACATCTGGGACACCGTTCCCCTCGTCTACGAGATGCAGTCCGAAGGTGGCGCCGCCGGCGCTGTCCATGGCGCCCTTCAGACCGGCGCTCTCTCCACCACCTTCACCGCCAGCCAGGGCCTGCTGCTCATGATCCCGAACATGTTCAAGATCGCCGGCGAGCTGACCAGCACCGTGTTCCACGTGGCTGCCCGGACCATCGCCACCCAGGCCATCTGCATCTACGGCGACCACAGCGACGTCATGGCCACCCGCTCTTGCGGCTGGGGCATGCTCTTCTCCAACAGCCCCCAGGAAGTCATGGACTTCGCCCTGATCGCCCAGGCCGCCACGCTGAAGGCCCGGGTGCCGTTCGTCCACGCCTTCGACGGTTTCCGGACCTCCCACGAGGTATCGAAGATCGAACAGCTCGATGATTTATCGATTAAGGCGCTCATCAGTGATGAGCTGGTCCAAGAGCACCGGAAGCGCGGCCTCTCGCCCGACCGGGGCCAGATGCGCGGCATTCTCATGAACCCCGACGTCTTCTTCCAGGCCCGTGAGACCGTCAACTCCTACTACATTGCCACCCCGGAGATCGTGCAGGAGACCATGGACCAGCTGGCCGCCCAGGTCGGCCGCACGTACAACCTGTTCGACTACGAGGGCGCACCCGACGCCGAACACGTCGTGATCCTGATGGGCTCCGGTTGCGGCGCCGCCGCTGAGGCCGTGGAGGCCCTCGTCGCCAAGGGCGAGAAGGTCGGCCTGCTCAAGGTCCGCCTGTTCCGGCCCTTCTCCGTGAAGCACTTCCTGGCCGCTCTGCCCGCCACCGTCAAAGCCATTGCCGTACTCGACCGCACCAAGGAGCCCGGCGCCACCGGCGAGCCGCTCTACGCCGACGTGCTCACCGCGGTCGCCGAAGGCATGGCCGACGGGACCGCCCAGTTCACGACCCAGCCCCGGGTGATCGGCGGCCGTTACGGCCTCGGCAGCAAGGAGTTCACCCCCGCCATGGTCAAGGCCGTGCTGGACGAACTCGCCAAGGCCAAGCCCAAGGTCCACTTCACCGTTGGCATCAACGACGACGTGACCGGCCTCTCGCTGGACTACGACCCCCTGTTCGACACCGAGTCGCCCGAAGTGGTCCGGGCGCTCTTCTGGGGCCTGGGTGCCGATGGCACGGTCGGCGCCAACAAGAACTCGATCAAGATCATCGGCGAAGAGACGCCGAACTATGCGCAGGGCTTCTTCTGCTACGACTCCAAGAAGTCCGGCTCTTACACCATCTCGCACCTGCGCTTCGGCCCCAAGCCGATCCAGTCGACCTACCTGATCAACCGGGCCAGCTTCGTCGCCGTCCACACGTGGGTCTTCCTGGAGAAGTACCCGGTGCTGGAGCAGGCCGCCGAGGGTGCGACCTTCCTGCTGAACAGCCCGTTCGGCCCCAACGAGGTCTGGGATCAGCTGCCGAAGCCGATTCAGGAGCAGATCGTCAAGAAGCACCTGAAGTTCTACGTGATCGACGGCTACAGCGTGGCCAAGGATAACGGCATGGGCGTGCGCATCAACACGGTCATGCAGACCTGCTTCTTCGCCATCAGCGGCGTGCTGCCCCGTGAAGAGGCGATCGCGAAGATCAAGTACTCCATCAAGAAGACGTACGGCCGCAAGGGCGACGCCGTCGTTGCGAAGAACTTCGCCGCCGTTGACGCCACCCTGGCCGGCCTCTACGAGGTGAAGGTGCCCACCGCCGTCACCAGCACCATCGAGCTGGCCCCGGCGATGCCGGACCATGCCCCGGACTTCCTCAAGAGCGTCACCGGCGAGATCCTGGCCATGCGCGGCGACTCGCTGCCCGTGAGCGCCCTGCCGGCCGACGGCACCTATCCGCGTGGCACCACCAAGTGGGAGAAGCGGAACATCGCCCTGGAGGTCCCGGTCTGGGAAGAGGACCTTTGCATCCAGTGCGGCAAGTGCGTCATGGTTTGCCCGCACGCCGTCATCCGCTCCAAGGTGTTTGAGCCCGCCGCCCTCGCCGGCGCCCCCGAAGGCTTCAAGACGGCGAAGCCCGCCTGGAAAGAATTCGCCGACCAGAAGTACACCCTGCAGGTCGCCGTTGAGGACTGCACCGGCTGCGTGCTCTGCGTCGAGGCCTGCCCGGCGAAGGACAAGAACATCCCCGGCCGCAAGGCGATCAACATGGCCCCGCAGCTGCCGATCCGCGAAGCCGGCCGCAAGAACTGGGACTTCTTCCTCGGCCTGCCCTCCGTGACCGACCGGGTCGATTTCACCTACAACAACGTCAAGAACGTCCAGCTGGCTGAGCCGCTGTTCGAGTTCTCCGGCGCCTGCTCCGGTTGCGGCGAGACCCCGTACGTGAAGCTTGTCTCCCAGCTGTTCGGCGACCGGGCCATGATCGCCAACGCCACGGGTTGCTCCAGCGTTTACGGCGGCAGCCTCCCGACGACCCCCTGGTCCCAGAACAAGGATGGCCGTGGCCCCGCCTGGTCCAACTCCCTGTTCGAGGACAACGCTGAGTTCGGCCTCGGCATGCGGCTCTCCGTCGACAAGCAGACCGAGTGGGCCCGTGAGCTGCTGCAGTCCCAGTCCGACCTCATCGGCAGCGATCTGGTCACCGCCCTGGTGACGGCGGACCAGTCCGACGAGAAGTCCATCGCCGCCCAGCGCGGGCGGGTGGCCGCCCTGAAGGCCAAGCTGGCCGGCAGCCCGGCGCCCGAGGCGAAGAACCTCCTCTCCCTGGCCGACAACCTGGTCAACCGGTCCGTCTGGATCATCGGCGGCGACGGCTGGGCTTACGACATCGGCTACGGCGGCCTGGACCACGTTCTGGCCAGCGGCAAGAACGTCAACATCCTCGTGCTGGACACCGAAGTTTACTCCAACACCGGCGGCCAGGCTTCCAAGGCCACCCCGCGCGGCGCGGTCGCCCGGTTCGCTTCCGGCGGCAAGGCCAAGGGCAAGAAGGACCTGGGTCAGATCGCGATGACCTACGGCGACGTGTACGTGGCCACGGTCGCCATGGGCGCCAACGATGCCCAGACCCTGAAGGCGTTCCAGGAGGCCGAGGCCTACGAAGGTGTCTCGCTGATCATCGCCTACTCGCACTGCATCGCCCACGGCATCGACATGGCCAAGGGCCTCGCCCAGCAGAAGCTGGCGACGGAGTCCGGCCACTGGCCACTGTACCGGTACAACCCGGCGCTCAAGGCCGACGGCAAGAACCCGCTGACCCTCGACAGCAAGGCCCCGAAGATCCCGGTCAAGGAGTACGCCTACGGCGAGACTCGCTACCGCATGCTGGAGCAGCAGAACCCCGAAGTCGCCGCCCGGCTGATGGAAGAAGCCAGCGCGGATGCGGTCGCCCGCTTCAAGCGGCTGGAAGACCAGGTCAAGGCCGGCAACTAGGTCGATTCGTCCGAAAAGGAGCCAGAGTAACCTCTGGCTCCTTTTTCCATCGCGTCCGGTATGCCCAGAGAGACCTCCGGACTTCGACAGGTGCACCGCGAGACGACGTCCGGTACATGACAGTACTCCAAAGATGTTATCACGTACGAAGCTCCGGTAGATGTCAGTACCATGTAAATGGTCTGCAGTCGTCGTGTCCGGTGCATCGCGAGACGGCGTCCGGTGTTCCAAGAGAGACATAAGGATGATGGCTGGTGCGCAAAGAGAGATGCCCGTGGTCACATCCGGGGTGTGCCAGTGGCCTGGGACTCGCGCCGATCGCGAGTCCCCGTTTCGTTCTGCCACTCCTCCAGAGGCCCGTCAGGCATCGGTCATGGCCCGAGTGCCTGTAGCCACGACAAACTTCCAGTCCATTAACAGATCCTCACCAAGCTCTTTCATCTGATAAGCCGCCCAGAAAGCAGCGTCCGCCGTCCGGTGGAGATCGACAATCTGTGCGCATGTTTCCGTTGGCAGACCGGAGGCCGCGAGCCAATTTTTCAGACTGACCTGGGGCACAACATGCGAGTGCAGGCCAATGTTGACAAAGCCCGCCTCGTCCAACAGTTGAAACAGTGTGTCCTCCGTGAAGATGTGCCGCCCCGGTTCCTTCAACGCGAAGATCTCCCGGTATCGCTCGAGCACCAGCGGGCTTGGGGGGACTCCTTCACATAGGACAATCCGACCACCTCGGGTCAGCACACGTCTTGCTTCGGCCAACGCGCGTGACAGGTCTGCGACGTGGTGGAGCACCATTCGTGCTGTGACCAGGTCAACGCTGTTGTCGGGCAGATCCAACGCCTGAACGTCCATGACCCGGAATTTCCCGTTTGGGCAGGCGGACCTGGCCTGTTCCAACATCGCAGGCTCCAGGTCGACGCCCAGAACACGGCTCACGTGTGCTGCGAGCGCGCACGCGACCGCACCCGTTCCAGTTCCCAGGTCCAGCACATGCGCCTGTTCGGTCGCTCCGCAGTGTCCGATCATAAAGGCCAGGAGGTCCTCCCGCCACACCCATTGCAGTTGATTATAGCGGAGCGCCCGTACCTTCCAAAGGTCGCCATGGCTGGGCTGCCCCCCGGCCATGGGTGCCCGCAGCGAAGGGGGCTTCCCCGGCAAACCGGCCGGAATGGCAATTCCGAGGCGGTCCAGAAGCAGCGGGAAGACCTGGATGAAGTCGATGTCCGACCTCGCTCCTGCCGGCACTCCAGGTCCGGATAACCCATAGAACGCATCCGGATGATGTTCGCCGGTCCACACCGTGTTCCAGTTGTCCAACGGGACGCAGCCGCCGATTCCGGGCAGCGGCTTTACGATCGGGTTCGGGTTGTCCGGCCCGAGCAGACTCAAGCCGTGATCCGAGATGACCAGGGTGATCTCTGGCCGGTACTTCGCCTGAAGATACCCCAGCGTCTCATCAATTAGCTGATAACACGTCACCAGGGTATCCGGGCGGTGGGCGGCCAGGTGCTGGCTCCAGTCGAGTTCAAATGCGTAGTACCAGAGCACGTCCACGGGCCAGCGAGTCATCAGCGCATCCAGCATGTCTCGTTCCCGGTGTTGCCGCTGCGCCACCCAATCGGTGACGTTCTTCCAGTCGTACTGTGCGAGGGTGTCAACTACCGTCTGAGGGCTTACCTCGTCCCACGGTTTCGTGCCCATCTCCGCGCACAATGCAAACGGAAAAATCGGCAGCCACAGGTTGGTGCAGAGCTGTTCGGCCTCCGCCGGGTGGAATGCGTCATAGTAAAAGTTCACCCAGAAACCATCGACCTTGGCCGGAGGTTCACAGCCAAGCCCCCCCAGCATGCCGAACCGGAGGCCGGCACGGGTTACGTAGTCCCATAGAAAGTCCCGGGCGTTCGACATGGTGAGGCCAATACGACCCGCGGACGAGTGGCGTAGAAATTCCATGCCGTGCTGGTCAGGCGTCAGCCCCGTGTAGTAGGTGAACCAGCGGTCATAGGAGAAGGGTGGCCCCGTAACCACGCCTGACGTGCCCGCTTGCATCAAGGCATGCAAATGGGGGAGATCCAGCCGATGCTGGTGAATGAAGCGCGGGGTAGCGCCATCAAGCGCAAGTACCAGCAGTTTCAGCGTATTTGCCATCGCACATCTCCTCCTCTGTTGTTACGTTATGCAGAAATTGATTAATCGTGATAAAGACGAGCGGTGGGGCTTGCGTTCGCAATGTGTACCTCAGGCAAACGCCAGGCATAGTGTTGGTGAGGAATGGCGAACTTTCGGAGGTGCGTATTCTTGGCGGAACACCCAGCGCAACCGGGGCGGTCGGAGGGCGAGTTGCCCGGCTTGGACTATAGCCGGTTCGTTGCGAAAATCGGCGCCGACCCTGAGGTGGTAGCCAGAATCTACTCGCGGTACGTACGCTGGTTCAGGGGGTGCACCCGGGTTGTCGACCTGGGCTCCGGACGCGGCATCTTCCTGGAGGTCCTGCGAAACGCCGGCATCCCCGCATATGGCGTCGACCCCGACGCGACGCTGGTGAAGTCCTCCATGAGCCGAGGCCTCGAGGTCGTAGTAGGCGGCGCGGTGGAACATCTCGCCTCGCTTGCGCCCGGAACGGTGGATGGCATCTTCATGGGACACGTCATCGAGCACATGGACCATGAGGCCAAATTCCGGTTGGCCAGACTGAGCTTTGAAAGGCTCGCTCCTCAGGGTGTCATGGTGGTCGAAACCCCGAACACCACCAGCCCGTTTGTCATGTTTAACGTGTACTATTTGGACCCCACTCACCAGGTGCCCCTCCACCCCGACGCCTACCGGTTTATCTTCACGGATGCGGGGTTTGGGGTCGCGCTCTCCGAGTTCCACATGCTCGCCCCCGGAAAAACAGCCGGGGAGGAGACAGAGGGCATGAATTACTCCCTGGTCCTGAGAAAACCGTAGGGGTGCCGGCGGACTGCCGCTGTTTCAGTGACCATGTCGGGGGTGAACCGTTTGAAAGTCCTGGTCGACCTGCAGGCCCTCAGTATACCAGCCGCCATGCGGCGAGGCGCCGGTGTAGCCAGTGTGGCCCTGACCAACGCCCTGCTGCGGTTTGCTCCCGACTACGAGATCTATCTCCTGCGTGCAAATGACGGCCGCAAATGGCAGGTTGGCGTAGTCCCGGCAGGGGTGCACGACGTCGACACGGTCTGGAACAACCCCGGGTTGTGGTTTGCCTCTGACCCGGCCAGATTCATGAAAAACGCCGGCATTGATATCCTGTATGTAACCTGTCCGCTCATCTTTGGCTTTCACGCACCGCCAACGCCCCCCGGCGTCCGGGTGGCCTCCCAGGTCCATGACCTGGTCCCCGTGGTCATGGCCGGCCAGTATCTGCATGCCTGGCCCGCCGACCTGCAGGTTGACTATACGCGGCAGCTCCAATTTCTGCGCGAAGCCGACCTCCTCTTAGGCAGTTCCAGATCCACGGCCAACGATCTGGTTTCCCACCTGAAGCCGCGGGGAAGAGTCCGAGTCGCTCACCTGTGCACAATCCGCGAGTTCAAGCAGATGGACCAGGCTGAGGCCCGGCGTCAGGTCTGGCAGGATCTGGGCCTGAGCCGGCGTTACGTCCTGTCAGTGACCGAGGCCGACCCGCGCAAGAACACGCCCGGGCTCATGGCCGGATTCGCCGCTGCGGGACTCTCGATGCACCAGCTGGTCGTGGCCGGCATGTTCGTTGGGTCTTCACGCGAGATGGTGATGCAGCAGGCGAGGGCCCAGGGCGTCGCAGGGCAGGTGACGACCCTGGACTTCGTTCCCCACGGGCTGATGAATGCGCTGTATTGCGGAGCGGACTTGCTTGTATTCCCGAGCCTCTATGAAGGGTTCGGGCTGCCTTCGCTTGAGGCCATGCAATGTGGCTTGCCGATCGTTGCGGGGGACAACTCGTGCTTTCCGGAGGTGGTCGGCGATGGGGGGCTGCTGGTTGATACCAGTTCTCCCCAGGCTCTTGGAGCAGCCATGCGCCGTTTGGCGGTTGATCTGACGCTGCGGAAAGCGCTCATCGGCAGGGGATTGCGACAGGCGGCCAGTTTTTCGTACGAACGGACCGCCGGGGACATCACGTCCGCATTCGCGGAACTCGTGCGGTAGCGTTGCCGACATGACCCTGGACAGAGAACGAGCACCATCAAGCCTCGACGGCTTTGCTGGTGCTCGTTCAATGCATGGTGCGCGTTTCATGCAACTCCCTCAGACGCCGCGGTCCACCCGCCCGGTCTGCCGCTCGTAGCAGGGGCCGCAGATCCGAAAGCGGTAGCCCGGCGGCAAGCTGCGCCCGCAGACCCGGCACCCGCCCGGGGAGACGCCGTGGGCCAGCGCCTTGTTCATGGCATTGGCAATGCTGTCGCGACTACGGCGGACCCGGTACTCGCCGACCCGGCAGGGAACGCCCCGCCGCAGCAGCCAGAGACAGAGTTCGTGCTGCTTCAGCGAGCTCTCGGCCGCCTGCAGGTCGGCGTCGGCGTGAATCTCCGCCGGGGGATGCCCGGGTCCGGGCGCCGGCTTGCCGGCCGCCAGGGCAGCCACCACGGCCTGCCAGTAGGTTTCACTCTCGCGGCTCACGGGCGCCGTCACCAGCATGTACGCCTGCTGCAGGTCGACCTCCAGTCTCGGAGGCAGGAGGCGGGCCAGCGCGATCATTTGCTCCAGCGGGGCGATGTGGACAAACTCCGGTACCAGCGGCCCCACCGACAACTGCCAGAGTTCCAGCCGCTTTGCCAGCCGGCCGGAGAAGAAGTGAAGCTGCTCCACGGTAGGCTGCAAGTACGCGCTGGTGACCGGAGCCGGCGGCTCGAGCGCCGTCGCCAACAGATACTGGTGGTTGTTGGGGGAGGTAGCACCGTACCAGCCGGCCTGGGAAAGGCCAAAGCGACCCGCGCGGCCGATAATCTGCAGCACTTCCTCCGCCCGGAGGGGGCGTTCCATCCGGCCGTCGTACTTGGTGGTCTCGGTCAGGAAGACATGGTCCACCGGAAAGTTGATGCCCATGCCGATGGCGTCGGTGGCCACCACGTATGGGCACTCGCCGCTGCGCACCCGGCGGGCCTGCTCGCGCCGCACGTCCGGCGGTAGGGCGCCGTAAATCACGGCGCAGGGCTTTTTGTGAATCGCCTCAATTTCGGCCTTGAGCCGCAGGACTGCCGTGCGGGAAAAGGCCACCACCGCCGAGCGCTCCGGCAACTGGTTCAACGAAATGGCGTCCGGCAAGGGGCGAAGGGGCACCAGGCGGTCGTTGTGCTTGATGGAGACCTGATCGCCCAGGTCATCAAACATCCGCACCAGAAACGCTTCGGCCTGGGGCGCCGCACAAACGTGCAGTTCCGCCGTGTCGGCCTGAATGAGCGCGCGCAACCAGGCCCAGCCCCGGTCGGGGTCGCCGACCATCTGGGCCTCGTCGATCACGACGACTTCGTACACGCCTTTGGGGAACATCTCGGTGGTTGCGGAGACCACCCGGGCGTCCGCCACGGGTATGAACTCCTCACCGGTCAGCAGGTTGGTCGGGCAGCCCGCCTCATTCAGCCGCTCTGCTGCCTCCCAGGCCAGCAGCCGCAGC
The DNA here is from genome assembly GCA_036504075.1 of Symbiobacteriaceae bacterium. Lineage (GTDB taxonomy): Bacteria > Bacillota > Sulfobacillia > Symbiobacteriales > Symbiobacteriaceae > DASXVX01. The sequence continues at coordinate 7,457 of DASXVX010000081.1, read as the reverse complement.
GGCGCCAGGTAGAGTCCCTTGCTTGACTCCGCCAGCCGCTGCAACGCATGGTGGGTCTTGCCCGAGTTGGTCGGACCGATGTGCAGGTACACATGGCGCCGCCGGGGCGCGACCAGGTCCAGGGCGAGCTGTTCGCCCAGCCGGCTCTGGGCCCGCTCGGCCGCTTCCTTCCGGTGCTGCTGCCGCGCCGCTTTGGCTTCGGCGACGGGGCCGCCCGTCAGGGCGACCGAGGAGAAGCACCGCCAGCCCAGCTTGCCCAGGCGCTCCAGAATCACGGCCAGTTCTTCTGGCTGTTGAATGCCCCCGGGCAGGTACGGAGCGATATCGACCGGTGTGTCAGGGTCAACGTGGTCCAGGCGCACCTCCAGCTTTTCCGAGATGCGTTTGGCAATACGGCGCAACTGGCCGGTGGGGATCAGCGCGATTCCTCCAATGTGCAAGGCGAATGGCGGACTACATGGATAAGTCTAGCCGTTTTCGGGGGGCGCCGATACGGGGTGACTCATCGGACCGCATATTCACTCGTCCCCAAAAGTGATGCCGACCGCCTTTGCCGCCCGGACCAGGTCGCCGTCCGGCGGGACCGGGCGGCTCATGCCCGCGTCGGTCAGCGGCACATCCGTGATCAGCGTGCCCCGCAGCGCGACCATCCGGCCGTACTGGGCATCAACCGCCAGGTTGGCGGCGTGCACGCCATAGCGGGTGGCCAGAATCCGGTCGTACGGCGTCGGGCTGCCGCCCCGCTGAATGTGCCCGAGCACCGTGACCCGAGTCTCCAGCCCGGTGAGTTCTTCCAGTTTGGCGCCGACCACGTTGCCGATGCCGCCCAGGCGAACTTTTTCATGGCTGTCGGCGATGGTCCGGGCGACCATCATCTCACCGGACGGCGTCTTCGCGCCTTCCGCCACGACGACGATGCTGAACGGCTTGCCCATGTGCTTGCGTTCTTTGATCCGCCGGGAAACCAGCTCGAAGCTGAAGGGGATTTCCGGGATCAAAATGGCGTGGGCGCCGCCGGCGATGCCCGAAGCAAGCGCGATCCAGCCGGTGTAACGGCCCATGACTTCGAGCACCATGATCCGGTGATGCGACGCAGCCGTGGTGTGCAGCCGGTCCAAGGCGTCGGTGGCGACGCCGATTGCGGTGTCAAAACCGAAGGTCTGGTCGGTGGCACCCAGGTCATTGTCGATGGTCTTGGGCACGCCCACCGTGGGCAGACCCAACTCCAGGAACATTTTCGCCACCGACATGGAACCGTCGCCACCGATAAAAATCAGGCACTCGACGTCGAGTTCCTGCAGGTACTTGACGATCTCCGGACCCAGATCCTTCCCCTCATAATTGAAGGGGTTGTCCTTATTGGAGGTGCCGAGAATCGTCCCGCCGCGGGGCAAAATGCCGGAAATGGTGGCAGTGTCCAGCACGCGGTGCCGCTGCTTGATCAGCCCGGTGAACCCGTCCATAAAGCCAAGAACCTCGACGCCGCGGATGTTGGCCTGCTTGACCACGGCCCGCACCACCGCATTCAGCCCCGGCGCATCACCGCCGGCGGTAAGTACCCCAATCCTGCGCATGTTCATTCCTCCGTATTCTGTAATAGCCTTTTGATAAACACTTTAACTAACCCGGGGTACTTCGGTCAATCAGAATGAACGTACGTTTATGATAATCGGAGCTTGTTTTCGGCAGTGGTCATTCGGTGCTCAAGCCCTGGAGGCAGCGCAAGCCGCCGGCCAGGTGATCCCTCACGCCGTGCGCGCTCTCATCCGGTCCCGGAGTATGGTAGACTAAAGCCAGAGGGCAGGACGAAACTGGTAAGCCGAGGTGGTCCCCCGTGTATCTGAAACAGATCACGCTGCGCAATATCATGTGCTTTTCCGAGGCGACGCTGAACTTTCCGCCCCCCGGCGAGGCCGGAAACTGGTGCGTGGTTCTTGGCGATAACGGCACAGGGAAGACCACGCTGCTCCAGGCCATCGCACTGACGCTGGCCGGCCCCGGCGGGCTCCTGAACCGTCCTGCCAACTGGATCAGCCAGGGCGCGGACAGGGCTGAATGCGAGGCCACGTTCGGGCTGGCTTCCGGCGCAGAACGGACGACCGGGTATACCATACAGAATCACCGGGCATTGCTCGACGAAACCCAAGCCTTTCAACGCCAACAGCCGCTGACACGGGACGACCTGCCGGATGATTTCGTCCTGGCCGGCTACGGCGCTTTGCGGCGCATGGCGGCCGGCGACGTCCCGACCACCGACACATCAGTGATCGACGCCCTTGTCAACCTGTTTGACGACACTCAGGCGATTTTCGACCCCGACGCCCTTTTACGGAAACTGGACCATAATGCCAAAGACCCTAAAAAGAACAGGCGGCTCCGGCTCGTCTCCCGCGACTTGCGGGACGGCATGCTCGCCATTGCGGACAGCTTGTTGCCGACTGACCCGCCGTTCCGGATAAAAGGCGTCAGTTCCGGTGGCGTCAGCTTTCTCGCCCCCGGCGGGCAGGAGGTGCCGCTGGCGGCCGTCAGCGAGGGGCATCGCAACGTGTTCGCGCTGGCCGGGAATCTGATTGCATTTCTCTGGGACCAATCCTTTACTCCCGTGGATTTCAAGCGGGCGCCCGACGGCAGTCTGTTCGTTGACAGCCCCGGCATCGTCCTGATCGACGAAGTCGACCTCCACCTCCATCCCAAGTGGCAGCGGACCATCGGCAAGGCCCTCCAGCGGGTCTTCCCCCGGATCCAGTTCATCGTCGCGACCCACAGCCCGTTCGTGGCCCAGACCGCAAACGAGGGCGGCCTTTCCGTGCTCCGCTGGGAGAACGGCACCGTCAAGGCCGAATCCCCCCTGCCCTCCATGCACGCCTTGCCCGCCGAGGAGATTCTGCTCGGCCCGGCCTTTGGCCTGGAGACCACCCGTGACCCCGAAATCGATGCGCTCCTGCGCGAGTACGTGCGGCTGAACGCCCTCGACCTCCGCGGGCAACTCAAGGCCGGCGACGGCAAGCGACTGAAGGAACTGCGCAAGACCCTGAAAGGTGCGCTCCCGGTCGACGGCAACGTGTACGACACACACACGGAAGTCGAGTTCCTGGTGCGCGAGGCGCAGAAGGACAATGATTAAGCGAAGGCGTCGCCCCCTCCGGACCCGGGACCGGGCTGCGCTGGAAGTCTGGCAGCGGGGTCTGAACGAGGTTCCGCCCTACGATAAACGCATCGGCGACGCCTGGAACGCCTTCACCGTCGGCAAAGGAAAGCCCCTGCGCCAGCGAATCAACCGCGCACTCCAGTACCAGTGCGTCTCCCGATGCGTCTACTGTGAACGCAGCGAGTTCGAAACAATCGACCACTATCGCCCCAAGCAGCAGTTTCCAGCCACTGCGTTCGCCTGGCCGAATTTTAACGGCGCCTGCTGGACCTGCAACCGGGATAAAAGCCAGCCCCTTCTGTTCCACCACGACCGGCCGATGATTATCAACCCCATGGACGAAGACCCGGCGGCGTTCTTCTATATTGATCCCAAAAACGGGTTTATGGCGGCGGCCCTCCACCTGGCGGAAGGGACCGACGACTACATTCGGGCCGACTACACGATTAGCAAGCTAAAACTGAACGAGCGGGGGTTGCCAAAGGAAAGGCGGCTGGCAGCCGACAACCTGCGACAGGCGCTGAAATTCTATGAGCTGACCCGCGGGCACCGGAAAGCGGAAGAAGCCCTGCTGGTCGCATGTCGGGAGCGCAACGCCCTGCGGGCTATCGTGCGGCAAGTCATGACAAACCCGGACCCGCAGGACAAGCCCCTCGTCGATTACTGCCTGCAGCACTCCCACCGGGTCAAAACGTTCCTGCAGGCGATTCAGTGGCTGTGAGCCGAGGGCGATGGCTTGTAATGCGGCGAAGGCCGGGCACTTCCTGCCCGGCCTTCGGCGTGTAGAGCGGCCGGCTCGTCCAGAATTATCAGGTCCCGATCGCGCTGCCCGGACTAGCTCACATGCGCATTCGTTGTAGTTATTCAGCGCATTTCAAGACCCGGCCGAATTTGATACCATGTTAATAATTATGGTCGCGCGTCAGACTCCCATTCACCCCAAGGAAGCGAACTCACCGATGAAGCTCTATACGCAGCGAAACGTCTTTCTAATGGCAATTTTTGAGCTCGGACTGGGACTGGGCGTCTACCTTTGGCCGGACGCTTTCCAAACCCCGTTGTACGCGGGCCTGGCACCCTGGTTTGACTGGTTCTCCGCGGCCATGGTGGCCGGTGGCGTGGCGCTGCTGCTGCGGGCGCGCTACGCGTCGCCCCCGTGGCTGCGCGGTGCGCTCTGCGTGCCCGCCGCCGCCGCCATGGGTTGGCTGGGCTGGTATCTGTTCGTCGCCGGTAACGGCCCGGCCGCGGTCGCCGTGGGTGTGAACGCGCTCGGCATCATGGCACCGACCCTGTCCGTGTCCGATTCGGCGGACAGCCCGGATCTTTCCATTGCCATGACCAGCCTCGCGCAGATTGCCATGGGGATTGTGCTGGTGCTGTTCCCCCACCTCCTGGCCGCCCCCATGTATGGCGCCATGACCGCCGGACGCCTGTGGCTCGGGCCGGTCGGGATTCTATCCGGAATCGTGCTCATGGTGCCGCTCCTGCGCGGGAAGCCCGCCTCGGACTATGGCCTCCCGTGGCTGTTTGCCGGCACCATTTTCGCGTTCGTGTTCGGAATCGGCATCATGGCGGTCGAGCTTGTGTCCGGTCTCCTGGTCTGCGCGCTGGTGCTGGGTTTTATCGGCATCGTGGCAGGCCGGGTTAACGTCCAGCCCGGCGACCACCGTGAGCCGCCCGTCGGGTCGGAGACGCCCCCGACCGAGTATATCGAAATGGTAGGCTGGACGCTGGTCCTGATCGTCGTGGTCCTCACCGGCATCGGTCCCGCCGGCGCCGTGCAGCGACCCGTCGTCTCCAGCCTGTTCGTGCTCCTGGTGGTCGGGTATAACACGGTGATTCCCTTGCTCGAGGCGCCGCTGCTCACACCGGAACGGCGGTCCGCTGCCCTTGCCGGCATGTATCTGCTGGCCCTGGGCGTGCTCCATATCGACGGCGGCTATCTCAGCCAGGCCACCCTGATGCTGTTCATCATCCTCCCGCTACTCACGTTCCCGATTGAAACCCGAGAGGGGCAGGTCGGGCTGGTCTTATCGGTGGTCTTCCTGGTCGCCGGCGAGACCGGGCAACTGCTGCTCGCACCGGCCGGCTCCCGAGCCCTTATGACTCGGGCCGGCATCGAGACGCTGCTTGTAATTACGCTCCTCGCGATCGGCGTTGTCGGCCGGCTCCGCTACAGCAAACTGCGCCGGACACTGGGGAACCGGGAACGACTGCTGCAATCGTTTCTGGACCACTGGCCGGGCGCCGCCTTCGTGCGCGAACCCCAGGGCCAATACCTGCTGGTAAACCGCTGGTACGAGAAGCTGGTTGACAGACCGCTCGCCGAAATCGTCGGGAAGCGGTGCGACGAACTGTTCCCACCGGACCAGGCCGCCGAGTTGACGCGGGACGACCTGGCCATTATGGAAGGCCGCGAGCCGTTGGTCACTGAGCGGACGGTCGTCATGGCGGACGGCGAGCACTCGTTGCTGTCGGTCAACTTTCCCCTGCGGGACGAAGATGGCGTGTCCTACGCAGTCGGCGGCCTGGCGACCGACATTACGGACCGCAAGCAAATGGAAGCCGCACTCCGCGATAAGGAAGCGCAGTATCGCACACTGGCGGATACCGCCCGCGATGGCATTATCATGCTCAACGAGGACGGGACCATCGTATTGGCGAACCCCGCCGCGGAGCTGCTGTTTGGCTATGCGCCACACGGATTGACCGGAAAGCACGCCGTGACCCTGGTTTCGCGAACCCGCGCCGAATCGGTCCGAACGTGGTGGACTTCCTACCTGTCCGGTGCGAACAACCGGCGTCAGAAACCGGCCCAGACCCTGGGCCTGCACACGGCGGGGCATGAGATTCCGATTGAGATCTCCATGGGCGAATCGCGACGCAACGGGGAACGCGTCTTCATCGCCGTGGTGCGCGACATTACCGAACGTAAACACGCCGCAGACCAACTGGCATTCCAGGCCTTCCATGATTCCCTCACCGGCCTGGCCAATCGGTCCCTGCTCCTTGATCAACTGCAGACGCTGCCCGGAACCGAACAAGTGGCGCTGCTTTACATCGACCTCGATGAATTCAAGTTTGTGAACGATACCTTCGGCCATGCGGTCGGCGATGAGATCCTGAAGGCCGTCGCCGGGCGGCTCGCGCCGATTGTCCCCCGAGACGGACTGGCGGTGCGGCTGGGTGGCGATGAATTCGCCATTCTCCTACATAACCCGGCCACAACCGAGGCGGTCCTCGAGTTTGCCCAGCAGGTGCTCGGCCTGCTCTCTGAGCCGTTCCGGCTCGCGAGCCAGGCCTTCGCCGTAACCCCCAGCATCGGCATTGCCATTTCTGAGCCGCCCCTCGCGCCCGCCGACCTGGTCCGCTACGCCGATGTAGCCATGTACCAGGCCAAGCGGAACGGCCGGGCCCGCGTCGAGGTGTTTGTGCCGGCGCTCATGGACGTCGTCGTGGAGCGCCATAACCTGGCACAGAGCATCCGCCAGGGCCTGGAGGACGGCCAATTCGAACTGTACTACCAGCCGATCATCGACCTGACCAGCCTGCGCTGCGTCGCCGCTGAGGCGCTGGTGCGGTGGCGGCACCCGACCCGGGGACTCGTGCCCCCGGGCGAGTTCATCCCCATCGCCGAAGATACGGGCCTCATTCTCCCCATGGGCCAGTGGATTTTCGCCGAAGCCTGCCGGCATGCCCGGGGCTGGGCCGACGCCTATGGCCCGGATGCCCCGAAGGTGAGCATCAACCTGTCCATCCGCCAGATGCGCGATCCGGCGCTGGTGCCGGACATTTCCGCCATTCTGGCGGAGACCGGGGTGTCGCCGGAGCAGATTCAGGTGGAAGTCACGGAGACCATTGCGGCCGATGCGCTGACCTTGCAGTGCGCAAAGCGCCTCCGGGCACTGGGGCTGCGGCTGGCGCTGGACGACTTCGGGACCGGCTACTCCTCGTTGAGCTACCTGCGGATGTTGCCGATCGATATCTTAAAGGTAGACCGGGCCTTCATTCTGGCGGCGGATGATGGCGGGTCGGGGCGGGCCATTTTGCAGGCGATCGCCAGCCTGGGCCGGGCGGCGGGTCTGTCGCTGACGCTGGAGGGCGCGGAGACGGCGGAGCAGGTGGCGGTTGCCCGGGAACTGGGCTTTTGCCGGGTCCAGGGGTACCACTTTGCCCGCCCGATGCCGGCGGCGGCGTTCGTGCGGTGGCTGGCGGAGCGGGCGGAGGCGGAGTTGGCGGAGCGGGCGGCAGCGGGGTGAGGCCTCCCTCCACCCCGTCAGGGCAAGACGGCGGCCGGAACTCCCTGCCC
>DASXVX010000080.1:0-58292 GCA_036504075.1 Symbiobacteriaceae bacterium | reverse complement strand
TCACCTCCGTTTTGATGGCGTTTCGAACCAGGTGGCAGCGTCCAGCCTACTCGGGCATGTGCTTCCGGCTATCGGGTGGCCGCCCGTCTCGAGTGGGTGGCAAGGTCCGCCCTACAGCCGCAAGGCGCCACAACGGCCGTAGGGCCGTTATTATCCTGCCCGCCGTCCTAAGGGCCGGCGAGCGAAGCGAGAAGGACCGTGGCGGCGTGGACGGGAGGGTCTGGGCACCGACGCGGTGACCAGGTCCCCCGACCGGAGAAAGGAGCGAGGACAGGCGAAGCCTCCGCAGCGACGAACGAGGGAGGACGTCGGTGTCTCTGGGCTGCCGGCTCGGGTCTCCTCCCCGGCCGCCTCACTAGAAGGGCCAGCGTCCCCAGAGAACCCGGTACAGCAGAACCCAGAATCCGAATGGACGCCTGGGCGCCGGCTTCGGTTGCAGATCGCTCACCCCCCGTCAGAAACGTTGAACCAGGTTCTTGAGCCGATCGGCCGTGCTGGCTTCATCCTGGGCCGCCGGCCGGATCACCACCGGCCCCACGTCCACCTCCCCGGCCTCCGACTCGGGAGCAGCCGCCACCGCCCGGCCGGTCGCCTGGGCATACCGGAGACGAAGCCCCTCACGAACCTCCTCGGCCAGGCGCCGGCGCCGCCGGAGCGCCTTGACCCACCGCAGGAACTCCGGGTCCGATTCGCTGGTGATGTCCGCCTGGATGATCAGGCGTTTCCGTCGCTGGCCCACCGCTGCATCCCCGCCTTCAGATAGCCCCGGCCGTTCGCCTCCTGGGCGTTCCGGGCCAGCACTTTGGCCGGCTCACCGGGCAGAATGTGCTCGAACAGCGGGGCCGCCCCGCCTCCGGTGATCAGGTAGAAAGCGAAGTGCGAGCTGTTCCAGGAGCGGATCACCCGGGTGATCTGCCGGGCCAGTTCGGCCAGCGCCGGGCCGCAGCCCCGAACGCTCCCCCGCTGCATCAGTTCCTGCACCTCCAGCGCCCCCCGGCCGCCGGCGGCCTTGCCGATGAGCTGGTAGGCGTAGGCCATGCCCAGCCTGGGCGATGTGGTGTACCGGCGGATGGGTTCCATGTTGTCCAGGGCGTAGGTGTTCAGGGTGTTGAACCCGATGTCCACCACGCACCACCGCCAGGTCGCCACCGTCCCGGCCGGCCAGGTCCGGCTGCCGCCGATCTCCACCGGGAACTCATGTTGATGCTCCAGGCTGCCCCGCCGATCCAGGAGGAAATCCAGCGCCGAGCCCAGCGGCTGCGGCATCACCATGGCGTCTTCCACTGTGACCATCACCTGGAGCTCCTGCTCCCCTACCCGAAGTTGAACGAGTTCCTCCCGGATGCTCAGCAGCAGCGCCTTCAGGGCGTCTTTCTGCTGTTCCCAGGTGTCCACCGGCAACCCGGCCACCACCTTGAAGCTGACGATCCCGGTGGTCCCGGCCAGGTAGGCCAGGGCCGCCAGATATAGCAGCCGGCTCTCCGGATTGACCGGGGCATCATCGGCCAGGTCGGCCTGATTCGACAGCCCGCTCTGCCGGGCCGCTGTGCTGCCCATCAGGTAGGTGATGCCCCGGTAGGTCATGGTGATTTCCTCAGTCGCCAGACCCGGCAGCGTGCTCCCAGGCACGATCAGGCTCTGGGTGACCAGCGTCCGCCCCTGGCAGCCGGCCTTGAGCCAGCCGTAACCCCGGTCCACATAGGCAATCTCGGACCGGCTAGGCGTCCAGGACATCCGGCGCCCCTCCCTGCAGTTCCTGGTAGACTTCGAGCACTGCGGAACGGAGCCGGGTCCGCAGGTCGGCCGTGACCGGATGGGCCACGTCCACGTACTTGTCGCCGTCCTTGCGCTGCGGCATCGAGACGAACAGGCCCTTGTCGGAATCAACGACCCGAATCCCATGGACCACGAACGCGTCCCCCAGGGTCACGCTGCCAACAGCTTTGACCCGTCCGCCCCCCGCCAACGGTGCCAACTGGACCTTCGTAATCGGAATCTCCATCGATCCAGAAATGCCGAATCGCTCCTTTCTTCGTCGCAAACCCTTGCCTGGTGCGGGCTACAGATTCGATGTCATGCATGGTCATACCATGTCATACAAACCAGCTTCGCCCTTAGAGCCCGCTGCGCTCAACCGATCCAGAACAGGCGAAAGTGCAGGAGCAGGTAGGCGCACACCCCCGCTACGCCGGCGATCCGGGCCGCCCGCCGGCAGACCTCCCCTTCATGCACGAGCACCTCGACCCCGTAGATGATGGTCACGACCACTGCGGCACCCAGGAACACCATCCACAGCATCATGGCCGTTTCCTCCGGGAGCAGGGCGCCAGGTCCTGGCCGCCGGAACAGGTGCTGAGCTTGATCGATACGCCGGACCGGCGGGCTTCCCGGAGCACCTTCGCCAACCAGTTACCGGCCATGTCGCTGGGTTGAAAGGCAAACGTCGCCTGGATCTCGACCTTGCGCACGGCTCACCCTTCCTTTCACGTCCCCTTCGTGATGCTTTCAAAATGCCGGGCGCCCCGAGCATAAGCAGGGGCTCCATCCTGGACCGGTGAGCCTCTGCCCCGTGACCCCGGGAGACCGTCCCCGCCCCCCCGTAAACCCCTCCAGGGGGGCCGGGGGCGGTTAAGGCTACCACAGGGCTCTCTCACCCATCCAGAATCGTTCCGCTGTTATCCCTCTGGCCACCCGGCGGGGTACAAGCGCCCGCCCCAATTTGGCAGACGCAGGAGCGGCACACCGGACGGCCGAGGTAATGCTGAAGGTTGTCTGTCTGGCCACAGAAAGTGCAGGCATGGCTCGGAACATACTGCTTGAGAATCAACGAGCCATCGCTGCCCGGGATCATCTCCAATGGAGCACCGGGCTGGACATCAAAGGTGCGTCGCCACTCAACCGGAAGCACGATCCTCCCCGCAGGGTCCAGGTTGCGTACGAATCCGGTTGATCTAACTCCCATTCCCTATCCCCCCTTTCGTCGTTGGGCTGGCAAAGCTCGCAGCGAGCATGACACATTTTGTGACTGGTGAGGGATAAATGAACCCCCAGTGACTGGGGCGAATCGGGGTGATGAGATTGTGGGTATTGTGTCACAAAATGTGTTACAACCCGGATTATAGCAACACGTTTCGTGATAGTCAATAGCCCTCGTCACATTTTGTGACGACTCCTGGCAAGGTGATTTGTTTCGTGATAAACTAATCCTACAGAGCCTGCGGGAGGCGAGGTTGTGCCGAAGTGGACACGGCTCATTGAATTACGAAAAGCAGCCGGCCTCTCTCAGGAAGAACTGGCTGAACGCCTGGGTATCATCCGGTCCCGGCTCGGAAATTACGAGCTTGGGGATCGGGAGCCGGAGTTTGCGCTTATGAACCGAATCGCGGATTTCTTCGGTATCACGCTGGATGAGCTGGTGGGACGAACCGACCAGCCTTCGCCGGCGAACATCATCACGGCCGAATGGCGAGAATGCGTTGCCCAGGCCAAGAGTCTCGGGTTCACGCCGGAGCAGGTGATCCAGGCGCTGCACCTGGTGAGATCCTTGAAGTCACTCAACCAGGAGAAAAAAGATCGGGAGGGGTAGGCCCTCCCGATCTTCGTTTTCACCCACCGGATAATTTGCGGCACGTTCACCCTATATAGAAGGGAATTAATCCCAAATAGTCGAAAACCGCTAACGAGGTGTTGGTGCATGAACGCTTCGGAGCGGACCTCCCTGATGGAGCAGTGCAACAAGCTGGCCCAGAAGCGCGAGTGGCGCCAGATTGACTCGCTTTGCGAGCAAGTGCTGCTAGACAAGGACCTTCCAGGATGCGAGAAAGCCGACTGGATGCGCCAGTGGGCTTCTTGGATTTTCCAGGAAAGCCTGACCAACGGCCGCAGTACCGACCAAGCCGTGTCGCTGCTCAGCGAAGCGGCCAAGCTAGCGCAAGCCGATCCGAGACTGCTGGCCCGGGTGTACGTCGAACAGACCGCCATACTTTGGGGCAAAGACGTTCAGAAGGCAGCCCGGAAGTTCTGGAGTCTCTTGGCCAAGTACCAAGAACTGAAGGACCGTACTGACTGGCAGGGGTTCGTGCATTACAACGTTGCCATGAGTTGGGTCGCCTTGGATCAGCACGCCAAAGCAGTAAGCGCCTTTCGACGGGCCACCAGGTACCTGGCGGGCCGGATGAAAGGCTGGGCGCTCAACAACTACGCCCAGTCCTGCCTGGTGACCGGCAAGATCAAAAGTGCGGAGCGCTCGCTGAACCAGGCCAAGGATCTGCTGGCGCCGGAGGACCGACACATGTACGCCTCAACGCAGGCCCACCTCGCCGTCGCTAAAGGATACCCGAAGCGGGCGTGGGCGATCGTTGATGAAACGTTGGCCGATCCAGAGTGCCCGCCTCTGTCCAAAGCTTACCTGTGGTATGTCGATGCCCTCGTCTACCACGGATTGGGGAAGGATGACCAGGCCCAGGAGCGGATCGAACGTAGTGAGCGTTACGCCTCCGACCTGAGGTTCGGCCTGGTGCTTGACCGCCTGAAGGAACTCCGGCAGGCAATTGCAGAGAAAAGGGGGGCCAGCTGATGCGTCGAGCTCTCTTGATTCTGATAGCGGTGCTGGCGATAGCGATGACACTGGCCGGTCCGGCAGCAGCAGGATGGTTCCCGCCGATTACGACTACGATGAGCCAGCACGGCGCCGCGTACTAGACTGCCGTACGGCGGGAAACGCAAGCCACCCGAGGCCGCTCAGGGTTATGCCTGGGCGGCCTTTACCGTTCCTGGAGAACCAGAGCCGTAATCTGGTTGGCATCAGCACAACGCCCCGTCTGGCATCAGCTTCAGACGGGGCGTTCCTGCTTGGTCTCAAATTCCATCCTCCCGTTGGTTCTCTATTTCCGCTTGAAGGTGTAGAGAAGCAGGTGCTCCTGCCCCTGGTACATCCCAATAGTTGTTACAACCAGAGCGTCCCTTGTAGCCTCGATGGCGAAAACGTCGTGCGCCAACTCATGCGGTGCCACAACCTGGTTAGCCAGCACTTGACCATCACGAGTCTCCGCCAGGAGCTGAAGTTTCGTGCCGGTGCCGCTCGTTGCGAACCAAAGGACACCTGACGGATCGGTGGTACCGATGGCTCCCCATCCGGGCAACGTCTTCCTAGTGGCGCCGGCAGCGTCCCAATAGAAGTCCTTCGTCTGCAAGTCAAATGGGGCGTTGCCGATCAGAAGTTGGTCACTGCCGATGGGGAGGATACGCGAGAAGATGCCCCCTTTGACTGGGAAATGGTCGGTGACCTTGAAATTTTCATCGAGTACATAGAGTTCGTTATGGTTCTGGCTGGTTGCATACACTCTGCCGTCGCCGGCGACCATCCCCGTCAGCCCTGCCACCGAGGATGAATCGAATTCGCGGCGCTCAGGGTAGATTTGCAGGAGTCTGTGGTGTGTAAGACTCGTCAACACGACACCGACAGTAGTCACCTGGACGTAGAGCCGCTCCCCAATCGTGAGCCACTCCACGAAGGAAGGCCCGTCTCCGATGTCAGGGAGAACTTCTTTTAGTGAACGAAAGGGAACCTGAGTAGTCCCATCCAGGAAGAAGGCGCCGAAATCCACGTCCTGGGTATAGCTGTTCCAATCGCGGACCACCCAGACACGCTCTTTGGTGAGGAGAAGGTGATATGTAGGGCTCCCACCACTATCCCGTCGGACGGAGAAGGCCCGAAAGTCAGGATGCTCGAACTGGTAACGCACGGACGGCTTCGCGGACTGCACAGTTATCCCGGTTTGGTTCTTGCCCGTCAGAGGTGCAGAACTGCAGCCAGCGACAACAGTACCGATCAGTATCACTGCCAACATGCTCTTCATGACATCATGTCTCCGTTCTATCAGCTTCACTCCGCATCAACCCTTCTGCTTCCAGATATGGAAGTGGCATTCGAAGAACGCTACCCCCTGATCCCGTCACGGATTCAGCCTCCCCGCAACAGGGTAAATGGTAATTTCTGGACATATGGATTGCTTCCTTCCTCTGCTCACCACGAACCGTTCGACACTATTCGACGAGTACATGAGAAAGGGGGACAGGTTTAACCTGCCCCCGCTTGTGTTTGGCCCTTCTTGGGCATTAGAAAACCCTCCAGACCAAGTCCGGCATGACTCCGCAGGAGTTTTTGCTGGATCATATCGGGCACGGCGGCTGTGAGCGCACTTCTTACCCTGCGATGGGCATACCTGTTGGGCGGGAGGCACGCCGCCCGCCTTGACCCTGGTGGCTTCCATGTATTCTTGGGATACCGTTGCCGACTAACTCCTCGCGGACCAGACCGAGGATGTCAAAGATGGAGTGTCTGTGCTCGTCCGGCTTGCGCCATTTGGGAAGCGGCAAGTAGTCGTTCGTCCGCTTCGGGCCATAGGCAGTCAGTGACGCTAGCAGTAGCATCGCATAGACGGCAACCTGAAACTGCGGGACACGGAGAGCAGCCTGTTCTGACCAGACCTGGGCGTCACCTACTCCGAACAAGCTTCTTTCGTCGCGGCGGTTGACTTCAATCTCCCAGCGGTCGAAGTACGCCTGGATGAGAATCTCCACCGGGATGGTCAGGTCCGTCGTAAGGAGATAAGCCGGGTCACGGTAGAGCTTCTTGCTCTTCGGGGTCCGACGACACCCCAGCGCTGCGATGATGATGAGTCGCAAAGGTCTAGCACGAGTGCCGGGGTACCCCTGGGCGGCCTTAGTCGGTCCCAACTCTCTTATGCAACGGCCCAACGGGCCTACCATGGTTACGAGGCAGAACCACGACCCCGAAAAACAGCGAGACCCCAGAGATGATCTGGGGTCTTTGGCGACCTCGGTTCAGTCAATACATGGGAGTCCCGACAGGAGGGAGCATTTTTGACTAGGAATGTGCTGATACTGGGATTTTGTCGAGTGCTCCCGCTCCTTGTTCGGGCTCTCTTTGCTGAGTATCGGGTCCAGGGGATTGTTGCCCTTCCGATCCAGCAGACGATTCGTCTTGAGCTCGCTTCTCCTCCGAGCCTCGGCTATCCGTATTCCCATCTTTTCCGACATCTTGCTCGCCTCCAGATTCCACTCGCTTCGCTAGTTCGCCTGATATCGAGATGATGACGGGTTCGTCTCCATGGAGCCCCTTCTGCGCAGATGACCGAACCAACTCGGCTAAGGCCGCCTCGTCTTGACTTGGCTCGCGGACACTGTAGAACAGTTCAGTGGCTTCGCTACGATCAACAACAAACCCGTGTTCCGGGTAATCGGTGATCAGTTCCTCGATGGTGTCTTCCTTGACATTATCCGTCTTGAGCCGATCCCCATATGCAAGAGCAATCTTCATTGCTCGATTTATTTCGCCAAGACGCATTGGGTCCACCTGCTCGTATATTGGGGAAAATAGCCCAACTGTTATTTTGGCCGCTATCTCAGCGGCGGTCTTGGTGGTGATTTGCAGACCGCTCTTGAACCTCAGCTTAAGAAAGGCGTCCTCAAATAGCTTGAAGGACTCGCTCCTAAGCGTTTGGAGAGCTTCCATCGCTATGAGCCCAGAACGGTTCTCTCCAAGCTCATCCTTTTCGCTGATCTGGATGTCCAAGGGACCCAACTCCGCTCGATCTGACATGACCACGCTCTTGGCTCCCAGGGCCAAGAGGGTTCCAGCGCTCTTACAGACGGTATCCACAAATAGGATGACCTAACCATTCACATATAGTTGCTGCAGCCACCGAGCCATGCGATAGCCTGCATCCGGGTTACCGCCAAATGTTGTCAATAGCAGCAACACATTTGGCCTCTCACGGTATTTGACGCAACACTTGTGAAATCGGGTATCGTATGGGCGTCCAATTTCGCCAGCATACATAATTATGTCTGCATCCAGGGCATCAGTAACCGCTTGCACTACCTCAGCCAAAGGTCTCCCCGGGCTTACCATGGGCAACATCTCCTGAACTAGCCATTAGCGCAAATCGGGAACAAGGGAAGTGCATCAGCTGGCTTAATTCTCTCACATAACTGATAGTAGTCAATCGTGTATTTTTTTGAGGCCCGGACGGGTCGGCAGAAAAAACGCGTCGTTGCGGTGGTCACCACCACTACAACGACGCGTTTCGCCTTCGCCTCCGCTTTGACTCCGGCGAATCGTCACTGACTGTCCCACATCGGACGCGTACTTGCCCGCCCTCGCCAACCACCGGCACCAAGCACTCCGCCCAGAAACGCATCCTGAGTTCAACCACAGCGAGACTGGGCTCACCCACCTCTATCACGTTGCAGGTGAGCTCCCGTTTACCAAGGTCTGGCCGCTGCAGCACCATGTTCTTGGCCAGCGGCGGAAAAGGTAATTACGCTCAGTTCATCTTCGTGTTCTTGTGGTGGGCACACCAGAAATCACAGTCCGCGAGCACATCCACCACGGGATGGCCGCCCTCATCCTTTACGGCCACGGTGGCGCCCGTGACGTGTACGCCCAACACGCCTGTGACGCCTTCGGCCGGCACCGTATGGCTCCACGTCATACGGCGTTCGGTCCGACCAACGACCGCTTTCGTTACGATCTCCTGGAGCCGGCTGTCCGACACAGAGCTTCCTCCCCAGGGCGTTGCAGCCTTCTCCGGGCCGCATCATTCCCCACAACAGCGTATGCGCCAGGCTTCGGTTATGTAGACTGTGTGGACACGGCTCCCGGCTGTTTTCCTGCTGCCAGAAACCGGGCATATTGGACGGGCCGCAGATGCGCCAGGGCCGAAAGATCGGACCGGCGCAGGTGCTCGAACACCGCCCGGCCCGGCTGCGCGTTCTGCTCGATGAACCAGATCCGCCCACCGCTGTCGAGGCCAAAGTCCAGGCCTACCTCGCCCATGTCGCCGGCCACCTGCCCCAATCGACGGGCGATGGCCAGCGAGAGCCACTGCAGCGGCTCCTCCACCGCCCGGATGCGGATGGGGTCGCCGCCCACCACCGCCTCCGCCAGCAGTCCCACCGGCACGCCCTGCCCGCCGGTGTGCAGAGCACGTCCGGCAAGCCGCGCTCCGGCACGGTCCAGCCCCGGACCGGCCCGAGATAACGGTGGGCCAAAACCCGCTGCCGCCGCAGGTCCGCGTCATCCGGCGCGAAGGCGACCACATCGACCCGTTCGTTGGCCGCCAGCCTGCTCACGGTCTCGACGAGGGCTGTCTGCGGGCCAAACGACCGGGCGGCTGAGGGACCGCGCTCCGCGAGAATGCCCAGTTGCACGTTGCTGCCTGCGGCTCGCATTACGCTCCTCCGCCGGTAATCCAGGCGTACTGCCGGGCGATGCCGTCCGCCAGCGGCGTGGCCGGCACAAAGCCCAACTGCGCCGCCAGCCGGGTGGTATCGGCCCGGGTGAGCGCCATGTCGCCGGGGGCCGGCGGCCGCATTTCGACCTGGAGAAGCCGCCCGCTGACCCGCTCGATGACCGCCAGGGTGTCCCGGATGGCGACGGGACTGCCGCCGCCCACGTTGATGGCCATCCCTGTAGCCGCGGGCGTCAGGGCCGCCCGGATGGTGGCCTCGACCGCGTCATCCACGTAGGTGAAGTCCCGCACCTGGTCGCCCCGGCCGTACAGTTCAATCGGCACGCCGTCCCGGGCCGCCTTCAGCCAGCGGGTGAAGGCCATATCGGGCCGCTGGCCGGGGCCGTAGACCGTGAAATAGCGCAGCGCGACCCAGGGGATGGAAGCGGTCCGGCCGTACAGGTCTGCAATTTGCTCGGCGGCCAGCTTGGTCGCCCCGTACGGCGAGACCGGCAGCGCCGGGCCGTCTTCTCGGGCGGGCATGGGCGCCGACCCGTAGACCGACGAGGTGGAAGCCAGCACGAACTTCCGGACGGAGCCGCCCCGCAACGCCTCCAAAAGCCGCTGGGTCGTCTCGATGTTGCCCCGGGCATAGGCCGGGAACTGGGCCCACGACTCCCGGACGCCCGGCTGTCCCGCCAGGTGGACGACGTACTCCGCGCCCGCCAGGAGCGGCGCCAGGTCCATCAATAGCAGGTCGCCCTCCACCCAGGGGGGCCGGGCGCCTGCACCCGACGCGGGCGGCCGGGCGCCCGCCACCGAAACGGGCCGCCGGTCGACGCCAATCGCGTCGTGCCCGCCGGCGATGAGCCGGCGCATCAGGTGCGACCCGATGAACCCGCCGGCCCCGGTCACCAGAAACCGGGCCATCCCTCTACCTCCTCGCAAAGATCGCCAGCAGTTCCCCGGCCACCCGGTCCCAGGTGTACCGTTCCTCGGCCAGTTCACGGCCCCGCCGGCCCAGTCGATCCCGCAGTTCCGGCTCCTCCAGGAGCCGGGCGATGTGGTCCGCAAATGCCGCCGGATCGTCGTGGGGCCGGGCCACCAGGGCGCTTTTGCCCTCTTCGATCACTTCGCAGTTGCCGCCCCGGTCGGTGGTGACGATCGGCAGCCCGGCGGCCATCGCCTCGTAGTGCACCCGGGCCAGCGGCTCCTGCCACTGCGACGTGACCACGAACAGGTCCCCGGCAAGGTATAGCTCCGCCACGTCCGCCGGCGGCACGAAGCCGGTGAAAACGGCCGCGCCGTTCAGCCGTTCCATGGCGTCACGACGAAAGCTTTGTCCGTAGTCGTCCAGTTCGTTTGTGCCGTAACGGCTGGAGCCGACCACCAGCAACTTCGCCTGCGGACAGAGCGGCAGCGCCTGCGCCATGGCGTCAAGCAGCAGCCGGTTGCCTTTGCGGGGGCTGAAGCGGCTGACATGCAGGACCACCAGGTCCCCGGGCTTCAGCCCCAGCCGCTGCCGCACCAGCATCCGCTCCTTCAGCTTCGCCCAGACGGGTCCATACCGGACGGTATCCACGCCGGAGTATACGGTACGGAACTTGTGGCTGTACGTGGGATAAAGCCGTTCGATGTTCCGCCGGACGTAGGCGCTGATACAGACCACACGGTCGGTCCGGTCCAGGACCGCCTGACCGGCCGACCGGGTGAGCCGGTCCGGCTCGAACATGTCGTTGTGCATGGAGAGCGCCAGCCGGGCGCCCCGCGCCGCCCCGGCAATCTGAACGGCGAAAGCCGGCCGGTTAAAGAGCACCACCAGTTGGAAAACGGGCTGCTCCGAGAGCCAGACGGCGACGTTCCGGAAGTAGACACCCTGGTCGCCGGCGGGCAGACGCACGATGCGGACGGCCGCGAGCATCTCCTCCGCCGGCAGCGCCGGGTCGCTCCGGCAAATGACCGTCACCGCGTGCGCCCGGGATAGCCGGGGGGCCACGGCGGCGATATACTGCTGAATCGCGCCGCCGCGGATGGGCGGAACCGGCAGTTTCTCCGTACAGATCAGACAGATACGCAAACCTGATTCACCTCCGGTCCCGGGGGAACTGGAGCCGCCCGTCGTCCCCGAGAAGCAGGGTTACGGTCCGGCCCGGCTTCACTTCCACCACCGCTCCCCGCCCCAGGAGGCAATCCTCCAGGTGCACCGCCGGCCCATCCAGCCGGCAGCCGGGCAGCAGAATCGAATTCTCCAGGCTGGCGCCCAGGATCCGGGCGCCTTCGCCCACGCTGGTGTATGGGCCGAGGTACGCATCCTGCAAGTGGCAGTTGGGTCCAATCAGCAGCGGCCCCCGGAGCCGCACGTTCTGCAGCACCGTGCCCGGCCCGATGATCACCCGCCCCTGGATGTGGGCCGTCCCGAGCCCCACCCCGGGGGCGACGTCGGTCTGGATTTTGTCGAGCAGGAGGCCGTTGGCGGTGAGGATCCCTTCCGGCGTGCCGATGTCCTGCCACCAGCCGGTCATGGCGTGGGCGACGACCCGGCGCCCGGACGCGATGAGGGCGGCGACGGCATCGGTGATCTCGTATTCGCCGCGACTGCCCGGTTTCAGCCCCCGGATTGCCTCCTGCACCGAGGACCGGAAGAGGTAGATGCCGGCGATGGCGAGGTTGGAACGCGGCGACTCCGGCTTTTCCACCACCGCGGTCACCTGATCGCCGTCCAATTCAGCGACGCCGAACGCCCGGGGATTGACCACCGACCGCACGGCGACGAGGGCATCGGGGGATTCCTGCTCGAACCGGGCCAGCGCCGGAGCCAGGTTCTCGTCGGTCAAAATGTCGCCCAGATAGACGAGAAACGGCTCCTCGCCCAGGAAGGCCGCCGCAGTCTGTACCGCGTGGGCGATGCCCCGGGGCTGCCGCTGGACGATAAACGTCACCTTGACTTCCGGCCCGCTCGCCGCCAACCGACGAAGTTCCCCCTGCCCCGGTGAGAGGACAACCCCGAACTCGGTGAAGCCATACCGCTGCAAATAGTCCAGAATGTGACCCAGCACGGGCTGCCCGGCCACCGGCAAGGCCGCTTTGGCCCGGGTATGCGTCAGCGGCCGGAGGCGCGTCCCCCGACCGGCACAGAGCACGAGGGCTTTCACCGCTGCTTCACCGCCTCTCCGCTGGTACTTTCACCGTATTCAAGGCGGGGTGAAAGGTTTACCCTGACGGGCACATTATGGCAACTGGCCCGCATAGACTTGGAAAGCAGGCACTCGTGCATCCCGATTGGGGTGGTGCAGGCAGCATGCAAGCAGACCAGGAGATCGCCATCGCCGGGGCCGGTTATGTGGGACTGACCTCGGCCGCCTGCTTCTGTGAAATGGGCCATCGCGTGCGATTGGTGGAAGTAGATCCGGAGCGACTCCAGGGCCTGCGATCCGGGCATTGTCCCATCTATGAGCCGGGCCTGCCGGAACTGCTGATGAAACACCTGGGCGGGAAGCTCACGCTGACCGACCAGTTGGAGGAAGGCGTCAGGGGTGCGGCGGCGCTCTTTGTCTGCGTGGGCACGCCGCCCCGGGCCGGCGGAGCACCGGACCTGGGAGCGCTGAAGCGGCTGCTTCGGGACCTGCGCCGCCTGGGCGACCTGGGCGCCACCGTGCTGGTGCTGAAAAGCACCGTGCCGCCGGGAACGTGCCGCATGGCGTGCGAGGTCCTGGGGCGCCGGGTTCCCGTGGTCTCGAATCCGGAGTTTTTGCGGGAAGGGACTGCGGTTTACGATTTCTTTCACCCGGACCGAATCGTGGTGGGCAGCCCGGACACTGCAGCGGCCCTGATGGTGGCCGGCCTGTACGTGGGGCTGGATGCCCCGCTGCTGGTGACGGGTTGGGAGGAGTCGGAGTTGGTGAAGTACGCCACCAACGCGTTCCTGGCCATGAAAATCAGCTTCGCCAACGAGATGGCGGCCCTGTCCGGCAGCTTGGGCGCCGACGCACTGGACGTGCTGAAAGGGCTGGGGCTGGACCACCGGGTGGGTCCGCGGTTTCTGACGCCGGGACCAGGCTACGGCGGCTCCTGCCTGCCCAAGGACCTGAAAGCGCTGTCCTGGACGTCCCGGCGGGCCGGCGTGCGGCTGGACCTGTTGCCGGCCGCCGAGCGGGCCAACGCCCGCCAGCGCCACCGGCTGCTTTCGGCCCTCACGACGGAACTGGGCGGCCTGGCCGGCAAGACGGTGGCCGTCTGGGGCCTGACCTTCAAGGCCGAGACCGACGACGTGCGCGGCGCCGCTTCGCTGGACCTGGTGCCGCGGCTCCTGGGCGCCGGCGCCCGGGTTCAGGCATACGACCCGGCGGGCATGGCGACCTTCGCCCGGCAGGTCAGTCCGGACCGCTTTCCCGGCCTCGCCCTGACACCCGACCCCTGGTCCGCCGTGACCGACGCCGACGGCCTTCTGATTCTGACGGAGTGGGACGTCTTCCGGACGGCACCCTTGTCGCAAGTCCGCCGGGCGATGAGCGGCCGGGCTGTGGTGGACGGCCGCAACCTGTGGGACCCCGAGGTCGCGGCCGAGGCCGGATTCGCCTATTACGGCGTCGGCCGCGGCCGCACGCGCCGGGCGTGAACCGTCCCGTTGAAAAGGCGCCGAACCCCTCACCCGAGGGATTCGGCGCCATATGCTTACGGACCGGGCATATTGAGATCAGGGGGGGCCAGGTCCAGTGGCACCAGGTTTCACGGGCGCAGCGCCTGCTCCAGGTCGGCGATGATGTCCCGGGCGTCCTCAAGGCCTACGCTGATGCGGACCAGGCCATCGCTGATGCCCGCCTTCACCCGCTCTTCGGGCGGGACCACAGCGTGCGTCATGGACGCGGGGTGCTGAATCAGCGTATCGGCGTCGCCGAGGCTTACCGCCACGTGGGCCAGCTTGACGGCGTTCATCATCCGCCGGCCGGCCTCCAGGCCGCCTTTCAGTTCGAAGGAGATCACGCCGCCGGGGCCGGTCATCTGACGGCGGGCCAGGTCGTACTGTTCAAAGGACTCCAGGCCGGGGTACCAGACCCGGGCCACGGCGGGATGCTTCTCCAGAAACCGGGCCACCTGCATGCCGTTGTCGGAGTGCCTGTCCATCCGGACATGCAGGGTCTTGAGGCCCCGCAGCAGCAGCCAGGCCTCGAACGGACCCAGCACGGCGCCCACGTTCTTGAGCGTCGTCATGCGGACCTCGTCGATAAACGCCTTCTTGCCCACCGCCGCGCCGGCGATCACGTCGCCGTGGCCGCTGATATACTTGGTCGCACTGTGAATGACCACGTCGGCGCCCAGGTCGAGCGGGCGCTGCAGATACGGCGACATGAACGTATTGTCGACCACCAGGGCCATGCCGTGCCGGTGGCAGATATCGGCCATGGCCCGCAGGTCGGCCAGCTTCAACGTGGGGTTGGCCGGGGTCTCCAGAATCAGCACCTTGGTATTGGGCCGGATGGCCGCTTCCACCGCTTCCGGCTGGGCGCAATCCACGCCGGTGGCCTCGACGCCGAACCGGCCGAGAATGTCGTGCAGAAAATCAAACGTACAGCCATAAATGGCATCACCGTAGATCACGTGGTCCCCGGCCCGGACGAGGGCCATGACCACCCCCGAGACGGCGCCCATGCCGGAACCGAAAACCAGGCCGGCTTCCCCGCCTTCCAGGTCCGCCAGTTTCTCTTCCAGGGCGGTCAGCGTCGGGTTTCCCAACCGGGTATAGATATAACCGGGCTCCTGACCGGCGAACCGGGCGGCGCCCTGCTCTGCGCTTTGGAATACGAAGGTGGAGGTCTGGTATAACGGTGTCGTCAGGGAACCGGTCGCGGGGTCAGGGTTCTGTCCAGCGTGGACACACCGGGTGGCAAACCCACGAAATTGTTCCTTGGACGTCGTGCTCATGACGGCACCTCCGGACGATATTCGGTCGTCCACCTACAGTGCAAGGTTCATGCCAACGCCAAAGGCCCGCCGGAGCGGGTTGAAGGCCGATTTTGTGGCAATAAATCGTTCCATATGGCACGATTTCTTGCCACCGTGACTCACTCACTCACCTGCCGCCCCTATTCCTTTAGCAGATGCGAGAGTCCGAGCTTGTGCAGCTTGTTCAGAATCGTGGTGTGAGAGACGTCCAGCGCCTGGGCCGCCCGCCGGGCCGAGCCCGTCCGGGTCATCATGTCGGCGAGGATTTGCCGCTCCACCTCCGCCAGCCGCTCCCGGAGCGTCCCCTGGGCCGCCGGTGTCGGGCCGGTGCCGGCCGCGCCTTCCAGCATAAGCTGCTCCGGACCGATCTCCGGACCCAGCGTCAGGGCGAGGGCCCGTTCCACCGCGTTCTCCAGTTCCCGGACGTTGCCGGGCCACGGGTATTCGTGCAGCCGGCGGCGGGCCTCCGCACTCAGGGCTGGCGCCTCCCGGCCCATGCGGGCCGACCACTTGTTGATCATGTGGTCAGAGAGCGCGTCGATGTCCTCCTGCCGCTCCCGCAACGGCGGGATCACGATCGGGATCACGTTCAGCCGGTAGTAGAGGTCGTCCCGGAACTGCCGATCCGCCACCATCGACCGCAGGTTCCGGTTCGTGGCGGCGAGCACCCGCACGTCCACCGGGATCTCCTCCCGGCCGCCCACCCGGCGCACCCGGCCCTCCTGCAACGCCCGCAAGAGCTTGGCCTGCAGGTGTCCCGGCAGTTCGCCTACCTCGTCCAGAAACACGGTCCCGCCATGGGCAAACTCGAAGATGCCCTGCTTGCCGCCCCGTTTGGCCCCGGTGAAGCTGCCCTCTTCGTAGCCGAACAGCTCGGACTCCAGCAGCGTCTCCGGGAGGGCGGCGCAGTTAATCGGCACGAACGGCCCCTGACCCCGGCCCGACTCGCTGTGAATCGCCCGGGCGAAAATCTCCTTGCCGGTGCCGCTCTCGCCCTGCAGGAGCACCGTCGCATCGACGCGGCAAGCCGCCTGTGCCAGCCGGATTACATCGGCCATCAGCTTGGAAGACGAGGTAATATCGGCAAAGCCCATGCCCTGCGGCCGGGTCAGGGAGTGGACCAGCGCCCGGGCTTCCTGCATCGACTTCAGCGCCAGGACGATGCCGGTATGGCCGTCCGAATCGCCCAGCGCCCGCCCGGACGCCACGTAGTGCAGCCGGCCACGGGGCGTCTGCACCCGGACCTCTTCGTTGTCAAACGCGCTGCCAATGTGCAGCAGCCGGTCGGTGCCCAGGACCGCCGCGGCCTCCTGCCCGATAGCCTTCTGTTCCGTAATCGCCAGGATCCGCGCAGCGGCAGGGTTGAGGCCGGCCACGGCGCCGCCGGGCCGGACCACCAGCACGCCGTCGCTGACGGCCTCCAGGACGGCGTCCACCTCTTGCTGCCGCTCCTCCTGGGGCAGCAAGGGCACCGGCTCCACGGCCACCACGCCGGGCATGGCCAGGAGCCGCTCTTTCACCGCCTCCGTCAGCGTGCCCTCCAGGCGGAGAAAGGCCAGCCCGGGCAACACTTCCATCGCCCCGATATCGATTCCGGCGCCGGAAATGATCGTCAGCACGTCCAACGCCATCCCGACCCGGTTCTCCGTCGCAATGCGCCAGCGGTTCGACATGCGGTGGCTCCCCCCTCCCTTTCATTTTAACCGCGCTGCGAACTTTCTCGCCAGAAGCGGAATCTCATATTCGTGAAGGATTTCCCACACCGGTGGTGTCAAACGGCATAGATATTCAAAGGAGGTCATGATCATGGTTGCGTTTCTGCTCTGGGTGCTCCTGCTGATCATCTGCTGGCCCGTGGCGCTGGTGGCGCTCATTCTCTATCCCGTGGTCTGGCTCATCCTGCTGCCCTTCCGCATCCTCGGGATTGCCGTGGAAGGCGTCCTGAAGCTTGTCTGGGCCGTCGTTACGCTGCCGGCCCGCGTGCTCACGGGGTTTGGGCGGTAGTTTCAATTAGCTTTAAACTTTATAGAGAGGGATTGTTTAAACATAGGTCGAACTTTGGGCAAATGATTGTCATTTGTTCGAGGGGGGCCGATCCGAATGCCGGCAAACAAGACCTCAATTCTCGTGTCCAACGAACTGACGACCGACGCCTTGCTGGTAAAGGCGCTCTGGTACGTCTACTTCACCATCGTGCCCCTGATTGGCCTGGTCTACGGCTTTGTCGTGGAGACGGCGAACATGGTCATGTACTGGGAGTGGGCGGGCATCACGCTGGTGGTCATGGCCATTCCGGCGCTGTTCCACCGGTTCCGGTGGCTGCCGGGCAGCCTCAAGTATGTCGGGCCGCTGGCCATTGAAGCGGCGCTGATCGTCATGGCGTTTACCATTCATCATGCGAAGTCCAGTTGGACCATCTGGCTGCTGCCCTCCGTGGCGGCCGCGCTCTACTTTAATCCCCGGGCGGTCTGGGTGGCCAACGCCGTCTCCTGGGTCGGCATCGTCCTGACGATCGTGCTCTTCCCGGACACCTTTCCGGAGATGACGGTGCCCAGCATCGTCTATTACGGGCTGACGCTGCTGCCCACGCAGGCGGTCATCGCGAGCACGGCGAAGAAAGCCGCCCGGCTGCTCCGCCGGGTGGAGGATGAAGCCGGTGCCCGGGGCGTGGCATTTGCCAACCTGCAGACCGCCATGTCCGGCATCGAGCACGCCACCGGGCAACTGACCACGGCCGCAGGCCACCTGCAGACCGAAACCGGGACCGCCCATGATTTCCTCAAACGGGATTTCAGCGGCAAGGTCTCGGACGTCGTGTCTGCCAGCCGGGGCCAACAAGAACGGGTCATGCACGCGAACTCGCTCATGGAGGAGTTGAACCGGGCCATCGGTCACATCGCCACCGGCGCCCAGGAAGACGCTTCGGCGGTGCAGAAAGGCACCGGATTGGTGAACGGCATGGCCAC
Organism: Symbiobacteriaceae bacterium; assembly: GCA_036504075.1. Classification (GTDB taxonomy): domain Bacteria; phylum Bacillota; class Sulfobacillia; order Symbiobacteriales; family Symbiobacteriaceae; genus DASXVX01. The sequence continues at coordinate 40,129 of DASXVX010000080.1, read as the reverse complement.
CGCCATCCAGAGCGTCAGCGACGGGGCACAGTCCGTCCGTGATGCCTCCAACCGTTCGGCGGAAGTGGCCGCCGAAGGATCGGCGGCGATGGCGGAGATGGTCTCCGGCATCGAACGCATCCGCTCCAGCGCCGGCACGGCCGCCGATGCCATTCGCGGACTCCGGGAACTCTCCGCACGGATCGGCGGCATCGCGGACACCATCGGTGAGATTGCCGGACAGACCAATATGCTGGCGTTGAACGCCGCCATTGAAGCGGCCCGGGTCGGTGAGCACGGCCGGGGCTTTGCTGTGGTGGCCCAGGAGGTGCGTCGCCTGGCTGAACGCTCCGCCAAGGAGGCGGGTTCGATTGCGGCGACCCTGTCGGAAATTCGGACCGGCATCGATCAGGCAGGCGCCGCCATGACCGACACCACCCTCGAAGTGGAGGCGGGCCAGACGGTGGCGACCACCGCACAGGGGGCACTCACGCAGGTGATGGCGACAACCCGGGATACGGCCGGGCAGGTCGACGCCATCGCGAGCGAGACCCGCCGCCTGTCGGCTTCGGCTGGTGAACTGGTGGCAGCTTTCGGGCAGATCGAAAAAGTCGTGGAAGACAACAGCGCCGCCTCCGAGGAGATGGCGGCGGCGTCGGACGAAGTGGTGACCGTCGTGGTCGGCATCGGCGAGACCTCGGGCAGCAACCTGAACGCCGTCGAGTCCCTGGAGAAGGGCGCCGGACGGCTCCGGGAATCGCTCGACCAGATTACCGGGGTCTCAGGCGATTTGAGCAGGCTGGCGGTTCAACTGGAGGAAATTCTCCGCCGGCAAAGCGGTGCGGACACGCCCTCCTGAATTCCCTGAACGTCCAAGACTGACACGGGCAGCCGGTTCGAACTGAACCGGCTGCCTTGTTGCTGGTTCACAAGGGTGTGAGGCCCTCGCCGTCGAACACTGCTGCGCAGTAGCGTTCCAAATGAAGGGGCTGTCATAGGGATGAGTACCGACCTACTCCTGACCACGAAACTGACCCGTCCCCCTACGGCCCGTCGGCAACTGGAGCGCCCACCCCAACACCTGCAACTGACTCAGGGGCTGGAACGGCGGTTGACCGCGCTCGTCGCCGGGGCCGGTTACGGAAAGACCGCCACGCTTGCCCACTTCCTCGAGGGCGCCGATGTTCCGCACCTCTGGCTGCAACTGGATGCCGACGACAACGATCCCGCCGTGTTCTACCCCTACCTCGCCCGGGGAATCCATGGGATTCTCGGCGGGGGGCGGCGGCTTTGGGACGCGCTCCTGGCCGGCGGCCCGCCGGAGCGCCCGCTACACCTGGTGACGGCCGACCTGCAGGACTGCCCGGGACACGTGGTCATTGTGCTGGACGACTTTCAGCACCTCCGCCCGGAGTCTCGGGTCACCGAACTGGTGGCGGGACTCCTGCAACATGGGGGCGACCGCACCCACCTGTTCATATGTTCTCGCTTGCCGCTCCCACTCCCCACCGCCCGGCTGAAAGTGACCCAGGCGGCCGCGGAACTGGGCGAAAATGACCTTCGCTTCAACGAAGCCGAAGTGCATGCGTACCTGACGGAAGCAGCCGGGATGGACCTCGACGAGGTCCGGCTGAAGCAAATCTGCGTGGAGACGGAAGGTTGGCCTGCCGCACTGGTGCTGCTGGGCGAGCACCTCCGGCGGCACGATTCGGTCGATGAGTTCCTGGCCGGCACCTTGCCGCCTGACCTCTCCGCTTACCTGGCTGAGGAGGTCTGCCAGTCGCTGCCGGAGAATCTCCGCCGGTTTGCGGAGGAGAGCGCCGTGCTGGAGGTCTGCACGCCGGCGGCTTGCGATGCGGCCTTCGCCCGAGATGATTCGGCGGCGGCCATCGCACAGCTGTTGCGTTCCAACTTGCTGCTGACGCCGCAGGGATCCGAATCCTACCGGTATCACCCGTTGCTCCAGCGGTTCCTGCTGGAGCGGCTGAAAGCCCGGGACGGCGGAAGGAGCTTCCGGAACATCTGCCGGCAAGCCGGGGACTGGTCCCTCGCCCGGAGCCTCCCCGTCGATGCGGCGTTCTACTATCTGCAAGGCGGGTTGTTCGCGGAAGCATCCGTGCTGGTGGAGCGAATGGCGTCGCTCTGGCTGTACACCAATCGGCTGCAACGGCTTCACAGTCTGCTGGCCGTGCTCCCGGCCGAAGTCAAGGCAGACTACCCCTGGATCTCCCTCTGCGAGGCCCAGCACGCCCTCAACGCGGGCGCCGCAGAGTCCGCCGTGGGTTTAGCCCGTCTGGCCCAAAACAGCTTCGCCCAGCAGAACGACGCCAGGGGCGGTGTGCGGTCCGCCCTCATGATCAGCGCCATCGCCCTGTCCCGGCGGCAAATGGACGACGCCCGGGACGGACTTCACGAGGCCGAGAAAGCAATCCGGCCGGAGATGCGCTGGGAAGAGAGCGTCCTCAGGCAGACCCGGGCCCGATACACCATGAATACCAAGGGGCCCGCCGCTGCGGAGGAGGATATCCGTAAGGCGCTGGAGCTGGTGGTCGAGCTGGGCGACCATCCGGGCGAAGCCGCCGTCTACGACCTGCTCTCCACCCAACAGTTTTATGCGGGAGACTGGGCTTCCGCCATCCGGCTGGAGGAACGGGCGCTGGAGATCTACGCCGGCCTCGGGGAGTCGCCGTGGATTCCCACCGCCAGCCTTGCCGCAGCTTACCGGCGAGTCGGTCGCTTCCGGGATTGTGAGCGGCTTGCGGAGCCCATGCTGACCTCCTCGTTTCAGAAAGCCCAACGGGTGCACGCCGCTCTGAACCTGCTCTACTCGTATACCCGCCGGTGCGAGTTCACCAAAGCCGCAGAAATGGCCCGTACGGCCCAAAAGCTCATCGAGGAGATGGGCTATCATGTGGTTCGGCCTGAACTTACTGTCAGGCTCGCCGCCCTTTATCGGCTCTGGGGCAAGCCGCAAACGGCCGTCAAATACGCCAACGAGTCGATGGGCCTGGTCAAGTCCATTCCGAATTCGAACACCTACATGAAGGCGGTCATCGAGACCGTTCTGTTGCACCTGTTCCACACCGGCAACGCCAGGGCGGCCGTTCGCCTGACCGGGCGGATGTTGGAGCGCCGAGGTTCCAATCCAAACTTCCTCTACGAACGGGTCATGCTGATGCTGCTGCGGGCGCTGGCCGAGTTTCGCCAGTCCCGGACGGAATCGCGGCCCGAAGGGGTCCGGTTGCTGGCGGAAGGGCTGTCGGAGTGCCACCAGCGGGGCTGCGAGTTCTTCGCCCTGCACGAGTGGCACCTGGCGCTCTCTGTTGCCATCTACGGACTCGCCTTCCGGGTGGAACCCGACTTCTGCCACCGGCTGATTCTCCTGATGGATGAGCGGCTGCCCGAAGCGGTCCGCTCCAGCGGCATCGAACTGATGGAACCGGAAGCCCGGCTGATCCCGGCCGCCTACCGTACGCTGGAGGACGCCGCCGTCCGGGAAGCCATCGTACGCCTCCTCACCCCGGCCGATCGACGCCGAATCGTCAACCTGGCAACCGGCCCCGCACCCATCGCCATCCAGTGCCTGGGACCGCTGTCGATCACCCTCGGCCAGGAGGCCGTCGACGTGAAGGCGCTGAAGCGGCGCAAGGCCGGCCTGCTATTGGTGACCTTGCTCTCCACCGACCACCCGGTGCCCCGGGAACAGGTGGTGGACCGGCTCTGGCCGAACCTGGATCAGGCGGCCGCCGACACCAGCCTCCGGGTGGCTCTGCACCATTTGCGCCGCCTCCTGGAACCCCACCTGGGCGGCGAGGCCAAGTCACGCTACATCCAGACCGAGCGGGGGCTCATCTGGTTCAGCCGCCAACCGGAAGTGGCTGTTGACCTCGACCAGTTCCGGGCCGCCCTGACCCATGCGGAAGCGGCCGTTTCGGCCGGCGATCGCCCGGCGACCGCCCGGTCCTACGAGCAGGCCTGCCGGCTCTACCGAAGCGACCTGGCGGCGGACGATCCCTACAGCCCGGCCCTGCAGGAGCTGCGGACCACTTTCCGCTTCCGCCTGCTGGCCGCCTTGGACTGGCTGGGCCAGTATTACTGGAACGAGGCAAAAGACCCGGCCAGAGCGATTCTGATCTTTCAGCAGCGCCTGGTCTGGGACGAGGCCGGTGAATCGGCCCACCAGGCATTGATGCGGATCTACCTGGAAAACGGGCAGGCCGCCGAAGCCCTGCGCCAGTATGCCGCCTGCCGGGAGGCGCTGGTCCAGCTGGAGGCACTGCCGTCCCGCACCACCGAGTCGCTGTTGCGGCAGGCGATCGAGGCTGACAACGGCGTTGCGGACCCGAATCCGAAGCCCAAACGGCCCGCCCGGCAATAACCGGGCCCCAATAGAAAAAGCCCTCCGCCAGGACAGGGTTGTAGCATCAGCAAAATGGGAAGGTTCACGCGGTTTGCGTGAACATTGAAAAGGGTCAGTACCAGGTGGTTAAATGGAAGTGTCTAGCAACCACTTCACCACCGGAGGTACTGACCCTTGTCCGATTGTAGCAGTGTTCTCAGCCAGGTTCTAGCCCTGATTCCCCAAGACGCGATTGCAGATGTAGTGGCGCAACTTGGTGCAGACGCCCGTTCACGAAAGCTGTCTGCCCTCGCACAACTCAAGATCCTGATGGTCAGCCACCTGGGTGGCCGGCAGAGCCTTCGGGATATCGTAGCAGAGTTGACCTACAACCCGGTCTTGCAGCAAGCGGTGTTCCCCGGATATGCGCCTCCCACGCCGGCAGAACGCGGGGCCAGGCGCCAACGGTTTCGGATCGCCGAGTTGAAGGCGTTGCCACCGGCGGAGCGGTGGGAGCGTCTCGTCCAGCTGCGGGCTCACCAAGCGTGTCCTCAAGCTGACGAGATGGCTGTAGCGCCCATCAGCGTGTCTCAGTTGGCGCGCCTGAACGCCCGACGCCCGACAGGTATGTGGCAGCGCTTACGATCCAGAAACTTGCCGAGGATCATGAAGAACAGACTCCTGAGCCCTTTGGGGTTGTCCGCATCCTGGATGGCTCGGTTATCACCCTGTCCAAATGGTCCCCATGGGCGGAGTACTCTCGGTTGGAGAAGGCCATTCGACTTCACGTCTGCCTGACTCGAGGTACCGGGATGACCTTGCCGCCAATCATCACCACCGGAAAGGTGCCAGAGCAGTTTGGTGCCGCCCAGTTCGTAATCGAACCGGGAGTCACCTATCTGTTTGACCGCGGGTACATCGACCATCGGGCCTTCAATCGCTACTGTGAGCAGGGCATCTTTTTTGTCACGCGGCTGATGCCACACAACGTTTATAAGGTCTTGGAATCGAGGCCCACAACAAGCGAGACCATCGTGGCTGACGAGATCATCGAACTCGGATGCAAGATTCGCCGCGTCAAGCACCCGCTCCGTGTGGTGGTGGTTCAACCACCGGGTAGCGAGCCGGTCAAGTTCCTCACAAATCGCTTCGACCTCACGGCCGAACAGGTTGAGCGGTTGTATCGGCAGCGCTGGAAGATTGAACTCTTCTTTCGCTGGGTCAAGCAGAACCTCCGTCTCAAACACTTCATTGGCCGCTCGGAAGCGGCAGTGCATGCCCAGGTTTATGCCGCTTTCATCACGCATGCCCTACTTGTCAGCATGCAACAGGCGACAGAGACTTCCAAGGACATGCTGGCCACGTTACGCCGAATACGGTACAGCCTGTGGTCAAAGGTCGAATCGGCACCCCAAGCGGGGTGCCGATTCAATGTCGCGCGTTTCAATGGTTTCAATGCACTCTGATGCTACAACCCTGAGCAAAACCGGGGGTTTCATCACCCTACGTCCGTTTTTGCAGCCTTTGGCGAGGCCCATCTGTGCAAAACAGGACAGAGCCGCGAGGCGTTGACCGGAACACCGACGGTTCAGCCCTTCCTAGTCAGACTCGGGCCAATATATTCGGGCTCCTTCAAAAGTACCGAAGGGCTGCATGCCGTATCCCGGTGCGCAGCCCTTCTTGCGTTAGATCCCCTGGAAGCGTCCTTCAGCTTCCGTCCTGGGCGCCCACCCCCTGGCGGAATGGTTGGCGTTTCACCACATCCTGACGGCGTTAAGAATAGACTTAACATTAGGGGGGTGACCTTCGTGCCGACTTTGGAGTTTCTGACCGCGTGTATGGTTCTGGTTTGCGTGTGGGGCGTGACTCATCTGAAACGGTGGGTTGGCGGATTCCTGGCTTGCCTTGTAGCGGTTGGGACGATCTTTCTCTGGGTCGAAGGCTTGCGTTTCGGTGCGCCGGTGATTGCTGTGGGCGATGCCGTTGGCCTCATGCTGGGTTGGCGATCGTCGGTGCGTTCGAAGCCGGCGAAAGAGGCTTAATCCTCTTCCTCACAAGTCATCCACACTGATCAGCATTAGGAACTCCCGTGTCCCCGGCGCCCGGCTATTGGCGATCGGGTTCTTCTTTATCCCCTTCGCGTTACCGTATGTCCTTGTAGGATCTCTGGTTGGACTGGGGCTTCGGGTGGCGGTCGAGCGCCTTGGTGTGCCTCCGGGGTGGCAAAGGGCCGCGATTCTTAGCTGCCTAACAGCCACCGCCGGTGGAGTTGGAATGCACCCTGTGACTCGTGGATTGCCTTACGTAAGCCTCGCTGTATTCTCGGCGCTGTGGGCTGCCGCTCATCCCCCGGCTTCCGGCCGATTCGCCCAGCAGTCTGGGCGCCCTTTCGCACATTATGGGGCAAACGGACGGCCCGTGCAAAGCCTCACCGGACCAGACACCCGCTCGTTGTGCAATCGAGACAAACGCAGGGACTCGCGAAAAAGCGAGTCCCTGCGTTTGTTTCCGATTTACTTGTGGGCATCGGCTCATGGTGCCAGGCCGGTGCATGCCGTTGCCGGCACAGACACAATGAGATCTCGCACGGCCTGAACCGCCACGTCGACGCACAGGTTCAGAACGAGCACCGCATCCTGCAGCGACAGGAGTACAACCGCCCCCGCTGCAGCGAGCGGGTCCCTGGAGGCCAGCGGAGCGCCGATCGCGGCACTCGCCGGCGCTCGTCCGGCCCCCGACCAGCCGAACTGCCCGAAGGCAAAGGGCGCCTGAATTTGCCGCAGGAAAGCGCCTGTCGCAGCCGCATAGATCAAGATATAGCCCGTCGGATCGCCATCGCCTTCCGGGGCGTCGGGCGCGCCGACGATCAGGTGGGTGCCGTCGAACGCCACCATGGTGCCCACATTGCCGATGGGAACCTGCCCGTCGAGCCGGTACCGCAGGATGCCATTCGTGGAGTACACGAAGACGCTGCCCGCTTCCGGCACCCCCCCGGGGCTGGCGCCCGGCGCACCCACGGCGATCTCCCGCAATCCGTCGCCGTTGATGTCGCCCAGGTCCACCACCGACCAGCCGAAGCCGTCGTTCGGGGCCAGCCCGTCGAACTGCTGGAGCAGGGCGCCCGTGGCGCCCGAGTAGAGAAAGAGGCTCCCGGCATCAGGGTTCCCCCCGGGAGCCGCCTGGGGCGCTCCCACCAGCAGGTCCGGCAGCCCGTCCCCGTCGGTATCCCCGATGGTGGCCATGGTCAGACCGAACGCGGCCCCGCTCTCGGTGCCGTCGATGTTGTAGATCGGGGCGCCCGTACTCCCGGAAAAGACGGTCACCCTGCCCGCGTCCTGCAGCAGCCCGACTTGCGCCGAAACGGCGGCCACGGCAAAGTCCGGCACGCCATCGCCGTCGACATCGCCCAGGCCCGCCACGGACCACCCGAATAGATCCCACGTGTTTACGCCGTCCAGGCGCCGGATGAACGTGCCGGTCCGGCCCGAATAGAGGAACGCGCTCCCCGCCGCAGTATTCCCGCCCGGAGCGGTGTCAGGTGCTCCGATCAGCAGGTCCGGCACTCCGTCGCCATCCACGTCGCCCACGGCTGCCAGACTGAAGCCGAACGCCCCGCCGGGGTCCGGCCCGGTGAGCGTGTAGAGAATGCTGCCGTCGCGGCCGGAGATCACCCGGACGAGTCCCGGATCGGGCAGTCCGTCCGGGGGGCCTGCCGGTCCCCCGGCAACCCAGTCGCCGATTCCATCGCCGTTCAGGTCGCCGGCTGCGATCACGGCTAAGCCAAGCTGCTCGTCGGTACTCTGACCGAAGATGATGGCCTGCAGACCGCTCTGGTTGGTCAACCGCTGCGTGATCAGCTGCACATCGACGACCGAGGCGAGCAGGCGGGCGTCCGCACAGTCCGCCAGATTGACCAGGCAAGAGACAGGCAGGTCGATTTTGGGGGTCGCAATGACCCGCAACGAGCCGCACCGGGCTTCGACCCGCACAAATGCCTCCATGATGGCCGAAACGCGGGCCGTGCCCTGACCACACGGCACGACCAGGGCGGGTGTGACGCGCGTGGCTGCGGAAATCGGTGTGATGCCGATGATATTACACGCCGACAACTCCTGGTTGAAGCCCGACAGATTACAGGTTACCTGCACCCGGCGCGCTGTAGAGCAATTGGCAAGTGCTTGGGTAACTGCGACACAGGTATTTTGCGGGTCCGGGTTCAGCACCTGAATCACGCCCTTTGCTTGTGCAGAACTGTCAGGCAGTCACCGCTCAGGCGATCGATACGCCAATATTCATCCCTATGCCGATCCCCTGCAACCGGTGACCACCATACGACTTGAGCGATCGCCTTTGTCAGCAAGTCATAATTTATCTCGTCGCAAAATATGGTAACGACGCCACGCCGCGGAGGTGAACAAGACACCGATGGGAGTGGCACACTCCCGCGCCTTCCGTGATGGTCGGGGAACAGGCACCGGGCGGCAGTCATGGACCGGGTAGTTAGAAAGGTGGGGTGTTGCTCGTGTTCTGGGTTCAGGACCATGGAGGGGATTGGGTCAACTTGACATGTTGTTTCTCGTTGACGGTCGAATCCGAACCGCAGTCAGACGACGTGCCGCTTTACCAGCTGCGAGCAAGCAGTGGCAGCATGTTATATGCAGTCCTCGTTGAGTCCCCAGACAAGGCGGTCGTGCAACAGGCTCGAGATGCGCTGATGGCTCGCCTCGACACATTACCGGCATCGGTGTCAATGGCCGAGGGCGCTCCCGTCATTCCAGCCCGTCCGTCTGACCAGTCGGAGACTACCCCGCAAGCAATGCCCAAACCGTGATACAGCCGCCAGATGGCGGTGCGATCAGTCCGTGCGCGTTGGAGGTCAATCGATGCCGAATTACAGAATTTTCAATGACGATCCCAAGACTCTAAATGTGCTCGCCTACGGGAAATTTGGGTCAACCGCCATCGGTGTCGCCGTGGATTCCGGCGGAATTGTAAAAACCGGGCTGACCAACAGCGGTGAGCCTGTGGATTTTCCGCTCACCGCTTTCAAAGATACACGGGCTGCGGAGATTCAAGCCGTAGTCGGATGGAATTTCAACTACAACGTCAATGCAGATATCGTCACCACCACCACCACCGGGAGTGGGACCGTCACGCCATCCAACAGCAAAGCCGTTCTTCAGACCGGCGCGTCAGCATCCGCAAAGGCACAAATATCCACAATTGCGGCGCTGCGATATTCACCAGGGCTTGGCGCCCTGGTACGGCTTGCCGCGCTGTTTACCACTGGCGCGGCGGGGAGTACACAACTGATTGGGATCGGTGATCAGTCCGACGGGTTCTTCTTTGGTTATTCCGGTTCGTCATTCGGCGTCCTCCGCAGACAGAATGGAACAGACAACTTTATCCCTCAATCAAGTTGGAACGGGGATAAGTTCGATGGAACCGGCTCCAGCGGACTGGTCCTTGACACCACGAAAGGCAACGTCTATTCCATACAGTATCAGTGGCTGGGCTTTGGCCCCATTGATTTCACTATCGAGTCCCCCGCTGGAAAGAACATTTTGGCCCACCGGATCGAGTACCCGAATAGCAGCGTGGACCCCAGCATTTTCAACCCCACGCTTCCGCTCATGGCCCAGGTGGAAAACACGGCAAACACCACTAACATCAAGCTGGAGACTTCATCCGGCATGGGGTTCGTCGAAGGAAATGCCGGGCAGGCGCTCGTCACACGAAATTCGATCCTGGCCAGCAAGACAGCCATCACGTCCGAGATTGCCGTCATCACGATTCGCGACAAGGCCACCTTTCAGGGGCGCACGAACCGGATTCGCATCCAAAACGACTTCTTGTCCATAAGTACGGCGGGCACGGTAGCGACTCAGATTCAGGTGATCAAAAACACAACGCTGGGCGGTACACCTTCCTTCACCGATGTGAGTACCAGCACCAGCGTCGTTGATTATGACACTGCAGGCACAACGGTAACCGGCGGCAAGACCATTCTCTCGTTCCAGATGGGAGCCGTGGATTCGGTGCAGTTGTTCGTATCCACCATGAATATCCGCTTGAATCCAGGAGATACCCTTACGGTTGCGGCCTCTTCGCTTGCGTCTACCACGGTACAGGTCTCGCTGAGTTGGGAGGAGTTCTTTTGAGGATGCGGTAACGGGAATGGGCCCGGAGGCAGCGAACCTCGTAGCGTGTAGGCGCACAAAGAACCGCCCCTCACAAACCGTCAGGTTTGGGGGGCGGTTCTTGCGTTGAGGATCTCTTGCGTGGCCTTCTGTGAGGGGCTGAGGTTCAGCTGCAGTAACAGGAGGTCGTCGTTGGCTTGCAGCCAGAGCGATTGCTGCTCACTGTGCCCGCCCACCCCGTCCGGCCGGCTGCACCTCAGTCACTGCGCTTTCATATGCTGGCACCAGCCACTTCCCGAACCTGAAGAGGAGGAGTCGTTCATGACTCTGTTGCACCTGCCGAACGAGGACGACCTCATGAAGACCCCGGGTTGGCTCACCTCGGAAGAGGGCCGGCGGTTGGCCTATCTGGCCAGTCAGGTACCTCCGTCTCAGGCGATCGTGGAAATCGGAAGCTACGCCGGCCTTTCCACCGGCTTCCTGGCAGCGGGGAGCCTGCATGGGAATCAGGCGCCGGTCTTTGCGGTGGATGTCTGGAAGCATGGCGGCGGCTGTCCGCTTGAAGTGTTTGAACATCATCTGGAAGCCCTCCGCCTGCGAAGCATCGTTCAACCGTTGCCGGGCTTGAGCCAGGAGGTTTGCAGATGGTGGAACAAACCGATCGGCCTCTTGTTCATTGACGGCGCGCATGACTGGGGGGGCGTCAAAGCCGACTTCGAAAGCTGGACGCCACATCTGGGGCCGGGCAACTGGCTGGCCGTGCATGATTACCATCCAACCTATGCGGACGTGAAACGATTCATGGATATTAGCGTCGTCGATTCTCCCGACTGGGAAGGCTTCGGAGTGGTCGGAGTCTCGCTGCTGACGGCCAGGCGAGTCGCTCCGACAGGGGGATCAGCGTGACCATCATCTACCCGCCCACCCTGGATTTCAGCTTCATGCGTCAACGCCCGCAGCAACTCATGATCCAGTTCGCTCGGCACGGGCACCGGGTGTTCTTCTGCGACAAGACGCAACAGGCGGGTCGTGAACCGGAAGAGGTCCTTCCCAATCTATGGGTGGTTCGTGATCAACAGCGGTTTGTGCAGGAGGTTGTGCCGGGTTTGGGCCGGATCATCGTCTGGTGTTCGTGGGCTTATCTGCATCATGAACTGGACGTCTACCGACCCGACCTGGTCGTTTTCGACTGTGTCGACGATTTTCCGGAATGGCGGCCCTATGAGGCGCCCATGCTTGCCCGGTCAGCAGCCGTCGTCGCCACTTCGGCGGCCCTGGAAGCGAGGCTTCGGCCGCTGCACGCCCGTGTGGCCGTCATCCCCAACGGGTGCGACTTCGCGTTTTTCAACACGCCGCCTGACGGACCGCCGCCGCGGGACCTGGCCCAAACCGGCCGGCCGCGCGTCATGTTCGTAGGGGCATGGGGTCGCTGGGTGGACAGTGCGCTCGTCCTGCAGGTTTCCAAGTACTTGCCCCTATGGGATTTCATCATGATCGGGCCGGAGTTCGGCGGCCATCCGATTTGGGGACGCAACATCTATAAGCTGGGGATGCGTCCGTATGAACGATTGCCCGCCTATCTCCACCACGCGAACGTGGCGATCATCCCGTTCCGCGATAATCAGGTGACCCGGGCGGCGAACCCCGTCAAGTTGTGGGAGTATCTGGCCACCGGAAGGCAGGTGGTTTCCACGCCGCTGCCTGAAGTGTTGCCCCTTCAGGGACTCATCCGGATCGCCGCTGATCCCGTCAGCTTTGCCCGTGCCATCCACAGCGCCGCGTTTGACTCGGAGTCTGTCGGGCAGCGGATTGCAGTGGCAAAAGCCAACTCCTGGGAGGCGCGGTACAAGGCCATCACCGAGTTTCTGCCCGAAATCGCGCCTTGAACATTGCGTGAAAGCGAGGCCATGTCGTGGAGCGAGTGTTGTTAGGTGCGCCTGTGCGAGACCGAGCCTGGGTCCTGCCCAGGTTCATCAACCACGTCACCCGGATGGATTTGACGGATATTCAACTGGAGACGCTTTTCATCGCCAACGACTGTACAGATGATTCCGTCCAACTCCTGAGCGATGCCGGCTTCGCGGTCGAAGTCTACAACGACCTGCCGACCAGGACCGAAAGCAGCGTTCGCGGGCACTATTCCTATTCGCACCTGGCCACCCTCCGCAACCTCCTCATCGACCACTTCCTGAAGACGGACAACGACTATCTGTTCTCGGTCGACACGGACGTATTGGTGCCGCCGGACGGGTTGTGCAGATTGCTGAATCACCGCCGGGACGTCTGTTCGATGCTGCTGTGCAACCAGGCCGGGCCGCGCGGACAACGGGCCCACAATATCATGCGCCTCGACCCGATTACCCGATGGTACCGGCACATCCTGAAGTGGCCCGCCGGCAGCCTGATCCAGGTGGACGTGACCGGGGCGGTGTACCTGATCCACAGAAGCGTCCTCGAGCGCGGCGTTCGCTATGCCGCTGCTTCCGGTGGCGAAGACTACTTCTTCTGTCACAGTGCCCAGAAAGCCGGGTGCTCGTTATGGTGTGATACCGCTTTGACACCGGTCCATGTCATGGGGTCAGGCATCGAACTCGTGGGCGGGTAAGCGACCGGTGCGGGCACAGGGCAGCGCGAGGCAAGATGACTGGAAAGGAAACCACGCGGGTACCTGTAAACGCATATGAGTACGATCCGGGGTGAAGCTAAGCAAAAGAGCCACTGAGATGTGCGCTGGTAATCAGCGCTTACACTCAGGGGCTCTTTGCTGGCTTGTGGTTGTGGCCTGCCCGGCCGGCGAGCCCGCCCCTTTCTTCGGAGCGGCACCACGTGCCCGGCTGGTCGGCACCTCTCAATCCACTTATGCAAGCTGAACCTCCCCTTTGGCGTGCAAATGTGGACGGAGAGTGATATTTTGGTGCGTTTCGGGCCCCAAAGAAGGGAATTCCCCCGTCTCCGTCCAGTTTTACAAGCGTGAGCAGGGCTCCGTCATGCAAAAGCAGATGAGCCATCTGGTGTGCCGACGACCGCTCAGTCGGATCCTGCATACCCCCAGACTGCATTGGCACTCGACACCAGTGAGCGCCGGACTGTGGAAACGGGCCGAATCTGGGTCGCACAAGGCCGGGGATACATCTCCTCGGCCTGGCTCGCCCTTCCTGTCAAATGACGTTCCCGCATGGACCCGCTTTATCCGTTCGGTTTCCAGGGTTTGATGCGACCGGAGCGGTCGAACGGGCCACCGAACGGGCCACCGGACGGAGGGCGGGCGAGAGAACGGTTGACCGCATCCGTGGACTCGGCTTGCTGCGCGGGCAGTGTGAGTTCTGGGGCTGCCACGGGCTGGGGAACTGGGGCGGCCTGCTGGACTGGGGCGGCCTGCTGAACTGGGACGGTCTGCTGAACTGGGGCGGCCTGCTGGACTGGGACAGTCATCTGAATTGGGGCGATCTGTTGAACTGGGGCAGGCTGGGGCATTGCGACAGACTGGAGAGTGGCAACAGCCTGGGGAGCGGCGGCAAACTGGGAAGGCTGCCCGTAAGGTGGTGCTGCGTTGGCCAGCGCGGTCGGAGAGTGGCTGAACTCCACCGGCGACGCGAAGGGTGCCGCGCCCTTTGACGAACCTACGCCACGCATGTTGACTGCCCCCCCGGACGACCAGATGACGGTTCCCGGGAGCGCTTCATGGTAGGGGATTTTTTGCATGACCGGACCGGTCGGCGGCCTCTGCGGAAGTGGGGCGGAGCCGGCCACGGCCGGGACCGGAACAGGGACCGGAACAGGGACCGGAACAGGGGCCAGAGCAGGGGCCAGAGCCGGGGGCGGAGCAGGCGCCGGAGCCGGTGGGGACGCGGTGGGCGGAGCGGGCGCCCCTGCCGGATCTGACGCGTGGGACGGAGCGGGAGCCGCTGCCGGATCTGACGCGTGGGACGGAGCGGGAGCCGCTGCCGGGGGCGTCGGTGGTTCGGCGGGAACGGCGGCCTGCGGGTGTTCCTTGGCGCCGGGAGTCGCATCGGGCGGGTTGGCATCTGCCGCAGCGGGGGCGGCAGGTGGGGCGGCCGTAATGGGTTCGGGCGGGGAGTCTGCGGGCCATGCCGGTTTGAGCAGCAGGTCGGCGTTCAGGAGCGGCGCCGGGATCGCAAGGCCGCCCCGCAAACAGGCCATGATCCCCAGCCATACGGACGTCACCATGACCGGACAGGCCTCTTCCGGCGCAGCCACGCATACGTGCAGTTCATTCTTCTTCATAAAGCGGCGCCAGGTGACGCCGACGGGGATTCGCAGGGCCGTGCGCAGCTTTTCCGCGACTGCATCCGCCAATGACGGGCGCGCCGTGAACCAGCCCCGGCGGCGGCCCCACAGCAGAACCCGCGGGCGCTCGTCGGGCGCACAGGTCTCCACCCGGACCAGCACTGTCACGTCGGGCCGGTCCGCGGTGCGCTCGGTGACGACGCCCCCGGCCATATGGACCCGTTTTCGCAGCCCGCTGAGGAAATGCTCGGTCATTTCCTGCCGTTCCCCCAGGGGCTCGAACCGAAACAGGCGGCCTTCCATGGGCGAATCGACGATCAGCACGTGCGTGCCGGCATTCCAGAGGGTCCGGTGACCGGCCGCCTCCAGCACGTAACAAAGGTATGGCACCAACGCGTCCGCCACCGGCATGAGCGGCGTATCCTGTACGAACATCTCGGTAGCCAAAGAGTCTCTCCTCCCGTCGGGTCATCCCGTCATGCCGCCGGATGCTGCATGACGGTGAGGGGACCGGCGGCACATCGCGACCTGTGTAGGTCCCCCCGGCACATGGGCCGGGGGGATGGTGATGAAGCTAGAAGCCGAACCCGAAACCGGGCAGGATGGTTGGCCGCGAGGCGACGAGTGTGCTGGTGGGTAGTCCGACTGTAGATGTGCATTGCGGCGTCGGGCAGGGGGTCACCGCCGGGCCGGGCGGGCAGATTGTGGGCAGGGTGGGCGTAATCGTGATCGGCATCTGCCGGATGGCCGTCACATCGGCCCGGACGCACACCTTTTCCTCGAAGAGGGTGGGGGTGGCGCCCGGCGTGGGAGCGATCAGGTTCTCCTGCTCCGCCTCGATACAGAAGTTGACCTGGCAGAGATCGCCCGGGCAAGCTCCGGGCACCGGCACGCAAATACCGAAGGGGCAGTCAAGGACCACATCGAGGGTCACGGCAATCGTAGCCGCACAGTCGCCGCTGGTGACGACACCGGTGGCCACCACGGCGGGCGCAGCGATCTTGAACAGGAGATCCTTATGCAAGATGGCATCGACGATCGCCTTGTTGTTCATGATCGTGCAGCGCTGCGGAATGATCTTCTTGGACAGGACGACAACTTCCACCACCGTCAGCGCCCCTACCGGCAACAGGGCAGCCGCTGCTGCAAGAAGAGGCGGAATGGCGATGACGACGCGCTCCAAAACCTCGTCCGAGCCCGCACCGGAAATAACGGGTGCACCGATACAGATGGGTTCGGCGACCTGGCTTAGGCGAATGGGCTGATTTGCCGATGGCTGAGAACCAAACGTGTGCTCTCCGGTCATCTCTTGGAGTCCCCTCCTTGTGCGGTCTGGTAACATAATACGTCCACAGGGTTCAGGTGCCACACTCGGGTCGTTAAATATAATGGAGCAGCAAGCGATGGAAGGGGTGGTTCCTTGAACGCATTCAGTCGTCATAAGAAGCTCTTTCTGATTCTGGGAGTCCTGGGGCCGATTCTGGCCGTGGTCGGCATCGCCACCTTGCCGGGCGGAGTGCGGGGCGGCGTCATCTGGCTCGTCATCGGGCTGGCCGGACCGGTTCTCGGTCTGCTGAGCCAGTCGCTGGGGGGCGGAGTTGCCGCTTCGGGACCGGATGATGCACCGGAGCCCCGCCCGTGCGAGCCCGATGAGCCGCTCGCCGATGAGCCGCTCGCCGGCGAGGGGCAGACGCCGGACGCCGGCGGTGCCCGGGAGGTGCTGATGGCAGACGTGGTCGACAGCGGTCCGGCGGAGGCGCCGGAACCGGCTGACCCGCTTCCCATGGCTGCAGACCCGGATGCAGACCCGGAGGCGGAGCGGCATGAGGCGCCCGTGGCGGCGGCGCCCGTCCTGGAAACCGCTGAACCGGATCCGCCACCGCAGACTGCCAAAGAATCCGGCTTCATGGCGAGGCGCCGTGCCGAACTCGTTCGTGCCGGGCGGCTGCGTGTGCGTGCGAAGCTCGCCCCGCACCTGGAGCCGCGTCCGGAGCCGGAACCGCCCGCTGCTGCGCCGGTCGAGCGCCAAAGCGTGCCGGCGGTCCCCGTCCATTCGAACCCGGTACCAGAAGTTGTCGTCGCCACAGCTTCAACGTATCAGTACGGGAGGCCGCCCGTGCATCAGGAGATTCGCCTGCGGTTCTCCGCACGATCGCTGCCACGGCGCGTAGCGCAATGACGATGATCGCGCTGCGCACACACCGAGGAGTGACAAATCTGTGGCTGAGCGGCTGAGCCTATGTATGGTGGTCCGGGACGAGGAGAAGGACCTGCCCCGCTGCCTGGATAGCGTCCGGGGGGTGGCGGACGAGATCGTCGTCGTCGACACCGGTTCCAGCGACCAGACGGTAGCCATCGCCCGGCGTTACGGGGCCATTGTCCGGGAGATCCCCTGGAAAAACGACTTTGCTGCGGCGCGAAATCACTCGCTGCAATTGGCCTCGGGCGACTGGGTGCTGTACCTGGATGCGGACGAAGCGCTGCTGCCCGATGGGCGCCATCTTTTGCCCACACTGCTGTCCGACCCGGCGGCTGAAGGGTACTTCCTCACCATCCAGAGCTTGCTGGGTCCCCGGGACGAGGGGCAGTACCAGGTTGACCAGATCTTCCGCCTGTTCCGCAACCGCCCGCATTACCGGTTCATCGGTCCCATTCACGAGCAGATCGTTTCCGTGATCCAGAATATGACCCCGGGGGCGGTCCTTCTGCCGAGCCCGCTGCGGATCGTCCACTACGGGTACCTGGATGAATACGTGCAGGGAAAGAGGAAGCACCAGCGAAACCTGCGCCTGCTTCAGGACAGCCTGAAGGACCGGCCCGGCGATCCGTTTGTGCTGTACAACATCGGGATGCAACACGTCCGCATGGGGGCGGACCGCCAGGCCAAGGCGGCCCTCGCGGCATCCCTGGCCAAGGCCCCGGCCCAGGCGCCCTGGCGCCCGGCGCTGATCAAGTGGTACGCCCAAACCCTGTCGCGGCTTGAGCGGTGGCAGGCGGCCCTCGCGGTCCTCGGCGACGGGACGAGGCAGTACCCGGACTATACCGACCTGCACTATCTGACGGGTCAGGTGCACGCCGCTGTTTGTCAGTGGGATGCGGCGATCCGCTGTTTTGAGACCTGCATCAAGCTTGGGCCTGCGCCCAGCCCGCCGTATTCGGGCACGGAGCCCGACCTGGGCCTCGGCAAGGCCCATTACTCCCGCGGGCGTGCCCTGGAGGAGGCGGGGCGCTGTGGAGATGCCCGAGATGCCTACACCCGGGCGGCGTCCGCCCGGCCGGGCTGGATGGTCCCGCTGGTGCGGCTGGCGCGCCTGTTGGCCGCGCAGGGAGACGACCGGGAACTGCTGCAGGTGCTGCAGGGCCAATTCCCGGGGGACTCTGCGGCCGGCCTCGTCATGCAGGCGATGCTGCTGGCCTACGCCGGCCGGTATCGGCTGGCCGAGGAGCGGCTGAGACCCCTGGCCGCCGCCGGCGAGATGAGCCGGGCGGCCGGTTACGTCTACGCGGTCGCCCTGGCGAAACTGGGTCGTTGCGAGGAGGCCCTGGCGATCTGCGGCCAGGCCGGTTGGCAGGGGAGCGCTTTTGGGCCGAAACTCCAGGCGCTTACCCTCTATTGCCGGCTGCAGCTGGACGACCGGGCCGCCGTAGGGGAATTGACCGCCGACCCCCGGGGGCTGACTGCGCTCTATACCGACCTGGCCGGCCTGTTGTGGGATGAGCCGGCGGAACGGCTGGGCCAGTTCCTGCGCCAACTGCCAAGAAACTCGCTGCTGTCCGGCTTCGTGACTCGTGAGCGACAAGCCGGCGGCTAGACCGGCCCGTCACGCCTTCCGCCCGCCGCGCATATCGTAGCTCCTGGTAGCCAACGACACCAGGGGAGGTCCGGGCGGATGCCCAAAGCGTTGATCACCGGCGTGACGGGGCAGGATGGGTCATACCTCGCCGAGTTCTTGCTTGAGCGGGGCTATGAGGTGACGGGCCTGCGGCGGCGGACCAGCCTGCCCGTCAGCGAGCGAATCCGACATCTGACGGCTCTGCGGCTGGAGGATGGCGACCTGCTGGATCAGGCATCGCTGATCCGGGTTCTGGAAAAGGTTCGTCCGGACGAGGTCTACAACCTGGCGGCCCAGTCTTTCGTCGGCACATCCTGGCGGCAGCCGCTGCTGACCGGAGAGGTGACCGGCCTCGGGGTGACCCGGCTGCTCGAGGCGATCCGGACGGTCAATCCGACCATCCGCTTCTACCAGGCCTCCAGCAGTGAGATGTTCGGCCAGGTGCAGGAGACACCCCAGACGGAAACGACGCCGTTTTACCCCCGCAGCCCTTACGGGGTGGCAAAAGCATACGGCCACTGGATCACCGTCAACTACCGGGAGAGCTATGGCATCCATGCCTGCGCCGGCATCCTGTTCAACCACGAGTCGCCCCGGCGGGGCAGCGAATTCGTCACCCGGAAAATCACGCGTGAGGTGGCCCGCATCAAAATGGGGCTGGCCGGCGAACTGCGCCTGGGCAACCTGGAGGCCCGGCGGGACTGGGGCTTCGCCGGCGACTATGTCCGGGCGATGTGGCTCATGCTCCGGCAGCCCCAGCCCGACGACTATGTGATCGCCACCGGCGAGACTCACAGCGTGGAGGAGTTCGTAGCCCTGGCCTTTGCGCACGTGGGGCTCAACTGGCGGGACTACGTGGTCATCGACCCGGCCTTATTCCGGCCGGCTGACGTGGGGCTCCTGCTCGGCGACGCCGGCAAGGCCCGCCGGATCCTCGGCTGGGAGCCCACCGTTCCCTTTGCGGACCTGGTCCGGATGATGGTGGACGGTGATCTGAAGCTGCTCCATGACGGGGCGGCGGTCGATTAAAGGGGGGGGTGGGAGCGGTGGACCTGACGGGGGATCATGTCATGGTGCTCCTGCTTGCCGGCGGCAGGGGGGAGCGGTTCTGGCCCCGGTCCACCAGGTTGCTGCCAAAGCAGTTCCTGCCCATGCCGGACGAGAAATCGCTGTTGCGCCACACCTTCGAGCGAGTCGCCGGCCTGGTGGACCCGGCGTCGGTCTTCGTGATCACCGGCCAGGAGTTCAAGGAGCTGGTGCGGCGGGACCTGCCCGAGGTACCTGATTCGAACCTGATCCTGGAGCCGGTGGGGCGCAACACGGCCCCCGCCCTGGGACTCGCGGCGCTGCTGCTGGCGCCCCGGGACCCGGAAGCGGTGCTCGTCGCACTCCCGGCTGATCACCACGTGGTCGGGGATGCCCGGTTCCGGGCCACCATCGCGGCGGCCGTGGCCGCAGCGGCGGCGGACCGCCTGGTGACCGTCGGGGTTCGGCCGACGCGTGCTGAGACGGGATACGGGTACATCCGGACCGGGCCGCTGATCGGGGAGCGCTCGGGGCTGCCTGTCCACGCCGTCCGGGAATTCGTGGAGAAGCCGGACGTGGAGACGGCCCGGCGATACTGTGAGAGCGGACTCTACTTATGGAACTGCGGAATCCTCGTGGCGAAGCTCGCAATCCTGCGGGAAGAGATTGCCGCACACCTGCCCGAGGTCGATCACCTCCTGGAGCAGATGGCGGCGGGAAACCCCTCTCGGGAGGGCCTGCGGGGCCAGATGGCGGCCCGGGTGGCCGCCTGCTTCCCGGCCATGCCGGCCATCTCCGTCGACCACGGGGTGCTGGAGCGATCCGAACGGGTGGCCGTCGTCCCCGCCGATTTCCCGTGGACGGATATGGGCGACTGGGCAGCCTTGAGCCGTGTGCTCCCCCTCGATGAACGGGGGAATGGTGTCCGGGGCGATGCGCTGCTGCGCGACTGCGACGGACTGGTCGTGGACGCGTTTTCCGGCCGGCTGGTGGTGGCCCTGGGGACGAAGGACCTCGTCATCGTCGACAGCGACCGGGCCGTCCTCGTCTGTCCGAAGGACCGGGTCCAGGAGGTGCGCGCCGTGGCGGAGCCGGCCGCGGCCGGCGGCGAGGCGCTGGAGCGCTCCCGGCTGCCTGAGGGGCGCACCATACAGCAGCCCTGGGGGCGGGAGATCTGGTGGGCCGTTGCCGGCGCATACGCCGCCCGCCTGATCCAGGTGTATGCCCGCCGCACCCAGGGCGCACAACGCTTCCGCCGGCGGCACGAGACGATTCTCGTCCAGCGGGGCGAGGGGCGGCTCCTGATCGGTGACAACTGGTGCGAACTTCGGCCCGGCAGCGTCCACGCACTGCCGCCGGGCGTGGACTACCGGATCGAGGCACGGTCCGATCTGACCCTGATCGGTGTGGGCACGCCGGAGGTGGCGGAGTCGTGACGGCGGCCGTGATCTACCAGTCCGTCTTCTATAACCTGAGCGGCTACGCGGCGGAGAGCCGCGGGCTGGCCCGGGAACTGGCGAGGCTGGGCCTGACGGTACAGATTCGGCACGTGGGGCCCGCTTCGCCGGCGGCGCTGGCTCCGGAGGAGTGTGCGCTGCTGGAGCATCTGGAGGAGACGGCGGTCGATCCCGAAGCTGCCTTGCTGCTGGTGGCGCAGCCGCCCACCTGGTCCATCCGGCCGCCGGGCGGGCGCGCTGCCGTCATGCGGACCATGTTCGAGACGGACCGGATCCGGCCGGAATGGGTGCAGGGCTGCGACCGGTTCGACGAGGTGTGGGTGCCGTCGGCGCAGAACCGGGAGGCCTTCGTCGCCTCCGGCCTGCCGGCGGGGAAGGTGCGCGTGGTACCGGGGGGGATCGACACGGACCTGTTCCGGCCGGGGGCGCCGCCGCTGCCGCTGGACCGGCGCAAGGGGTTCGCCTTCTTGTCCGTTTTCGACTGGAACTGGCGGAAGGGGTGGGATTTGCTGCTCAAGGCTTACTGCCAGGAGTTCCGGCCGGACGAAGATGTCACGCTCTACCTCAAGGTCAACCAGATCAGCCAGGAGACCAACATCGTCGGCGAGGTGCACTACGTGATCCGGCAGGTCCTGGGGGGACGGGGATGCGAGTCGCCGGACGTGGTCCTACTCGGCCAGGCGCTGCAAGAGGCCGACATGCCCCGGCTTTACGCGGCGGCCGACGCGTTCGTCCTGCCCTCCCGGGGCGAGGGGTACGGGCGGCCTTATCTCGAAGCCATGGCCTGCGGCCTGCCAGTTATAGGAACCGCCTGGGGCGGCCAGACCGACTTCCTGACCGAAGCGGTCGGCTACCCGCTGCCGATCCTGGGATTGGAGACGGTCTCCGACTACGAGCCCCGGGAAATCTACCGGGGGCTGCGCTGGGCTGCACCGGACGTGGCGGCGCTCCGCCGGCTCATGCGCTACCTGTTCACCCACCGCGCGGAGGCCCGCCGGAAGGGCGAGGCGGCCTGCAGGAGCGTGGAGCAGGACTGGGGCTACCGAACCGTGGCCGCCCGGATGGCGGCCGAGATCGACCGGATTCTGGCGGAGAGGGGGCGGAGCGTTGGCCGTCTGGCTGCAAGATCATGAGGGCGGCGGGGCGACTGCCACCGTGGCGGCGCGCATCGGCCTGCTGCTGCTGGGGCATCGGGACGCGTATGGCCTGGAGCCGCTGCTTTTGCCCCCCATCCCGTGGGTAGACGGACTTCTTGCGCCCCGGACGTGCAGCTTCAAGCGACCCGACTTCCCCACAACCAGGTTCCGCACGCCGCCGTCGCCCCGAGACCTGGCCGCCGGGCGGATTCCCGGGGAAGCGGCGGCCTTTGACTACCTGCTCTGGCTGCGGCCCGGCGAGAGCCTGCTGGCGGGTGGAAAGTACTCGCTCCTGCGGGAGACGGCCCAATTGGACCCCGGGACCCGCCTGCTGCCCGTCCATTACCCGGCGGGAGAAGGGCTGACGCTCATCACACTGGAGCCCAGGTGGATTGCGACCAGTCCGGGGAGCGGGTTCAGCCCTGGCTTGCTGGACCTGCCCCTGGAGAGCGCGGGGCCGCCGGAGTCCGAGCCCCCCTCTGCCGGGGAAGACCAGGCCTGGGTCCTGCTGTACCGGGCGGTCAGAGGAATCCTGAGCGGCGAGCGGCGGGCGGGGCACGCCTTGCTCCAGCAGCTGTACATTCACACGGCGACCCGGGCGCCTGGCATCGCCGGGCTCGCCCTCCGAAACGGGCTGGTCGCGGCCCTGGCGACGGGCGACGAGCCGTTACGGCAATGGTACTGGCAGCAATCACGGGGCTGCCGGGGGTACGCCGAACTCCATCTGCTGCGGGCGCTCGTCCCGCTGCTCCAGGGGGAGCCCGGCCAAACCGTAAAGGCGGTCACCCGGCTGTTGGAAGAGGCGGAGCCCGGTCAGAACGATTCGTGGGTCAGCGGCGGCGGGGAGCTCACCTACCGGGCGCTCACCTTCCGCGGCATGGCACACGCCCGGTTGGGCGACCTCAAGGCGGCGCTGGGCGACTGGATCGCCGCGCTGAGAATCAACCCGGACTACCTGGAGCCCCTGCGGCTGGCCGCCGGGCAGCGGTTCCACGCCGCCGTGCTGGACCGTGAGGGCTTTCGTCATTACGGCACCGGCCGCACAGCGACCGCCGCGGCGCTGGTGGTCCGGCTCTATGCCCAATCCACCCGCCCCGAGGTGGCGGCGGCGTTGCTGAACGCCGCGCCGCACCTGCCGGTCCCGAAGGAGGTGCGCAGAGCCGCCGCTGCCCGGTGCCGTTCCCCTGCACGCGCCGGTACCCGGGGCGTGTGCTGGGAGGGGGCGCTGTTCACGGCCTCCAGCCTGGCCCGCGTCAACCGGGAGTTGGCCGCCCGGCTCCTGGCCGCCGGCTGGGACCTCGGGGCAATTCCCACCGAACCACAAGGCTACCACCCGCCGGGCAGCGAAGCGCACCGCCCGCTGGCCGAGCGGCTGTGGCACCGGCCGGACCGGCTGGAAGTCACCGTGCGGCACTGCTGGCCGCCGTTGCTGGAGCCGGCCGGGGCCGGACGGCTGGTCATCTGCCTGCCCTGGGAGCTGGGAGCCATTCCGACCGAGTACCTGGAGGGGCTGCGGGCGGCGGACCAGGTCTGGGTTTACTCCGAGTGGGTGCGGCAGGGCGCCATCCGGTCCGGCCTCGATCCGGAGCGGGTGGCGGTGGTCCCCTGCGGCTTCGACCCGGCCATCTTCCGCCCGGATAATGACCGGGAAGATGAAGACCCGGAGCTTGACGCCCGGTCCGGGGACGAACGCTTTCACTTCCTCTACGTGGGCGGCACCATCCCGCGCAAGGGGTATGACCTGGCCCTGGCCGCCTTTCTGGCCGAGTTCGGACCCGACGAGCCCGTCCGCCTGACGATCAAGGATTTCGGTTCCGACACCTTTTACCGCGGCGTCAGCGGCCGGGAGTCGCTCCGGCAGGCCGAAGCAGAGACGGCGGGGGTCCGCCGGCAGGTGCAGGTGATCGACAACCTCCTGACTGACGCCGAACTGGCCGCTCTGTACCGGTCTGCCCACTGCCTGGTGGCGCCGTACCGGGCGGAGGGGTTCTGCATGCCGGCCCTGGAAGCCATGGCCTGCGGCACACCGGCCATTTTGCCCCGCTTCGGTCCCGCCCTCGACTATGCCAGGCCGGAGACGGCCCTGCTGCTGGATGCGGACGTTTTCTCGGTCGGCGACGAGGTGAACGGCCTGCGTCTGGCGGGGGAAGGGATCTGTTGCCAGGTTCGTCCGGGCGAGTTGCCGCGGGCCATGCGCCGTGCATACGCACACCCCGGGGAGATGGCGGCCATGGGGCGCCTGGCGGCGGCCGACGTCCACGAACGCTGCACATGGAGCCACGCGGCACAGATCGCCGGCGAGCACCTGCGCGCGTTGTGCCAGACTACAGATGCTTGAGGAGGGAAATCCCATGCCCAAATTGACGCCGGCAGAATTGCAGCGGGCCTCCCAGAAGGTGACCTGGTGGCATTCCGTGCCGCTGGGCGACGGCCATGCCACGCGCGGCACCAAGGCGTTCTCCGTGAACCAGGAGCTGGCAAAGTGGAAATTCCCGGCCGACCTGACCGGCAAGACCGTGCTGGACATCGGCTGCAACGACGGGGGCTACTCCGTTGCCGCCCTTGAGCGGGGCGCCAGCCACGTGCTGGCGGTCGACGCCAACCTGACGGACGGGATGCGCTTTCTCCTGGAGCACGACGTGCACCCGTTCGAGTTTCGGCAGCTGGACCTGTTTGCGGAAGCGTTCCTGCAACTGCCTACGTTCGATTTCGTCATTTTCGCCGGCGTGCTCTACCACGTCCTGGACCCCATCCTTGCGCTGCGGCGCGTCCGACAGGTGACTCGCGGCACCGCCCTCATCGAGACCCACGTCGACGAGCGGGTCAGCCACATTCCGTGCATTGCTTTCTACGAGAAGACCGACCTGAACAACGATGCCACCAACTGGTGGGGACCCAACCGGCTCTGCCTGGACGCGATGCTTCGAACGGTGGGCTTCACGGTGCCGCTCATCGCCAGTTGGGACTATAACGAGGGTTTCAAGATGGGGCGGATCTGTTATCACGCGACGCCGGTCTAGTCGGCGTGGACGGCATTCCATGCGTCCACCCGCCCTGCCCCCGCCTGCTCCGGCCCCAGCGGCAGCGGGATCGCCGCCGCCATGAGGGCCTCCCTGACCCGGGCCGGGGTGGCCTCCGGGTGCAGGCACCGGTAGAGGGCGGCGACGCCCGTCACGTGCGGAGTCGCGAAGCTGGTGCCGCTGGCCTGGACGTATCCGCCGCCGCTTCGGGTCGAGAAGACCTGGACGCCGGGCGCCGCCAGGGCCACGGCACTGCCCGTGTTGCAGAAGGGGGCCAGCCCGCCGCTCTGATCGATGGCCGTCACGGCCAGGACACCGGGAAAGCCGGCCGGGTAGTCAATCCGGCCTACCCGGCCTTCGTTTCCGGCGGCGGCCACCAGGGTCAGGCCGCGGGCCACGGCGCCGCTGACGGTCCGCTCGAAGGCCAGCGAGTAGCTGGGCGTGCCCAGGCTCATGTTGGCGACGGGGATTTGCTGATCGACCACCCATTGCAGGGCCAGGAGGAGCGTCGAGAGTGCGCTGGCGCCGTCCGACCCGACCGCCTTCACGGCATACAGGCGGGCCTTCGGGGCGATGCCCGCCATCCCCCGGCCCATGCGGGCGGCGCCCACGACGCCGGCGATGGCGGTGCCGTGGCCGTCCACGTCCTGAGGCAGTGCTCCCGGAATGACCAGGTTGATTCCCCCGGCGATGTTGGGCGCCAGGTCCGGGTGCTGGTGGTCGATGCCCGTGTCGATGACCGCCACGCTCACCCCGGCCCCCTCGCTTACCGTCCAGGCCTGGGGGGCGCGGATGAGCCTGAGCCCCTCCGGCACCATTTCCAGGGGCTGCCGGCCGCGGTGCCGGCTCCAGATGCCCGTTAGGGAGATGGGGATGTCTTCCTCCACCCGAACGACGCTCGGGTGACCGGCGAGCCATGCCTCGGCCCGCTCATCGCACACGCAGCCGAACCCCCCCATGAGCGGGATCGGAACGCAGTGGTGGACGCCTTCCCGCCCGGCCAGGTCGATAAACGCCGGCAGGTCCACCGCGTCTTTAAGGCACACCAGGCGGCTCCGGGCCGCCGCACGGTCGTCGTGCACCGAGCCGTCCTCCCCTCGCCATGCTAACCGGGGGCCGGGAGATACTCTTCGGGGCCGCCGTCGTGCGCAGCGGCGTTCAGGAGATCCGCTGCCACCCGGCGTCCCAGCTTCAGGCCGGCCAGGTGATCGCTCCGGTAGTGGATGCCGGCCTTCAGGCGGGACAGCCCCGAGTCCTGTGCCGTGGTCGTGAAGATGTCGGCATCGGCCGGGAAGAAGTGCTTTAGGATCGCGGCGGCAGCGCCCGCCGTGGTAGAATGGCCGGCCGGATAGGAGGGATGCTGCGGCACCGGAATGACGCTGATGTCGATCGTTGGATCCAGCATGGTCGGTCTGGGACGAAGGTAGCGGAACTTATTGGCCCAACAAGCCACCATACTACAATAGACGGCTTCATTCAGGAGGAAGTGCACCCGTGCACCGCCCATCGGATTCAACGCATATCGCCTGATCATCTCTTCGGCGAGCGCCGCCCAGTGGGTGACGGGACTAAAATCCTGGACGGACCAGCGCAGAATCTGCGCCACGTCGTCCGGCGTTCGACTATGCGACAGATGCAGCAACTCCGCCAGCTCCTGCTCCGTTCGCCTGGAGTCGTTGGCCGGCGGAGCGGGAACGTGGTAATCGGCAGGATCCGGTGCCTTGGCGATTCGCCAGAAGCCGGCGTATGGCTCGACCGGATGCGGGCTGGACCATCTCAAGTCGGCGAGGTTGTCCTGTTCCTGGAAGCTTGCCATGCGCGCCACTCCCTTGGCATATCGTTGCCGCCGATCGACGGATGCCGGAACGGTGCGGCCGGGGCAGCGCCGTCCCGCGTTCAGTCTATGCACGAACCCGGCCCCTCGCCACGCGCAGGGGCGGATGAAGATGACGGGAGCGTTGCCGTCACCCGGTCCACGCTCCCCCGTGGTGCGAGTTTTTCCGGATATGTGAAGGGGATAAGATTAATCCCAGTGAATATTCATTTACCAACGGCAACGGGGTTGGATCGTGTGGGCCGCTGGCGCAGGACGCGCAAATGTCGCACCACTGTGAAGAGGGAAGCTCTATGCAATCCGCGGTGAATCCAATTGAGCTGTTACAGGCCATCGGCATCCACGAAGTGAACTCGGTCAGGCCGGTTACCGGAGGTCTGGACACGGCGATCTGGCGGGTGGACAGTGGCGGTTCCGCTTACGCGCTCAGGGTGTTTCGCCCCGTTCAAGCAGGGACAGCCGCACTGGAGTCCGCCGCCATGAGTGCAGCAGCCACGGCCGGAATTCCGGTACCGCTTCTGCACACAGCGGGCGAATGGAACGGGCGGCCATACATGCTGCTGTCGTGGTGCGAGGGCCGGCCCATGGCCAGGGAGATGCTCCGTCAGCCGTGGCACCTGTGGTCGATGGCTGTTTGCGCCGGACGGATGCAGGCCAGGTTGCATCGAGTGGTAGCGCCTCCGGAAATAAAGCAGCGGCGAAACTGGATGGACTGGGGGAAGTGTGACCCGGGCCTGCTGGCGACCCTGCGGGCCCTCGCCGTAAATAATGAAGCCTTGCTCCACGGGGATTTTCACCCGCTGAACGTCCTTATGTCCGGTACTACCGTGACAGCGGTCATCGACTGGACGACGGCTTGTGCCGGAGACCCCCGGGCCGATGTGGCACGCACGCTGACAATTCTGCTGTTGGCCCCCGTTTACAGGGGATGGGAGCGAGTCCTGTTTTCGCCCATTCGCCGACTGCTGGCTGCGGGTTGGCTACGTGGTTACACGGCGGAGTCCGGCCCCCTCGCGGACATGGCTCCGTTTTATGTTTGGGCCGGGATCGTGCTTCGAACCGATTTCGCGGCAAAGATCGGACGGCCGGGCCTCACCCTGGCGGAAGCGGACCTGCGGCCGATTGACCGGTGGGTCGAAGCCTGGCGGCGCCGCATGTAGGTGGGTTCTCGCAGGAGGCGGAGATGTGGGCGAAATCAGGCTGGTGGATTTTGATGAGACCGATTGTGCACAACTGACGCGGTGGGTGAACGACGAAGGGGAACGGCTCTTTTGGCAGTGGGGGGGCGGAGCCGTGTTTCGTTTTCCCCTCGACGACGCACAGCTTTATGCCCACATTCAAAGTGCCAGAGCGAAAAATCCCGTGCGACGGGTGCTGAAAGCCGTCGATGATGCCGGTCAGATGGTCGGCTACCTGGAGTTGAACCGGATCGACTACGAGAACAGGGCCGCGCTCGTGTCGAGGGTGCTCGTGGGAAGGCTCACGAACCGTGGGAAAGGGTTCGGGCATCAGATGGCTTCCGCACTCCTGGATCTGGCATTTGCCGAGATGGACATCCAGACCCTTGCCCTGGAGGTCTTCGACTTTAACCAGGGCGCCCTTCGATTGTACGAAAAGCTGGGTTTCACGCGGGACAGCCAACATCAGTTTCGAGTTCTTGGCGAAATGTGGACGTCCATTCGCATGAGTCTGAACCGGAGGCAATGGTGAGATTGGGGCTGCCTTACCCCAACTGCGTATGCTAGGTGCTATAATAATGCATCGCAATGTCCTGAATGGATTTTGCCAGAAAGAGCCGAGCGACTCGTATAGTAGGATGGGACATGTATATGGACAAGGTTAAAAGGATTCCGGGAACAGCGCGTCTGATGATCGTGGCCATCATGAGTACTACGGGTATTATCGGGATTACCGGATGCGGGAACGCACCAGCTGTTCCACCCGCGCAAGAACCACCTGCGATCACCGTACCGTCCGTGGAGGCACCATCTCAGCCAAAGACACCCGCCCCGAAGACTGCGGGAGCCGAAAGCAAGCCTGTCCCACAAGGGGACAGCCCTGCGGTAAAAGGCGCAGCGCAACAGGTGGACATTGCCGTGTTGGTCAACAAGAGCATGATGCTGCCCCCCGACTACAAGCCGGATGACCTGGTTGAACCGAACGTGCCGTTCATTTTCAAGGAACAAGTCGAAAAACGACTGATGCGTAAAGCAGCCGCTCAGGCATTGGAACGGATGTTCACCGCAGCCAAACAGGACGGCATCTACCTTGCCGGTGTTTCCGGATACCGTTCCTTCGCCACCCAAAAGTCGCTGTTTGATTACTACGTCAGGACCCAGGGGGAGGAACTGGCCCGCAAGTACAGTGCGGAAGCCGGGCATAGCGAACATCAGACCGGCCTCGCCATGGATGTTTCCGGCAGCACCGGCCAATGTGCGGCCGACGACTGCTTTGCCGATACCCCCGAAGCCAAATGGCTGGCCGGCCATGCCCCGGAATACGGGTTCATTATTCGGTACCCGAAAGGGAAAGAGACGGTTACCGGATACCAATCCGAACCGTGGCATGTTCGCTATGTTGGAACACCGATGTCCAGGGAGATTGCCGCCAAGGGGCTGACTTTAGAAGAATACCTGAGTCTGGCCGGCCCGGTTTCCCGTCCGTAGCATCTCGGCTAAACGGGTCCGCCGTGCGCACTGCATAGCTGCGGAGGTGGCAACTCAGGCAGAAATCTGTCCTTTTTGCAGGCCGTTGCCTCCTTTGGCATGCAGAAAAGGACAGAGTGGTCAGGAGTACCTGGGTTTTGGGCCGGAATTCCTGTCCAGCGGGGGACAATTCCCGTCTCCGTTCGTTTTTGCACGCGTTGGCAGGGCTCAGTCATGCAAAACCGGAACTTAACAGGTCCGCACTCGTGTCGAGGGTGTTCCTGCGAAGGCTCACGAACCGTGGGAAAGGGCTCGGGCATCAGATGGCTTCCGCTCTCCTGGATCTGGCATTTGCCGAGCTGAACATACAGACCTTTGCCCTGGAAGTCTTCGACTTTAACCATGGCGCCCTCCGATTGTACGAAAAGCTAGGTTTCACGCGGGACAGCCAACGTCAGTTTCGGGTTCTAGGAGAAGCGTGGCCGCCCCTTAATCGGGGAAGCCCTGATTGTAATCGCCGGAATTCGGCGGGGCGAATGATGTGGCTCGAATTCTCGGTCAGGGTGTTTCGCACGGCGTCGGGGAGACTGGCCTTTTCTGGTTTGCCCGGTTTTTTCCGGCTCGGAATCATTCCGCACGATTCGTATCCATTCGGAACGATTCTGCACGGAGCTTCTGCCGACGGTTGTTTTCGGTACCCGTCGGAAAACAAATAAACCTGCCGGATATACTCCGACAGGCCTTTTAGGCGTTTGGTAGGTCCGGCTCCGCACGTGCGGAAACCAGGCAGCAGCACGTTTTGGTAGTTTGTTTGCCCGGTTTGAACCGGGTTTTCACGGCTTAAAACGATCCGGAACGATTCGGAACGCATTTTGACGAATCGGGAGGATTCGTCACGGCTTTTCACGCCGTTTTTCACGCGGGAAGTGGGTTGCACCGGGCGTGAGGGAACGGGAGATGCCTGGAAGGGCCGGCACGTGCCGCCTGGTGTTCTGATTGGCCTGAAGGGCTGAGATAAGCACGACAAAGGCGAGAACGGGGTGCCCTGTTCTCGCCCGTTTCTACTTGGGGAATCTCACTTCGAGTCTTGGTCATCCGGAAGCAAGGAACGCAAGCGTCAAATAACGCCCACCGTACAGTGGGCGTTATTTGACGCTTACGCTGATTGTGGGAGACCAAAGCTGCCACCAAGACGAGCCGAATGAACGCCGCAAGTGCGAGGAGGCGCCAACTGATGACAGGCTTCTCGCGCCATACGCCAACAACCATGGCAGTCAATCCTATACCGAAGGCCACCGTCTCTGGCACACCAGGCATCGGCCATCCGTTGAACATGAAAAGCATCCCTCACTGCTCCGAATCAAGATGGAGGTATCCACTTAGGAATTCCGCGGCGGCACGCAGATATGCCGCCGCGTGTTCGGCCATCTCCCGGTGTGTGTCCGCTATCATCATGTGCGTAGAGTGGCGATGCGTCGGAGTGCCAGACTTGCTAATGATGAACGTCTTGGATTCAGGGGAGTAATGCAAGCAGTCGTACCATCCGACTTGGACACGTATCCATGCATGATTAGGTGCAAGGTAACACGGCCCGAACTCCACCCTGATAGGCTCGCCAAAGGAATGCTTGAGTTGAACGGCGGTTCGGTCGAAGCGAGTCGCCTTCAGTCCGAGTTTGTCCCCCATGTGTGCCTGCACAAAGTCGATTGCCTCGCGAATACGAGTTACGCACACAGGGGGAGATTGCTGTTCCCCTGACTGTTCGGAGGACATCCCTCATCACTGCCTTTCGCCGGTAGCAAGAGCCACCGGAGGATTCGGAACCACCATGAGTTCCATGAGGAGTCGAACTTGTCCATCAGTTCGGCCATGACACCGATGTTTGTAACGTCCGGGTCTATCGTGCCGCTCGGTTGCACAATGTCGATTGCCTGCTGGAAAGTGTCGGCGTTCTCCTCGTTTACCTCGTACTTGGCGATAAGCTGGTTGTCAATCTGCTCGCGCTGCTGGTCCAAGCCCGCCTTGGTGTTGGGCACCTTGTTGTCGTTCACCCAATCCCAAATCGCGCCTCCCATACGCTTCGAGCGTTGAGCGGAGCTGGCCTCATCTTCATCCTTCCAAGAGAAGCGATACCAGATAACACCGCACTCTCCAAGGTCCAGAGATGCCGTGCAGGTCGTCGTTACCTGGAGTTTCACGCCGTTCTTGGCAAGCGCCTGCGTATAGAAGTCGGGCACATCGCGCCAAGCCGGATAGATTGCAGGAAGCCACTCCACGCCGCGCCGCCCCCAACAAGGAAGGGCCATGTCGGAGTCGATAGCAGAGATGTAGTTGAGGAGTTGCGACTGTGCCAGGTAGGAGTAGTTGGTGCGCTCGTTCCACGACTTCAATTCATAGACGCTGCACCAATTGCTAGAACCGCCGCGCTCCTTGTCGTTGTAGCGGGCCATGATGTCGGCTACGCCATACTTCGACTCGTTGCGAACACCATCTCGATACCAGACGCGTTGGGCATTGGGGAGTCTGTACGAAATATCCACCCTATCCGCCCAAGGGGTTACAAACGATGAAGGGTCCATGCCCAGAAGGGCATAGTACGCCCAATCAGAGATTGCATAATGCGCCATATTGCCAATCTGCCCCGAGAAAGCGTTACGCGCCACCCTCTGCTTGTCGCTCAAACCCTTGTAGTTTGCCGCATCCGCCGTTCCCGACACCGTAGCCGCTAGTACCGATACCAGCACAAGCACGGCTACGAACCTACGCCTCCGCACTCCACCCACTCCCCTCCCATATATTGGCACCAGCGTACCACATGGAAGATTGTGGCAGGAAGGGGTAAGTATCAACATGAAGCAAAAAATCCCCCTGCCCGTTCTGGACAGGGGATTTGGTCTATCGGTGTGTAAATGCAGACTCCATGGTGATACCGCCATTCACCTGGGCGCTGGCGGTCCCCACCGTCATAGCGACTGCGGAGACCACGAGGAGCACCGAAGCCAGTACGAAACTCATGCCACGCCGCATATGCGACACCTCCTTGTTCTTCGCGATACGTCGTCCAGTCGCCCGGGGTTCGCAACACGGGCTTCTTTTTGCTCCGAGAGCGGCTAGGCGGTCTGTCCTTCTAGTTTGCGCCGCGTGTCGGACAAGCAGTTCATCAGCCGTGCGTCAGCGGACTGCATTGCATACTGACTGGCAAGTGCGAGAAGGGTACGAGCATTTTCTGGCTTTTGCATCGAGATAGCGCATTCAGCAGCAATCCACATCGCCAGAGCCTGATGGGCAATGGATGCCCCTGAGCCATCAGCAACTACCTCATGGCAGAGGTCATTTGCCACGCCCACGCGGCCCGTCCGTAAGGACAGATACGCCTGATTGAGCAGATAGGACAGTCGCAACTCCCGGCTCTCCGCGGAATCGTCAACGGCCGTCAAAGCGGTTTCAATTTGAGAAAGGTACTCGGCCGCCTTTTCGAAGCGCCCATCTTCGCAGAGCACCCATGACAGGTTCTCCATGGCGCGAATCATCCAGGAGGTCTTGCCGGTCTCCCGCAGGACGCGCACCGCCTCCTCATAGTTGGCGATGCTGTTGGAGGTGTCGCGCGCCTGCCGGAAGGACAGCCCCAGGTTGTAGTGAGCGGCCCCGCGAAACCCTTCATGCTCCGGGTAATGATCCGCATCCGCCAGGAACAACTGCGTCCAGTGCAGTGCTTCGCTGATGTGCCCCGCCCTGCGGTATACCTCGCCGGCCTGGTAGCGAATGCGCCCGATTATGCTCCAATCAGACGTGACGTGGATCTCTTCGAGCGCCTTTGCAATTAGAGCAATGGCAGGCATCAGATGGTCAAGCCGGTAATGAGCCATCGCCCCGTAGTAGTACGCCTTCCCCGCCGCGAGAGCGCTCTCCCAGGGTGAATTTTCCTGCATTCGCTCCAACTCCTGGACCACCGCCACATACTGTCCGCGACGATATAACGCCTCCAACTCCACCACCCGAGAATCCATCTGATCACCTCTGGCAGTATTTCCTGCAATTACCATTTTATGACGATGAACCGCCGAACGTCCAGCGAACATTTAAGCGTGAAGGAAAGTTTTCCTCGGCAATAAGTCGGCCCCGGCCCCTCAGCGTATGGGTAGCCGGGGCCGCTGCTTGAGTCAAGTTCGGTCCCGCCAAAATCGCCGTCCACTTTCGTCCACAATCCGACCCAGGAACTCCTCCAGCGAGTCGCACAGGCCCGTCAGGCGCGTTGTCCCTTCGGGCGCGATGTACACTGCCGGGTCGCCCGCTATCGGGTAGAACTCGTACAGGTACGCGGTTGCCATGGACATGAGCAGGTCACCTGTGTTTGATCAAGTAATCCTGGGCCATGTGATCAAAATGGGGCCGAATGGCCCAGACTTAGATTATCAAACACAGCTGTCGCCCGTGCCCGCGATTTGGGCCTGTTGTAGCCTGAACGACGGATTTTCGGCGAACCTGGTATCAAAACTGCACGCAAGCAGCTCATAATACCACAGCTTTAGAACGTCATTCCCCCCAGTATTCCCACAACAACACCCCAAACAACACTTTGGTGTCTATCGGTTCATACCATATCGCGGATATTCTACTTGTGCATGGCGCACATGGCGCAGCCTGTAAAGACGGGGTACAAGGTAATGTCGAACAAACGGAACCCAGGAGCTGAACCAGATCAACCGATGGTCTATCAAATCAGGATCAAGGGCCATCTGGGGGGTCAATGGACAGACTGGTTTGGAGGCCTGACCATCACCCTGGAAGACAACGGCCATACGCTTTTGACCGGCCCGGTGATCGATCAGGCGGCTTTGCATGGATTGCTAAGAAAAGTGCGTGATTTAGGAATGCCATTGGTCTCGGTCAATCGTGTCGAACCCGGCCAGGCAGATGCAACAGATGTCAAACCGTAAATTGAGGCAAGTTGCTTAGAACTGTCGTTCCAACATCCAGATCAAGTCAACCGCTGCTGCGCAACGAGCGATAAAACGCTACTCGTTATGTGCTACTGCGAAAAGGGGAAAAATATGAAGAGGGTTTGTATTGTGGGTGCATCCGGGAAACTCGGGCAGTATATGGTGCAGCATGCGCTGGATCAAGGCTACGAAGTGGTTGGCGTTTGTCGGGAACGCAGCGTGGGCAAACTTGACGGGTTCAAGGGGCGTATCACGGTCATTCCCGGTGCGACGAACGACCGCGAGGTGATCAAGAAGGCCGTTGAAGGATGCGACGGGGTGATCACCGTGCTGGCACCTTGGGGGGTTCACCAATACTCGTCGGGAACGGCGCAGGCGGTAATCGACCATGCGCATCCGGGCGCCCGCCTCATATTCTCCTGTGGCTGGCACATTACGCGGGACGACCAGGACGTTTACTCGCGGACCTTCAAGTTGGCGGTGAAGGCTGCCGGATGCATCGCGCGGTCGCTCCGCGTTGTGGACATCGACGACCAGGTGGAAGCATGCCGACGGATCTTTGCGAGCAACACTCGGTGGACTGTCGTCCGCGGCAGCGACCTCGAAGAAGGGGAGAGCCAAGGCCTACCCGTATGGAGCAGGCATGTAGGCGACGCCGTCCTCGCGAGCAACATCACGCGCCGCGTGGACTTTGCTCTCTTCATGGTCGCGGCCCTTGAGAACGATGAGCTCATCCACGAGGCCCCCGCGATCGTCGGCTGCCGAACGCCCTCGGCGCTCGCAATCAAGACCAGTGGGCACAGGTAAGGCGGGCGCACATCTCGCTTTTCAAGCACTTGAGCGCGGGCGTTATCGTACATCCCGGCGGGGCATGAGGCGCATCACCAGCAGGTGATCGGTGAGAAATACCTGCGACGGGCGGCAACCTGGATACCCTGATTGAGGCTGGCCCCATTTCGCAGCAACGAATCAAAGCAACCGTGGAGGGATACCTATGAAGGCAATTGTCAATCAAAAATATGGATCACCCGACGTTCTTGAACTAAAAGAGGTCGAAAAACCGGCTCCCAATGACGATGAAGTCTTGATAAAAGTTCATGCGGCATCCCTAAACGCAGCCGACTGGCATTTACTCAGGGCTGATCCGTTCCCAGTCCGCCTGGAGTCTGGGCTTCTAGAACCAAAACGCAAGGTACTCGGCGCAGACGTTGCGGGGCGGGTTGAAGCGGTTGGCAGAAACGTCAAGCAGTTTCAGCCGGGTGATGAGGTATTTGGGGACATATCCGGGTGTGGTTTTGGCGGTTTTGCCGAGTATGTATGTGCTAGTGAAAATGCATTGGTGTTGAAACCGGCCAATCTATCTTTCGAGGAAGCAGCAGCCGTACCGATGGCGGCCGTAACCGCCCTGCAGGCTCTTCGCGATAAGGGACAGATTCAGTCGGGGCAAAAGGTCTTGATTAATGGTGCGTCTGGTGGAGTGGGTACGTTTGCGGTACAGATTGCCAAGTCATTTGGGGCTGAAGTCACTGGCGTGTGCAGCACCGGGAAAATGGAGATCGTGCGCTCCATTGGTGCAGACCAGGTCATTGATTACACGAAAGAAGATTTCACCCAAACTGGGCAGCGCTATGACCTGATTCTTGCTGCTAACGGATATCGTTCGATTTCACACTATAAGCGCGCGCTAAGTCCCAAGGGAATTTATGTCATGACCGGAGGCTCCACGGCGCAAATGTTCCAAGCCATGCTCCTGGGACCAGTGATGTCAATGATCGGGAGTAACAAAATGGGGAGCATGCTGGCGCGACCAAGCCAAACGGATTTGGCTTTTATAAGGGAGCTCGTTGAAGCCGGGAAAGTCGTACCTGTTATCGATCGACATTACATGTTGAGTAAGGTTCCTGACGCTCTCCGCTATCTGGAAGAAGGACACGCTCGCGGAAAAATAGTCATAACTTTGGGACATAATAACAAAGCCTGACACAGCGCTCTAGCCGAAGGGTTGCGTGCGTCACAAATGAGATACAGTTTCACGGCCGGCAAGGGG
Organism: Symbiobacteriaceae bacterium; assembly: GCA_036504075.1. Taxonomy (GTDB): domain Bacteria; phylum Bacillota; class Sulfobacillia; order Symbiobacteriales; family Symbiobacteriaceae; genus DASXVX01. The sequence continues at coordinate 3,485 of DASXVX010000080.1, read as the reverse complement.
TACCCTGCCGGCCATTTTCACGTCAGAATTTCGATTTGATTTTCCAAGAGGCACTTGGATGGCTGTCGCTAAACCGCTTGGGCGGCACCGCCCGGCACGGTATCTCTACCCGCAAAACCTGACCGACATCCTGTAACCCCCTCCTTGGAACGACATAACCTTCGCATGCAGGGTTCGTTTGTCGGTCAGGAAAACTCTGCAGTGACAAAGATATTATTGACCATTGCTTCAAAGCCTTGCTACGATGGTTCTGGAAATTTCTTACGCCAAACTTGAGTAAGAAGGAGTGATCCTAATGGGAGCGATTGTTTACACAAAATACGGACCACCGGATGCTCTTCAGCTCAAAGAGGTAGAAAAACCCATTTCTAAGAACGGCGAAATACTTGTAAAGGCTCATGCGGCATCCGTTATGTGTTTGATAAATAATCTATGTCAATTCTAGCCACTAAACTTTATATCCCCCCACCTCGGCCGAAATTAGTCCACCGCCCCCGCCTGATCGAGCGGCTGAACGAGGGTCTGCACCGCAAACTGACCCTCATCTCTGCCCCCGCGGGCTTTGGTAAAACCACGCTGGTCAGCGAATGGGTCGCCGGTTGCAGGCGACCGGCCGCCTGGCTGTCGATGGACGAAGGGGATAACGACCCCGTTCGCTTTCTGGCTTACCTCGTCGCTGCTTTGCAGACGATTGCAGCGAATATTGGCGGAGGGGTGTTGGGTGTGCTCCAATCCTCTCAGCCACCGCCAATCGAATCGATTCTGACGGCGCTGATCAATGAAATCACCACCGTCCCGGACGACTTTACCCTCATCCTTGACGACTACCACACCATTGATGCCAAACCGGTTGATGATGTTCTTACCTTTCTGCTAGAGCACCTGCCACCACAAATGCACCTGGTCATTGCCACCCGTGAGGATCCACATCTACCCCTGGCCCGCTTACGAGTCCGGAGCCAGTTGACCGAGCTGCGCGCCACCGACTTGCGTTTTACCCCCACAGAAGCTGCCGGATTCCTTAACCAGGTGATGGGCCTGGACCTCTCCGCGAAAGACATAGCTGCATTGGAAACCCGCACTGAAGGCTGGATTGCCAGCCTGCAACTCGCCGCGATTTCCATGCAGGGACATAAAGACTCCACCAGCTTCATCCAATCTTTCAACGGCAGCCACCATTTCGTGATGGACTATCTGGTTGAAGAAGTCCTGCAACAGCAGCCCGAAAGCATCCAGACTTTTTTGTTGCGCACATCGATGCTCGACCGCCTGTGCGGCCCCCTTTGTGATGCTGTTCTGCTCGACCCCTCTGCTTCCGGGCAAGGAACCCTGGAGCATCTCGAACACGCCAACCTGTTCATCGTCCCCCTGGACAACGAGCGCCGCTGGTACCGCTATCACCATCTTTTTGCTGATTTGTTGCGGCAGCGGCTTAGCCAGAGCGCCGCCTCGTCTACAGGGGATGAAGGGAAGGGCGTGGCCGAATACCACATCCGTGCCAGTCAATGGTATGAAGACAATGGCCTGGAGCTTGAAGCTTTTCAACATGCCGCTGCCGCCAATGATATTGACCGCGCCACGCGCCTGGTTGAAGGAAAGGGGATGCCCCTGCACTTTCGCGGCGCGGTGGCTCCTGTCCTTCACTGGCTAGAGTCGCTGCCGAAGGTGGTACTGGATGCCAGGCCTTCGTTGTGGGTGATGTATGCCTCCGCGCTATCGATGGTCGGCCGGCTGACCGGCGTTGAACAGAAGCTACAGGCTGCCGAAGCAGCGCTGCAAGGCGTTGAGCCGGACGACAAGAACCTGAACCTCACAGGGCATATTGCCGCCATACGGGCCTTGTTGGCTGCCGCTCAGAACCAGGTAGAAGCGATCATTGCTCAGTCGCACCGCGCGCTGGAGTATCTGCACCCCGACAATCTGGCTGTCCGCACCGCCACGATCTGGAAGCTGGGGATTGCTTACCAGCTTCAGGGAGACCGTACCGCGGCCGGCCGGGCCTATACCGAAGCCATCTCTATCAGCCGGGCGTCCGGAAATATCATCATCAACATATCCGCTACAACCGGCCTGGGCAACGTACAGGAGACAGAAAACCAGCTTCATCTGGCGGCTGCGACCTACCAGCGCGTCCTGCAGCTGGTTGGTGAATCGACGCAGCCGGCTGCCCGCGAAGCACATCTTGGCCTGGCCCGCCTATTCTACCAATGGAATGACCTGGATGCCGTCCAACAGCACGGGCAACAGAGCGTCCAACTGGCACAGCAGATTGAAAGTACTGATCGATTCGTGGCCAGTGCGGTGTTGCTTGCGCGTCTGAAACTTGCCCAGAAAGATGTGGCGGGTGCGGCCGCTATTTTAGCTCAGGCCGATCAATTAGCGCGCCAGCATAACTTTATGTATCGGATGCCTGATGTTGCTGCCGCACAAGTACTTACGTTACTTCACCAGGGCAATCTAACGGCAGCCGCTCATCTGGCCCAGACATACGAACTCCCCATCAGCCAGGCCCGGGTACACCTGGCCCAGGGAGACACATCTGCGGCACTGGCGGCGCTGGAACCATTGCGCCGGCAGGTGGAGGCAAAAGGTTGGGCGGATGAACGGCTCAAGGTGATGGTTCTACAGGCAGTTGCTTTCCATGCGCATGGCGAAAAGGACAAAGCTGTGCAGCTGCTGAGTGGCGCGCTGACTCTGGCAGAGCCGAGCGGCTTTATCCGTATCTTTATCGACGAAGGTGTCCCGATGGCCAGGCTATTGTCCGAAGCAGCTGCTCATGGGATTATGCCGGACTACATAGGCAAGCTGCTGGCTGTATTTGATGCCGAGGAGCGGGAGTGCGAAGACAAATCTGATCTATTCCCTGCCCAACCCCTTATTGAGCCATTAAGCCAACGCGAGCTGGAAGTTCTACAACTCATTGCCCAAGGACTCTCGAATCGTGAGATTAGCGAGAGACTCTTCCTCGCTCTTGACACGGTCAAGGGGCACAACCGCAGAATTTATGAGAAACTGCATGTTCAAAGGCGCACTGAAGCTTTAGCCCGCGCCCGTGAGTTGGGTTTGTTGTGAGTGCAAGTAAAACGACACCTCCAAACAACACCAAAGTGTCTATACGCTGACACTGTGTTGCAGACACACTAATTGTATCTTGAGCAAGTGGCACAGACTGTTATGGCCGGCCACAACAGGAGGCATGGAGTAATGTCAAACTACTTCCAGGCATCCGGCGACATACCAGTATGGCACAATCGGGCCGGCGCCTGTAAGTCTGGAGATGAAGCGAATCGCCCGGTGAAACCTGAACCCGTGTAATCCGTGGAAATCTGTGGCGACATAAACTCTTGGCTCTGTTCGAGGAAAAAGGTGCTCCAACGGCGACTAGGTAGCAGACGGGCTGCGCAGGCAGCCTGAAAAACGTCGCCGAGGTGTTGGCCAATGTCAGCTGAACTTGCCGGATCGTTCTTGACCAAGGTCAAGGGAAT
>DASXVX010000079.1:0-19505 GCA_036504075.1 Symbiobacteriaceae bacterium | reverse complement strand
CCTCCGCACGCCCCGTCACCGGGGCGCACTGCCCAAGTGGGATTTCCACTTGTTTGTCTTTCAGTTACAAGACCGAACAGGATAAACGGCCTTGGGAGGACTTGAACCTCCTGACTTGCATGACTGCGAGGCGCACCGCGGGAAGGCCCTCAGCTCACGCTGAGGGCCTCCTTGACTTCCCTGGCGCCCTGGCGCCAGTAGATCTCAACATCGGTATCATCGCTCCCCTTCGCCCGGAAGGCCGTCACCTTCACGACGAACTCGGACATCAGCATCTTCTTCTGCTCGATCGTCAGGGACTCCCAGGAGTCCAGCCGGAGCGCCAGGTGCTCCATATCCCCCTCGGCCTTCTGGGCCTCCTGGAGCTCGGCCAGCTGCTTCAGCAGCCGCCCCTCCCGCTGCCGGACCTCTTCGCACTCCCGGTCCACGTGACCCTTGAAGTCCCGGTATTCCTCCAGCGTCAGTTTGCGCTGGACGTACTCCTCACGCAGGTCCGAAAGGCGCCGGTTGGAGTCCGCCAACTCCTTGCGGACCTCCTCCATGGCGACCTCCATCTGCCGGACCTTCTTGCTGGTCTCCGCCGCCACCGACATCAGAAGCTGCTGGCGGGCGATCGCATCCCCGTACCGCTTCCGCAGCAGGTCGACGACCAGCCCGTCCAATCCGTCCTGACGAATGTAGGCGTTATCGCACATGCCCCGCCGTTTGCCGCCATGACAGACGTAGTACGACCCCGTGTAAATGCCGCCGGTGGGCAGAAGCTGCTTCTTCCGGCCGTGCATGGCCATGTCACACGCCGGGCACCGCACAAGACCCGTCAACAGGTGCTCGCTGACCCACGTCCGGTTCGACGTCGGCTTCTTCGCCCTGGCTGCCATCCGGCGATGATTCTCCTCGAAGTCTTCGACGGAGATTGGCGGCTCCTTGAGCAACTCCCCATCTGCCCCAAACAAGATAGCCTGCACATCGACCAGCGGCTCCTCCGGGTGGATTCGCAGCGGCTCGCCCGGCTTGGGCCGGTTCTGAACCCGGCTTTGCCCGTAAACCAGCCGGCCGGTGTAGAGCGGATTCCGCAGCATGTACTTGATTGTGACCTCTTTCCAGGTCGTGGCCTTGGCCTTCCGATGGTCATGGTAGGGGATACCGTCGGCGTTCAGCCGCTTGCAGACGGTGGCCGCACCGTTCCCGCCCAGGGACTCTTCGATGATCCGCTGGACGATCTCCATCTCTTCGGGCACCACCTGGAACGAGCCCGGCGCCGGCCCTTTCTTGAATCCATACGGCGGGAACTGCCCGGCGTTCTTGCCTTCGTTCGCCCGGGACAGCTTGCCGGAAAATGTACGTTCTTTGATGATCTGGCGTTCGTATTCGGCAAAGCCCACGAGCATGTAGAAGAACTGCTTGCCGAGCGGGTCGCGGGTGTCCAGCGGCTGCGTGGCGCTCTTTACGTGGCACCGGTCGTCCCATTCGTCCAGGACCAGGTTCACCGTGTCCAGGACGCTACGGGAAAGACGGTCGAGCTTGTACACCACGACACAATCGATTTCACCCCGGGCCACGGCCTCCCGCATCCGGTTGAGCGCCGGGCGCTCCATGTTGCCGCCGCTGCACCCTTCGTCGATGTAGACCAGGTCGGGGTTGATGTCCCAACTCTGCGACTGGACGTACATCTCGCAGTTGCGGCGCTGCACTTCCAGGGTCGTACCGTCGCCCTGGTCCTCGGTGGACCACCGGATGTAGATGGCGACTTTCCGCGGGTCAACGCCGGCAACGGACGAGACCGCTTTCAACTTTCCAGACAGACCGGACTTGCCCAACTGAACTCACCACCTGTAAAATGGAATTAATGGTGTTTCCAGTTTACCATCAGACCATGTTGCCTAGCAACAGACCGTCGTGATCGTCTGCCCGCGGCGGTTCTGGAGAAAATCCACGTAGATTTTCCCCGTCCGCTTCGCCACCATCCGCTCCAGGGTCACTTTCTCGGGGTAGACCTTCAGCAGCACCCGCCCGATGGCCTCGCAGAAGCCGGCCGTCTCCGCATACGTATACCCCGGCCCGCAGGGACAGTAGATGTGAATGCCGGTGGCACCGGACAGCTTCGGCAACCCTTCGACCCGGACCGCCGCCAGCAGTTGGCGGACCAGCCGCGCCAGCGTCAGCACGTCGTCGAACGGAACGCCCTCCGACGGGTCCAGGTCGATTACCGCCCAGTCGGGGCTTTCGGGCGTCTGATGCCGGGAGAGCCAGGGATGAAGCTCGATGGCGCCCAGGTTGGCGATGTATGCCAGGGCGGCGGGCTCGTCAAGCAACAGAAACTGCAGAACGCGGCCGTCCTCGGCGACATGCGGCCAGGTCCGGATCCAATCCGGCGTGCCCGGAGGCGCGTCCTTGTGATAGAACCACTTGCCGTGGATGCCATCCGGATAGCGGGTCAGCACGAGCGGCCGGTCTTTCAGGTGGGGCAGCAGGTAGGGCGCCATCCGGGTGTAGTAGGCGATCAGTTCCGCCTTGGCGATGCCATCTTCCGGCCAGAGCATCTTCTTCAGATTGGTCAGCACCAGCGTCCGGCCGCCGAGGGCCACGGTCTGGGTGGCGGTGGCCACAGCTACTGCACCCGGACTTCGAGCGGATTCCAGATGCCGATCAACCGCCGCACCTCATCCGCCTGGTCCTGTCGGACCCGGGCCAGCAGCAGCACGCCGCCCCGGCGGACCTGCCCGGCGTACATGGTTGCGTCATCGCCCTTCTCCGTCCCGGCATACTCGGACAGGCCGCCGAGGAACGACCCGATGCCGGCCCCTGCCAGCGTGGTGACCAGCGACCCCGTTGCGATCAGCGGCCCCCAGGGTGGAATGGACCAGGTCGCCGCCAGCAGCCCAACCGTCGCCCCGATGGACGCCCCCACCGCCACGCCGCTGCCCATTTTCGCGTCCCGGGGCGGCGACTGGTCCTCGGCCGAGAGGCCGTAGCCCGGCCCCGTCACGACATTCCCGGGCTGGATGCCCTGCTCGGGGCCGTCGCTCCGGCGGGACAGCATGGCCACCTCCACGCCTCGCCGCTGCAGGTCGTTCGCACAGGACTGGGCTCCGGTGATGTCCTCGAACACGGCGACCAGCGTCAGATCGTCACCTTCAGGCTGGTCGAACCGCTCCTCGCCCTTGACCGGCAGGTTCGCCATCGTCCATCCTCCTCTTGACTGCGTATGCTTCACGGACCCTGCGCCGATTCCGGCGGTTCCGTTGAGAATCCTACCAGCACGGGATCCCGCAGCTTTTCCGCTTCCGTCCACTCCGAATATTCGACCTGGACCGTAAGCACGGGCCGGGTCCAGACCACCGGTCCGGGCGGGCCGGCGAACCGGTCCTGCAGGTTCGGCTCCCGGTGGAACGGGCACGGGCCAGTGGGTAGATTGGCCTTCAACAGCGCCAGCGTCTCGCCGGTGATGCCGGAGCCTACCCGGCCGATGTAGCGGAGCCGGTCGCCCCGATAGGCGCCCAGCAGCAGCCCGCCGGGCCGCCCGACCGGGACCGTATACCCGCAGATGACGGCCAGCATCCGCCGCCGGTGCTTGATTTTGAGCCAGTCCTGCGAGCGGGTGCCGGGGGCGTAACCGCTGCCGAGCCGCTTGGCCACGACCCCCTCCATGCTCGCTTCGCCGGTCGCCTTGAAGAGGTCAGGGCCGGAATCGCCGGGGAAGGAGGCGATCACTTGCCAGTGGTCCGCCGGGGCCAAGGCCGACCGGAGCCGCTCCAGCCGTTCCTCCATGGGCCGGCGGTAGAGCTCTTCCCCACCGTGTTCCAGCAGGTCGAAAACCATGAATACCGCCGGCAGCGCCTGGAGCTTCCGCTGGTCCGGCGGCCGGGCGGCCACGTCCCGCTCCAGCACGGCGCCGAAGCTGGGCTTGCCGTCTTTCAGGACGACGATCTCGCCGTCCAGCACGGTCCGGCCCGGCCCCAGAGCGGCGGCCAGGCCGCCGGCCAGTTCGGGGTAGAGCGCCGTCCGGTCCCGGAGCCGCCGGCTCCAGTGGCGGACCCGGCCATCCTCTACCAGCGCCAGGTTCCGGACCCCGTCCCACTTGACCTGGTAGAGCCACCGCCCGTCAGCAAACGGCCGGGGCGCCCGCTCCAGGAGCATCGGCTCGAAGGGCAACTCCATACGTTACTGCGGCCCTCCCGGGTGCGGCCCTCCCGGGTGCGGCCCTCCCGGGTGCGGGCCGCCGCCGGGGCCGGCCAGCCCGGGAATTGCCACGCCAGGTACGGCAACCCGGGGAATGGCCACACCGGGAACGGCTGCCGACGCCGGCATTCCCGGCACAGCCCGCACGCCAGGCACGGCTGGAACGCCCGGCAGACCGGGCACCGCGCCCCCGGCAGCCGCAACCCCCGAGACGCCCGGCGCAGGAACGCCGGCCGTGGCCTCAACCGCGGGCGCCTGCCCCCGGGCCTGCTCCGCCAGGCGGATCGAGGCCCGCAGCGCATCCATCAGGTCCACCACCTTGCCCCGCTCCGGCGCCGGCGCCGGTTCGATCTCCGCGCCGGCGGCCTTGGCCTCGATGATCGACAGGAGCGCATCCCGGTACTGGTTCTGGAACCGCTCCGGCCGGAAATCGCCGGCGAGGCTGGCCACCAGGCCCTTCGCCATCTCCAGTTCCTGCGGCTGCAGTTCCGGCTGGGCGATGCCCGTGAGGCCGGCCGTGGAGCGAATCTCCTCCGGAAAATGCATCGTCTCCAGGGCCAGTACACCGTTTTCGAACACCCGGATGGCCGCCAGCGATTCCTTGGCGCGGATCACCACCCGGGCGATGGCAATGCGGCCCGTCTCCGCCATGGCCCGCCTCAGGAGCGCATACGCCTTGGCGCCCCCTTCGCCGGGCTCCAGGTAATAGGTCCGGTCGAAGTAGACCGGGTCGATCTGGTCCAGCCGCACGAAGTCCACAATCTCCAGCGTGCGGGCGGACACCAGGGGAATCGACTCGAAGTCTTCGTCGGTCAGAATGACGTAGCGCCCCCGGTCCAACTCATACCCCCGGACGATCTCATCCCCGGCAACCTCCCGGTCGCAGTTGGGGCACCACTTCTTGTACTGGACCCGCGTCCGGCATTCGTCATGCAGGAGATGAAAGCTCAGGTCCTTATCTTCGGTGGCGGTGTAGAGCTTGACCGGAATGGTGACCAGCCCGAAGCTGATGGAGCCCTTCCACATGCTGCGCACCCGTCAATCCCCGCTTTCTCGGTGCCTTATTACCCCGTCTGGCGCTTGCCGCCGCGCAGCGCATCGCCCGACGGTACGGGCACAGTGTATGAGGATAACGGTGATCTTATGGCAAGTAACTGCTGGAAAAGAAAACAGGGCCGGAATTGCTCCCAGCCCTGCTCTCGGTTCTAACTTGGCTCCATGCGGGGCACGTTTGTATCGGGTCCGGTCTGCACCGGCCTCTCCTTCACCGCACCGCGGATTTTCTCGATCATCTGGGGGGCCAGGTCAATAATCCGGTCGATGGGCGCCTCGCCGTGAACCGGCAGCATTTTGATCTGGTTCGCGCCGACCACGAGAAAGCCCATCGGCTGCACGGAGACGCCGGCCCCGCTGCCGCCACCGAACGGAAACCCGCCGCCCCCGCCGCCGTTTTCGTCCCCGCCGCCGCCGAGCTTGCCGCTGTACTCGCCGCCACCGGCGGCGAAGCCGAAGGCCACCCGCGAGACCGGGATGATCACACTGCCGTCCTGCGTCTCCACCGGGTCGCCGACCACGGTGTTTACGTCCACCATGCCCTTGAGGCTCTCCATGGCCGTCTTCATCAGGCCTTCAATCGGATGTTCGGCCACTGCCCGCTACCCCTTTCCTGCGCCGGCTGTTCCGCACCCAGGCACGCACGTCGCGCGACCGCGCCGCCCGGCCCAGCAGCCAGACTCCCGCGACGATAGCGTGTCCGAGCCGAATCTGCAGTATGCAGTTCAGGCGGGTATGCACAGTGGGAGCGTCAAAGCGCGGCCGGATCGCGACGTGCGGATTGAGCACGTTGATCGAGAGCGCCTCGCGCACAAATGAGAGCACCATGCCCACCACCGACCAGGACGCACCGGCCAACAGCGCCGATTGCATCGCGTCAAACCCGCCCAGTTCCACCTGCAGTTGCAGATTCCGGCAAGCGAGGTGACGCAGGTAGTACCGGACCGGTGCGATGACGACCCGCAGGATCGCATCCCAGTCCGCCTTGGCAATCGCCTTCGGCACCTGCGGATAATCCGGCCGTCCGGTCTCCCGCCACTGTTCGACCAACTTCGCCAGCGCCGGTTTTGCCTGTTCCGTGAGATTCAGAGACCGTTCGAGGCGAATGAATCCGGCGCGAAAGGAGAGCCGGAGGTTCACCTGCCATTCATCCTGGCTGAACGCCAGTCCGAGGCCCAGGGGCAAAAACCAGAGGACTGGCGCCAGCAGCGCGATCACGATGATTGCCAGCACGCTCCACCTCCGGCCGTTCCACTGCCGCTTCCGGAGAGTCTTTCCAAAGTTGGTCCGTAAGATACCGCTACAGCCCCAACCCGATCAGGACGGCGACCACCACCAGCGCCGGCAGCAGGTTCGCCACTTTGATCTCCGTGGCGCCCACCAGGTTGAGCCCGAGGCCGGCCACCAGTATGCCGCCCGTGGCGCCGATCTCCCGGATCATCGGCCCGGTCAGGGCCAGGCTGATCCACTTGGCGGAAAACGTCAGTCCCAGCTGGTAGATCAGGAGCGGCACGGCTGAAAGCATGACCCCCGGACCCATGACCGAGCCGAACATGGCCGCGCCGACACCATCCAGCACGGCCTTGGCATAAAGGATCGATGGGTCGCCCGACACCGAAAGGCCGTCCTGAAGGGAGCCGGTTATCGCCATGGCCCCCACGCAGAAGAGGAGCGTCGTCTGCACGAATCCCTTGGCAAAGCCATCCCGGGCGATCAAAGGCCAGCGCTCCAGCTTGCCGGCCAGCCCCTGCAGCCGGTCGTCGATCCGGCCCAGCTCACCCAGGATCGTACCGACTGCCAGTGCAATCAGCATCTCCAGCATGTTTTGGGTCGCCCAGGCCATCTGGATGCCGATCAGAATCACGCCCAGCCCAAGCGCCTGCATGGTGGTCTTCCGGACGTTGTCAGGGACGCGGGGAATGACAAGACTGCCAAGGGCCCCGCCCACGATCACCGTGCCGGCGTTGACAAGTGTACCAAGCCCGATCATGGATGCTTCCTCCTGTAGACCACCTCATGCCCCCGACGTGGACCCGGCGGCCTCATCTTCGAGGCCGAACCGTGGCCCCAGAACCCGCGGCAGGTCGGCGATGCGCTCCAACCGCTCGTAGTTCGGGTCGGCGAAGTCCAGGCGGCCATGGTCGTAGGCCCAGGTTTCGGCCGGCACATGGTAGGCGGCGATGCCCACCGCCAGCGCCGGACGGATGTCCGAGTGGACCGAATTGCCCACCACGAAACAGTGCCGCCGGTCCCGGCCGGCCAGGGCCCGGGTCAGCCGCTCCGGATCTTTGTCGGGCACGATCTCCGCCCGGTGAATGTACCCCTCCAGGCCGGAGTTCTGGATCTTGCGGGCCTGGACGTCACTGTCGCCCGCCGTCCAGATGATGACCTCGAAACCGCTCGCGTAGAGCCAGGCAAGGGTGCCGGCCGCACCCGGCAGCAGGTCCTGCCGGACCTCGTAAGGCATCTGACAGGCCCGGCCGAGGGCAGCCTCGGTCTCGCCGTCGGCAGGCAGGCCGGACAGTCCGCAGAGCTCCCGGTAGCATTCGATCCAGGCGATGGAAAAAGACTCGCGCCCCAGCCCGATGCGCCTCGCCGTAGCCAGGTCGATCTCCTGGCCCCGCTTGCGAATGGTCTGGGCGTCGTGAGCCGTCAGCCGGGCGATCAGGAGGGCGTTGGCTTCTTCCGCTTCGTTAAAGTAGCGAATGTTCTCTGCGATGGTGTCGTCCCAATCCACCAGGGCATGTCCGACAAAGCGCATGCGGCTACCCCTTCTTCGTCGTCTGCGTCGATTGCTCCGTCCAGCCTGGACCCAGTTCGGCTTCCAGCGCCTCCTCAGGTCCGGCCTTTTTCAAAATCAGGCCGGCGTCCGTGGTGTCCACCGTGAGCGGCGGCAAGTCTGCCAGCTCTTTCAGCCCAAAGTACTGCAAGAAATCCCGGGTGGTTTCGTACAGCATCGGGCGGCCCGGGGCATCCTTGCGCCCGGCTTCGCGGATGAGCCGCCGGTCCAGCAGCGTCTCGACCGCCCGGTCCACTTTGACCCCCCGCACCCCTTCAATATCGGTCTTGGTGATCGGCTGCCGGTAGGCGATGATCGCCAGCGTCTCCAGGGCGGCATGGGACAACCCCTTGCCCCTGGGCGTATGCAGCTTTTCCACGTATTCGGCATACTCCGGGCGGGTGGTCAGCACGTAACCGCCGCCCATCTCCTGCACAAACAAGCCTCGTCCGGGCTGCTGATACTCCTTGCGCAGTTCCTCCACGAGGATGCGGGCGTCTTTTTCGTCGAGTCCGATCACTTCGGCGATCCGCCTGACCGGCAACGGTTCAGGCGAAGCCAGTAAAATGGCCTCTAAAATAGCCATGCCATGATTCCAACCCATACGACCGGGGGGAAGCCCCCTCACCCCCTATTCGTCGTCCTCATCAAACGCCGGCGCACTGGGCGGCAGGTCGGTTACCAGCACCCGCCGGATCATCAGGTCACCGAAGACGGTCTCCTGCACGGCCATCGCCCGGCGCTGGCGCATGAGTTCCAGGACCGCCAGGAACGTGACCACAACCTCCAGCCGGGAACACCGGCGGGGAAACAGATCCCGAAAGCGCACGCCGGCGGGACTCCGGGAAAGTCGGAAGTTGATCTCCCGGATCTTTTCCCGCAGCGGAATCTCTTCGCGGGGCACCTCGCGCCAGTTCCACTCGTCCTTGAGGACTTCCTTGAACGCCTTGACCAGATCCGACAGGGAGAGTCCCTGCAACGGCGCGGGGGCGTCGGAATCCTCGACGAAGAGCGTGCGGGTGTAGACGCGGGACATCTCCTCTTCCCGCACTTTCAGATCCGTTACCGCCTGCTTGTACTGGCTGTAGGCCACCAGCTGGCGGATCAGCTCCTCCCGCGGGTCGGCGCCGTCTTCCGCTGCCCCTTCGTCCTCCGGCTGCGCTTTCGGCGGCTTCGGCAGGAGCATCCGGCTCTTGATGTTCATCAGCGTCGCTGCCATCACCAGAAATTCGCTGGCCCGGTCGATGTCCAGGGCCGCGAGGTCCTGGATCATGACCAGGTACTGCTCAGTGATCCGGGCGATGGGAATGTCGTAAATGTTCAACTCGTCGCGGCGGATCAGGTGCAGCAACAAATCCAGCGGGCCGTCAAAGTTTTCCAGGTGCACCGTGTACGGCTCCCGCGCCGGCGACAGCGCCTCAGGATTCATGTGCTGCGTCAGCTCCCCCGCCTTGAATCTTTCCCGGCACGGAACGGCCTTTTCAGTGTACACGCCGCTGTTCTTTCATGCAACGCCAGAACTAAATCCCCAGCGCCCAGAACACCGGTGCGCTGACGCCCCGGACGACAAACAACAGTCCGGCGTAGACCGGGTCGAGAAACAGGTGCAAAACCTGAGGGGCGGCGATGACCAGGAAGAAGAACAGGTAAGGCCCCCACTGGTAGAGGAAGCTCACCACCTGGTTCATGGACGGGGGCAGAAGGTACCGGGCCACGTGGAAGCCGTCCAGCGGCGGCAGGGGAATCAGGTTGAAGCCGACCAGAATCAAGTTAATGCGGTAGGCAAACTGGAGTGTCAGGAGCAACTGCAGGTTCCGATAGCCGAAAAAGAGGCCGGCGGCGGCCATATTCAACAGGATGAAAAAGATGATGGAGAGCAATAGGTTCATGGTGACACCCGCCAGGGAGACGGCAATGTCGCCCCAGACCCGGGGCCGGAGCCGGCTGGTGTTGACCTGGACCGGCTTGGCCCAGCCAAACCCGCCGATGAAGAGCAGGAGCGTGCCGAGAATGTCGAGATGCGCCATCGGGTTCAGGGTGACCCGTCCCATGAGCCGGGGCGTGTCGTCACCGAAGCGGGTGGCAACCCACGCGTGAGCAAACTCATGGAACGTCAGACCCATGAGCACCCCGGGGAGCATCATAAAGAACTCAGGCAGCGTCGGCAGTGACACGCTCAGGCCTCCTCTTTCGCATATCGGAGTGCAAGGTGCAGTTGGGTCGCTTTATCGGGCGCCCGGCCCTCCAGCAGGTCGGCGTGCACTTTCGCCAGCGCTTTCCCGATCGGCGGTCCGGCGGGAACCCCCGCCCGGATGAGGTCCGAGCCGTCAATCAATAGTTCGGCTTTGCGCCAGATCCGCCAGTACCGGGTCACGGTTTCGGTTCCGCCCAGCAGGCAGAGCAGCAGGAGTCCTTCCGGCGACCAGCCGGTCAACGTGCCTACCACTTCCGCCGGGGTGATATTAGGCCGGCAGAGCACATCCAGCGCCATGCGCCAGCAGGTGAGGGCGTGGAGCACCGGCTGCGTTTCGACCCGCTTCAACTTGAGCCGATGGGCGATGCCGACGCCCTCGGGCAGCGGCAGGCCGTGGCAGAGGTACATCAGCTTGGTCAGCCAGGGCTCGGTGTCGTGGTACAGGTCCGGCACCGTCCGGGCGAGTTGCTCCACGTCGTCCATCCGGCCCCAGTCGCAGTTTTCCGGCGTAAGACCCGGCAGCATCCGGAGCAGCAGTCCGAGGTCGGCAGCCATGGCGAGCGCCCCGCCGCTGCCCGGCTCCTGCAGAATCAGCACCAGTTCGTTGCGCAGCCGCTCCAGGCTGGTCCGCTCCACGAAACCGTCCCGGATCGCCTGCGCCGCGCAGGCCTCCGTCTCCGGTTCCAGCGCAAAGCCGTATCGGTGGGCGAAGCGAATGGCCCGCAGAATCCGGGTCGGATCCTCCACGAAGCTGAGCGTATGCAAAATGCGGATGTGGCCGGCCTGCAGGTCGGCGAGTCCGCCGTAGAAATCAATGAGCCCACCGGGCCCTTCGGCGCCCAGCCGCATGGCCATCGCGTTGATGGTGAAATCACGCCGGTACAGGTCCTCCCGCAGGTCGGAGTGCTCCACGATTGGCAGGGCGGCGGCGTGCTCGTAGTACTCCCGCCGGGCGGTGGCCACGTCGATGTGCGACGGCAGGTCCGCCGACGGCGCATCCATGTAAATGTGCGCCGTGCCGAAGCGGGGAACCACCTTGACCGTGGCCCAGAGGGCGGCGCCCAGGGCTTTGGCATAGGCCACGCCATCGCCTTCGACCACCAGGTCGAGATCGAGATTCGGCCGTTCCTGCAACAGGTCCCGCACGAAGCCGCCCACGGCATAGACGGCCATGCCCATCTGCTCGGCCACCTGACCGGCCACGCCCAGCAGCGCCCGGATGCCGGCCGGAGCCTGCTCCACCGCGTCCCGAATGAGCACCTCCACCGGGTCCTCCAGGAGGGCAGCACCGGCGGGCTGGCCTGGTTTGGCGTAAATCGTCCGGTGCCAGTGGGGTGCGATGCCCCCGTACAGGTGGCCCAGCAGATCGCTCCGGGAGACGATCCCGACCAGGCTCTCCTCGTCCACCACCGGTACCCGGCCGATGTCCCGCTCCATCATGAGATCCTGCACCGCGTCCAGGGGCATGTCGGGAACGACGGAGACCACCCGACGCTGCATGATCGTCCGGACTTCGGCCAGCAGCCGGTCGTGGTGCCGGGCTTTTTCCACATCGGCCAGTGAGACGACCCCTTCCAGCCGGCCCACGCCGTCCACCACCGGCAGGCCGGAGTGGCCGTAGCGCAGCATGATCCGCTCGGCTTCCCGGATCGGTTTTTCCGAAGTGATGGCCTTGACCGGGCTGGACATGACGTCACGGGCCATGAGCGGTCGCTCGACGACCTCGTCCAGCACCGCCTCCAGCCGGCGGACGACGTCGTCCGCCTCGGCGCCCTTGACCACGCTGGAAGCCGCCGCCCGGTGCCCGCCCCCGCCGAATGCGGCCATGACCCGGGAGGCGTCGACCCACGGGACTTCGCTGCGCCCTACCAGGTAAACCTTTTGGCCCATTCTTACCGCCGCAAACAGCGCCGGCGCCGGCAGAATATCCTGCAGCCGGTGGACCACCAGCGCCAGCCCGCCCACGTATTCCGGCGTTTGCGCCTCCACCACCCGGATGCGGGCCCCCCGGTAGTTCAGCCACCGGCTCTGGGTCTGCATCTGGTGCAGCAGGTCCACCTGGTCAGGCGAGAGCGTCGCCTGGATGAACCGGGCGATGGCGCGTAAAGAGGCGCCCTGGGTCAGCAGGAACGCCGCCGCCCGGGCGTCGCGGTCCGTCGTGCCGGTAAAGTTGAGGCTGCCGGTGTCAGAGTAAATGCCCAGCAGCATTACCGTCGCCTGCAGCGGCGTCAGCTTTACCCTGGCTTCTTCCAGGAGTTCGGCAATCAGCGTGCAGGTGGAGCCGACCAGGTCCCGCACCTCCAGGACCGCCGGCAGGTCGCTTTCGTCGGGCGGGTGGTGGTCGAAGACATGCGTCTCTGCCTGCCTGGCCACCTCGCCCAGGGGTCCCAGCCGGTCCGGGTCGGCGGTGTCGACGACAATCACCTGGGTGACCGCTTTGAGGTCGATCTCCCGGGGCGTGCGGACCCGCAGATTGTACCGGTGCAGGGAGATAAACTCCTTCGCCAGCGGGAGCGTCGCCCCCGGCAACACGATGGTCGCCCGCGGGTAGAGCACCTGTACGCCGACCGCGGCGCCGAGGGCGTCCAGGTCGGTATTGATGTGCGGAATGATGATTTCCATCGTTGTCTCCGTGTGGTTTTTGATCCCGGTGTCAGCTTTCCGGGCTATGGCCTCCTGAACCTGTTCTTCAATCCAGTTCCCGGCACCTTTATTGGCGATGGGACCGGATGCTCTCTTGCTATTTTACCATACCAAATGGAAATCCCTGCCCTTTTCCTTCCGCTCCGATCCTTGCCGTTCAGCCAAAAATTTCCTATAATGATATCCACCGGACGTCATGCCGCTGAGGGAGGGAACATGGTGAACTACCAGCCACGCGAACCGGAGGTTTCCGGACTCGACGAGTACCAGCGCATTCTGATCCTGCTGGATGAGCGCCGCTTTGAAGAGGCCCAGGTCCGGGCCCGGTTGCTGCTTGAATCCGGCGATATCAGCCTGCTGATACGGGCCAAGACGCACAACCTCCTCTGTTGGACGTTTATCGAAGGCATCAAGCGAGCCGCCCCCGAGGCGGTGCTGCATGGTGAGGAGGCCGTCCACCTGGCCGAGCGTTTGTGCAAGGAACCGCTCAAAGTGCAGGCGTTGTTGAACCTGGCCTGCGCATATTATCAGGTAGCCGACTACGAAACGGCCCGGGAGACTTACCAGAAGGTGGTGGCGCTGCTCACCGCCCATCCGGGGCTCCTGCCCTGCGGGATGACCATCGCCCATCAAGGCCTGGCGCAAATCGCCCAGATTCAGGGGCAACCGCGGGTCGCCCTGGATTTCCTGGAGACCGCCGAACTCTACTGCCAGGACGACGAAAGCCGCTTTCTGCAGGCGGATCTCTTCCGGCGCAAGGCGCTCATGCTGGTCAAACTGAACCAGCCGGAGCAGGCGGCGGAACAACTGGCCCGGATTCCCCCGGACTCCTTCACTTCCGGCCCCCGCAGCCTCTGGTGGAAAACCCACCTGGGCTTCACCACCGCCCGGGTGGAAATCGCCCGCGGCCACTTCGCTGCCGCCCGGACGCAGATCGCCGGCACGCTGGCCCTCGCCCAGGAACTGGCCGACCTGCCGGTGCAGGCCGAGTGCACCTGCCTGCAGGCGCTGCTCGACTACGCCGATGGGCGCAAGGACGCCCACAAGCGTGCCCGTGCGGCCATTACCTACGCCATTCATTCCGGCCGCCGCGACGTGCTCTCCGACATCCGGGAGCGACTGCAGCCTTACCTCCCGGGGGAAATGTAACAAGCAGCGTCCCGAACAATTCAGTACCGTCCCGCTCGAAAGGGGTTGTCATCGCGTGTTCACCGGTGGAATGCTCATCCGCCGCTTCGACGGCTTCCGGCGGCTCATGCGGCACGCTGCAGGGGATTGCGCCCATCCGCTCACCTTTTCCGACGATGACCTGCTGCTGGCCAACCGGACGCTCGCGGCGCTGGGCGGCCCGCCGGCATCGGCGGAGGTCCGGGGGCAGTTCTCGCCCGATGGCCTGCCCCTGCTGCTGCTTTTCCTCCTCAGCCAGGAGTTCCCTTGCCGGGCCGGCCTCCTGGGCGGAAGCGCCAGCGCCATCACGCGGATGAAGGGCCTCATTCAGGGCTTCTCCTACGCCGCCGCCACGCTCTCCGACGGTGCGATTCCCTTCGGCTTCCACGAGGTGGTCCGGGAACTGGGCGAGACCGGGGCCATGTTGCATCCGTGCATCGCCTACGACCCGGACGGCGAACCCAAGTCGATTCAGCCCACCGGGGCTCCCGGCGTGGTCCGGGTGGGACGCGAAGGCGGGCCTTACACCCTGGCGGTGCTCTCCGGCGGCCGGACCGGGCCGGCGCCGCTCCAGTCCCCGAACGGCCCCCTGCACCCGGCCGTCCTGATCATGCCGTAAAGGGCGGACGGGCGGGCCGGCGCGGTTCGACACCCCGAAGATTTGCAGCCTGCCGCTTGCACAATGCCACCCGGTTCGTTATAATAGCACATGCAACGGGTGGTTAGCTCAGCGGGAGAGCACTCGCTTCACACGCGAGGGGTCACTGGTTCAATCCCAGTACCGCCCACCAATCAAACGGCGACCTCAGTTCTGAGGTCGCTGTTTTCTTGTTCGGTCGGCAAGTGAAAATTGGTTGCCTCCGGCCTTTTGCGCGACTGACCGAGTCAGTCGCGCAAAAGCCGGCAGGGTACACCCGCCGGCTTGCTTTCATTCGGAAAGGAACCTACCGGGCCACTTTGGCCTGCAGCCGCTCCGGCACGAGGTCAAGCGCCGCCATCTCCTCGAACCGCTCCCGCCGGACCACCAGGTCGGCCTGGCCGTCCTTTACGAAGACAACGCCCGGCTTCGGATACCGGTTGTAGTGCGAGGCCATGGAGTAGTTGTAGGCGCCGGTGGTGAAGACCGCCAGCAGGTCACCGGCCGTGACGGAATGGGCCAGCTTTGCATCGATGATCAGCTTGTCGCCGGACTCGCAGTAACGGCCGGCCACCGTGCAAATCTTGTCCGCCGGCTCGTTCAGCTTGTTGGCCACGACACTCTCGTACTCCGCCTGGTAAAGCGCCGGCCGGATGTTGTCGCCCATGCCGCCGTCCACCGAGATATACGTGTAGATGCCCGGAATCTCCTTGAGCGTGCCGATCGTATAAAGCGTCGTGCCCGCCTCGCCTACGATGGAGCGGCCCGGCTCAACGATCAGCCGCGGCTCCGGCAGACCAAGCTCCGCCGTCAGCGTCTTGACCGCGCCGGCGAGGGTCTTGACCAGCACACCCGGCGTCGTCGGGGTGTCAGCTTCGGTATACCGGACGCCCAAACCGCCGCCCAGGTTCAGTTCGAGCGACGTGAAGCCGGTCTCTTCCCGCACCTTGGCCGCGAACTTCAGCATGACGGAAGCAGCAATCCGATAGCCTTCCAAGTCGAAAATCTGGGAACCAATGTGGCAGTGGAACCCCTTCAGGACGACGTGCTCCAGCCCCAGCGCCCGCTTCACGGCGTCCATGGCCGCCCCCGTTTCGATGGGGATGCCGAACTTGGAGTCCAGCTGGCCGGTGCTGATATAGTGGTGGGTGTGAGCAGAAACACCCGGAGTCAGGCGGAAGTAAATGTCAGCGGTTACGCCGAAGCTCGCCGCCACCTTCTCCAGCAGTTCCAGTTCGTGAACCGAGTCGACGATGATTCGGCCCACGCCGGATGTGAGGGCCAGCTGGATTTCCTCCACGGTCTTGTTGTTGCCGTGGAAGTAAGTCCGATTCATGGGGAAGTTGGCTTTCAGCGCCGTGGCAATCTCGCCGCCGGAGACGACATCCAGCGACATCCCCTCCTGCTCCACCAGGGCGACCATGGCAGCACAGAGGAATGCCTTGGAGGCGTAGGCCACCTCGAAGTTGGGGTAGTGATTCTTGAAGGCACTCACGTACGCCCGGCAGTTCTGCCGGATAAGCTGTTCGTCCATGATATAGAGCGGAGTGCCGAACTCCCGGCCCAGGTCGACCACGTCAACCCCGCCGATTGTGAGGTGCCCCTGTTGGTTTCTGGTAGCCGTTCCGTAATAGTGCATAGGTCCTCCCACTACTCCTACAGAGTACGGTCAAGTCTTTCTGGAGCACTTTATACGGATAACCATAACATGCGCCAATGGTCGTGTCAACGCGCCAGGAACCCGACCATCAATTGGATTGGTCGGGTTCAGGTGGCGGACGGACCCCCGTCCGGATCAGAATTTCCAGCACCGCCCGCCGGGTCACATCGAAGCCACCCGCCAGGCAATCCGCACCCTGCATTTTACCCGGGTCGCCGATGCCGATGACCACCGGCACGTTTAACTCCCGCAGCACGTCCACCGTGTCCCCGAGCAGTACCGGCCGGTGGTGCTCGGGAAAACCGTCTTTGTCCACAGGACCCTGGAACACCCGGCCCTCGCGGGTAACCGACAGGTTGACCGGAGTGCCTTTGGCCCGTCGTGTATTAGAGGCCACCGCCACGGCGCCCAGCACCTGCACCTCGCCGCACCGGCAAATGTAGGCGAGTCCGTTCTCTCCCGGTCCCCGACCCGGGTTGCCCTTGTCGTCCACCATGACCAGCACGGGGTCGTGGGGGACCTGCCGGACCAGGGCCACCACTTCCGGACCCGTCAGCGGAGAGGGGTTGCCGGCCGACGCAGAGATGCAACGGAGGCCCAGGTCCGTGGCGACCCACTCCAGGGCCCGTCGGGCGACCTTGTCGCCGTCGGTCACGAGAATGACCCGCGGGGGAGTCTCCATCGCCCCACCTCCTGCTTGACTAACTGCCCCCGCCCAGTTTGGGCGTCCACGGGCTGCCGGGCTGCATGCGGGAGAGGGCGTCAGACTGTATGTCCAGGCTCATCACCATCCCGAACTTCGGTGACCCCGCAGGCGGCGTCATGGGTGTACCGGGCCAGAGCGGCGTTCCCGGCGGTGTGACCGTCGTGGACAGCGGGGCGCCGTTTCGATAAATATGCCAGGATTGGTTTTCGCGCATGTTGACCATCCCCTCCGTACGCCAAAGACCGGAAGCCGGTCGGAGAACGGTGCCGCCGACCGAGCCACGCGGACGGCACCCACTACCCGGACGACTTCCGGCCAGGGCCTGTCTCGCCCTTATCGCTAGCATCCCACGGCTTCGCGTACTTATGCGCCAGGGGCGCCGCACCTGATCGAAAGACTGATCGAGATACCAACAGGGCATCGTCCGGCGGCGGGGGCTGGGGCCGGTTCAGGTAGATGCCGGCGGCCATCACGCCCGCGAGTACGACGAATACTCCCAGCAGTACCAGCGTGACGGCACTGTGTCGCTCCAGATGTGTCAACATGGTTTGCCACCCCGTCACAGTCTGCCACAGGGACTGGCGCCCAATACCAGCCGGACGCCAAAAATCTGCCGCAGCAATTGGGTGGCGTGGCCGGAGCATGGTGGCTAACTCGCACTCATGTACCGCCGGATTTGCTCCAGAGCCCGCCGCTCTAACCGGGAAACCTGAACCTGGCTGCAGCCGAGAATGGAGGCCACTTCGGACTGCGTCATGTCCCGGAAGAAACGGAGCACAATTACCTGCTGCTCCCGCTCCTCGAGCTTCAATAACCCTTCCCGGAGCGCCACCCGGTCCAGCCATTGCCCTTCCCGCTGGCCCTCCTCGCCTGACAGTTGGTCTAGCAGGTAGATCGGATCGCCATCGCCCTCGTAGACCGTCTGGTGGATGGAGGCAGGCGCTCTGGCCCCGTCCAACGCTTCCACCACGTCTTCCGGTGAGACGTTCAGTTCCCGGGCGATTTCGGCCACAGTCGGATCCCGCCCCAGGTCTCCCGCCAGCTTCTCCCGGGCCTTGCGGGCCCGCTGCGCCAATTGCTTCAGGCTCCGGCTCACCCGGAGCGGCCCGTCGTCCCGCAAGAACCGGCGAATCTCCCCGAGAATGAGCGGCACGGCATAGGTACTGAAACGGACGTCGTAGGAGAGGTCGAAACGGTCCACCGCCTTCAGGAGGCCGATGCACCCCAGTTGGAACAGGTCTTCCTGATCGGCGGACGTGGAGGTGAAACGGGCAGCGAGGCTCCGCACCAGCCGTAGGTTGGCCTCCACCAGCCGGTCCCGGGCGGCCTTGTCGCCGGCTTGGGCGCGCCTGACCAATTCGCGGACAACCTGGTCAGGCCAGCCCCGCTCTTCCAAGTAACGGTCTTCAGCCACCGGCGGCCTAATTCGCCTCGAGCCGGGACAGGTGTGCCGTCCCCGCCCGTTTCGTCATCCGCACCCGGGTGCCGCGCCCGGGTGCGGAATCAACTTCCAGGGAGTCCATGTGCGATTCCATGAAGGAGAACCCCAGCCCCATCCGGTCGGGGTCGGAGGAGACCGCGGGCTGCATGGCCAGCTGAACGTTCTCAATGCCCCGGCCGGCGTCGCTGACGATGATTTCCAACACGTTCTCCCGGAGCGAAACTTCCATGCGAACGCTGTGGTCCTGAGCAGAATCCGGCTGGTACCCATGGACGACGGCGTTGGTCACCGCTTCGGATACCGCCAGCTTTACCTCATCCACTTCGGCCACGGTGAAATCCCCCTGCGCCGCCACCATGGCCGCCAGGAGCCGGGCGACCCCGACGTTCTCGGGAATGGCCGCCAATTCCACCAATACGCGATTGCGCTGAACCATGGCCTCTCCTCCCCCTTACCCGGCCGTAAGCGCCTCTTGCTCGGAGCCGTACTCGGCCATCATCCGGAAGACGCCGGACAGCTCAAGGGTCGGCCGCACCGGCCCCGGTGTCCGGATGATGCCCATACGCCCGCCCTGGGTGTTGATGCGGCGGTAACGCCCCAGCAACGCCCCCAGGAACGAGCTGTCCACAAACGTGACCTGCGCCAGGTTTACGTACAAATTCCGGACTTTGCGGCGGTCCAGCAGGTCGTCCACCAGCCGCTTGAAGGCGGCGGCCTCGACCAGGTCCAGTTCCCCGTTCAGCCGGACGATCAGGTTTGCGCCGACCAGTTCATGTTCGATTGCCAACTCAACCACCTCCATTGCGGATTCCTTTCGGTGTCCGTTCAGGCAAAACCTGCCATTTTTGTTTGAAACAAGTCGTCAGTATTCGACCAGATGCGCACGAAAAAGCGGCCCGCCGTTGCCGGGAGACCACTGCAAAATACCCCCTGTCTGCGCTGCAGACAGGGGGTATTGTCATTTTGGGGCTGTGTCGGGGCAAGAAAAGGGGATTAGGCGACCGCCGGAAGGGCCAACTTGGCCATCCGCTTGGCGTTTGCCACGA
>DASXVX010000078.1:0-119059 GCA_036504075.1 Symbiobacteriaceae bacterium | reverse complement strand
CTTCCAAGGACATGCTGGCCACGTTACGCCGAATACGGTACAGCCTGTGGTCAAAGGTCGAATCGGCACCCCAAGCGGGGTGCCGATTCAATGTCGCGCGTTTCAATGGTTTCAATGCACTCTGATGCTACAACCCTGCCGGTTTCCCGGGGGTTTTCTTGTTTGGAGTCCTACTTCACCACAGCGGCCTTGACGGCGTTGATATCCTTCTGAGCGGCAGAGAGGATACGAGTTGCGTAGTCGAAGTTGTGGGCGCCCGTGGAGCCGTCGGCAGTTACGAAGCTGACATTGGTACGAGCGGTGTCGACCTGCAGCTTCTGGTCGGCGGAGAGAGTCGCACCCGCCTTGACAGCTGCGTCGATCGCGGCGATGTCAGCGTTCAGGGTGTCGATCCGGCTCTTCGTGCTGTTCTGCCACATGTCGAGGTAGGCCTGGCGGACGTCCTTGGAAGAGTCCTTATGGCAGGTCGTGCAGGTATCCACACGGTTGCTGTCCAGAACGTCCTTGGGCTGGATGACCTTGAACAGGTGGTTGCCTTCGGTCATGTGGCATTCCTGGCAAGTGAGTTCCTTGTGGACGTTGCCCTTGGAGGTCATGCCGCCGGCAGCGCCGAAACCAGCGAAGAATTCCTTCATCGGATGGTGAGACACGGACCCGGGCTTCAGGCTGCCGCCGTCGGCGATGCCGCCGTTGTGGCAGGTGATGCACAGCGTCTTCTCATCCATCGCGAAGCCCGTGCTGTGCGGCCGGTGGCAGACAACACAAGAGATGGCCACGTAGTCAGCATTCTTGTCAAGCGTGAACGGCTTCTTCGCCTGCTTGGCCGAGAAGGCTTCCTGGGTGTGGCACGCATAGCAGTTGCCGGAGGCATGGTCGTTCGACTTTAGGTCCGAAACAGCCTTCGGGCCGTGGCCAGAAGCGAGCCACATCGGATACTGCCGCAGATGCAGGGCAGAACTGGGCACGACGCCGGCCAGATCAACAGCATCCGCCATCTTGATGCCCGAGACGTCAGCCAGCTTCATGTTGGGGCGATAGCCGCTGACCCAGCCGGTCCCGTCGAGCATCTTGCCGCCGCCATGGCACTGACCACAGACGTCGGAGCTGGTACTCTTGACGACCTTGGCGACGTCGCCCTTGCCGGCAATGTGATCCCGGCCCGGGCCATGGCAAGCTTCGCAGCCGATCCCCGCGTCGGAGAACTGCATGGTCTTCTTGTCATAGTTCGTGCTGTGGCAACCGGCGCAGCCCTGGCTCCAGCTGCTGCCACCCTTGGTCGGCTGATAAGCCTGCGCGGTCGGGTTCCAGACTACATTCAGATACGTCATCTCGCCCGTGGTTCCGTTGCGTGCCAAGAAACGCTGTCCGGCGACAACAAAGTCTGCCTTCTGCAGTTCGGCCTTAAGCTCGGGGGTGGTAGCGTTGATGTCGCCCGGCAGAACATCCGGACCCGTGATCGCAGTCAGCATGGTACCATGGCCGGAACCGACCCACGAAACATACCGGTCACTGTGGCAGCCCAGGCAGGCCTTGGACCCAACGTACTCCGGCAACGGCTTCTTCACGCTACCAAATGTGATAGCCATGACTGTACCGGCACTAAGAACGACGAGCAGAACCAGACCCAACAGCAGTGCAACCTTTAACGCCTTCTTGCTCATTTCTCAGCACCTCCTTCCCTGATGGAAATATTTCCCAACCGTCGTCCTGTAAACGACGGGAATGGGCCTTCCGTGCGACTAGCGCTTCGAATGGCACTGCGAGCACTTGGGTTGGATGTAGCTATGACATGTAAGGCATGCGGCCTCATTCGAGGCGTTCGTGGTGCGAGCGTGGGAAACGAACCAGAGATTCGGATGCCACTGTTGCTTGGCGCCAGCGCCACTCGTATGGCATACCGCACAGGAGGTGATGGGGGCGTTCTTGTCCGTCAGGCTGTGGCACTGCGTGCACCCAGCCGCGGACGGGTTGCCGTTGTAGGAGGCCAGGGAGTTTTTATGGGAACCGACCCAATCAGTCGGATGCCACTGCTGCTGGAAGCTGCTGCCGGACTTGTGGCACTCGGTGCAACTGGTGATGCTGCTGCCGCTGTTACTGGTGGTGCTGTGGCAAGTGGTGCAGCCCGCCGCCGACGGGTTGTTCTTAAAGGCCGCCAGCGTGGCCTTGTGATCGCCTACCCAGTTTGCCGGATGCCAAGCCTGCTTGTTGCCGACGCCGTTGGTGTGGCAACGGGCACAGCTGTTGACGGTGGCGGTATGGCACTGCGTGCAGCCGGCTGCGTTCTGGTTGCCGCCATAATTGGCCAGTTGCTTCCCGTGGGTACCGGTGAAACCGGCCGGGTGTCTGAACTGGGTCAGATGGCAGTTCAGGCAGTACTGCGGCGAGGAGTGATCCGAAGTCGGGTTCGCCTTGTTCTTGGCAGAATGGCACTGCTCACAGGTCTGCGGCGCGTTCTCCGCAGCCGCCTGGTGCCCGCCGCCCAGCCAGGATTCCGGATGCGGCATGGGCTGTCCATGGCACTCGGTGCAGGTCTTGTCCGTGGTGGCAATCGCCCGCGGGTTGCCCGAGAAAGTCATGTTAAAGCCCTGATCCTTGGTGCCATGGCACGTGGCGCACAGTTCCGGCGTATCCTTGAAGCCCTCTGCATGGCTTGTCAGGTACTCCTTTGGATGCGGCATGGTGATGCCGTGGCAGGAAGCGCAGGCATCCTTCACGTCCGGACCTGCCGTCAGGACGC
Source organism: Symbiobacteriaceae bacterium (assembly GCA_036504075.1). Taxonomy (GTDB): domain Bacteria; phylum Bacillota; class Sulfobacillia; order Symbiobacteriales; family Symbiobacteriaceae; genus DASXVX01. Next base: position 116,322 of record DASXVX010000078.1, on the reverse strand, counting down.
CGGCCGGAATCTGCGGAATCGGCGGGAACTTGCCGTCAGCGGAAGCCACGGTCGTGGCGCCGGCGACCGGGGTTAACCGGACCACGGGCTGGAGTCCATGCGGCCCCATGGCGGTCTTGCCGGTAAGGCCGGGGTTCAGGTGGCATTGCTGGCAGTTGGCATCGCTCGTGTTGGCCGTTTTGCCGTGGCTCGCACGGAATTCAGCGGTCTGGTGGTCGGGCGGTGCCACCTTGTCGAGGTTCACGTGGCAGGCCGAACAGGAAATGGCGTTCCGGACCGTCAAGGTCACTTTTTCCTTGGCGTGGCAGTCCAGGCAGGCCTTATGCCAGGCATCGATCTTGTCCGGCTGGTCGGCCGGGCCGTGGCTGGCATTAAAGTGGCAGTCGATACACTTGAGGGAATCCTTCCCCGACAGGTGGACATCGTGACCGGCGACGGCCGGGAGGAACTCCAGGTTTGCCTTATCGGACCGGATCGGATCGCCCTTTTCATCGAGCTTGGCCGGCTTCAGGTCCTGCATGACCCACGGCATTTGCCGGGCATGGCAGGCGATGCAACGCTCGTTGGGCACGTCGGTGGCGATCTTGGCGAGGTCAACGTCTTGCGCCTTGGCGGTAAATGTCATCTTCAGGTGGTCGTACTTTGCCCGCGCCCAGCCCAGAGCGCCGGGGTCGGCGTGGCAGGCCGTGCAAGCCGCATCTTTGTGCGCTGAGTGCTGCCAGGACTGGACTTGCTTGTCCATCCCGTGGCAGGAGCCGCAATCACTGGCCAACTTGGCAGGGGCGGTGTCGACCTGCGACAGACTCTGGGCCGTGGCGACAGCCACGATAATCAGAATCATGGCGAAGAGGCCCGGTATGGCCCAGTTGATTCTCCGCTTCACGGTGCCTCCCCCTTTACGCGATGGCCTTCGGTAGGAACGTGATCAGCAAGTAATAAAAGACAGCGGAGTAGATGATCAGTTCGATTGCCGCAAGCCCTTTGCGCCAGAAGGGAAGCTTGTGTTCGTGACGTTCGATCAGGGGCAACTCGCCCTTTTCCACCAGGCGCTGATACTCCAGCGGATGCTCCTCAAGCATGTGCTCCAGCGGGAGTTTGCCGTTGTACCACACCGGGCTGGACGGGAAGACCCCCGGGTTCAGGTGTGCCGTGAAGAAGTGGCCGTATGCCAGGGTAATGATGGCGACGACCGCTTCGTTGGCGTGGACGATCCGGAAGGCATCCAGGAAGGACCGCGGAACGAGATGGCCCGCAATCTCCGGGAACCAGAGGGAGAGGCCGGTGGCGCCCATGGCCACCATGCCCCAGAAGATCGCCAGGTATTCAAACTTCTCAAGGTACGTGTACCGGTCGTACTCCGGCGGCTTGGTCCGCTTCTGGAGGAGGTACTGCATGTGATGGCCGGCATCCCTGAAGTCGTTCAGGGTCGGCATCATGGCCCACTTCTTCCAGTTTGGGTCCCAGTTCTTCAAGAGGAAAGCCAGGTGCCAGACCGCCACGACAATCAGCAGCGTGGCCGAGAGTTTGTGGACGATCAGCGTAGCGTGGAACCCGCTAAAGAACCGGAAGGTAAACTGCGCCCATGCCGTATAGTGGAACTTGATCGCCAGACCGCTCCAGAGGAGACCGATCATGGAGATCACGAGGGTTATGTGCTGCAGACGGTGCTGCAGGTTCCAGCGCTGGTAATAAACCGGCTTCGAAGAGCTCATATCGCTATCCCCCTAGTGCTGCTGCAACCGCCGAAGCAATTCAAACATGACAATCGGGCCGTCCTTCATTACGTCGAACATGATCAGGCCCATGAAGAGACTGTAAATGGTGTGCAGCCAGCCCGAAGTCTCGGCCTGGGCCGGCACAAAGTGCTCCTTGCCGTTAGCAAAGCTCGCCGGCGCATTCTGGTGGCAGCCGCTCTGGCCGCAGGTCTGCACCAGATGCTCCTTGGCGACCGAAGAGTCGGGGTTGCGGGCCGGCAAGACGTTATGGACACCGTGGCAGTCCACGCAGGTGGCCGCCCGGATGTCGCCGTGCTTGGCGGCAACGCCGTGGAGGCTCAGGTTATAGCTCTGCTCATACACGCCGGCGTGGCACTTCACGCACTCCGCCGACTGGAAGGCCTTCCGCTCCCGGGTATCGGCCGGGGGAACGGGCAGCGGCTTCTTCGGATCCTTTGCGTGTTCCGGCCCCGCTGCCTCGGCGTGACACCGGACACAGGAGAGAATCCCGTGGACCGATTCGTCGAACGCTTTGCCGTCGACTTGGACCGAAATGTCCTTACCGCCCCGGGTCATGTGATCCGCCTTGACGTGACACTCCAGGCAGGCAGCGTTCCCTTCCGGCTTGCCAGGAACTGCCAACTGCTTGGGGATGGACTCCGCCCGAACCGTGCCGGCACTCAGCAGCATCCCGGCCATCACCAGGACGATTCCGCCGAGGATGGCCGACAAACTGGTGCGGGCAGGTCGAATTACTTTCATTCCGGCGCCCTCCTCCACCCCTAAAATTCTTGCTAATGCGGCCTATCAGCGGCTCTCATGTGACAACTTTCACGAGTGAGGACATATGCTCGGGTTGTATGAAGGCTTGCGAACCGCTCGAAGTTCACATCTTACTCTCATGTTACCCACATCTTACTCTCAGGTTTCTCAGGAACCAACCGGGCTTATTCCGGCATGACGCCTCGTTATTGGTAGTTACGATCAATTATCTCTTCCTATCTCCTCCTATCTGGCTCTGGCTGGCTCGTGCCGCGTTATCATACGATACGGGGTATATAGTATGTGGTTAAACCTCTCTGATACCAAACGAACTCCTTTCCATACCCTAACGACATATTCCGTGGAGCTAAAAGCGAATGACACTTACTAGCTAGTAAAATGATGAGAAGGCTTGCGCAATGAAATGCGTCTATCGCGGGCTTTGTGCTCGCTCCTTATGAGGTAGCCAAGAGCGGAGGGGGCTATGCCCCCTCCGCCCCGTGATGCCTCAGCCTGTTTACTTGGGCAGACTGGCTTTGACGGCGGCCAGGTCCTTCTGGGCCTGGCCCATGATCTTCATGGCATACTCAAAGTTATGAGCGCCATGGGAACCGTCGTTGTTAATGATGGACAGGTTGGTCTTGCTGACGTCGTACTTCGCCTTGAGGTCGGCGCTGAGAACCTTCGGGTCCGCCTTGAGAGCGTCGCCGATCAGCTTCAGGTCGGCCTGCAGGGCGGGCATCTTGGCGTCGAACATACCCTGCCACTGCTGCAGATACGCTGCCCGGACATCCTTGGTAGAGTCCTTATGGCAGGTCGTGCAGGTATCGGCGCGGGTAGCCTCGAGCTCGGGAGCGTCCGGCCGAATGACCTTGAACAGGTGGTTGCCCTGGGTCATATGGCATTCCACGCAGGTGAATTCGGAGTGGAAGCTCTCCGTCTCCTTGATGCCGATGGCGCCGTAGCCCTTCAGAGCAGCTTCGTTGGACTCGTACACGCTACTGCCGGCCTTCGCAGGCTTTCCGGGGGCGACGGCCTCGTTAGCGTGGCACGAGACGCACAGCTTCTCGGGCTCGAGCCGGAGTTGGTGATCCTGGCCGCCGTGTGGGTCATGGCAAGCCGTGCAGGTCAGAGGCTCCAGCGTCTCCGGATGGGAGATGTCGGCCGTCTTGCCCTTAGCCGCTGCTACGACGACGTCGGCCGAGTGGCACTTCAAGCACTCGGGATTCGGCTTGCCGTTGGGCGAATAAGCGAGCACAGCCTTCATGGAATTGCCATGCGCCGAAGCCGCCCACATATTGTAGTTACGCAGGTGGACAGAGCTGGAATCCGGCGCAGGCTTGGTCGGATCGACCGGCGTGAGCTGCAGACCGACAACGTCACTCAGCTTCATGCCGGGCCGATAACCGACTACCCACCGGGTGCCGTCGATCATCATGTTGGCATTCGTCTTCTTGCTGTTGCCGCCGTGGCACTGGCCACAGGTGTCAGCGCTGTTGTTGACGACGATCTTGGACTTGTCGCCCTTGCCCACAACATGGTCACGGCCGGGACCGTGGCAGGCTTCACAGCCGATGCCGGGCTCGGTCCAGGTGGTGGAGACCTTGTCGCTGGCGCCGTTCGTGGTGTGGCAGCCGGCGCATTCGGTGCTGTAGTTGCGACCGGGAGCAGCAGCCTTGTAGATCTGCAAAACGGGATCCCAGGTGACACCCAAGTACTTCAACTGACCGGATGCGTCGCGTGCCGCGAAGCTCTTTTGGGTGATGATGAACTCTGCCTTCAGCAGTTCGGCCTGGAGTTCAGCCGGAGCCGCGGACACCGGAGCCGGCAGGTCGCTGGGCGAGTTGATCGCGACCAGCATCTGCGCGTGACCGGACGGTTCCCAGCTGGCCCACTTGTCAGTGTGGCAACCAAGGCACGCCTGGGAGCCCAGATACTCTGGAATCGCAGCCTTCGTCTTGTAGGTGTAAGCGAAACTAACGCCCGCAGAAAGAGTGACCACAAGAGCGAGCCCCACCAGAAGCAACGTCTTCAGCATCTTGCTAGACATTTCGCTTGCACCTCCTTTCTGGTATGTTTTTCCGACGAGGCGAAGGGACATCCTCATGCTACGCTTACCTTTCTCAGGTTTCTCAGGTGCTGGTGGCCGAAATTCGCTGCTGGAGGTCAGTCTTTCGGAGTTTCACCGACATTTCGACCCATTCTCTCAGTCAGGGTATTGCGGACGGCCTCGCCCCGTTAGCGCATACGGTACCCCGTATCTAAGAATGGCCGCGATACCCACGAATCGCCGGAACTTAGGCCTATACTGGAGGAAACTCATTCAGCACCGCAAATTGTAAATGGCGCTAACTAACCACAAAAATGACCAGATCGCTTTCGACCATCTGTGCACATGGCCATTTGGGGTGAAAGTGCCAAAGCCCACCCCGTCTACCTTGTCAGGGAAACGGGGTGGGCTTTATTGTGGCAGGCTGTCATCGTGGCAGGCTGTCATCGTGGCAGGCTGTCATCGTGGCAGGCTGTCATCGTGGCAGGCTGTCATTGTGGCAGGCTGTCATCGTGGCAGGCTGTCATTGTGGCAGGCTGTCATCGTGGCAGGCTGTCATCGTGGCAGGCTGTTATACTTTGTCCCAGGCCCAGCGGAGCATGCCGCCTTCCACGTTCTTCACGCCCGTGAAGCCCATGGCCTTCAGCCGGAGGTAAGCCGTAATGCTCCGGTTGCCGCTCTGACAGACCAGGAGAATCTCCCCGCCCTTGTCGAGGTGCTGGACGCCTTGTGCCAGGGCGCCCAGCGGAATGTTGACGGCGCCGCGAATGTGTCCGGCCTTAAACTCGTGGGGCTCACGCACATCCACAAGCACCAGCCGGTCTCGGGCCTGCAGGCGGTCATGCACCTCGTGCACGGAAACATTGGCCACCCCCCGCCGGGCCCAGATGCGCCTGGCCACAACCAGTCCGAGGAATAACGCGAGGATGATTACCAGCCAATTCATTGGGCTGCCTGCACCGCCTCCAACAGCACGTCTTCCACCTCTTGGCCGGCCGCTTGGAGTTGCTCGTCACCCAGGAGGCCCATCAACGCGGTTGGCTTGAGCAGGCCGATCTGCGTCTGACCACCGTCATTCTTCACGATGATTTTGCAGGGCAGGAAGTAGGCCACTTCGGGATTCATGTCGATTGCCTGCTTGGCCCGCGGCGCGCTGCAGACTTCGAGAATATGCACTTCGTGACCGAGGGAGAACCCCTTCTCCCCTAGCTGCCGGTTCACGTTCAGATGCCAGAGCACGCTGAACTTACGCTCCGCAAGCGCCGCCTCCACTGCCTTGACCGCCTCGCCGGGCGACTTGGCTGTGGTCACGCTAACCTGAAACTCCATACCGAACACCTCCGTAATTTCCCGGATTCCTACATGCTATTTGACGTTCCTCCGCCGCACCATGATACGGGTGGGGGTATGGCCTGCGTGACTTTTCGGAGCGCCCTTGGTATGCTTGAAACGAAAGCGAGGGATAAGAGTGGCTGTTGTCCTGGTTACCGGCGGGACGGGTTTTATCGGTTCTCACGTCGTCAAGCGGCTCCTGTCCAAAGGGCACGATGTCGTCGTCATGTCCCGCAAGCCGGGTCGTACTCCGGCAGTTCCCGGCGTGGAGGTGCGTCCCGGAGACATTGCCGACCCGGCCTCCCTCCGACAAGCCATGGCCGGAATCGACGTGGTGGTTAGCACCGTCCAGTTCCCAAATCACCCGGTGGAGAATCCTCGGAAGGGTTACACCTATATGGCGGTAGACGGAGAGGGTACCATACGCCAGGTGGAGGCGGCACGAGCAGCCGGCGTCAAACGCTTCCTATATATGAGCGGCGCCGGTACCCGCGCCGGGCAGACCGCTCCCTGGTTCCTGGCCAAGTTGAAGGCCGAAGCGGCGGTGCGGGGATCCGGCATTCCCTACACGGTCTTCCGGCCCTCGTGGGTCTATGGGCCGGAGGACCGCAGTCTCAATAAGTTTGTGGCCTTCGCCCGATTGCTGCCGTTTATTCCGGTGATCGGCGACGGCCAGGGAAAAGTCCAGCCGGTGTTCGTGGACGACCTGGCGGAAGCGGTAGCCGCCAGCGTCGGTTCGAGCCGGGCCATCAATCAGACCTACGAGATCGGCGGACCGGAAGCGCTGACCATGGACGAAATCATCCGGACCATGCTCTCGGCCATGGGCAAGCGCAAGCCGCTGGTGCATCACCCGGTCTGGTTTATGAAGCTGGCCACGGTGCCGATGGCGCTCCTGCCCACGCCGCCGCTCTCCCCCGCTGCGGTTGACTTTATTCTGATGGAAGAACCGGTCGATAATACGGCGCTGCTCCGTGATTTTTCCCTGAAGCTGACGCCACTGGCCGCGGGGCTCGCATACCTGGCGCCGACCGGCCGGACTTGAACCCAAGGATGTCACCACTGGAGATGATCGCGCTTTGACCGATGGCCTGCGTTTCGCGCCGTGCGGCGACCGCTCGGTGTTGCTCTACCTGGGTGATGGAATCGACCCGGCAGTGAACGACCACGTGCTGGCGCTCTCCGCCGCTCTGCGGGCGAATCCCCATCCGGCGCTGGTGGAAGTAACCGGCTCGTACCACTGCCTGCTGATTGAATACGATCCGCTGCGCATTCGGCTGGACCAGCTGGAGGAGATGGTCCGGGGGACCCTGCAAGGGCCGGTGGCGCCTCCTGCAGCCCGCACGGTGGAGATCCCCGTCTGCTACGGCGGGGATTTCGGTCCTGACCTCGATGCCGTGGCGGATCATGCTCGCTTGACCGCCGCGGAGGTCGTCCGGCGCCATTCGTCGGGTGCGTATCGGGTCTACGCCCTGGGATTCAGCCCGGGCTTTCCCTACCTGGGCGGGCTGGACCCGGCCATTCACACGCCGCGGCTGGCCGATCCCCGGGTCAAAGTGCCGGGCGGCAGCGTGGGCATCGGGAACGACCAGACCGGAATCTACCCGACGCCCAGCCCGGGGGGCTGGCAGTTGATCGGCCGGACTCCGGTCCGGCTTTTCGACGCGGAGCATACGCCACCGGCGATGCTGGAGCCAGGCGATCTGATCCACTTCGTACCAGTGGCGCCGGAGGCGCTCGCCGGAGTTGAGCCTGTGACCGCACCTGCTCGTCCGGGTGGCGGCGACGGCCGGACCGGCCTGCGGATCATCGAACCCGGCATGGCTACCACCATTCAGGACCTGGGGCGCCGGGGCTACATGCGCTACGGCGTGCCCGTGGCCGGGGCGGCCGATTTCCCCTCGCTCATGGTCGGCAACTGGCTCCTGGGCAACCGGGCCCGCACCGCGGGCCTGGAGATTACGCTGACCGGACCGGAACTGGAGTTTACCGGCCCCGTGGCGTTCGCGCTCACGGGGGCCCCCGCCCCGGCTGAACTGATCCCGGGCGACGGCTCGTCGCCCCGGTCGGTGCCTTTCTGGACGGCCTTGCTGGCCACGCCCGGCGACCGGCTCCGCATCGGTGCGGCTCCGGTGGGCTGCCGCAGCTACCTCTGTGTCGCCGGTGGCATCGACCTGCCGCCCGTGCTGGGCAGCCTTTCGGAAGACCTGTTCGGCAAAATCGGCCCGCTGGGGCGGCAACTGATGGCCGGCGACTTTCTGCCCACGGGACTGCCGGTGCTTCCGCCCGCCGACCTGGCAGGCCGGGCCGTTCCGGCGGATGCCGTGCCGGCATACACGGGCCGGGCGACAGTCCGGGTGATCGCGGGTCCTCATGCCGCCGCTTTTGCGCCCGACGCTCTGGCCGCTCTCTGCGGCGGAGAGTACGTAATTGGGACCAACTCCGACCGGCAGGGCCTGCGGCTGCAAGGGCAAAAGTTGGTCCACGCGGGTTCCCCCGATGTGCTCTCCGAGCCGCTGGCGCCCGGCAGCGTCCAGGTGCCGGCAAACGGCCTGCCGATCCTGCTGCTGGGCAACCGGCAGACCACCGGCGGGTACACCCAGATTGCCGTAGCCGTCTATTCGGACCTGGCCGTTGCCGCCCAACTCCGCGCCGGCGATGCGCTCAAGTTCCAGGAGGTGGACCTGGCCAGCGCACAAGGAATCGTCTGGTCCGAGCGGCGCCGCCTGGCCCAGGTCCGGCGGTACCTGGAACGGGACGCGCGCCGCCGACCGGAGCAGGTGGAGCAGGAAATCGCCGAGCAAATCGCCAGGCAGGCAGTCCAACCGCCGGCCTCCGTCGCCATCGGGGCTGGAGCGCCTGAGGCCCGCGTTCGGGCCCGGATGCTCCGGCTGACCATCGGCGGGGTGGAGTACGAGGCCCTTGTCGAGGATCTCTCCGAATGAGCGGCGACCCAAAGGAAGAGCGCTCACCCGATTGCCGGGTGGGCGCTCTTGCGTTATTTCCAGAAAGGTGGCCAGCCCTCGTCCCCATCCCGGTCCATGGAGAGCAACTGCCACTGCCCCCAGAGTGCGTAAAATGAGAGCGAAGCCTGGAGAAAAATGGCGTACAGTTTGAGCGGCGTGGTGTGGGCACGGTAGTAAATCACGTCGGAGACAAACCCAGCCGCACCGTACAGCAAGGCGTAAACCAGCAATCCCCGCCACTTGGAGACCACTCGGGCCACAATCGTTTCGGCCATTCCGACCCTCCCGCCACCAGACGAGTTAGCCCTATAGTCCCATAAAATTCCACCACGTGCAAGTCCCATTTTTCTCCGTACCTGAAACGAATTCACCGCCTGACTTCAGTTCCATACTAGCCGTGAGGAGGTGTCGACCCTGTTGCAGGGCGATGTCCACGCATTCTACCTGAAGCTGCGGCGCAATTGGCCAGACCCGCCCGCAGGCAAAATTCCGGAGTTGAACCACGTCCGGGTGATCGCCGAATACTACGCCAAACTGGACCCGTCCGAGCGCCACCTGCTGCTGGCCTGGGCAAAAAAAGAGGAGAGCGGCATCGGGATGATTCCCGCGACGCTCTCCGGTATTCCCCTGCTGGGCCTGCTCTTCGTGCCCATGATTCAGCAGGCGATCAAACACCTGCCTCATTGGTTCTGGATGTCGGCCTGGGCGATCGGCGCAGTGTTCTTTGCGGCCGGCGTATACGTCCACCAGCGGCAGCATGCCTATGCCACGCTCCACGTTCAGCTTCTGGAACGGCTTTGCGCCGGGGAGCAACCAGGTCCTACTGGACGATGAGCGTCCCCTGCATCCCGGCGTCCTTGTGCCCGGCCACGGTACAGTAAAACGTGTACGTCCCTTTTTCCGTGGGCGTGAACTGGACTTCGCCGCTCTTGCCGGCGTCCACGCTTACGTGCACGTCCGGTTTCTTGCCGCCCATGTCGTGCATGTCGCTATGCTCCTCTTTGACCTTGGCGGGAATCTTGTCGATCGAGAAATCGTGCAGCTGGCTGTCGCTGTTCTGGAAGACAAGCTTCACCGGCGTGCCCCTGGTCACGGTGATGCTTTTCGTGCCGTAGGTCAGGTTCTGAGCGGTCAGGTTGACGGTCTGGGGCGGCTGGCCGCTGGCAGAGCAGCCAGCCAGCAAGGCGAGCGTAAGGGCCGCAATCCCCGCTGTAACCCAGTGAATCGCTTTCATGACACGAACCCTCCTGATTGTTTTTTGCAACATTTGGGTTTAGTTTAACGCCTTTGTGTGGAGAAAGTGTGTGCGAAACCATGTGGCTTTTCATGGCGGTCATCGTTGGCTTCATGAATTCTCCATGAGCAAATGCTATATTTAGGTCATATTCGCTTGTTCACCGGAAGGAGAGCGCCATGCGTCTCACCACCATTCCGATTGCCCTGCTCCTGCTGCTGAGCCTCGCGGCGCCGGCTTATGCGGGCGGATCGCTCCCGCTGGTTGCGGCCGTGCAGGCGGGTCCTTACCGCATCTCCGTTCACAACAATTCTCAGCAGGTCCGGGTCGGCACCAACCAGATTACCGTCGAGGTGGAGGGCAAGCCGTCGGCTCACGCCGTGGGTCTCCGGTTGACCGGCCCACGCGGCGACGTCGTCCAGGTGCCCATGCGAAACCTGGTGGTCTTGGGTGCCATCCCGACGGACGAGCATGGTCACGGGACGGGCAGCCCCCAGGCCGCCATGAACGACATGCCCGGCATGGGCGCGCAGACCAGTACCCCGCCTGCCGCGGCACCGGCCGGCGAAGCCGCCCCTCACGAACACGGCAACGGGACGTTTTTCGCGCGCGGCCAAGCCCGGCTGTACACACCCGGCAACTGGACGGCCCGGCTGGAAATCTGGGACGAACACGGTCAGGCCACGCCGGTGGAAGTTCAGTTCGCTGTGGCAACGAACGGCCCCAGCCCCGTCTTCCTGGGCTTCACCGGCTTGCTGATTCTCGGCTCGATCGGCTACGGCCTCATCCAGCGGCGGCACGCCGGCGGGAGCAGGCGGTACGTGCTTCACCGGGTTTAGCGCCCGCTGGGCTCCCCCGCCCCGGGCACCGTCAGGTTCTTTTTGATCCGACCCACGGTTCTGTCCCGGAGTTCGACTTTCATGCCGTGGGGGTGCGGACCCCGGGTCAGCACCCGGAAGACAGTCCCCTCCACGCCATCCGGCCCGGCGTCGCCAAGACGCCGGGCCATTTGCTGCGCCTTCGTCTCCACGAGGACCAGGTCGCCGGGCTCCACCATCCGGCGGCGCTCGGGGGGAGGCCCCTCCCCTTTTGTAGCAGCCGGGGCGACCGGCTTGGGCTCCAGGGACCAAACCGCCATGGACTGCTCCACGGTCACGCCGGCCAGGCGATATCCGCCCTCACCGGTGTACCACTGAAGGTCCTGCAGCGCCTTGGCCAGGGCCGCCAGGTCGGCGAGGTTCGCCCGCACTTCATGTGCCATGTTATTCACTTCCCGATGCAGGAGCGCCGCCGGGGTGCTCCCACAGGTTCAGGTCTTCGAACCGGCCGTCGATCGACGCGTGGCTGATGAGTCGCCCCCGGAAGGTGTACCCCGCCCGGTGCAGCACCAGATTCATGCCGAAAGAGCAGGCGCGGGCCATGCTGTAGAGGCAGGTGGCCCCATGATTCGCCCGTTCGAGCGCCTCGATCAACACGGCCATGAGCCCTTCGCCCCGATAATCCGGCAGCGTGGCGCAGTTGGTCAGTTCGGCGTTTCCGTCGGCCCGTTCGATCTCAGCCGCGGCAGCACTGACGATACGACCTTCAGACGTCACCGCCAGGAAAAGCCCCTCCCCGGAGGCCATCAACTCGCGGACATACGCTCCGTCCGTAAGCGGCGAGGGATAGGACGCAAAAACCTGGTCGTACACCGTGGCCAGTTCGTCTGCCATGGCCGCGTCCGCCGTCACCAGCGCGTAGCCCGCCGGCAGGTCGCCGGCCGGGGCGATCGGTTGCCCCAGCACGCCCTCCAGAATCTCCTGATGCTGCTCGTGCCGCCCACTGCAGAGCCGGTCGCCGTCCAGAAAGTAGGCCATGTAGCAGCCCGGCGCCCCGTTGTAGAACCGGTCCAGCCGCCCTTCCAGGGCGAACCCCCGGGAGAGGAACGCATCCCAGTCGCTGTCCCGGGCACAGAGCACGATTTTTCCGAGTCCGTGGACCCGAGCGGTCTCGACAAGGCAGTCGGCGAGCGGGGCAACTTCGGCGTACCGGTAAGCCAGCACCTTCAATCGCTGGTTGCGCCGGTCCACCTGCAGCCGGACTTGGAACTCCGGCCGCCGGATGTGCTCGGCGGTCGTCAGGCGAATCGTGGCGGTCATCTTCATCACCCCTTCGTCGCCAATAGTTTACCACGATAGCCCGTTAGCTCAACCAGTCTAAAGTGCGGGGCTAGTCGCGCGTAGACTGGGACTATCCGCGAGGCACAGGCGGGTCTGCCTGCAGGTCCATCTTCATGGTCCAGGCGGTCCAATGTCGTCGGTTGCTCTTATTACCAGGCCCTAACGGTGTTAGAGTATCATCTAAGCCTAAAACCGTGGAGGAACAGCGCATGACACTGCCAACCCTTACCATCGGGGATAAGACCGCACGATACTGCATCGTCCAGGGGGGCATGTCCATCCGGGTCTCGCTGGCCGATCTGGTGGCCGCGGTCGCGAACGAAGGCGGCGTGGGCACCATCGGGGGCATGGGCATCCCGCCGGAGGAGCTGCGCCGTCACATCCGCCATGCCCGGGAACTAAGCCCGGAAGGCGTGTTTGGCGTCAATCTGATGTTCGCCGGCATGATCTTCGACCGGCTGCTGGACATGTGCATAGAAGAACGTGTTGACTTTGTCACCATCGGGGCGGGTTTTGCCCGCGGCCCGTTCAAAAAGCTCGCCCAGGCGGGCATACCGGGCGTCTGCATCATCTCTTCGGAGAAGGCGGCCCGCATCGCGGCCCGGACCGAAGGCATTACGGCCATTGTGGTCGAGAGCGGCCAGGCCGGCGGCCACCTGGGTCCCGAGGACCCCAACATCAGCACCTGGGACCTGTTCCCGCCGGTGCTGAAAACGCTGCGAGATAACAACTTCACGGGTCCGGTGATCGCCGCCGGCGGCATTTTGCACCGTGAAGATATCGACCGGGCCCTGGCCATGGGCGCCGATGGCGTCCAGATGGGCATCCGCTTCGCCTGCACGAATGAGTCGTCGGCGTCGGACGCCATGAAGCAGGCCTGGGTGAATGCGGTCGGCAGCCAGGTGGAGTACTGGAGTCCCACGGGCATGGCCTCCCGGGCCATCGTCCCGCACACGGCGGACCTCCTGCCCACGCTGGACCAGGAAGGCGTGAACTGCACGCTGTGCCTCAAGTTCTGCCAGCACCGTGAGAATCACGCGGTGGCCCACTGCATATACACCGCCCTGAACCGGTCCCAGAAGGGCGATGCCGAGAACGGCCTGGTCTTCTGCGGCCCCCGGGTCGGGGAGATTAACGATATCGTGCCGGTCGCCGAGATTTTCCGGCGGCTGCTGACGCCGGTCGCTGCAACTTCGGAGGCTGCGCAGAATTTTTGCGTGGCGGGGGCGGCTGACGACTGAGGCGCCAAATACACACGGGGAAGGCCAACCATGGCCTTCCCCGTTTTGTTTTCGCGACCCGCGGCGTCTCTCCGACCCTAGATGTCCCGTCCGCCGTCCACTTCCAGAGCAACGCCTGTGACCATGGGCGCCTTCGCCAGGTACAGCGCCGCTTGGGCGATGTCCTCCGCCGTGCAGAGCCGGCCCAGGGGAATGGTCTGGCGGAACTTCTCCCGGCCCTCGTCCCGGCCGAACCGGTCGCCGATGAAGCCGTCCAGCATGGGCGTGTCGGTGGCCACCGGGCAGATGGCGTTCACCCGAATGCCCGCCGGGGCCAGTTCCAGGGCCAGCGACTTCGTCATGGTGATGACGGCGCCCTTGGAGGCGTTGTACGGGGTCAGGCCCGGCCGGGGCCGGATACCTGCCGTGGAGGCCGTGTTGATGATCACGCCGCCTCCCTGCGCCTTCATCACCGGGGCGCCGTACTTCACGCCCAGGAAGACGCCTTTCACGTTGATGTTCATCAGCCGGTCAAACTGTGCCTCCGTCACCTCTTCCACCGGGGTGAAAGACATCGGAATGCCGGCGTTGTTCATGAGGATGTCGAGCTTGCCCCAGCGGCGGACGGCCTCCTCGATCATGGCCTGGATTTCCGCGGCCCGGGTCACGTCGGCCCGGAAGGCCACCGCCTCGCCACCGGCCTCGGCAATCGCGGCCACCGTCTCCCCGGCGGCGGCTTCGTTGATGTCGGCCACCAGTACCCGGGCGCCTTCCCGGGCGAACAGGAGGGCCGTGGCCCGCCCCATGCCCGAACCGGCGCCGGTGATAATTGCGGTCTTGCCCTGCAAAATCGTAACCCCCTTAGTGAATGAACATCCGGGGCAGCCAGAGGGTGATGGCCGGCACGTAGGTGACCAGCGCAAGCACCACCACCGCCACGATAATGAACGGCCAAATGGCCTTACTAAGCCGCTCCAGCGACATCTTGGCCACCGAGCAGACGACAAACAGGCTGGAGCCCACTGGCGGCGTCATGAGGCCAATGACCAGGTTCAGTACGACGATCGTACCGAAATGGACGGGGTCGAGGCCGATGCGCGCACCGATCGGCGCCAGCACAGGCACCAGAATGGTCAGCGCCGCCGCGGTCTCCAGCCAGGTGCCCACGAAGAGCAGGAACATATTGATCAGCAGCAGCACGACCCAGGGCGTTTGCGTGAAGGTGAAAATGGCCGTCGCGACCTTCTGCGGAATCTGCTCGGCGGCCACGACCCAGCCGAACGACGAGGCCATGCCGATGATCAGCATGACGGCGGCGGTCGAGATGCCGGCCTCCAGCAGGATTCCCGGTATCCGCTTCCACTTTAGCTCCCGGTAGATGAAACCGCCCACGACAATTGCGTAGATGACCGCCACTGCGGCCGATTCCGTCGCGGTAAAGATGCCGCCCAAAATGCCACCCAGAATGATGCCGGGCATGAGCAGCGCCAGCACTGCATCCCTGAGTCCGACCAGCAGTTCCTTCCCGGAAGCCCGCTCATCGCGCGGGTAGTTCCGCTTCCGGGCGTAAATGGCCACCAGCACCATCATGGCCAGGCCTAACAGCAGGCCAGGGAGGGCGCCCGCCACGAACAGCGCACCGATGGAGACGTTGGCAGCCACGCCGTACAGCACCATGGGAATGCTGGGCGGAATAATCGGTCCCAGTGTCGACGCGGAGGCCGTCAGGGCGGCGGAGAATTCCTCGTCGTAACCCCGCTCTTTCATGGCCGGAATCATGATCGAGCCGATGGCGCTGGCTTCCGCCACCGCCGAGCCGGAGATGCCCGCAAAGAGCATGGAGGCCAGCACGTTCACGAAGCCCAGCCCGCCCTTAATGTGGCCCACCAGCAGTCGGGCGAAGTGGATCAGCCGCTGCGTGATGCCGCCCTCGTTCATGAGTGCGCCCGCCAGCATGAAGAACGGCACCGCCATCAGCGGGAAGGAGTCCATGCCGCTGAACATGGTTTGCGGCAGCAGTGTGTAGCTGAGCCGCGCCTTCACCAGCAGGTAAATGAGCGTGGAGCCGCCCATGACGAACGCGATCGGCTCACCCAGGAGTAGCAGGATGATGAAAGCGACTGCCAGGATCAGCGTCATTTTTCGCCCACCCCCAGTTTGGTGAGGATCTGCTCCAGGACGACCAGCACCATCAGGAGGCCGGCGGTGGGCACCGAGGCGTACGGCACGCCCATGGGCATCCGCATGGCCGCCGAGTGCTGCCGCATGTTGAACGCCGCCAGCTTGAAGCCAAAGAACGCGATCACCCCGGTCAGAGCCAGGGCAAAGAGCAGAGCAGTCACTTCTGCCACCAGCCGGGTCCTGGCCGGCAAACGCTGCACCACAATGTCGAGGCCCACATGGGCGCCCCGGCGTAGCGCCACAGCGGCACCCAGTGCGCTGATCCAGACCATCATGTACCGGGCGAGTTCCTCCGACCAGGGCGGGGAGGAATGAAGCACGTAGCGGCCAAAGACGTTCGCAAAAATCACCAGACAGATCACACCCATGAACAGCGACACGATCCAGCTGGCGATCCGCTCCAGGGCGTCGTTCAAGCGATGAAAGTAGCGCACTCCGACACTTCCTTACAGAATGGCCCGGGGGCCTTGCGGACCCCGGGCCCGTCCCTTTACTTGGTGTTCAGAATCTGGCTGAAGCGGTCGCCGTACTGGGCGGCGTACTTGTCAAAGACCGGCTTCAGCGCCGCCTGCCACGGGGCCGTGTCGACCGTCTCGATCACTTCCATGCCCTTGGACTTCAACTCGGCCAGCTGCTTGGCCTCGTTGTCACGCCCGAGGGACCGCTGGTACGCCGTCACTTCCTTGGCGGTCTTCACAAACAGGTCCTGGTCCGCCTTGGGCATCTCCTTCCAGCGCTGCTCACTGATCGCGAGGAGGGCCGGCGAGTAAACGTGCCGCGTCATGGACAGGTATTTCTGGACCTCGTTCAGCTTGGCGGTATAAATAACGGCCACCGGGTTCTCCTGCCCATCGATTACCTTTTGCTGCAGGGCCCCGTAGACTTCGCCCCAGGTCATCGGAGTCGGCGTGGCGCCCAGCGCCTTCCACGCTTCGATGTGGACCTGGTTCTCCATGGTCCGGACCTTGAGGCCCTTCACATCGTCCGGTGTCTTGATCGCCCGCTTGGAGTTCGTCAGGTTACGGAAGCCGTTCTCCCAGAATGCCAGGCCGTGGAGCTGCGCCTTCGGCATCTCATCGAGCAGCGACTGGCCGATGGCGCCGTCCAGCACCTTGTCGACATGGGCGTAGTCCCGGAACAGGAACGGCACGTCCAGCATGTTGAAGGCCGGGACGAAGTTACCCATGGCACCCGTGGAGCCGGCATACATGTCGACGGTCCCCTGCTGCAGCCCTTCGAGCGTCTCCCGTTCGCCCTTGCCCAGCTGGCCGTTGGGGAACACGGTAATCTTGATGCGGCCGTTCGTCCCTGCACTGATCAGGTCGGCAAACTTCTGAGCGCCCATGGTGTAGACATGGTCCACTGCCGTCGGCGTGCCCAGTTTGAACTCGGCCTTGTACTCTTTGACTGGGGCCGGGGCCGGGGTAGTGCTGGTGCTGGGTTTGGGAGACTCCTGACCACCGCAGCCGGCGACAAGCGCGACGACCAGCATAACAGCAGCCAACCCGGAGAAGAAACGTTTCACTATGTGATTCCCCCATGCGAAAGATATGGGAGGTTAAATTCTGCGGGGTAGGACAGAATCCTCTATGTATTTACCAGACTAACAAGAGAAATTATCCATGGTTATTGCCAGCAGGAGTAGGTATTTCAAGCCTTGAACTACATAGCTGGCGAAACGATTCGCAGCCGAAGGGGGCCTCAACGTGCCGCATGGCTATATGGACCGAATCCTGCGGGTAAACTTGAACACCGGAACGTTGACCGACGAAGTACCCGGGCAGGGTGTGCTCCGGAACTGGCTTGGCGGAACCGGCCTCGGTGTTCATTACCTGCTGACCGAAGTCGGCCCGGAGATCACCTGGGACCATCCCGAGAACCGGGTCATCCTGGCGGCCGGCCCGCTGGCCGGCACCCGCGTTCCGGGTTCCGGCGTGCTCAGCGCCGTCACCCGCGGACCCATGACCGGTGGAGCGTGCTCCACGCAGGCCAACGGGTTTTTCGGAGCGTACATCAAAACCTGTGGTTATGACGGGGTGATCGTCCAGGGCATCGCCCCGGACTGGGTCTACCTCTACGTTCACGACGGCCAGGCCGAACTGCGGGACGCGAGCCACCTGCTGGGCCTGGACACGTGGGAAGTGGAAGACGCGGTCAAGGCCGAACTCGGACACAAACAAATAAGCGTCTTCGCCATTGGTCCAGCGGGAGAAAACCGGGTCCGCTTCGCTGCCCTGGTCGGCGACCGCGGGCATGTGGCCGGTCACAACGGCATCGGCGCCGTGCTCGGGAACAAGCGGCTGAAGGCGGTGGCGGTCGCCCGCGGCAACCAGCCGGTGACCGTGCAGGACCCGGCAGCGCTGGCGGAATGCATTCAGGGGTTCAAGGATACCGTCCAGGCCGCCGGCCAGACCAGGACCATCGCAGACTACGGTACGGGCGGCGTGTCGGCCGGGTTGGAGAAAATCGGCGCCCTCCCGGTCCGGAATCTGACCACCAACCTGTTCCCGGAGGTCACCAAAATCGATGGTCAGTACCTGCGAAGCCATTTCCAGGTCAAGCCCCACCCCTGCTGGGCCTGCACCCTGCGGTACCACTGCCACCTGATTACCGTGACGGAAGGGCCATACGCCGGCTATGTCGGCGAGGAGCCGGAATACGAAGGCCTGGCGGCCACGGGCTCTAACATCGGCCTGGCCGAAGCCGGCGCCGTGGTGATGCTCTCCAACCTGGTGGACCGGTTGGGGATGGATATCAACGAAGCGGCCTGGGTGTTGGGCTGGGCCATGGAGTGCTTTGCGAAGGGCATCTTCACCAAAGCCAACACCGGTGGCCTCGACCTGACCTGGGGCAACGCCGAGGCGGCCAGGGACTTGCTGCTGCAGGTCGCCAACCGCCGGGGCTTCGGCGCCCTGCTCTCCGACGGCGTCAAGGCCGCAGCCGAGCGCACCGGCGGAAAGGCGCAGGAGATTGCCGTCTACACGGAAAAGGGCGCCTCCCCCCGGGGCCATGACCATCGGGCCGTCTGGAGCGAGATGCTGGACACCTGCGTCTCGAGCACCGGCACCATCCAGGACACAGGTGGCAGCCCGGATGCCCGCCAATACGGCTACGAGCCCATTACAAACCCGTTTGACTGGCAGCAGGTCGCCAGGTATAACGCCCATGTCAGCGGCCACAGGCAGTTCCAGGACACCGTAGGCGTCTGTCGGTTTACGGTGGACGGCATGGGCCTGATGGTACAAGCCCTGGAGGCAGCCACCGGCTTGCACCTGACCACCGAAGAGGGCCTGCAGGTCGGCAAGCGAATCGTCAACGCCCTGCGGGTCTTCAACCTCCGGTGCGGTATCACGCGGGCGGTGGAACGCCCGTCCTTCCGGTACGGCTCCATTCCCGTGGACGGTCCGGCACGCGGTGCGGACATTGCGGCGGTCTGGGAACAGATGGTCAGCCTGTATTACGAGACCATGGGCTGGGACCAGACGGGACGACCGTTGCCGGAAACGCTGGCGGGCTTGGGGCTGGAAGCCATGATTCAGAGGTGATCGTGCAGGTGGTGAGCATGGGCGCCCTGGCTGACCTCCTCCCCGCCCTCGCGGTTACGCTTCCGGCCGGTACCACGGCGGACGGGCTGCTGCGCATCCTCGCCCGGGACTACCCGACCTTCGGGGCTGTGGCGTTCCAGGAGGGCAAGTTCAGCGGGGCCTTCCAGGTCGTGCTGGACGATCAGTTGCTGGACCTGGCCGGGGGCTGGGAGCGAGCCCTGGTCGACGGCGACGTGGTCATGTTCCTGCCACCCTTCGCCGGGGGGTGAGGGTGGACACGTGAGAGCCTTCCGGGACTCACGCCCCGGTCGGATCTTCCGGTGCGGAGGGCAGCGGCCAGTGGTAGGTGCGCTCTTCGCCCTGCTCCTCGACCTGCTCCCACGTGAGGACGCCCGAATACCGGGGAACCGAGACGGTGGGAGTCGGAGCGCCTTCGTAGTGCCACTCCGGCATTTTCTTCAGGCCCAGCGCTGCAGCAATCTCCGGGTCGGATGTGGTCACCCAGGGCAGCTTGCGCTGCCCGGTCCGGCCGTCGAGCCAGAGCCAGTGACCGTTGACCCGCACCGTTACCCTGGCGTCGTAGTGGGCCTCGATATCGGACCGGCGGAACCGGCCTTCCCAATACCCCTCGACAACCTTATCGAGGCCCAGGATCGCCGCCGATTCGGCGTTCCGGCAGCCTACGTGGAACTGGCCCAGCCGGTCCACGTACTGATGCTCCAGTCGCTGGCCCCGTACCACGACGTATTGGCCAAAACCGGAGCAGTCTATCAAGCAGTCGGGATCCCGGTCGAACGGCTCCTGCTCATCTTCTTCCTTGAGACCGACCTGGTCCCGGGTCAGCAGACGAAGCGGCGCCGCCAGCATTTCCCCCGCTTTCGTCAGTACCAGTGCGCCGTCATCCGTGACGGCCAGGACACGGGCCTCGGTGCGCTTGTCGTCGTAGTTAAGGACAATCTCCGCATTGGGCGCTAACCTGGCGAGCCACTCCCGCGCGTCGGTAAGCTGGCCTTCGACCCGCCAGCGCGCTTCGCTCAGCAGCGCCGCCACATTGCGGGTCCGGATCCGTTTGATCCGCTCCTGGAGCGCGGCGATCAGCCTTTCCATGCCCGGCAAGTTTCGGCTGTATAGGGCATAGGCCTCGTCGAGCTGATGGAAAATCCACTCAGGATCAAACAGGATCGGCCCGGTGGGGTTCAGTACCCGCTCGACGGCTTCTTCGTAGGTGCAGTTGGCATTCTGGCAGGTCAGGAACCACTCATCGGTCTCAATCTCGTCATCGGGCTCGGTACCCACCCGGTCGGTCAGAATCGCGTACTCGTCGTCGTCCCACAGATAGACCAGCATGGTGTCCGACCCGCAGCGCGGGCAGGTAGGGTTGGCGGGGTCCTCATCGTTCGCGGGACCTTCCGCCAGCAGGGCGTCCAGCAGCACCCCGTCCTCTTCATTCGTCCGCAGGATGTACACCTGTTTCACCCAGTCTCCCGCTCCTTCGCACAGATCATCTACTAGGATAAACGGAAGCGGCGTCATTCTGTTCGAAACGAAATTCGCTTGGAGAGTAAATCGCGCTGCTGGGTCGGTCGGAAAGGCACCGCCGACGGCGCCCGTCGGTTCGCCTGCCATATTAAGCGGTCTCTGGCCCGGAAGTACGAGGTGTGAGACGCATAACGGAGCAGGCAATTCGCCCTGCTCCGTTATGACAATCGGTCACCGGAGAAATGAGCGGTCGTCCCGTCAGGTCGGTGGCCCGATGTAGATGCCCCATCCCTGAGACCGTTTCAGGTGTCACGCCCCGCTCGGATCTTCCGGTGCGGTGGGCAGCGGCCAGTGGTAGGTGCGCTCTTCGCCCTGCTCCTCGACCTGCTCCCACGTGATGACGCCCGAATACCGGGGAACCGAGACAGTGGGAGTCGGGGCGCCTTCGGTGTGCCACTCCGGCATTTTGGCCAGGCCCAGCGCTGCAGCGATCTCCGGGTTGGATGTGGTCACCCAGGGTAGCTTGCGCTGCCATGTCCGGCCGTTGAGCCGGAGCCAGTAGCCCTTGACCTGTACCGTCACCCTGGCGTCGTAGTGGGCTTCGATATCGGACCGGCGGAACCGGCCTTCCCAATACCCCTCGACAACCTGCTCGAGGCCCAGGATCGCCGCCGATTCGGCGTTCCGGCAGCCTACGTGGAACTGGCCCAGCCGGTCCACGTGCTTATGCTCGAGTCGCTGGCCCCGTACCACGACGTATTGGCCAAAACCGGAGAGGTCGATCAAGCGGTCGGGATCGGGATTCAGGTCGACCGGCTCCGGCTTATCTTTCTTGAGACGGACCTGGTCCCGGGTCATCACGCGGAGCGGCGCCGCCAGCATTTCCCCCGCTTTCGTCAGTAGCAGTGCGCCGTCCTCCGTGACGGCCACGACCTGGGCCTCGGTAGGCTTGTCGTCATAGTCAAAGACAATCTCCGCATTGGGCGCTAACCTGGCGAGCCACTCGCGTGCGTCGGTAAGTGCGGCCTCGGACTGCCAGCGCGCTTCGAATAGCAGCGCCGCCACATTGTGGGTCCGGATCTGTTTGATCCGCTCCTGGAGCGCGGCGACCAGTTCTTCCATGCCCGGCAAGCTTCGGCTGTAGAGGGCATAGGTCTCGTCGAGCTGATGGAAAATCCACTCAGGATCAAACAGGATCGCCCCGGCGGGGTTCAGTACACGCTCGACGGCTTCTTCGTAGGTGCAGTTGGCATTCTGGCAGGTCAGGAACCACTCATCGGTCTCAATCTCGTCATCGGGCTCGGTACCCACCCGGTCGGTCAGAATCGCGTACTCGTCGTCGTCCCACAGGTAGACCAGCATGGTGTCCGACCCGCAACGCGGGCAGGTGGGGTTTGAGGGGTCCTCATCGTTCGCGGGACCTTCCGCCAGCAGGGCGTCCAGCAGCACCCCGTCCTCTTCATTCGTACGCAGGATGTACACCTGTTTCACTCAGTCTCCCGCTCCTTCGCACAGATCATCTACTAGGATAAACGGAAGCGGCGTCATTCCTGTTCGAAACGAAATTCACTCGCAGAGTAACTCGCGCTGCTGGGGTGGTAAACGAGCGCTGTCGGCGACATCATCACTCCACCGGTTCTCCCAAGTTAGTCACTTTCGTGCTCTCCAGCAGCGGTTCGATGATGCCCTTCATCTTGGCATAGGTATCGGCTCCTACCGGCCCACCACAAGTCACCCTTACCCATGCCTCAGACCCTCCCACGTAAAGGGACCAGAAGCCAGAACTCCCGATCCCCGTTCCCTCGCCCCCCTGTACAAGAAGGCCAGGGTAAGCTCTCGTGTCGCCTCGCACGGTCAGCCTGCGGGCCAGAGGTGAAGAGGACCCTGTAGGATCAAGATCTGCCAGTGTTCGAGTACCCGTCTCCCACTTAAACGCAACCGCTCCGCAGTTCCATTGCCCGTCCTTATACTCCCAATTGGAGGACTCAGGGGCGGTGCCAAGTGACGCGGTCCAATCGTTTGAAAGCTGGAGAGTCACATACTTCGCGACGGGGAGCCGTTCTAATGGGTTGGACGGCGGCTGCACCGGGGGAGGGGTCGGATTCGACGGAGGTGAGGAGGGTTCGGGAGAATGCGACGGACTCGAACAAGCTGTGAGAAGCACCGCTAAGAGTCCGATCAACACTAGCATCTTCTTCATGGGTCCAAGTCCCTCCATTCTGAACGCTCACTGATGACCAGGTGAGCGACTCGGCTCAAGTCCATACGGAGAAGGTGAACGCTCCCGTCCTGTATCATGCCGTCAAAGAAGACGTAATCAAATCCCACGGTGGAGTGCATAAACCGATAAGGCCACGTCATGCCAGACCAGACCAGACCCAACCGAAAACATAACGCCCGCACGGCTAACCCGCACGGGCGTATGGCAAGCCTACATATGCATCAGAACATGATCTTCTGTCGTCGCATCCCGACGTTCAGCACCAGCCCGACGGCCAGCATGTCCGCCATCATCGCTGAACCACCGTACGAGATGAACGGAAGGGGAATCCCGGTCATGGGCATGACACCCATGGTCATGCCAAGGCTCTCCAGTACGTGGAACCCGATCATCCCCGCGACACCGGTTGCGATCAGCGCCCCGTATCCGTCCTTGGCCGTTCCGGCGATGGCCATGATCCGCCACAGCAGCACCAGGAAGAGCACGATCAGCAAGATCCCGCCGGCAAAGCCCAGTTCCTCCCCGACCACCGAGAAAATGAAATCCGTGTGCTGTTCCGGCAGAAAGCCCAGTTGGTTCTGCGTTCCGTGATACAGCCCCTGCCCCAGCAGCCCGCCGGACCCGATGGAGATGCGGGACTGCAGCACCTGCCATCCCGAGTCCAGCGGATCGGCGTTCGGGTTTACGAACGTCACCAGTCGCTTGATTTGGTGCGGCTGCAGTGGCCACATGGAAACACCCCACCGCAGGTGGGCATACAGCCAGCCCCCAACCGCCGCAAGGGGCGGAACGCCGATGGCGAGCATTTTCCAGCCCGGGAAACCGGCCATGTAGAGCATGACCGCCGTGATCACGACGAAAACCAGCGTCGTGCCCAGGTCGTTCTGCACCAGGACCAGCGCCATTAGCGGCAACACATGCAGGGCCGGCGCAACCAGGTCCAGCAGTCGGTCGATGCGGTCCATCCGGCTCAACTGCTGGCCCAGTGTCAGGATGAGCATCACTTTGCCGAACTCGCTGGGCTGAAACTGAAAGCCACCGATGCGAATCCACGATACAGCGCCGTTCGTCGCCTTGCCGAGCACCAACACCACGGCCAGCAAGAATACGTTCAAGCCGTATATGATCCAGGTCATTCGCCCGAATTCGGTGTAGTCAAAGACGAGCGCAATCAGAATTAAGAATAGGCCGATGCCGGCCGCCAACACCTGCCTGTTCACAAACGGCATTGCCTTGTCGGGCCCCACATACCCGCGGGCCGCGCTGGATACGACGATCACGCCGAAGACGATGAGCGCGAACATGATTAAGACCAGCAGTTTATCGATGTGACGGAGCAGGCGTGCATCGAAATTCACGTCCCAAACCCCTTCTCTTACAGATGCTTAAATTACAGCGTACTATTTCATTATACACAGTCCACACCTCTGGAAATGCGGTAAAACAAGAAGAAACCACCGGAAAACCCCGGTGGTTTCTCGTTGCCAGGTCTTCCAGTTAGCGCTCCGCGACGGCCGCCCGCTTCATGCGGCGGACGGGAATGTTGGCGACCAGCGCCACCTGATGCTCGCTGCTCTGAAGGGCCACTTCGATATTCTCTTCGTCGATCTCCATGTAGCGGGAGATCACGCCGATCAGTTCCTCTTTGAGGGCCTCCAGGAACTGGGGCGAGACGTTGGTCCGGTCATGAACCAGGACCAGCCGCAACCGCTCCCTGGCGATATCGGCGCTGGCAGACTCACGACCGAAAACTTTCGCGATGAGGTCCAGCAAGGCACGCCCCCCTTTCTAGCCCCTGCTGAGGCCGACAATTCGCTTGAACTTGGCCCAGATGCCGTCGTCTGTTTCCAACTGCATGATCGGCACCTGCTCGCCCATGAGCCGGCGGGCAATGTTTTGGAACGCCGCACCAGCCTTGCTCTCCCGATGGTATACCGCAGGTTCGCCCCGGTTGGTCGAAACGATGATGTGCTCGTCTTCCGGCACGATGCCCAGGAGGTCCACGGCCAGCATTTCCAGCATGTCGTCGATTTCCAACATGTCTCCGCGGGCGACCATCTTCGGCCGGACCCGGTTGACAATCAGCATGGCCGGACTCTTGTTCTCAGCCTGAGCGTCCCACAGGCCAATGACACGGTCGGCGTCACGGACGGAGGAGACCTCGGGGTTGCAGATAATGACCGCCTTCTGGGCGCCGGCGATGGCGTTCTTGAAGCCGTCTTCAATACCTGCCGGACAGTCCAGAACGACGAAGTCGAACTCTCGGGAAAGCTGCTCCGTCAGTTCCGCCATTTGCTGCGGGGTGACGTCTTTCTTCTCCCGAGTCTGGGCGGCCGCCAGCAGATAGAGCGTGTCCATCCGCTTGTCCTTGATGAGCGCCTGCTTCAGCCGGGCGTGCCCTTCAATGACGTCCACCAGGTCGTAGACGATGCGGTTTTCCAAGCCCATGACGACGTCGAGGTTCCGCAATCCGATGTCTGCGTCTACCAAGCAGACTTTGTTACCGATCTGCGCCAGCGCAGTACCCAGGTTGGCCACGGTCGTAGTCTTGCCGACCCCGCCTTTCCCAGAGGTAACAACGATGATCTGACCCATTCACGTTCCTCCTTCGCGCCCACCGCTTGCCGGCGCTCACGCCTAACGTTTAGACTCTGTCGGCGTTTCGACCACAATCATTCCGTCTTGCACCCTGGCAACTTCCGGAATCGGTTGCAGGTCCTCCTGAATGTCCGGAGCGCGTCCGATTACGTGAGCGATGCGCAACTGTGTAGGGCGGAGCTTGCTGGCAGCTACCAGTGCTGCCGTGTTACCGGTGCAACCGGCGTGTGCGACACCCCGGAGCGCACCCATAACCACAATGTGCCCGCTGGCCACAACTTCGGCGCCGGGATTGACATCGCCCAGAACGATGACATCGCCTTCGTGGCGAACGCTTTGCCCGGAGCGAAGTGTGCGGTTAACCACCAGTGCCGTCTGAAGCTCGGGCTGCAAGGCCGCCGCTACCGGTTGGGTGCGCGCTGCGTGCGCCTCCCCGAACGGGTCACCACCCTGGTGAATGCCGCGGAGAGTCATGTTGGCCTCTCCTAAAACGCCGGCCACTGTCACCCGCTCTTCCTCGGACAGTACCCGACTGCCCACGTGAATGGTAACTTCGGCCCCCTGGAAGAACTTTGCACCGTTGGCCAGCTTCTCGCGCAGGCGCCCCATCAGCTTCCCAAATTCCATGTCGTCAGGAAGTACAATCACCAGGCCCGTCTTCGTAGTCCCGCGAATCACAATGTCTTGACGCATGAAATTCTTTCACGACCCTGCAACCGGAATGGTTTTCCCTCTCAGATGAATTCTCCCGGCGTGGGCTATCTCCTGCTGGGATTTACAAAAAATGTCGCCAAAACCGCGGTTCCGCGCCGGGCAAGGCTACTGGCCGTTGCCGACTACGTTGTACTTTCGGCGGAGGCCGGCCATGTCGTCCGGGAACTCCTTGGGAATGTTTGCCGGGTCATAAGTGGGGAGCTTCAGGTTGAAGAACGCCGCTTCAATCGCTCTTGCCACCGCCGACGTGTTGGAGCCGTGCTCACCTTGCTCAATCGCCACAGCAACGGCAATCTGCGGGTTGTCCAGGGGGACGAGGTTGACGTAGAACCCATAGTCATCCCACGGCGGGTACTCAGCCGAGCCGGTTTTGCCGCCGGTCTTGATGCCCGGAAGCGGGTAGATCGCGAAGTCAGACGTGCCACCGGGCGTGTCCACCTGGTGCATCCCCTGAAGGATGGCTGCCAGATACTCCGGTGCGATTTTCACCTGGCCGGTCTGCTGCGGTGCAAAGTCCTTGACGGTATTCCCCTGGGCATCGATCACTTTCTGAACCAGGTACGGCTTCATCACCTTGCCCTGGTTGCCCAGCGTCGCGACGTAGCGGACCAGCTGGAGTGGCGTCGCCTGCACAATCTGTCCGATGGCCGCGGAGACCGTGTGCCCGACGCCCCAGGGATCCTTCCGCTCGTTGTCCCAGATTTCCAGTCGGTTCTTGGCGTCCGGGAGGAGTCCCGGGTTCTCCCCGCCGAGGTCGATGCCGGTCTTGGTGCCGAAGCCAAACTGCTGGGCCTCGGCCACCAGCCGGTCGATGCCCAGGCGGTAGCCCATTTCGTAGTAATAGATGTCGCAGGAGTTTTGCAGCGCCCCGGCCGTGTCGACCCAGCCGTGGCCGCCGGGCTGCCAGTCTTTCGGATTGCCGGCCTTGTCATAAACGCCGCTGCAGAAAAGCTTGTCGTTCGGCCCGATGACGCCGTTGGTCAGGGCCGCCGCCGAGGTCATCATCTTCCAGGTTGAGCCGGGCTGGTACGCCGTCTGGACGGCCCGGTTCACTTCGGGCGTGAGCACCGGGTCCTGAAGCTTCTTCAGTTCCGTCTCGGTGATGCCCCGGGCAAACATGTTCGGGTCAAACGACGGATGGCTCGCCATGGCTAGTACAGCTCCGGACTTGACGTCCATCACCACAACGGCGCCCGCCTTGGCGTGCTTCCAGGGTCCATCGCCGATAATGGTGTTCCGGATGCGCCACATGTCCCAGTCCAGGGCCTTCTCCGCCACTCGCTGGAGCTTTGCGTCCACGGTCAGCACCAGGCTGTTGCCCGGCTGCGGGTCCGCAGCCTGCAGTTCCCCGAGCGGCTGCCCGACGTTGTTGATCTCCACCAGCCGGACCCCGGGCTTGCCGCGCAGGTAGTCCTGGTAGTATGCCTCCAGCCCCGTCCGGCCGACCAGCTCGCCGCCCATGTAGCCTTTGGTCTGCTGCTTCTGGAGCTCGTCCTCGCCGATCTCGTTCACGTAGCCAAGCATGTGTGCCGCCAGTTCCTTGTTGGGATAGACCCGCACCGGCTGCGCCTGCATTTCGGCGCCGGGCAGTTCCGCCTTCCGCTCCAAAATGGTGGCGTACTGTTTCGGCGTAATGTCGTCTTTGATCCGGACCGGCTCGTAGTACTCCTGCCGGGCCAGCTTCTGTGTCACCTGCTTCTGGACATCCGCGAGCGGCAGCCCGAGGATGTCCGCCAGCTTCGCGACTACATCCGCTTGCTTGTAGTACGGGTACCGCAGAAAGACCGATGTGGCCGGCCGGTTGTTGACCATGGGCTCCATATTACGGTCGTAAATGATCCCCCGTGGGGCGAATACTGGAATCGCCCGGGTCCGCTGCTCCTCTGCCGCCTGGGAGAACTGCGCCGTCTGGCGCACCGTCAGGTTGCCCAGTTGGGCGACGAGGCCGATGAAAATCACCAGGACAATACCGGTGAGGACTTTGGCCCGCCGCTGGGCCGGATTCGTCGGTTTGTTCACGGAGCCGCATCCCCTTCTTTTACAAGTATGAAGAGTCAATATCCAGCGCGCATAACGAGGACGACGGGCCGCAAGGCCCGTCGCGCTAGTGTCGCCGTAATACGATTGTACCGCGGGGATCCGGTTTTAGGTATAGGTAGTACCTGTATATTCGCCCATATATCAGGATTGCCAGCATCATGTCGTACAGCGCTGCCGGGAAGACCGTTGAACGCAGCGTCTGCCAGAGCGGAACCTGCCAGCCGTACAGCCAGAGGCAGACCAGTACGATCAGTTGGCTGGCAATGGAGCCGACCAACCCGCTCACCGGAGCCAGAAGGAAGTTGTCTTTGAAGACGCGCTCTTCGACCAGGCCCGCCACCAGGCCCACCGAAGCCAGCGAGAGCACGTGCAGCCCGATGAACCGGCCGGCTGTCAGGTCCAGCAGAAGTCCACCCAGGACCCCCGCTCCCAGCCCAATCGGCCAGCCGAACAGCAGGCCGTAAGTCAATATGATGACCAGCAGGAAATTCGGCGCAATCCCCTGGATGGCCACATAATGCGAGACCACGGACTGGAGCAGGAAGGCCAGGACCACGATGCCGGTCAGTACCCAGTACCTCACGGGGTTGTCGCCCCCCCGTCCTTGTCAGCCAGGCGCATGACAACATGGACGACGTCCAGCTTGCCGAAGTCTACCGCGGGGCGTACGTTGAGGTACTTGTCGTAGGCCGGGCCGGCCTTGTTGTAACTGTCGGCGTACCCGATCAGCAGGTCGGGCGGCATCATACCCTGGCCGGACGTGAAGACCGGACCCAGCTCCACGGACGGGTAGCTGGAGAAGAAATTCATCCGGAGATGGCCGCCCTGGACCGTCACGATCACGCCCTCTTCACCCGTAGGCAGCTTGGCGCCGGCGCCGAATCCCGGCGTCTGGCCAAAGCCGGCGTCCGTGACGAGCTGAACGGTAGCCGTGAACGGCGTGACCTGCGAGACCGTGCCCACAAGCCCCTGCCAGTTGACGACGGCCATGTGCGACTGAACGCCTTCCCGGCTGCCCCGGTTAATGGTCACCGTTTTGTACCAGTTATCCGGCGTCCGGCTAATGACCTGGGCCGTCAGCAATTTGTACTGGGCGCGCTCCTTCATGCCCAGCTCACCGCGTAGCATCTGGTTTTCCTGCCGGAGCAGCTGGTTGCGGGCCTCCACCTGTTCAGCCTGCTGCACTTTCGCCTTCAGGTCGGCGTTCTCTTCCCGCAGGTGAGTAAGCTCCTGCACAGTCTGGCCCGCGCCGCGAAACTGGCGGGCCACCCAGTCGGTACCCATTTGCAGGGGATAGAGCAAGGTGGAGATAGCCTTTTCCACCAGCGTGGATTCGGTGCGATCCCGTGACGTGGCCGTCATGAGTCCAAAAATGACCACGAGTGTGACCAATGCTGCTCCCAAATAGCGCAACTGCTTATTATTTCTCATGGGTGAACGCACCACGACCCTTCTGCCGCGGCAGCAGCCCTAGGACTGCCGCGCCACCCGTTTCAGAATATGGAGATCGTCCAGGCACTTACCGCAACCACGCACGACGCAGAGCAGCGGCTCGTCCGCCACGTGCACCGGCATGCCGGTCTCCTTGGAGATCAACGTGTCGAGGCCCTTCAGCAAGGCGCCGCCTCCGGTCATGACGATGCCGCGATCCATGATGTCAGAGGCCAGTTCGGGCGGGGTGTTCTCCAGGGTGATTTTGATGGCTTCGAGGATCGCAAACACCGGCTCCTGGATCGCCTTGCGGATTTCCTCGGAGGTGACCCGGAGCGTCCGGGGCAGGCCGGTGACCAGGTCACGGCCGCGGACCTCCATGGATTCTTCCTTGGCCGCGGGATAGGCCGAGCCAATTGTCATTTTGACTTCCTCGCCGGTCCGCTCGCCGATCAGCATATTGTAGGTCCGCTTGACGTACTGCACGATCGCCTCGTCCAGTTCGTCGCCGGCGACGCGGATGGACTTGGCCGTGACCAGGCCGCCTAGCGAGATGATCGCCACTTCGGTGGTGCCGCCGCCGATGTCGACCACCATGGAGCCCGTAGGCTCTTCCACGGGCAATCCCGCACCAATGGCAGCGGCCATGGGCTCCTCAATCACGTACGCCTCGCGGGCCCCGGCCTGCAGGGCCGCATCCTGGACCGCCCGGCGCTCCACGCCGGTAACGCCAGAGGGAATGCCAATGATAACCCGGGGACGAAACGGCGCCCGCCGGGGATAAGCTTTCTGGATGAAGTACTTGAGCATGATCTGCGTAATGTCGAAGTCGGCAATGACACCGTCCTTGAGCGGCCGGATCGCTACGATGTTACCGGGGGTGCGCCCCAGCATTTGCTTCGCTTCGGAGCCAACCGCCAAAGGCTCCTTCTTGTCGCGGTCTACCGCCACCACCGACGGCTCCTGAATGACGATGCCACGGCCCTTTACGTACACAAGGGTGTTTGCGGTTCCAAGATCAATCCCCAAGTCGCGCGCGAACATCTGCATAAACGACACCGCACAGATCCCCTTTCTTCATGCGACGACGGGTCTAGGGCCATTCCAAAAGTTTGCGTTCCCGGAAGCTGATGTACCGTCCGTCCCCCACGACCAGGTGGTCCAGCACTTCGATGCCAATCAGCCGGCCTGCCTGAACAAGCCGCTGGGTTACCTCGCGGTCCTCCCGGCTGGGCGTCGGATCGCCGCTGGGATGATTATGAGCCACGATGATGGCGTGAGCGCTGCGCCGAATTGCCGACTTGAAGATCTCTCTGGGGTGAACAAGGGAAGCCGTTAAGGTTCCTACCGAGACACATTCGACATCGATCACGTGATTCTTCGCGTTCAGCAAAATTACCATAAACTGCTCGTGATCCAGGCTGGACATGCGCGGCGCCAGGTACTCAAACACGGTTCGCGGGTTGGACAAATCCACCCGTTTGAGCACCGTCGCCCCGGCCCGGAGGCCCAGTTGTAACGCCGCCAGCACCTGGCACAGCTTGGCCTGCCCAATGCCGGGAACCGCCTGCTTCAGTTCGATGTCCCGAAGTTCCAGCAGACCGCGGAGTCCGTTTCCGGTACTCTTCGACTCACAATGATGCAGCAACGCCTGCGCCAATTCAATCACCGAACGGCCTTTCACGCCCGTTCCCAGCAAAATCGCGACCAGTTCCACGTCTGAGAGCCTTTCCGCCCCCAGCCGAACCAGTTTCTCCCGCGGCCGGTCGGCCTGCGGGAGCGCCTTGAGCGGTACGGACATGCGTGCGCCCCTTTCCGGGGCTCCCCTAAAGAACCGTTACGCCGAAGTTGGAGAGGAGTTGCACCGTGCGGCAAATGGGAAGCCCGACTACGTTGAAATAGTCGCCGGCAATTCCGCTGATCATCGCGCCGGCCCGGCCCTGGATGGCGTAAGCGCCCGCCTTGTCCATAGGCTCGCCGGAATCGACGTAGCGTTCGATCTGGTCCTGAGCCAGGGCGACGAAGTGCACGGTCGTCACTTCGTGAAAGACGGCCTCCCGACCGGCGCCGATGATGGCCACACCGGTCATGACTTCGTGGGCCCCGCCGGAGAGCCGCTGCAGCATGGCCACAGCATCGGCTCGGTCCTTCGGCTTGCCCAGGATTTCGCCCGCCACCACGACGATGGTATCGGCCCCGATGACCAGGGCGTCCGGGTGGCCGACGGCCACGTCACGGGCCTTGGAGACTGCAAGATGCTCCACCAGTTCGCCGGGTTGCATGGGGACAGCCACTTGCTCATCCACGTTGCTCGGAATCACACGAAAGGAAACGCCCACTTGCCGCAGGAGTTCCTGACGACGGGGCGACGCCGATGCCAGTATGATGTTCAACAAAGCTCACCTCAGTGGGACTATGCGTTGCGAAGAGCCAGCCAAAGGGCCAGAACCAGTCCGACCGCCCCGGCTATGGATAGTTTGAGCGAAATACCGAGGGTAATGTTCATAAACGCCAAGTCCAGTGTGGCTGGACTCACGCTTAACGGGATGTAGGTCTGCAGGAAGGGTACCTGCTTGGCCAGCGCCAGGCCTAAAAGTTGTCCGACGACAGCACCGATAATCGCCCACATGAAGGCGAGCCAACCACGACTCACGAAGACGGCCTCCTAACGAGCCGTACCCACACAGGGTATGACGGCTTAGAACTGGAGATGGTTTCGGGGAAGGGCGCCCAAAATCCTCTGCTATTTTGCCGACAGCAACAAGCATAACAGAGATGCGTGTGGATGGCAATAACTTCCAATTAGACACAACAGAAGCGCAAACGAGAAGACCGCCACCATGGGGCGGTCTTCTTGGCCGTCGCGCTTGCTTCACGCCCGCCTATTTGGTGGGCTGCAAGCTCCGATACTGCTCCAGAAGCGACAGATACCCGCTCATGGCTGACTGGTATTGGTCGCTGGAGACGGAAGCCGAAGCCGCTCCCTCCAGCGCCCGGGCGTTGACGGCGGCCAGGGCGGCCACATCGGCAAACTTTTTGACATTCGGATCTTTGTCTGTGGTCATGTTGATAGCAATCTCGGAAAGCTTCTTGCCCAGGCTGGCAATGCTGGTCGTGTCGGCGGTGACGCCGGCTGCCCGATTCTCCATCAGGACGGCCGCTTCGTAAAGGTACGTGTTGAGGGCATCCAGGGCGCTCTTCACTTCGGTGCCCTTGGTGGTGGAACTGATCGCCGGAACGGCTTCCGGGTTGTGGTCGACGGTCACCGGCCGGGTGTAGGCCCCGGTGGTGATTCCGTCCGCCGTCAGCTTGGCTTTGACATTGTCGGCGTTCTCCTGGCTGGTGTAAACACCGGCGTAAACATGGCTCATGCCGGTGCTGTCCCGGGCCGTTACCATGGCCTGGTAGCTGTGGTCAGCCAGCGTGTGCATCAGGTCCTTCGCTTTGGCGTCGGAGCGGAAAGCGCCGGCCTGCACGAAGTAGACCTGGAACTGGTGCGGCTCGGACATGGCGGCGCCGGTGGTCCCCCCGGTCTTCGGGCTTACCCCTGTGACCCCGGCCGGACTCGGGCCTGCGGTCTCGGTACCCCCGAAACGCTTGCTGATGTAGTCCCCGGCCCAGTATGCCAGAGCCAGACAGAGAATGGCGGCGAGGACAAAGCTGCCGCCCCACCCGTCCTTCATCTTCGTTTGCGCCGTGCGGCCGAAACGTTGCATTTAGATGCCCCTCCCGCTTGGGTGGAATCGCCCGCCGGTGGGACGGCCTCGACTTGCCCGGCCATGGTTCCGGGCAAGCAGGTACCGCCTTGACGGGTCCTTTCCCTCCAACCCTATGCGGACAGGGTCTCGCTTATTCTCGTCCCATTCGCGCCCGCAAGTGCTTGCGGGCCGGACCTACGGTGTAGAACGAGCCGGTGATCAGCACAACTCCGGACGGGCCGGTGGCTGCCAGGGCCTGTTCCACCGCTGCAGAAATGTCCGCCTCGGCTGTGGCGGCGTGTCCCAGGGACGAACAGATTTCCGCCAGGCCGGCTGCGTCCAGGCGGCGGGGACTCTCCGGGGTCGTCGTCCAGACCCGGCCTACCTGCTCCAGCAGCGGGCGAGCCATGGCCGTCACGTTCTTGTCGGCCAGGGCGCCCAGCACCAGCGTGACGGGCTGTCCGGGGAAGTAATCACGCATGGCTTGCGCCAGCGCCTCGCACTTGGCGGGGTTGTGAGCAGCGTCCAGCACGATTACCGGCAGGCCCGGCAGTCGGAGAATCTCAAACCGGCCCGGCCAGACCACGTCGGCAAATCCGGCCCGAATCGCCGGCTCCGGCAGCCCGGCAAGTTCGAGAACGCGCAGAGCGACGACGGCGTTGGCCGCCTGGTGCCGGCCCAGCAGCGAAAGCCCAACCTCCCGGTACCAGCCCCGAGCGCCCAGCAGCCGAACGACCTGTCCGTCGGCGGTGTGCTGTTCCACGTCGCAGTCGGCGTCCGTGACTTCGATCAGATCGGCGTTGTTCGCCGCCGCCTCCGCCCGGATGGTCGCCAGCGCCCCCGAGTGCTGCGTTCCGGTCACGCAGGGAGTGCCTGGCTTGATAATGCCGGCCTTCTCCTGTGCGATGGCCTCGTGGGTGGCGCCCAGCCACTTGGTGTGGTCAAGACCGATGTTGGTGATGCAGGTGATGACCGGCGCCTCGACCACATTCGTGGCGTCGAAACGGCCGCCCACCCCCACCTCCAACACCAGCCAGTCCAACTGGTGGGCTGCGAAATAGAGGAATGCCACCACGGTGATCACTTCAAACTCCGTGGGCTGCTCCAACCCTTCGGCGACCATGGCGGACACGTGGGGGGCCACCTGCCCCACCAGGGCCGCCAGTTCGGCATCGTCAATCTCCCGCCGGTCGATCTGCATCCGGTCGTTGAACCGCTCCAGCGCGGGCGACGTGTAGAGTCCCACCCGGTAGCCGGCCGCCCGGAGGGCGGCCTCCACCAGGGCGGCCACGGAACCCTTGCCGCTGGTCCCGGTAACGTGAATGATCCGCCCGGCCCGCCGTTCCGGCCGCCCGACCCGGCGAAGCAGCTCCTGCGTCCGCTCCGGGCCGAGCTTTACGCCGAACCGCTCCAGGCCGTGCACGTATTCCAGCGCTTCCTCGTAGGTCATCAGGGGCTCCCTTTCCCGGCTACAGCTTCTTCAGCATGGCCAGACGGCCGTTCACGGAGGCCAGCTTCTCTTCCAGAGCCGCCGCCTCTTCCTTCGTCTTCTCGATCACCTCGGGCTTGGCCTTGGCCAGGAAGCCCTCGTTAGCCAGCTTGCCCTTCAGCTTGCCGACCTCGGCCTCGATGGTGCCGATCTCCTTGCCCAGCCGCTCGAGCTCCTTGGGCACGTCGATCAGCCCGCCGATCGGCACGTAGACCTCGGCGCCGGCGATTACCGCTGCAGCGGCGTTTTGCGGCTTTTCCTGACTCAGCATCTCGATCGAGAGCGTCCCCGTCTTGCCCAGGTTCTCGATAAAGGCGCGCCCTTCATCCAGCGTTGCGAAGGCCTCAGGGGTCGTGGCCATGAACACGGCGTCGATTTTGGCGTGCTCGCCCAGCCGGAACTCGGCCCGAATGGAGCGCAGCGCCTTGACCGCGTCGATAATCAGCGACATGCGGGTGGCTGCCTCCGGGTCGTCCCAGCCGGCCAGGGGCTCGGGGAACCGGGTGACAGAGACGGACGGATTCAGTTCCGCCTGGCCGGACTGCTTCGCAATCTCCTCGGCGGTGTCCACCGGCTGAGACTGGGCGGGCAGCTTCTGCCAGATGGCTTCCGTGATATACGGCATGAACGGGTGGAGCAGCCGGAGGGTCCCCTCCAGGACGATCGCAAGCGTTTCCTGTGCCGCTTGACGAGTCGGATCCTCCTGATTGTACAGCCGCGGCTTCACCAACTCGATATACCAGTCGCAGAATTCGCTCCAGATGAAGTCATAGATCGTCCGGGCGGCCTCGCCATACTGGTAGTCGGCCAGGAGCCGGTCGACGTCGCGAGCGGCAGCGTTGAACCGGTGCTTGATCCACCGGTCGGTCAAATTGCCGGATTCCTCGGCCGGAGTCTCTTCGTTCCAATCCGCCAGGTTCATCAGCACGAACCGGCTGGCGTTCCAGAGCTTGTTGGCGAAGTTCCGGGCCGCCTCGACCTTGTCGGCGTAGAACCGGCTGTCGTTGCCCGGCGTGGTGCCGGTTACCAGCATGAACCGGAGGGCGTCGGTGCCGTACTTGTCGATCACGTCCAACGGGTCGACGATGTTGCCCAGCGACTTGGACATTTTCCGGCCTTTCTCGTCCCGGATGAGGCCGTGCAGCACCACCGTGTGGAACGGGTTCTTGCCGGTCAACTCGATGCCGCTGAAAATCATGCGGGCCACCCAGAAAAACAGAATGTCGTAGCCCGTGATCAGCACGTCGGTCGGGTAGAAGTAGCCGAGATCCGGCGTCTTGTCCGGCCAGCCCAGCGTCGAGAACGGCCAGAGGGCCGACGAGAACCAGGTGTCCAGCGCATCCTCGTCCTGGTGGATCTTTTCGCTGCCGCAATGGGCGCACTTCGTGGGCGACTCGATCTCCACGGTCTGCCCGTTGCATTCGTCGCAGTACCAGACCGGGATCCGATGGCCCCACCAGATCTGGCGGGAAATGCACCAGTCCTGGATGTTCTCCATCCAGTGCAGGTAGACTTTCGCGAACCGCTCGGGCACAATCTTGATTTCGCCGTCTCGCACGGCCTTGGCGGCCGGCTCGGCCAGCGGCGCCATTTTCACGTACCACTGGCGGGAGATGATCGGCTCCACCACGGTTTCGCAGCGAGCGCAGCAGCCCACGGCGTGCCGGTGCGGCTCGATCTTCACCAGCCAGCCCTCCGCCTCGGCGTCGGCCACGATGCGCTTACGGCACTCGTAGCGGTCCAGGCCCGCGTACTTGCCCCCGGCCGGCGTGATTTCACCCTTGAGGCCGATGACCTGGATCATCTCGAGGTTGTGACGCAGGCCCATGTCAAAGTCGTTCGGGTCGTGGAACGGCGTCACTTTGACGCAGCCCGTGCCGAACTCCTTGTCCACGTAGTCGTCGGCGAAGATCGGAATCTCTCGCCCGGTCGCCGGATGCTTCAGCATTTTGCCCACGAGGGCCTGGTAGCGTTCATCCTCCGGGTTCACCGCCACACCGGTATCGCCCAGCATGGTCTCCGGCCGGGTGGTCGCCACTTCAATGTAGCCCGTGCCGTCCACCAGCGGGTAGCGGAAGTGCCAGAGGTGGCTGTCCCGCTCGTCGTACTCCACCTCGATATCCGAAAGTGCCGTCTGGTCTTTCGGACACCAGTTGGTGATGCGGGTCCCCTGGTAGATGAGCCCCTTCTTATAGAGTTGCACGAAGAACGCCCGCACCGCCTTGGAGAGCCGCTCGTCCATGGTGAACGCTTCCCGGCTCCAGTCGGTGGAGACGCCCAGCTTCTTTAACTGGCCGTCAATCGTACCGGCGTACTTGTGCTTCCACTCCCACACCTTAGCGACGAATTTTTCGCGGCCAAGTTCGTGCCGGGTGGGGCCGCCGGACTTGCGCAGGTCCTGCTCCACTTTGATCTGCGTGGCAAGACCCGCATGGTCCGTGCCCGGCAGGTAAAGCGCCCCGAAGCCCCGCATCCGCTTCCACCGCACCATAATATCGATCATGGTGTTGTTCAGCGCGTGGCCCAGGTGGAGCACGCCGGTGACGTTGGGCGGCGGAATCACAATGGTGTAGGACGGCGTGCCCGGCACGACGGGGGCGTGGTAGAACTTGCCGTCTGTCCAATACTGGTAAGTCTCTTCCTCGACCGCCTTCGGATCGTACTTCGATGCCAACTCTGTAAGCTTGGGTTCATCTACCATGTGGAAAACCTCCCGAAAATGAAAAACCCCGGTCTCGTCCTATAAGGACGAGCCGGGGCTCGCGGTACCACCTTACTTCCCCCGCACGGCAGCATCCACTGTCATGGGGGACACTCTCGCGCTGTAACGGGCTCGACCCGGCTCTCCCTACTGTTGGTTCAGGAGAACAGCTTCGCGGCGACTTCGCTCCTGCCGGCCCGAGAACCCTTGCACCCGATGAGGTTCCCTCGCTCTGGGCGGCTCGGGGAGCTACTCCTCCGCTTCAACGCCTGTGGTTTGTATACGCTCATGATATGTTTTTGCCAGTCGCTTGTCAACAGACCGCCCGTGCCCCCCAGCGCTGCCGGGTCAGGCTCATAAGCACCACGGGCGAGGGGTCTTCTCGCCGCTCAGAGGCCGGCAGCACCGCTGTCTTGCGGAAGCCCACCCGCTCGTAGACCTTGATGGCCCGTGTGTTGGTCGCGAAGACCCGCAGGTAGACCTCCTGCAACTCGTAGCCCACGAACGCCAGGCGCATGGCCGTCCGGACGGCGTCGGTACCGTAGCCCTGGTTCCAGCAGTCCTTCTCACCAATGCAGATGCGCATTTCAGTCGAACCGTTACGCCAGTTGAGATGCGCCAGTTCGAGTTCCCCGACGACTCGTCCGTCCTTGTTTTCGATCATCCAGGCCCGGCAAGTCCGTTCCGTCTGCAGCGACCGGAACCAATCCGCGCTATTAGTCTCCCCGTATTTGCGGCCCATCAATTCGGTGACCACCGGGTCCTCGTCCCAGGCCTGCAGGAGCGGGAGATCCCCTGGAGTAACCGGGCGCATCACCGTGGTCTCACCAAGCAGCAGTCCGGCCGGGATCGCCCGGCCTCTGGCTTTTTCACTCTGAATGATCGGCATAGTATAAGTCCTGCCCGTCCTCTATTGTTGAGTTGAGTGCCTGAGGTCGTCTCACTGCTTTTCGACGATCCGGGGCCGCCTCCTCCAGGGAATTAGCGGCGCGCCTTCCTGCGCGAATCTTTGGTCGCGGGGAGGCGCCCCGCGTTAGCGGAGCGCCTGTTCCGGTTCGACTTTCAGTTCGTGATACATGCGCCTGAGCATGCCGACCAATGTCTCCTGCTGCCCCGGCTCCCAGACTGCCGCCAGGTCCGCCAACTCCACCGCCAGTTCCTGCTCGATCTCCCGGATTGACTGGCCTTTATCCGTCAGCTTCACCCAGATCACCCGCCGGTCCTCGACGCTCCGCTCCCGAATCAGCCACGCATCCCGCTCAAGCCGGTCCACGATCCCGGTGATATTCCCCCGACTGCACCCCAACTGGTCGCTGAGACCACCCAGGGTGACGTCGTAGCTTCGCTTGGCGGCCTGAAGGAGCTGGAACTGAGGCATCGTCAGGCCGTACTTCGAAGTCAGGAATCTGTCGCACCGTTTCTCGACCAGACCTGAGATGAGCTGGATTAAGGGCAGGGCTCCCTCCGGCTGGGACTCCCGGGTCATTTCCGCTTCGCCCACACTCTCACTCCGTTTCATTCATTTTGCAGGGCGCTTTCAGGCCCCTGTCTATATCTTTTAGGTTGATTATAATCATATTGGAAGAAACAGTCAATACATACTTGGAAAATTTATGATAAAGTGACTGGAAAACAGAAAACCGGAGCAGTTG
This sequence comes from Symbiobacteriaceae bacterium, assembly GCA_036504075.1. GTDB lineage: Bacteria > Bacillota > Sulfobacillia > Symbiobacteriales > Symbiobacteriaceae > DASXVX01. The sequence goes on along the minus strand of DASXVX010000078.1, from coordinate 77,135 downwards.
CACCTGCTCCGGTTCGTGAGTGAAGCTTTTTCAGTCGGCCGTTTCCGCCAGCCGGCGTTGGATTGCTGCTGCGGCATCGTAACGGGCCAGTGCAGCGGTCAGAATGCCGTTAACCAGCTCGTCGTACGACCAGCCGCCACGCTCGGCCTGGCGGCAAAGATCGCTGAACCCGGGAGAGAGACCGGGCAATGGGTTGATTTCCAGCACGTAAGGCACACCGTCGGCGCCCAGACGCATATCAACCCGGCCGACATCTACGCACCCAAGGGCCCGGAAGGCGACGATGGCTGTCTCTTTCAGGGCTGCCTCCAACTCCGCATCTACCGGGGCCGGGCAGGCGTAATATTCCCAAGCGTCCCATTCCTGCTTGAACTGATAGGAGTAGATGTTCCCGTGTTCGGGCGGCACACGGCTGAAGATGACTTCCATGACTGGGAAAACGGCGGGACTCTCGTTGCCTACCATCCCGACGGTAAATTCCCGGCCGTCGATGAACTCTTCCACCAGGGCCGTCTGCCGGTACAGCTCGTGCACGTAGTGCACTCGCTCAATCAGTTCGGCCGGGTTCTCCACCTTGGAAGCCGGCGCAATGCCCATGCTGGAACCCTCACACGCCGGTTTCACGAAGAGCGGAAAACGCAGGCCTTCCCAGCTGATGGATTCGCCCGGTTCGAACGTCCGAAAGGCGGGCGTTGGCACACCGTGATAACGGAACAGCTTCTTGGCAGCGGCTTTGTCCAGAGCCACCGCCAGAGCAAGCACGCCGGAGCCGGTATAGGGGATTCCCAGCATCTCCAACATGGCAGGGATTTGCGATTCGCGACTGGCACCCCGCAGACCTTCGCAAATGTTAAAAACGATATCCGGCCGTAACTGCTGCAGCTTGAAATAGGACTGCTCGTTCCCTTCGATCAGAAGGACCCGATGCCCCGCGGATTCAAGCGCACGGGCGACGGCCATGATGGTTTGCTCACTGTCCAGTTCTGCGTGCGCGTCAGGGGGCTCGCCTTCTTCAGGCGGTTCATACTTGCCAAGGTTGAACATGAGCCCAACGGTCAATCCCATGATGTCTGATCGCGACTCCCTCATCGCCAAGATTTCGGTCGGAGAAGCGACTCCACGGCGCTCCGGGTCGAATCGTCAATAGGCCCGAACATCATCTCCTCCCAGGGGAGACTAGGGGTGGAGGAATAGGCCGAAAAGTCAGCCCGTCAATGTTACCTTCATAATAACATCGCGGGGTTGACTGTCAATACAGACATGGCTGGACCGGCACAAAAACATTTGCTAGGATTCATACAGGTGTCTTTGCGCGCTTCGAACGTTGGAGGACTGAACCAATTGCGTATTCAAGCCTGGCAGGCAGACGTGATTCTGCTTGCGGTTACGGCGTTTTGGGGCGGGACATTTCCCGTAGTTAAAAACGCCACGGACCTGGCACACGGCGGCGTTCCTACATACTGGTTCATTGCCGCCCGGTTTAGCCTGGCATTTGTACTGCTGGCGGGAGTCTTCTGGCGCCGGCTGGTTAAGGCGCGGGCGGCCACCTGGGGTGCAGGCCTCCTGGTAGGGTCGTTTCTCTTTGCCGGCTATGCCTTGCAGACTTTCGGCCTGGCGTTGACCACCAGTTCCAAAGCAGGGTTTATCACCGGACTCTGCGTGGTAATGGTCCCCGTGCTGGCGGTGATCTGGCTGAAACGCAAGCCCGCGCCGGGCGCCTGGTTGGGCGTGGCTACCGCCACCGCAGGCCTGGCGCTGCTCTCCCTGAACGCGGACCTCATGCCTACCAGAGGCGACTTGCTGGTCTTCTTGTGTGCCATCGCCTTCGCCCTGCACATCGCGGCCGTGAGCCGTTACGCCGGGCCGCATGATCCGGTGGCACTGGCGACCATCCAGATTGGCGTTGGTGCTGCCTTCTCCTGGCTGCTCCACTGCGCCACTGCGGGAACGATCTGGCCGGGCGTTTCGGGTGTGCTCTGGCTCTCTGCTCCGGCCTGGGTGATCCCGGCGTGGCTGATTTGCGGGGTGCTCGCCACCGCAGTGGCCTTCTTCCTGCAAAACGTGCTACAACCTTACACTACGCCAACGCATACGGCGTTGATCTTTGCCGCCGAGCCGGTTTGGGGCGCGATTTTCTCCTACTTGCTCCTGGGCGACCTGCTCACCCTACGGGGATACGTGGGTGCGGGGCTGATTCTCGGGGGAATGCTGCTGGCCGAACTGCCGCTCGGCGGGAAAGCAGTCCGGGCGGCGGCTGAGGTCGGGGATGACTTGGTCGGGTAGCCCGGCAGTTGGGTTAAGCCTTTGTAGGCGGAACCGCCAGGCATACACAGAGCCGTGGGCAACGCCCACGGCTCTGTACATTCAGGAGAGGCGGTAGAGCCCGTCTTACAGGAGCTTGACCAACCGGGTGAGGATGGCCGCCTGCAGCTTGGTCAGGGCCTTGTTGGTCTGCGCCTCCACCAGGTTGAGGTAAGCCTTGATTTGGCCCGCCTTGGAGTTGGCGTTGCCCTTTGCATCGGAGGCCTTGGCCGCAGCGAGCTTGTCGCAGAGACCCTGAGCGACGTCGGCGCTGGTGGAGAACTGGCGGCCGAGGGCGCAGAGGCTGTCGTAGGTGGTGCTGACGGTGAAGCCCGTCCCACCGCTGCCCACGTTGCCCGCCTTGTCCGTCGCCGTGGCCGAGTAGCTGTTCTGGCCGATGTCGAAGCTCCAGGCCGGGCCGACGATATCGGCGCAGGTGTCGCCGGCCACGCCGGAAAGGCTATCGCTGCTGGAGCAGGTGATACTGACCCCCTGGTCCACAGTGTAGCTGCCGGCGTTGCCGCTGTAAGTGACCACCGGCTTCGTCTTGTCGATGTTGATACCGCTGACCGTGACGCCGGCGCTGTTGTCGGCCTTGTCCACCGCCGTGCCGGTGACGCTCTGGCCGGCGCCCTCACCGCTCAGGGTGACGGGAGCGGAGCAGGCGGCGATGCCGGCGAGGGCGTCGCTGCAGTCGAAGCTGACCGTGACGTCGGCGTTGTTCCAGCCGTAGCTGTTGGCCGGAGTGCGGGCGGCGGCGATCAACGGGGCCGTATGGTCGATGTTCACCGCGCTGACGGTGATGCTGGCGCTGTTGCCGGCCTTGTCCACCGCCGTGCCGGTGACGCTCTGGCCGGCGCCCTCCAGGCTGAGGGTGACGGGAGCGGAGCAGGCGGTGACGCCGGAGAGGGCGTCGCTGCAGGTGAACGTGATGGTGACGGCACCCTTGTTCCAGCCGAAGCCATTGGCGGGGGTGCGGGTGGCGGTAATCACCGGGTTGGTCCGGTCGATCTTGATGCCGCTGACCGTGGCGCCGGCGCTGTTGCCCGCCTTATCGCTGACGGAAGCGTTGGCACTCAGGCTGGCGCCCTCGCCCGTGATCACGCTGTCGGCGGGGACGGTACCGGGATCGACGCCGGCGAGGGCGTCGCCCACCGTCCAGTGGATGGTGACGTCACCCTTGTACCAGCCGAAGCCGTTGGCCGGGGTGGTGGCGGCACCGCTGATGGTTGGCGCAACCGTATCGACGTTGATGTTGTTCAGCGTGGTGCCAGCCGTGTTGCCGGCCTTGTCGACGGCGGTGCCGGTCACGCTCTGGCCGGCCCCGTCGCCCAGCGTGACGGGCGCCGTGCAGTCGGCGATGCCGGAAAGGGTGTCGGCGCACGTGAAGTTGACGGTGACGCCCTGGAACCAGCCGTACTGGCTGGCACCCCGATCGGCCGCACCGCTGATGGTCGGGGCGGTCTGGTCAACCTGCAGGGAGACCGTCACGCTGGTGCTGTTGCCCGCCTTGTCCGTCGCCACGGCCGTGGCGCTCTTGGCCGCCTCCGTGAGGGTGACAGGCGCCGGGCATGAGTCGATGCCGGACAGTGCGTCACCGCACGTGAAGCTGACGGTCACAGGCGCTTTGTACCAGCCGTTCGCGTTGGGCGGGCTGACGCTGTAGCTGATGGTAGGCGGAGCGGTATCGACGTTGATGTTGCTCAAGGTCGTGCCGGCGGTGTTCCCCGCCTTGTCGACGGCGGTGCCGGTCACGCTCTGGTTGGCGCCGTCACCCAGCGTGACGGGGGCGGTGCAGTCGGCGATGCCGGAGAGGGAGTCGGCGCAGGTGAAGTTGATAGTGACCCCCTGGAACCAGCCGTACTTGCTGGCCCCACAGTCGGGCGCTCCGCCGATGTTGGGCGGTATCTTATCGATGTTGATGCCGCTCACGGTGGTGAAGACCGTGTTGCCCGCCGTGTCGGCAGCGGTGCCGGTGGCGGACTGATTCGCCCCTTCGGTGGAGATGGTCTGGTTCGGCGTAACGGAGGCGAGTGCCCAGACCGGGCCGGCGGCGGCGCTATAGGTGACAGTCACGTCGCTGTTGTGCCAGCCGTTGCCGTTGGCAGCGGGGGCGGAGGCGGTCAGTGTGGGGCCGAGCCACGCGAGCTGCAGGTAACGCGCCGCCGGGTGGGCATAGCCACACCAGCCGCCGCCCCACGGGCGGGCAACCTGGTCGTTGCTGCTCCAGTCGATCCCGAACCAGCCCCCGCCCATCGTCATGGATGTGCGCACAATGGCGAAGGGCGTGCTGGTCAGGTCGATGTTGCCGCTGGCAACGCGTCCGTCACAGCCGGAGCCATTGCCAAATTCCATGTAACCGTCGGGCCACCAGGAAGAGATAATGGTCCCGGGGGTCTTCTGCACCGTAGCGAAGGTGTGATCTTCCGTATCTACGGTTAGCATGGCAGGATCGATGCGGAGTTTGGTGTACCAGGTGGTGATGGTGCCGTGGTAGCTCAAGAAGGCTGACTTGTTATAGTCGCCGCCGTTCTTGGGCAGGGACAGGTACTCCCTTGGTGTGCCGCCCATGTCGTAGCAATAGACGTTTAGCACTTTACCGTTGGCATAGATGGCATAATCGCCGTCTCCGGCGCCGGGATTCGCGGCCTTGATGGCCGCACAACTGGCCGGCTGCGCGGTGGCCACGGCCGATGACGGGAACATCACCAGCGTGAGCAGGAGACTGAAGACAAGAATGAGGACGTGCAATCTTTTCACAGCGAAAGACCCCCTTCACATAATAAGATGATGCAAAGCAGCCTGCAGCCTGAAGGGCTCAACCCACACCTCCTTTTTCCGCATCCCGGCCGGCTATTGCTCCCAAGCCTCTCAACCTTGAGCCGGACCTGGAGAGTGGTCGCGGGTCGGCTTGTGTGTTGCGGGTCGGCAAGGGCAGCTATGCTTTCACTGCCACGGCACCCTGCTGGATTGATACGGAGGCCTTTCAGCGTTCCTACGAGATGGGCCGCCGAGACGCCGAAGGCGAGCGCTGGTCTCTGGCCGTCCGCGCCTATCGGCAAGCGCTTTCCCTCTACCGCGGTGATTACCTGGTTGAGGACCTTTACGCCGAATGGGCAGACCCGTTTCGGGAGCACTGGCGGAACCTCAAGTTTGACATTCTGGAAGGGCTCAGCAATTGCCACCTGCGCCTCGGTCAGTACCGGGCGGCCGCTGAATGCTGTCAGCAGGTGATTGCGGCGGAACCGTATCTGGAGCGGGCCTATCGCCAGAAAATGCGCTGTCACCATGTGGCAGGGGACTACGGACTTGCCCTGCAGACCTTCGCCGCATGCCGGGAGGCCCTGAAGGAACTGGGTGTGGAGCCCTCGCCGGAAACGGTAGCTGCATACCGGGAGGTTCACGAAGGACGGCCGCGGCCGGCGGTGGTGAACGCCCCCGAGCGGCAGCCGGTACCGCTGGTGTGCACCAGCCTACCGCACCCCCCCGCTTTGCCCCTGCTGGGGCGAGACGACGAGTTGGCCGGCCTGGAGCAGGACCTCGCCCGGGCGAGCGGGAATCTCGGTCGGGTTGTGTTGCTGGCCGGTCCGGCTGGCATCGGCAAGACCCGGCTGGTCGAGGCGGTGCTCGGCCATGTCGGGCGGCCTGAACTCTCCCCGACCCGGTGGCGGGTGGCGCTGGCGAGCCGATGCCACGGGTTCAGCCGGAACTTTCCCTGTGCGCCCCTGGTTGAACTGCTGGGTGGTCTTCTGACAGCGGAGAACCAGGAGCTGCTGGCGGTTCCCGACACCCAACTGGCAGAGATCAGGCATTTGCTGCAGCGGTTGGCAGATTTGCAGTCGCCGCCGCCGGAGCCGTCGGACGATTCACTCAGAAGCTATTACCCGCTCTTCCAGGGCGTGGCCGCGGTATTGGCCGCACTGTCCCGCCCCGCCCTGATGGTCATCGAGGATCTGCACCTGGCCGATCCATGGACCCGGCTGTTGCTGGGTTACTTGGCATACCACCGGTCAACCAGGGGAATGGCCATCCTGCTGACCCTCCGTTCCGGGGAGGCGCCCCAGGAATTGTTGCGTGAGCTGCACGTGTGGCACCGGGAAGGATTGGTGAACCGGCACGATCTGCAGCCCCTGTCCCGGGAAACGGTCCGACAGTTGACGGCCACGGTTCTCGGTACCGCCGGCCCGAAGTTCAGCGACAGGCTCTGGGCTGCGACCCTCGGCAACCCCTATTATGTGGTGGAGTTCCTGCACAGTCTGCAGCGGGCAGGGGGGGTGCGCGAAGGTGGAGCCGCCGCCATGACACGCCTGCCGCTCCCGGCTACCGTCCAGGCCATGGTGAGTTCCCGGGTGGAGCGGTTGCCGTCGGAGGTCGGGGAATTGCTCAAGGCGGCGGCCATATTCCCCCACGCCACGCCGTTCCGTGCGCTGGAGATGGCTGCCGGTCTGGGGCGCGCCCAGGCGGTATCCGCCCTGGAGGTGTTGTTGCGGGGCGGCTACCTCGAAGAGGGACAGGGCGGAAAGGTCAGGTTGTGCGACCCGGTGGTTCGGCGCGCTGTGCTCCACGAATTGAGTGAAGCCCACCGTGATGAACTGGATGGTCGCCTTGCCTGTGCCGGGAGGGGAAGTCCCGGCGAGGCGTGTGATGAGTGCCTGCGTTTGGCAAGCGGTCTGCCCTGCACCGCAAGAAAAATCCCGAACGCCCCCGGCAAGTGGACGAATGGCAGCGCCCGCCGCCTGAACCCCTAAAGCAAACGGAAGTGCCAGGTGTACAAAAAGCAGCCGACCTAAGGCCGGCTGCTTTTGCGCGTGAGTCTCTACTAAAGCCGGAACTTGGTCACACGATCCCGCATTTTGCTGGAAGCGGTCGAAATCTGGGCGGCGCAGGTCACCATTTCCGCTGCAGCGCCGCTCATTTGCGTGGCCGCTGTTGCCAGGGAGCCGGTGGAATGCTGGCTGGCTTTGGCTTGCTGCTCCACGTCGGTAATCAGGCCCGAAACGCTACGGGTGCCGGCCAGCATCTCCTCGGAAGTGGCAGCGTTCTCCTCGGCGATCGCGGAGAGGCTGTTAGTGGACATGACCACCTGATTGCTGGCGGCCGCGATCTCTTCGGCCGCTGCGGAAATGGACTCCACCTGCCGCTGTGTCTCCGCAACGGCGGCCATGATCCGGTCCAGCGACGAACCGGCCTCCCGAGCCAGCACGGCGCCTTCCTTGACTTCCTGGGTGCCCGTCTCCATGGTCTTGACCACATCGTGGGCGCCGGAGCGCAACCCTTCAACCCGGGTGCTAATTTCACCGGCCGCCGTACGGGAGCGATCAGCTAACCGCCGGACCTCGCCCGCGACAACGGCAAACCCTCGCCCATGCTCGCCCACGCGCGCTGCCTCAATGGCGGCGTTCAGGGCCAGCAGGTCGGTCTGCCCGGCAATATCGGTGATTAGTTGCAGAATGTCGTCGACATGGGTGAGGCTGTTGCTCAGCGCCGTCAACTGTTCGCTCGCTTCAAAGACCCGGTCCCGCACTCGGTCCATGGACTGTTCCACGGCATGGACCGCCTTGCCGCCGTCCTCGGCGGCGGTTCGGGTGTTATGGGCAGCTTCGGCCACCACGCCTGTGGAGTTTGCCACCTGTTCCACCGCCGTGGCTACCTGCTGGGCGACGTCAGCCGCCCGCACCACTTCGACCGATTGCGATTCCGCCGAAGTAGCCACCTGTCCGGCGGCCTCCCTGAGTTCGTCCATGGCCTGAGCGCCTACCGCGGCCTTTTCGGCCTGGTCCTGGGCGGTCTGGCGCAGGGTCGCGATGATCGACGCCGAGGATTCTGTCGCACTGGCGGTCTGGGCCGCCCTTTCCTGGAGTCGCTGGCCCGCTTTCGCCAGTTCAGCGGCAGTTACCGCCATGTCCGACACCATGGCGTGCAGTTGGGCCACCATGACGTTGAACGCCTGGGTAATCTGACCGACTTCGTCCCGGCTGGCGACAGGCACGGGTCCCTGCGAGAGGTCGCCGTTGGCGATGAATTCCATTCCTTCACGGAGCTTCCAAAGTGGACGGACCACGACATAGGAGAAAAGTATGGCCGCAGCCAGGCAGATGACCAGGGCCGGTGTCACGTAAATGAGTACCCCGCGCAGCATCCCTTTGGTCAGTGCGTTTACCTGATCCGCGGTCAGTCCCAGGCTTGCTGCGGTAGTCGTAAGACTCTGCCACGCAGCGAAAGAGCCAAGGAGTATCGGTACGATCGCCCAGGTCAAAAGTGTGGCCGTGGAGCGCGGGCCGAAGTTCCATTGCAACGGATTGAGGAAACGCATAAGGTACTCCCCCAGTGAATAAAGCTACACCATAACTAAAACATAAGGCCCACCAAAATGGTAGGCCATGAGGAATGTTTTAATGCTGAAACAAATAGTCACGGAAGACTAACAACGGTGGTTGCAGCCCGCACCCAGGGCCAGAGTTGGTCCCGTCCGAGCCCTTCTTCTGCCGAGAAAACCACGATCGGGTCCTGCTCCGGATCCAGCGGCACAGCCGGATTCGGCGTCGCCAGAGACCGGATTCCGAGGTCTTGCGCAATCTGCTTCAGGTGTGCCGGCCGTTGCGTGCGGGGCACCTTATCCGCCTTTGTCGCCAAGCAAAGCCGCACTTTTCCGTAGTGATGCAGCCATCCCCACATGTCTACATCATCGGCACTGGGCGGATGACGCAAATCGACTACCTGAATGACGCCTTTGAGGCTCTCTCGGGTTAGCAAATAATGCTCAATGAGTTTGCGCCAGGACCGCCGTTGGGTTTCGGAGACGCGCGCAAACCCGTAACCCGGCATGTCGACAAAGTAGAAGGCGCCGGTCGCCCGGGCCGCATCAAGGGCTGCGCCCCGCAGGGTAAATCGGTCGGTACCCTCCGGTGCTTCCGGGTCTCCAAATTTGGGTTTCCCCTCCGGCCAGATTCGGTAGAAGTTAAGCGTTTGCGTACGTCCCGGCGTATTGGATGTCCGGGCCAGCTTCTTGTTGCCGATGAGGGCGTTGAGCATGGATGACTTGCCAACGTTGGACCGGCCCACGAGGCCAATCTCCGGCAGGTTGTCGCCGGGGAACTGACTCGGGGCGGCCGCGCTGAGCACGAACTCTGCAAATAATGCCATTGGACGTATGCCTCCGTACAGACCTGAAGGGCGCCATGGAGGACGGCGCCCTTCGTAATTGAGCGAATCAGGCGGGCGGGGTGCCCTCAACCTGGGGTTCAGACTGAGTCAGCGCCGGCGTAATGAGCGGCGCCACCTCTTCTTCTTTGGCCTCGGCCAGAGCGACGGGCAGAACCTCGTCCATGTGCTCGACCAGGTGAATTTCCAGCTTCTTACGGACGTTTCCGGGCAACTCCTCCAGGTCCTTCTCGTTCTCCCTGGGCAGGACGATGTCGGTAATGCCGGCCCGGTGAGCCGCCAGCAGCTTTTCCTTGACGCCGCCGATGGGCAGCACCCGTCCCCGCAGGGTAATCTCGCCGGTCATGGCGACGCTGGCTTTCACGGGCCGCCCGGTCAGAGCGGAAATGACCGCGGTGGCCATCGCGATGCCGGCGGACGGGCCTTCCTTGGGCACGGCGCCTTCGGGCACGTGGATGTGGATGTCGAACTTCGTGTGGAAGTCTTCGTCGATGCCTAACTGCTTGGACCGGGAACGAATGTACGAGAACCCGGCCTGCGCCGACTCCCGCATCACTTCGCCCAGCTTGCCGGTAAGCAGCAGGTTGCCCTTGCCCTTCATGACGGAGACTTCAATCGGCATCACGTCGCCGCCGACCTCGGTGAATACCATGCCGGTGGACACGCCCACTTCATCTTCCTTGGCTTTCTTACCCCACTGGAAGCGGGGGGCGCCCAGGTAGTTGTGCAGGTTCCCGGTGTTGACCCGCACTGCCGTGGCATCGCCTCGGGCAATCTCGCGGGCAGCCTTGCGGCAGAGGTTGGCAATGGAGCGCTCCAAGTTGCGGACGCCCGCCTCCCGGGTATACTCACGGACGATGGACCGGAGCACGTTCTCCGATACTTCCAACGTCTCTTCGGTCATGCCGTGGTCCGTCCGCTGCTTGGGCAGCAGGTGCCGCTTGCCGATTTCGACCTTCTCGTCCTCGGTGTAACCCGAGATGTTGATCAGTTCCATTCGGTCCAGGAGCGGCCGCGGGATGTTCCAGACCACGTTGGCCGTGGTGATGAACAGCACGTTGGAGAGATCGAACGGACTCTCGATGTAGTGATCGGAGAAGGCGTTGTTCTGCTCGGGGTCCAGCACTTCCAGCAACGCCGAAGACGGGTCGCCCCGGAAGTCCGAAGACATTTTGTCAATTTCGTCCAGGAGGAAGACCGGGTTCTTGGTGCCGGCCTGCCGCATGCCCTGGATGATTCGGCCTGGCATGGCCCCGACGTAAGTCCGCCGGTGGCCCCGGATTTCGGCTTCATCGCGCACGCCGCCCAGAGAGATGCGCACGAACTTGCGGCCCAGGGCGTGAGCGACCGACTTGGCGAGCGACGTCTTGCCGACGCCGGGCGGGCCGGCGAGGCAAAGAATCGGGCCCTTCATTTTTGCGACCAGTTTGCGGACAGCCAGGTACTCCAGAATGCGGTCCTTCGGCTTCTTCAGGCCGTAGTGCTCGTTCTCCAGGACGTCCTCGGCATGCTTCAGGTCGATCTCATCGCTGGTAGCTTTGCTCCAGGGCAGGGTGGTCATCCACTCCAGGTAGTTGCGGACGACGACCGCCTCGGCGGCCATGGGCGGCATTTTCTCCAGGCGTTCGACTTCGCGCAGGACTTTCTCCTTGACGTCGTCCGGCAGCCCGGCCTCTTCCACCTTGGCTCGGAATTCGTCGGACTCCGTGCCCTTTTCGTCCCGCTCACCCAGCTCTTTCTGGATGGCCTTGATCTGCTCCCGCAGGTAGTACTCCCGCTGGGTCTTTTCCATTTGCTTGCGGACGCGCACGTTGATCTTGCGCTCCAGCTCAAGCACTTCCATCTCGCTGGTCAGGATATCGCTGACCCGTTCCAGCCGCTTCGATACGTCGATGGCTTCGAGAACCGACTGCCGGTCCTCGATTTTGAGCGTCGCCAGGTCTGCCGCAATGGTGTCGGCGAGCCGGCCCGGCTCCTCCACCTGCACCACGGTGACCAGGTTCTCGGGTGGTACTTTTTTGGACGCCTTGACGTACCGCTCATACTGGTTGATCACCATGCGCATGAGCGCTTCCGTCTCCGTGTTCTTGGCCTCTTCTTCCCGGAACTCCTCCACCACGGCGCGGAAGTTAGGTTCCTCACCTGTGAAGTGGTCGATCCGGGCCCGGCTGATGCCTTCGAACACAACCTTGATGGTCCCGCCCGGAACCTTGACGACCTGCTTAATCTCTACAATGGTACCAACGCCGTAGATGTCCTCCGGACCGGGATCGTCAATTTTGGTATCCCGCTGCATCACGAGGACCATCAGCCGGTCCTCCAGCATCGCCTGATCGACAGCCTTAACCGACTTCTCCCGGCCGACTTCCAGGGGGACGATGCGAGTCGGGAAGACGATTTGGCCGCGCAAGGGCAAAAGCGGAAGTTCAATAAGCCTTCCCTTCCTGTCGATGGCCATCCGCGTCACCTCCTGGGTAATCTGCCTTGCTTTAGATTCTAACACATTTATCCTGATGGACGCAGGAACCTGTCCCGGTTCCTGCTCTCCCTTATGACGACTTCCTCGCCTCGGGGGGTTCGGACCCCCGCGGTCCCATTTTCGGTTCCCGTGACCGGGCGACCACTGGCTCTTGTCGTTAGCTTGCGCCGGGCCTGCCGGGGGCTATGCAGGGCATGGCACTTTGTTGGAGCACCATGCCTCAACCCCCCATGCGGCCGGTCGTCTACTCCGTTCCGGCCACGGAGACCGCTGGTGTCGGTACCGCCGGGATCTCCAGAATCGGCATTGGGAGCGGCAGTTCCAGGGGCGCCTCCTCCCGCACCGGTTCGGGTGTGCGGACCGGCTCGGGCAACGGTTCAATCTGGAGCGCCAGGTCGAACGCCTCGCTCAGCCGGTCCACCGGCAAGACCCGAATACCGGGCAGGTCCCGGAAGCACTCCTGCCAGTTCTCCTTGGGGATCAGCACCCGGGTGCAGCCGGCCTGACGGGCCGCCTCCACTTTGGCGACCACGCCGCCCACCGGCTTCACGAAACCCCGGATGGAGACCTCGCCGGTCATGGCCAGCCGGTTGTCCACCGGCCTGCCCGTAAAAGCGCTGTAGATCGCCGTGGCCATGGTCACGCCGGCGCTGGGGCCGTCCACCGGGATGCCGCCCGGAAAGTTGACGTGCAGGTCGTAATCCCGCGGGTCGAAGTCGAAGTAGCGCTTCAGGACGGTGAGCACATTCTCCACCGAGCCTTTGGCCATGGACTTGCGCCGCATGGTCCGGCCCGGGCCGCCCAGCTCCTCCTCCTCGACGACCCCGGTCACGATCACGGTGCCCTTGCCCGGTTCCTTGGCCCGGTGCACGTCTACCTCGATCTCCAGCAGCAGCCCCATGTTGGGACCGCTCACCGCCAGCCCGTTGGCGAAGCCGACCATGGGCTTCGGCGGGATGCGCCGGTCCGGCCGCGGCTGCAACTGGCCGCTGTTCACCACCCACTCCACCTCGGTGGTGGGGATAACGCTCTTGCCGGCCGGCATCATGATGCCGGCGGCGATCTCCACAATGTTGACCGCCTCGCGGCCGTTGGTGGCGTATCGCTTGATCACGTCCAGCGCCCCCGGCTCCATGGTGAAGCCAATTTTGGACGCCGCCCGCCCGGCCACCTTGGCCACCTCATCCGGCAAAAGCGGCCGGAAGAAAATCTCCATGCAGCGGGAGCGGATCGCCGGGGGAATTTCGTGGGCTTGGCGGGTCGTGGCGCCCACCAGCCGAAAGTCCGCCGGCAGTCCGTTCTCAAAAATGTCCCGGATATGGCTGGGGATGCTGGGGTCCTCCGGGCTGTAGTAAGCCGACTCCAGATAGACCTTTCGATCCTCCAGCACTTTTAGCAGCTTGTTCATCTGCACGGGATGCAGTTCCCCGATCTCGTCCAGAAAGAGAATGCCGCCGTGCGCCTTGGTCACAGCCCCCGGCTTCGGCTGCGGGATGCCGGCGATGCCAAGCGGCCCGGCCCCCTGGTAAATGGGATCGTGCACGGAGCCAATGAGCGGGTCGGCGATCCCGCGCTCGTCAAAGCGGGCGGTCGTGCTGTCCAGTTCGATGAACTTGGCATCCTGTTTGAACGGGGAATGCGGGGTCTTTTTGGCGACCTCCAGCACGAGCCGGGCGGCGGCGGTTTTTCCGACCCCTGGCGGCCCGTAGATCAGGACATGCTGCGGGTTTGGGCCGCACAGGGCGGCCCGCAGAGCTTTCAGGCCCTCCTGCTGGCCGACGATCTCATCGAACGTGGTCGGGCGGGTCTTTTCGGACAGCGGCTCCGTCAGGCTGATGGCCCGCATTCGCCGCAGTTTGTCCATCTCCTTGCGGGACTCCTTTTCGACGGCCACCTTGCTCCCTTGCTGGCTGCGCAAGAGATTCCAAAAGTAGACGCCGATGACGACCCCAAAAAAGACCTGGAGGATCATCAGGATACTGCCGAGCGGCGACATAATTCGGCTCCCCCTCCCGCCTGAGCGTCCTGCGCTCACATCTCGTCTGCGCTAGTATCCCTCCCGACGAGAGGTCGAATTCCGGTGGCAAAAACCGGCGGTTGTCCGCCGGTTTCGTCGAATTGGCCAGTTAGCCCCGGATTGCTTCCATTTTTGCTACGGTCACGCCGCCGATCACCAGCAGCGCCCCCACCCACTGCCATGGCGCCCAGCCCTCGTTGATCATCAGCCACGACGAGATGCCCGCAATAATCGGCGACAGGTTCAGGTAGATCGCCGTTCGGGCGCCGCCCAGCCGCTGGACTGCCCAGTTGTATGTCACGTAGCCCAGGGCCAGGGCCAGCAGGAACGAAAACGTCATCCCTGCCACCGATGCGCCGGTGATGGCAGAATAGTCCTGCCGGAGCAGCCCGGGAAGGCCGACCGCAAAATTCGTCATCGCGCCGAAGAGCATCGCCCAGGCGGTCACCCGCAGAGGCGATCCGACCCGGTTAATGACCGGTTTGGCGTAGACGGTGTAGGCGCCCCAGCAGAACATGGAACCCACCGCGATGACGTCCCCGACGAACGTGACGCCGCTGAACGCAAAGCCGCCGGCCTTGGCGAGCACCACCAGTGCGGCGCCGGCCACCGAGATGAGCGTGCCGCCGACGACCCAGCCGGTCACCCGGTCGGTCTTCGCCAGACCGCCCCAGATGGTCACCACCAGCGGCGACATGGCAATGATCAGCGAAGTATTCGAAGCGGTGGTGCGAGAAATGGATTCCACGTAGAGAAACTGGTAGAGACCGTTGCCCACGAGGCCGAGCACGACGACATACCAGAAGTCCTTGCGGTCCAGGCGCCAGCCTTTGTCGGTGATGACGACGTACGTAAACGTGACGATGGCGGCGGCAGGGAACCGGATGGCGTTGAAAGCCAGCGGATCCCAGCCGTGGAGCGACGCCTTCACGATTGGGGCGTTGACGCCCCAGATTAGCATCACAAGCAGCATGGCGAAGTCGACGGTTGAGAGCCGGGAACTGGGGGCGGTATTGGTTTGCAGGCTCACTGACATGTAAGGTTTCCTCCACCGGGTGGCGTGTATACCTACAGTTATCGCGCGCACAGAGTCATCTTACAACAGATTTCCAGGATATCTTTCCATGTACGAATGAAACAAGAACCCCGTGGGAATGTCCCACGGGGTTTTGCTGGTTGCGATTTAGGCGGACTCTTCCTTCTTCACCCGGCGGGACTTGGGATCGGAGGTGACCACGAGCAGCGGCTCCTCCTTGTGGCTGACGACATCCTTGTTGACGACGCACTTGGAGACGTCGGTGCGGGACGGGATTTCGTACATCACGTCCAGCATGATGTCTTCAATGATGGCCCGCAGACCACGAGCGCCGGTGTTCCGCTTGAGCGCCTCCTTGGCGATTGCCCGGATGGCGTCCTCCTTGAACTCCAGCTCGATGTTATCCATCTGCAGCAGCTTCTGATACTGCTTGACCAGAGCGTTCTTGGGCTCAAGCAGGATGCGAACCAGCGCGTCCTCATCAAGCGCGTTCAGCGTGACGATGATCGGCAGGCGCCCGACAAACTCCGGAATCAGGCCGAACTTGAGCAGGTCTTCCGGCAGAATCTGCGCCAGCAACTCGCCCACGTTCTGGTCCTTCTTCGACCGGACTTCGGCCTGGAAGCCAAGGCCCCGCTTGCCGACCCGGTTGGAGATGATCTTGTCGATGCCGTCGAAAGCACCGCCGCAGATGAACAGGATGTTGGTGGTGTTGATCTGGATGAATTCCTGGTGCGGGTGCTTCCGGCCGCCCTGCGGCGGAACGGAGGCGACTGTGCCCTCCAGGATCTTCAGCAACGCCTGCTGTACGCCTTCGCCTGAAACGTCCCGGGTGATCGAGGGGTTCTCCGACTTACGGGCGATCTTATCGACTTCGTCGATATAGACGATGCCCTTCTCGGCCTTCTCAATGTCGTAGTCCGCCGATTGGATCAACTTGAGCAGGATGTTTTCAACATCCTCGCCCACGTAGCCCGCTTCAGTCAGCGAGGTTGCGTCTGCAATGGCAAAGGGGACGTTCAGAATCTTGGCGAGGGTCTGGGCCAGAAGTGTCTTACCAGAACCGGTCGGGCCTAGCATGACGATATTGGACTTCTGCAGTTCCACGTCATCTAGCTTGCCGCCCATGTTGATCCGCTTGTAGTGGTTGTAAACCGCCACTGCCAGCGTACGCTTGGCGCGCTCCTGCCCGATGACATACTGATCGAGGATGGACTTGATTTCGGCCGGCTTCGGCACATCTTTGAGTTCGAAGTCGACGTCTTCGTTCAGTTCTTCCTCGATGATCTCATTGCAAAGCTCGATGCACTCGTCGCAGATGTAGACTCCCGGACCCGCGACGAGCCGCTTTACTTGATCCTGAAATTTGCCGCAGAAGGAGCACTTTAGCTGGCCTTTATCCTCACCCGTGAACTTGAACATTCCCCCACCCCTTTTCATCTAGCGTGCGGCGCGGCTCGCCTTGTCCTTGGGGTGTACGACTTCGTCCACTAACCCGTAGGCCTTGGCCTCATCCGCAGATAGCCAGCGGTCCCGCTCCGTGTCGGCCAGGACCCGGTCGATCGGCTGGCCGGTGTGCTTGGCGAGAATCGCCGCCATCTGTTCCTTGGTTTTGATCGCTTCCCGAGCCGTGATCTCGATATCGGTCACCTGACCGCCCACACCGTTGAGGAGCGGCTGATGAATCATGATCCGCGCATTAGGTGTAGCATAGCGCTTTCCGGTGCCGGTGGCCAGCAGGACGGCGCCCATGGAGGCGGCCAGACCAACGACCGTGGTATTCACCGGTGATTTGATGTGCTGCATCGCGTCATAGATGCCCAAGCCAGCGGAAACGGAGCCACCCGGAGAGTTGATATACAGGTTGATCTCCTTGTCCGGGTCGTCACCCTCCAGGAACAGCAACTGGGCGATAATCACGTTGGCAACCTGGTCATCGACCGGGGTTCCCAGGAAAATGATCCTGTCCTTCAGCAACCGGCTGTAGATGTCATAGGACCGTTCACCGCGATTGGTCTGCTCAATGACCATTGGCACCAGGTAACTCATAGTCTGACCTCCTTCCCCCGCAGCCTATTCCAGTACAGGTTAGCCTTGCGGGGCCGTATTCAAATCAACAAGATGCTTGACGGTCTTCTGTACAAGGATCCCTTCGCGCATTTTGTTGCGGTAACCAGAATTCCGCCGGAGCTGGTTGATCTCTTTTTCCTGGCCCGGGTAGCGGGCGAGCATCTCGTCGAACTCGACTTCGAGATCCGACTCGTTGACGGTGACATTGGCCTGCCGGGCCACGGCGCCCAGAACGAGATCGTTCCTGACGCTCTTCTTGGCCGGTTCGTCGAACTCGGTGTGCAGGTCGTGGTGGGTCTTGCCCGTCGCCTGCTCCCAAAGTTCCAGGGTGTAGCCCTGCTGGGAAAGCGTGTGCTCGAAATCGTGGATCATTTCGTGGATCCGCTGGTCAACGAGCACTTCGGGGATTTCCACCTGAGCGTCGCCGGCGACCGCTTCGACGACCTTGTTCTGGAATTCCTTCTCGGCGGCGGCTTCAGCGGCCTGGCTCAGGTGCTTCGTAATGTCTGCCTTCAGGTCAGCCAGGGTCTGGAACTCGCTCACCTCAGCGGCGAAGGCGTCGTTCAGCTCCGGCATTTCCTTCTTCTTGACGTCCTTGATCGTTACCTTAAATAACGCAGGTTTACCAGCTAAATGTTCGGCACGATATGACTCAGGAAAAGAAACATTTACTTCGCGATAATCGCCAACCTTGAGGCCGGTGAGCTGCTCCTCGAAACCGGGGATGAACGAGCCAGACCCGATTTCCAGGGTGTAATTCTCCGCCTTGCCGCCTTCGAAGGGGGCGTCGTCGACGAAGCCTTCGAAATCGATGACCGCAAAGGAACCCTGCTTCACGTCGCCGGACTCGTCGGTCACCAGGGTGGCACCCCGCTCACGGAGTCCATCCAGTTCCCGGTTGATCTGTTCCTCGGCGACCTCGGCGGGCTTCATCTCCAGACCGAAGCCGGAGAGTTTGCCAAGGGTGACTTCGGGAACGACCTGGACCTTGCCTTTGAAAATGAACGGCTTGCCCTCTTCGGCCTGCACCAGTTGAATTTCGGGCTGGTCGATCGGGTCGATGTTATGCTCCGCAACGGCCGTGCCATAGACCTGGGGGAGAAGATCCTCCACCGCTTCCTGAACCAGCGCTTCCTTGCCGTAGTTGCGCTCGACCATATGCCGGGGCGCCTTTCCACGACGGAAGCCGGGAACCGTGATTTTCTGGTTCAGCTTATGGAAGGCGGTGTCGATCGCCTTACCGAACTGGTCAGTTTCTACTTCAATTTCAAACTGCATCCAGTTCTTCTCTAACTTGTCCCATGTGGCCTTCATCTATTCTCCCCCTCAAAAGTCAGTATATGGCCTAGATGGCTCAAGGCCACATACGGGATAGCCAGCTAGTTGGCTCTGGCTGTAACTTTAGTATTATACCACGCCAGGACAGAACCAAACAACGCGCCCTCCTGTGCTTACGACGTTGCGCGCGGCGGGGAAGGTTCGGGCGAATCGCGTCACTCGATGCGAACCGGCCGGTTTTCCATGAGAAAGTGCAGGTATGCCTCTCGCACGGGCTTTCCCAGGATTTCTTCAACGGCGCGCCGGTAGATGCGGATCTGTCCATAGTATGCCCGGGCGGCTTCCTCGGGGTCGCGTTTATCGGTCTTGTAGTCGATCAGCAAAAAGCCGTCATCCAACTCCACCAGGACGTCGATCATGCCCTGGACCACGACGGTTTCCCCTTCGGCAACCGCTTTGGGCAGGTCGGGGTAGACCTCAACGGCGGGCAGGCCCAGCGTGAAGGAGACCTCCCGGCGGACGCGCTCGGGGCGCTGCTGGATGCGCTGCCCCAGCGGGGTGGCAAAGAAGCCGGCGACCATGGCGGCATCGGCCGCCTCGGCCTGGGCGGGGGCGATCAGGTCCCGCTCCAGCAGTTCGTGCACCTGGGCCCGGACGCCTGCCTCGTCGAGCGGCCGGGTCAGGTCCAGGTGCTGGAGCACCAGGTGCATGAGCGTGCCGAACTCGGTGGGCGTGAGCGCCTTGCGGGTCTCCTGGAGGAAGCGGGGGCGCCGGTCCAGACGTCGGGGTACGGTACCCCCTTGCTCGCCGGCGGCTTCCGCCGCCGAATGTCGCTGCGGGGGCACCGTCGCACCTCCTTCGCTCGGCTGGCCGAGCGGTTCGGGCATTTCGGGGAGGCCGGGCAGACCGGGCAGGTCGGGCAGCGGCTGGTCGGCGTTGGGGTCAAAATGGCCTTTGAGCTCGGTGACCGTCAGCTTGGCGAAATGCCGGACAAGGGGGCTGTAGCGGTACTGCCATGCGAAGCGGTCCTGCAGCTGCGCTCCGGCATCGGATTCGGCGGGCCGGTCGAGGGGCTCCAGGTTCCGGATGCGATTCCAGTCCACCCGGTCGGCCACTGCGGTGGCTTCGGGCTGGAGCAGCTCCTGCTGGGCGGTTGCGTCCCAGAGGTGGACCTCCCAACGAGATGGATCGGTGGCGACCGCCGGGTCCAGGGACCGCTCGCCGGCGCTACCCCGCAGCGCACCGGCGCCGCCGTGACGGGCCAGGACGGGGGCGATCCAGTCCAGATAGGACCGGGCGGAGGCCAGGGTGGCGTCCGGCAGGGGCCAGCCGGCGGCAGCCGTCCCGGCAGACCAGCGGGCCAAGCTGTCCGGCAGCCCCTTGGTGGCGGAGCCGACCAGAATCAGCCGCTCCCGGGCGCGGGTGAGAGCGACGTACAGCACGCGCATCTCTTCGGCCAGCGCCTCCATCCGGATGGACTCTTTTACGGCGTGCCAGGCCAGGGTCGGGAACTTGACCCGCAGGTCGGGATCGATCAACTGCGGGCCGAAGCCTAACCGGTGCTGCAGCAGCAGGTCGCCCCGCTGGTCCTGGTCGCCGAACTGCTTGCCCAGAGCGGCCACGAAGACCACCGGGAACTCCAGGCCCTTGCTCTTGTGAATGGACATGACCCGGACCACGTCCTCGCCTTCGCCGAGGGCCGGCGCGGCGCCGAGGTCGGTGTCGCTCTCCTTGAGCCGGTCGATGAACCGGAGGAAACGGAAGAGGCCTTGCCGGGCAAACTGGTCGAACTGCCGGGCCCGGTCATAGAGCGCCAGCAAGTTGGCGTGCCGCTGAACGCCGCCGGGCATGCCGCCCACGTAGCGCAGGTACCCGGTCTCCTGATAGATGCGCCAGATAACCTGCGACAGCGGGCTTTGCCGGGCGGCCGTCCGCCACTCCTCCAGGGAGCGCCAGAAGCGGGTGAGCGCCGGAAACAGGTCCTGGCGCATGGCCACGACGGCGGCGTCATAGAAGGTGCCCTGGTTGGCGAGCCGGATGCGGGCCAGGTCGGCGCTGCTGAGTCCGACGATGGGCGAGCGGAGCACCGCCGCCAGCGGAATATCCTGGCGAGGATTGTCCAGCACCTGGAGCAGGCTCAGGATAACCGCCACTTCGGTCGCGGCGAAATAGCCGGTGGTCAGCTGGGCGTAGGCGGGAATGCCGGCCTGGCTCATGGCCTCCAGGAAGATGTCGGCCCGGCCGGTCGTGGCCCGGAGCAGGATGACGACGTCCCGGTACCGGGCGTTCCGATAGGCGCCCAGGTGGTGGTCCCAGACCTGCTGGGGCGCCTGCCCGGGGGCGCCGCCCACCAGTTCCTTAATGCGGCGGGTGACCAGCCGGGCTTCCCGTTCCATGGCGGACATTTCGGCCAGGTCGAGCGCTTCGGGGGATGGCTCTGCTTCGTTCTCCCCGGCTTCGGCGGTCTCTGTCGGGTCGGTGGTCTCGGTCGGGGCGGGCGGCGCCGGGGTCACCCGGTCGAGCACGTGAAACTCCACCGGGTAGTCGGTCCCTTCGGGCCGGCCGGGGATGGGCGGGTAGGCCGCCCGGCAGACGAGTTCGGCATCCTTGTCGTACGACAACTCGCCCACGCGGGGCGTGAGCACCTGGCGGAACAAAAAGTTGATTCCATCGACCACGCCGGGCCGGCTCCGGAAGTTGGCGCCCAAAACGATGCGGGCGCCTTCGGATCGGGCCTGGGGTCGGGCCTCGGGTCGGGCTGCTCGGACCTCGGGTGGGGCCTCCGCCGTGGCCGCCGCCTCTGGCAGGCCGTCGCCCAGGGCGGCCGCCATGGCCCGCGGTGCGGCCTGCGGCGGTTCAGCCGGTCGGGCGTCGGGCCGGGCCTCCCGCCACGGGGCGTAGGCCACATACTTGGCCAGGAACAGCGACGGATCGGCGTGGCGGAACCGGTAGATGGACTGCTTTACGTCGCCGACCATGAAGCGGTTGGGGTTTTCCGCGCTGGCCACCAGCATGAGGATCGCGTCCTGCACGCCGTTGATGTCCTGGTACTCGTCCACCAGGACCTCCTTGTACCGCTTGCGCAGTTCTTTTGCCACATCCGACGGCTGCAGGTCGCCGGCCGGGGCCTGCTCGTCCACCAGAAGCTTCAGGGCAAACCGCTCCAGGTCGTTGAAGTCCACCGAACCCTGCTCGGCCTTGGCCTTGCAGAACTCCTCGCTAAACTCCCGGACCACCCCGATGAGCGTCCGCATGTGCGGTGCCGCCCGGTGCAGGTCGTGCAGCCACTCGTTGGCCGTCCGCTCGAAATACATCTCCCGCAGGGATTTGACCGTATCCTTGGCCTGGTTTCGCAGCGTCTGGACCCAGTCTTTCAGGTCCTCGTCCACTTCGTCTTTCTTGGCGGGCGGCAGGCGGCCGAAGATGATCGCGTGCACCGCAGCCCGGACCTGCTCCCAGGTGCCTTCGCGCTCAGCCGCGACCCGGACAGCCGCCTCCTCGAGCGTCAGCGTGTCGCTGTAAGCGGTCGGGCCGAACGGCAGTCGCGCGGCCCGGCCGGCCTCGGCCAGGGCGGCGGCGGCCTGGGTCAGGTCCAGACGGACCCGGGCCGCGAGCGGCGCCCACCAGATGGTCTGCTCCAGCGGGGTGCCCGACGGCACGTCGAAACGGTCGGCCGCCTGCTCCAGCCAGAGGTCCGGCCAGGGCAGGCTCTGGGCGTAGTCGTAGAGTTGGAGCACCAGTTGCTTCAGCCCCTCGTCGTCCCGGCCGCCGCCGTAGCGGTCGACCAGGGCGTAGAACGGGCCTTCCTGCTCGCCTTCCGCGTCGAAGCGGCGGCTGAAGAGGTCGTCCAGCACTTCCCGCCGGAGCAGCAGCGCCTCGTGCTCGTTCATCACCTGCAAGGCCGGGTCGAGGCCCAGACGGTAGAAATACTGGCGCAGGAGGCCCAGGCAGAAGCTGTGCAGCGTCGAGATCGCAGCCCGGCCCAGCAGGGCCAGCTGGCGCTGGAGCCGGGCATCTTCCGGCTTTTCCGCCAGGGCCTTCTGAAGCGCCTGGCCGATGCGCTCCCGCATCTCCGTGGCCGCCGCTTCCGTGAAAGTCACGACCAGCAGTTCATCCACGTCCATCGGGTCGGGGCCGGCCAGGCGGCGGATGACCCGCTCCACCAGCGTGGCGGTTTTGCCGGCGCCGGCGGCCGCCGCCACCAGAATGTTGGTGCCGCCTGCCGTAATCGCCTGTTCCTGTTCGGGCGTCCACTTCGGGTCACTCATCGCCGGCACCCCCCTTCCCCTCCAACTCGGCCCAGACCTCCGGCGGCTTCAGGAGCTTGACGGACCGGTAGGTCTGGCCCGGAACCAGCGGGTCGAACTGGCAGACCGCCCGGTACCGGCAGGTCGGGCAGGGGGCGAAAGCGCCCGCCTTGCAGGGCGTCGCGCCCACGTCGCCGGTCAGGAGCCGGCCGGCCGCCTGCGCAACCTGGTGTTCCAGATGCTTGAACAGGAGGCCGAACTGCGCCTCCGTGGCCACCGGGACGTTCTTGCGGAGCGTCCCGTCTTTGTTCAGCTTGGCCTGAATCAGCCCCACGCCGGCAGAATCCATCGTGCGGATAATTTCCGGGTCGGCCGCCACCAGGCCCGTGGCCTTGAACCGCTTGCGTCGCAGCTCCTCCACTTTTTCCGGCGGCGCCGGCAGGGCCAGCGGCTCGATCGGGTCGTACACGGGGAAGTAGAGGGCGCCCGCCGGGCGGGCCGGCGCCTGCAGCAGGGTTTGTGCGTGGGTGATGACCGCGTACAGGTACAGCGGCAACTGCAGGGCCAGGCCGGCGAAGAACTTGCCCAGGTCCAGCGGGCGGGCGCTGGACTTATAGTCCATCACCCGGAGATACCAGTTGCCGTCCGTCGCCCGGTAGCCATCCACCCGGTCAATCTGACCGCGGAGGCGGACCGTCCCGCCACCGATCAGCGGCACCTCGACCGGCGGCAGCCCGGTCTGAATCCCCTCGCCGAAGGGCAGCTCCACGCGGAGCGGCCGGAAGCCGCCCTGGTAGATGTGCTGGCCCAAAAAGCGCAACGACGCCTGCAGCGTCCGGCGCATCACCCGCAAGAGATACCGGTGCTGCGGGCTGGAGAGCAGGATTTCGCTCTGCAGCCGCGGGGCCAGCAGGTCGACGATCTGGTCCATCCGCACGGCGGCCTGGTCAGCGTTCAGCGACTCCCAGTTAATGCCCTCGGCCGCCAACTGCTTGACGAACTGCGAGAAGGCCGCGTGGTAGAACATGCCCAGTTCCGGTGCAGAGACCTGGAACTGTGGCCGGTCCCGCAGCCCGAGGCCGTACCCGGCGAAATGCTGGAACGGGCAGGCCGCAAAGGACTCTAGCCGGCTGACGGACGTGGAGAGCCGATCCCCGTAGAGCTCCACGGCCAGGCCGCCGCCCAGGGGCGCCGTCCGCTCCACGAAGTCTTCCTCATAATGGAGGGCGGCCAGCGTCGGGGCGACAACCGCCTTGATCGCGACGTCCGTGACGGCCCACTGATAGAGGTCGAGCCAGACCGGCTCCAGCCCGTAGCCCGCCCGGTGCATCCGCAGCGCCCGAGTGAGCGTCGCCGCCAGCTGGCCCGGCGTGGCGATGGCGTCCACCGACGTGCCGTCGCCCAGGACCTGGACCTCCGCCGCCGGGAACGCCTGCTGGAGCCGCTTTACGATCGGCGATGGACTCATCGCCCGTCCATCTTCCCCCGCCAGCGGGTAGCTCAACCAGAGCCGGTTAGCGCCTCGGGTGAGAGCGACATAGGTGAAGAATTGCCCCTGGAACAGTTGATACTTCGATGTCGGGCCGATGGCGAGACCGCCTTCATCCAGAGACTCCCGCTCGCTGTCGTTGAAAATGACGTCCTCCGGCGGCAGCGGCGGGAAGTCCCGCTCGGTGGCGCCCAGGATCAGCGCCGCCTTGACGCCGTACGAGCGGGAACGCTCCACCGTGCCGACGATGACCTGGTCGAGGCCCGGCGGAATGAGGCCCAGCCGCAGCCCGTCCAGGCCGGCGTTCAGCACCCGCTGGTACTGGGCCAGGCTCATTTCGGCGTCGCCCAGGGATTCGACCATCTGGTCCATGAGTTCGAGCACGCCTTCCCAGACCTGCTCGTGCTCGCGGGCGCCTTCCAGGTCGCCCGCCGCTTCGGCCTTTGCAGACCAGCCCTCCAGCCGTTTGGCCACGCCCAGGTCGTCCAGCAGGCCGAAGAGGGCGGTGGTGATGGTCTGGACGGTCCGGGGCTTATGCCCCCGACCCAGGCCCAGACGCCGGTGGAAGGCGGCCAGGTCATGCACCGCCCGGTCGCGCAGGCCGTTGATCCACTCCAGCATCTTCCCGTGGCCTTCCGTAAGCACCGGGTCCTCTTCGAGCGTGTACAGCCGGACGTAGAGCCAGGGCTCGCCGTCGTGCCAGCGGCGGCCGCGGATACCGTGCTCCAGCACGTAGTTCTCCAGGGCGTCCACCTCGCCCCGGGCGACGGACACCATGTCGGTCTTGAGGTACCGGAAGACCGGCCCGTAGGACCAGTCTTGAATGATGACGTCCAACGCCGACCGCAGCAGTTCTACCAGCGGATGATGGGCCACGGTCCGCCGCTTGTCCAGGAAAACGGGAATCCCGTGCTCGCCGAATACCGTCTCGACGAGGTCGCCGTAGGCGTCCAGGTTGCGGGCCACCGTGGAGATTTCCCGGTAGCGGACACCCGTCCGAGCAAGGCGCAGCACCTCGCGGGCCGCAGCTTCCACTTCGTGCCGCCGGTGCTGCGCGTTTACGATGGCGATGGACGGCACCGGATCTTTCCACGGGGTCACGTAGGTCCGGCCCAGGAACGTTCGCTCGAGGTGCGCCAGGTCGGGCGCCTTGGCAAAGCGGACCGGCTCGTGCAGCAAGACCGGCGGCGCTTGTGCCACGCCCGCCTTCTCTGCCAGGGCGATCAGCTGGTCGTAGGTGTCCAGCGTGGGGTGGAACAGGTCGGTGGGTCCGTGCCGCTTCTGGCTGCGCCGACCCAGTTCGGACGGGTCCAGGCAGAGCGACACCCGGACCGACCCGGCACAAGTGAAAATGGCCCGCAGCGCTTCGATCTCTTGCGGGGTGAAGCCGGTGAAGCTGTCCACCCAGACGTTCGCACCGTTCAGGACGCCAGACTGCGGGAGCCGCTGGGCCAGCACGGTCAGGTATTCGTCGGGGTCGGTGAACTTGTCCCGGGTGTAGTCCGTCAGGTCGCCCATGACCAGGCCCAAGTCGTGGAGCTTTTCACCCAGGGGCGTTACGTCGTCGCCGGCCTGGGCCAGAGCTTCCACCTTTTGCTTGAGGTCGCCGGCGGTCCAGTTGTACTGCCGGAGTTCGGTGATGGTCCGGGCCAGCTTTTCGATGAAGCCGGGCCGGTCGGCCACCTGGCCGAAAATCCGCAGTTCCTCCAGCCGCCGCTCGACGAGGGCCCGGAGCAGCATCTGCTTGCCGAGGTCGCTCAGCGGGGGGCGCGCCAGGCCGCCGGCGGTCAGGGAGACCCGCCAGGCCAGCCGCTGAAAGCTGATGACCTGTGCCCGCATCATGCCCTTGAGGCCGTCTTCGCAGAGCAGCGCCTGCTCCATTTGGAACGTGGCCTGCTCCGGCACCAGCAGCACCAGCGGGGAGCCTTCGGGCTCCACCTTCGCCGCGGTGCGGATGGCATCCAGGCAGAAGCGGGTCTTGCCGGTCCCGGCCCGGCCCAGAATGAACTGCAGCGCCATTGAGTGATCCTCCTACTCCAACATGAATCCGTGGTCGGATGCCCGGGCGGGCCGGTCGACAGAGCAAGGCGGCCTGGGTGCCCGAGGAGCATCGGGGCGGAAGTTCAAGATTCGCAGCCGGATGCGAGCAAACGAGCGGTAACGACATTCATCGCCTACCCGTGAGCGAGTGCGCCGCAGGAGGCGAGAATCATTTCAAAAATGAGCGCCCCGCAGCGACGAGAGGTGCCCAGAACGACGTGCGATCCCCAGAACGACGTGCGATCCCCAGACCGACGTGCGATCCCCAGACCGACGTGCGACCCCCCTCACCCCAGCTCAAGCCGCAATCGGCTCCCCGTCCCCCCCGGCTCCGCCGGATGCACGATCAGCCGCCGGGCCAACCGGCTCCGCAACTCCGGCACGTGGCTGATGATCCCGACGTTCAGCCGCTCGAAATGCAGCCGCTCCAACGTGTCGATGACCACGTTCAGCAGCTCTGGGTCCAGCGTCCCGAACCCCTCATCCAGGAAGAAGAACTCAAGCGGATGCCGGCCCCGCAGCTGAATCTGCGCCGACAGCGTGAGGGCCAGGGCCAGCGAACTCAAGAACGTCTCCCCGCCCGAGAGCGTGCTGACCGGCCGGCGCAGGCCGCCGCCCATATCGTCCCGGATGATGAACCCGCCGCCCGAATCGATCTCCAGGGCGTACCGGTGCCGAGTTAGCTGGCCCAGCCGCTCCGAGGCGTCCCGAGCCACTTGCTGCAACTGGCCTTCAGCCAGAAACTCCACGAAGGCGTTGCCTTTCAGCAGCGTCTGCAGTTCCTTCAAGTTCCCCTGCCGTGCGGCCAGGGTCTGCCGCTGCTGCTCCAACTCGCTCCAGCGGGACTGTTTGGCCGTCAGGTCTTCGTGCGTCTTCGCCGCCCGGGTCCGCTCGTCTCGCGCCGCCTCCAGCGCGGTTTTCGCTTGCGTCAGATGGTCCTGGTACGACCCCCAGGTCGGACCATCCAAGCTGCGGCCGGCCAGTTCGATCTCCAGCCCGCCCTGCTTTTCGGCCAGTCGCTCGCCGTCCCGCTCGTGCTCCTTGAGCCAGGACTCCAGTTCGTGCCGCCGTTCGGCGGGCCGCAGGGCCGCCTGGACCGCCCCGGCATCCGCAAACTCGGCTGCCGCCAGCGCCTGTGCCAGGGCCTCACCGGCCTCGGCCTGCCGGCGGGCCGTCAGTTCGGCTTCCCGGGACGCCGCCGCCAGGGCTGCATCCGCCTCGCCCCGGTGTTTGGCCGCTGCTTCGGCCGCCGTCCTCGCCCGGGTTTCGGCTTCCTCAAGGGCCAACAGCCGGGACTCCGCCGCCGCCAACAGCGGGGCCGCCGGCTCGCCGCCCGTCAGGCCCTGCAGTTGCTGCTGTCCGGCCCGCAACTGCTCCGTGGCCACAATGTGCTGCTGCTCCCGCTCTTTCAGCGCGTCGGCGTACTTCTCGGCCTGGGTCTGCTTCTCCCGCAAGTCCCGTCCCGTCTGGTCCTGCCGGGCGGTTAGCTCCTCGAACTGCTGCTGCAGCGCCGCCGCCGCCTCGTCGGCCGCCTTGATGCGGCGCTGCTCCCCTTCCAGAGCGGCCGGCTCCAGGTCGCCCCGGGCAAAGTCGAACTCAATGGCCCGGGCATTGCTGGCCTGGTGGGCCGCTTTCAGTTCGGCCGCCGCGTCGTTCCGGGCTTTCTCCCCGGCGGTGGCCGTCGCTCCGGCCGACGAACCTGCGGCGGCAGCCTGTCCCGCCGCTTTCACCAGGTCATCCCGAGTGTGGCGGGCGGTTTCCACGGCGGCCTTCCACTCCTGGTACTGTCGCAGCGATCGCCCGTTTTCCTCGCGCTCGGCCGCCACGCAGGCAGGCAGTTCGGCGGCGGGCGTCGCCCGCCAGACCTCCGGCAGCAACGCCCGGGCACCATTCACCCGTTCGGTGGCCTGCGCCGCCGACAGGGCGGCCGCCTGCGCCTTGGCCTCGGCCGCGCCCGCCAGGCCCCGCTGGTCGGCAGCCTGCCGGCCCGCTTCCCGGGCCAGCCGCTCCGCCTCCTGGCAAGCCGCCTCGGCCGACTGCACGGCGCTCCGGGCGGCCGCCAGGGCCGCATCCGACTCGGGCGTGGCGGGACGGGGATGCGCGGTCGAGCCACAGACCGGGCACGGGTCGCCCGCCGTCAGGCTCCCGGCCAGGGCGCCGGCCATGTCCCGCCTGTGTTCAGCTTCGAGTTGCGCCTGCGCCCCGGCCAGCCGCTCCCGGGCCTGTTCCAGGGCCGCTACGGCAGCCGCCTCCACGACATCTGCCGCCGCCGCCAGGCCCCCCAGGCGCGTCGCCTCAGCTTCGGTAGCAGACAGCGAACGGCCGGCGGCCCCCGCCTCCGCTTCACTGGTCTCGACTGCGCGCACCGCCTCCCCGGCTTTGATCAGCCAGGCTTCCGCGGCCCGCAGGTCATCTTCCTGAGCAGGCGGTGCGTCCGTCAGCACCCGGAGAGACGCCTCGCAATCCGCCAGCCGCTGCGCCGCCTCCTGGCCCGCCGCTGCTGCCGCCCGGGCAGCGGCCTGGGCACCCTCCAGTTCCCGCGAGCGCAGGGCGAACCGCTGTTGCGCTTGACCCAGGGCCGCCTCAGCCTCCCGCAAGCTCCGCAGCGTGAGAAACGCCTGCTGCACCTGCTGGCGGCGTCCGGCATCCACCCGGTTGGCGGTGAGCCGGTTTAGCACCGCCGCCTGCTCGTCCCGCAGCCGTGCCGCCTGCTCTTCGAGCCCGGCGGCCTCCTCCCGGGCCCTGCGAACGTAGTCGCGCCCCGACGCCACTTTGGCCGCCAGGGTTTGCGACTCGCCGCCCAGGCGAAGCACATCAGCCTCCAGGGCCACCGCCTGCTTCAGCCGGCTTCGCTTTTCAATCAGGCCCGGCTCCTCGGTCGCCCGCCGGGCGTGGGCCGCGCCGTGAGCCGCCACCGCCGTGACCTCTGAAAAACCCGCCGCCGTCTGCTCAACCCTGGCGGCGTCCAGGCGAACCGTCGCCGCGCTGGCAAGACCGGCGGCCGAAGCCAGCCCAGCCAACGCCGGGCGCACCTGCTCGGCCCGCCCGGCCGCCTGCAGCTCGCCCCGCCGCTGGGCTGCGTCCGGCTCCCGCAGGCGCCAGACGGCCAGGTCCTGCTCCACCTGCGCGAGTTGCTGCTGCAACTCCCAGACCCGCTGCCAGGCCTTATGTGCCCGTTCCGCGTCTGCCCAGGCCACCTCCGAAACCCCGACCGCCGCCCAAGCCGCAGCCAAACGCGCAGCCGCATCGGAGACCGCCGAAGCTGAGGCATCGCCCAACCCCGCCTGCTCGCCTTCCACGGACTTCAGCTGTCCATCCAGGTCGGCCAGCTGCCCCTTCAGCTTGAGCATGAGCCGGTCGCCGTACTGGCCCAGGGCGAAGAGCCGCTGCAGCATCTCCCGCCGCCCACGGGGCTCCTCGTGCAGGAACTGAGCGAATTTGCCCTGCGGCAGCACCACGGCCCGGGTGAAATCCTCCACCCGCAGCCCGAGAATCGCCTGAATCTGCACCGTCACTTCCGAAGGCTTGTCCGCCAGCACCCGGTCTCCGGCGTCCGTCAGGGCCAGCAGCCGGCAGTGCGCCGCCCGCACGGCCGTTTCGTCTTCCCGCTTGAACGAGCGCTCCACCCGAAAAGTAATATCGCCCATCGGGGTGCCCAGCGCAAAGGTGAACTTGACCCAGAGTTGCTGCTCCCCCTGGTTCAGAATGCCGCGGGTGTTCCGGTCCGCCCGGTCCACGGTCCCGTAAAGCGCCAGGGTGATGGCGTCCAGCACGGTCGACTTGCCGCTGCCGGTCGGCCCGAAAATGCCGAACAGGCCGCCGCCCAGCAGCCGCGAAAAATCCACCCGCTGCGGCTCCCGGTAGCTGTGCAGCCCGCAAAACTCCAGCTCCAGCGGCTTCACAGCTCCACCTCCCCGTCTTCCGGCGCGTTGACCAGCTCGAGGAACAGGCGCGTCAGCTCTTCCGACGGCGCCCCCCCGCCTTTGCGGGACCGGTAGAACCGCTCGAACTGCTCCTGGAGCGTCGGTGGAGCCGCATCCTCGCTCGCCGCCGCCACTTCGTCGTCCGTAAAGACCGGGTGAATATGAATAAAGCCCGGGTGCATTTTCCGGAGCGTCTGAATCTCATCCATGGTCAGCGCCCGGGGCACAGTGACCTCCAGATCGATCCAGGCGTTGGCGTCCTTCCCGTCGTCCACCCAGCGGGCCACCTGAGCCAGCCCTTCGGCCGCCTTCCAGCGCACCAGCGGGCGCCCGGCGGAGAGTACGATCTCCCGGACTTCGGCTTCGGCCATCGCCGGCGTGGCGTCGAGCACGGTGACCGACTTGGCGTAGCCGGCCTCCGAAAAGCTGTACGCCAGCGGCGAGCCGGCGTAGCGGGTGTAAGCGGGCGCCAGATGCATGCGCTGAGGCCGGTGCAGGTGGCCGAGTCCCACGTACTGGGCGCCGGCGGGCATGGCCGTCGGGGAGACCGTATAGGCCCCGCCGACCTGAATCGGCCGCTCCGACTCCGTCTCCGCGCCGCCCGCCATGAAGATATGGCTCATGACCAGCCGGACGGCGTCCGGCCGGAAATTGCGGGCCAGACCGGCCAGGTGCGACGCCACCCGGTCCGAATAGGCGCGCTGCAGGTCAGACTCCGCCAGCGTGGCCTGCAGCACTTCGTTCAGCCGGGACTCCGAAGGGTACGGCAAGGCCAGCACCACGGCGCTGTGATCGACGCCGGGCACGGCGACTTCCACCCAGCCCGGGCCGGAGGCCACCCGCCTGACCCGACCAGAAGCTGCAACTGACGCGCTGGGATCATCCGTCGGGTACCCGAACAGGGCGATGCCCAGCCGCTGCGCCAGCGCCCGCACGGCACAGAGCCGATCCGGGCTGTCGTGGTTGCCGGCGATCACCGCCACCGCCCGCCGCCCCCCGTCCGCCAGCCGGGCCAGGGCGTCGCAATATAGCTCTTCCGCCGCGGCCGGCGGGTTGAACGTATCGAAAATATCGCCGCTTAACATCACCAGATGGACCTGTTCCTGCGCCACAATCCCGCAGAGCTCGTCGATAAACTGCTCCTGCTCCTCCTGGCGGCTCCGGCCTTCCAGGCTCCGCCCCAGATGCCAGTCCGCCGTGTGCAGAATCCGCATGGACAGGCCCCACTCCCATTTCGCGAAAGTAGACACTCTGCCAACACGGTTCTGCAAACGAAATCTCTTATCCTCCGGGGTAATGCCGTCAGATCCTACCGGTATTCCGGCAGCCGCTCGCCGGCCTCGCCGATCGGGGCGCACGCCCATCCGGGTCAACCGGTCCATACCGCCGGACACAGCCCGTGGGTGCGGCCCTGCGCTCCTCGGCAGATGTAACCAGAGTGCGTTCTGCATTACCATATTGAATGGAACAGCATTGGTCTAAGGGGGCATGAGCATGATTACGAAACCCTCCGCCGTCATCCTCGCCGATGGTGGTATCGACCTGCCTGAGGAGTATGCCGAGCGGTATGGGATCCAGGTCCTTCCGCTGATGATCCACTTCGGGTCCGAAACGCTCCGCAGCGGCATCGACATCACGGCACCCGAGTTCTACCGTCGCCTGCGGGAGTCCGCCATGGACGCACTGCCAACCACATCGCAGCCGTCGGCCGGTGAGTACGTGGAGTTCTACCGGAAAGCCGCCGAGGCCGGGCTGCCGATTCTCTCCTACCACCTGTCCGCCGCTCTGAGCGGCTCAATCAGTTCCGCCCGGACCGCCCGGGATATGCTGCCCGGCCTGGACATCCGCATCGTGGACACCGGCACGCTTTCCGGCGCCATGGGCATGCAGGTGCTGGTCGCCGCCGAAATGGCCGCCCGGGGCGTACCGCCGCAGGAGATCATCGCCAAAACGCAAGCGATTGGACAGGCCGCCGACACGCTGTACACCTGCGATACCCTGGAGTACCTCCGCAAGGGCGGCCGCATCGGCCGAGTGGCGGGCTACGTGGGGAACCTGCTAGGCGTACGGCCGATCATTACGGTCGACAAGGCCACCGGTACCTACGTGACCGCCGGCCGGACCCGCTCGTTCCGCTTGGCCGCCGGCGCCATGATCGAGAAAGTCGCCGAAACGGTAAAAGACGGGGAAGCCTTGAGCTGCGTGATCCTCCACGGCGACTGCCTGGGAGAAGCCGAACGGATGGCCGACAACCTGCGCAAGCGCTTCAACTGCGTCCTGCTGGAAATCACTCGGGTCAATCCCTCCCTGGGTGTGCACGTCGGACCGGACACGCTGGGCCTCGCCTACTTCCCCGGACTCTTGCCGATCACGACCGCCGCAGCATCGCAAAAAGAGGACGCCTCCTGACCAGGAGGCGCCCCTTTTCTTATGTGACCCGGCTTATTCCGCCCGCTTGGGCGCCAACTCCACCGCCTGGCGGAGCGCCTCCTTCAAGCTGGCCTCGCCGGCGATGCCCTTCCCGGCGATGTCGAAAGCGGTGCCATGGTCCACGCTGGTCCGAATGATCGGCAGCCCCACGGTGATGTTGACCCCGGACTCAAAGCCCATCGCCTTCACCGGCCCGTGGCCCTGGTCGTGGTACATCACCACGACAATGTCGAAGTCGCCCCGCTGGGCCCGAAAGAAGACTGTATCCGCCGGCAACGGCCCCACGGCCTCGATGCCCTCCTGGCGGGCGGCCTGGACCGCCGGCACGACCTGCTTCTCCTCCTCGCCGTAACCGAACAGCCCGTTCTCGCCGGCGTGCGGGTTAATCCCACAGACAGCGATTTTCGGCGCGGCGTAACCCGCTTTCCGAAGCGTCTCGTCCGCCAGCCGGATGACCCGCAGAATCCGCTCCGGCGTAGCAGCCCGGACGGAATCGATCAGCCCGATATGCGTGGTGACGTGAATCACTTTCAGCTTCGGCGCCGAGAGCATCATGGCAAAGTCGCTGGTCCCGGTCAGCGCCGCCAGAATCTCCGTGTGCCCGGGGTACATGTGCCCGCCCTTATGCAGCGCCTCCTTGTTCAGCGGCGCCGTGCATATGCCGTCAATTTCCGAAGCGTTGGCGAGGGCAATGGCCCGCTCCAGGTACCGATAGGCCGCGTTCCCCGCCACCCCCGACACCTGCCCGAACGGCAGGTCCGCCGGCAGCAGGTCCAGGTCCAGGCAGTCCACGGTGCCGGGCTGGAAGCGCCCTTCCGCCACGCGGCCGATGCGCCGGACCGCCAGCCCGGTCCGCACGATCGTCTCCGCCCGCTCCAGCATCTTCGCATCGCCGATCACAAACGGCCGGGCCGTGGCATAGATCGCCTGGTCCGCCAGGGCTTTCATAATGATCTCGGGTCCGACGCCGGCAGCGTCACCCATGGTAATCCCGATAATCGGCCTGTTCACGTTAATGCTCCCCTTTCAGCGCCCGCAGTGCCCGCAGCAGCGTTTCCGCCGTGCCGAACGCCCCGGCTTTGGTCACGGCCGGCAGGTTCGCTCCGCCCACCAGGCGGCTGAGCGGCACCCCGGCCTCAAGTTCTTTCAACAACTGCAGCCCGGTCACCCCGAGCTCCCGGCAAACGGCCTTCGCCGTGTCGCCACCGGTCATGATCACGCCCTGCACCGGGCAGGCCTTCAGCACCTGCGCCGCCGCCTCGCCGAGGGCCGCCGCCACCCGGTCGGCGACAGCGGTCCCGTCCAGCCCCAGCCGCTCGCCTGCGGCCCTGGCTTCCGCCACCTGTTCCGGCGCCGAGCCGGATGTGAATACCACGTCCGCCCCCCGCTTCAGGGCCGCCGCCAGGGCGGTCCGGCAGCGGGATAGCTCGGCCGCCCGGTTAGTCCCCGTGCCTAACACCAGCAGCGGATTCAGTTCCACCGCGACGACGCCCGGCTGGGCCATCACCCGGGCCACCTGCGCGCGGGTCGTCCCCGAGATGGACCCGGCCACCAGCAGCACCGGCTTGCCGGAACGCGCAAGCCGGACTGGCTCCCGCTTTTCGGCGCCAAAGCCCAGGGCCGCCGGCAAGTAATCCGCCAGCCCCGCCGAGCCCACCCAGAGAATCCGGTAGGTCGTGTCCGCGAGGGCAGCCGCAATCGTCTCCAGGTCGCCGTCGGCCGCCACGTCGAAGATAGCCAACTGCACCCCGGCGGAAACCAGACCCGCCACGGCCATTCGAATGGCCCGAGCGCCCTGCCGGACCGTGGGCAGTTCCACATTCCCCGTCCGGCGCCGGGATTGAGAGGCCAGCAGGTTCGCGATCCGGGATTCGGTCACCGGGCACTTGGGGTCCCGGGCAATCTCCGTCTGGCTCACCGGCACGCCGTTCAGGTAATGCTGGCCCGCCACCGTCGTCCGGCCCAGCCGGGGGAACGCCGGGGCGACCACCGCCAGGTCGAACGGCATGGCGTCCATGACACCGTCGATCTCCCAGCCCGGGTTGCCCCGGAGCGTCGAGTCCACCTTCTTGTAAATGTGGGCAAAGCCCGCCGCCCGTACCCGCCCGGCCACCTCGCGGTTCCGGTCGTAGGCCTCGGGCGGTGCGATGGCCCGGCTGTCGGTGTCCACCGCCACTGCTTCCACGCCGTCGGTATCCGCTGCGAGGTTCTGGGTGTCGAACAGCACCATGGTCTGCAGCCCTTTGCGGGCAAACTGGACGCCGGAATCGGAGGCGCCGGTCAAATCGTCGGCCATAATGGCGATGTGCCGCATACCTATCCCTCTCCTTCGCTGACGCCCCCATATCGATGCAAGGCCCGTGCCAACGGCGAAATGGCTCCCGGCATACCGGGAGCCGTTTCGCATGCAGCAAACTGCATCACTTGACGTTGCGTTTTGTGTCATACTGTTGCAATTTGCGATAGAGGGTCGTCCGATGAAGGCCCAGCCGGGCCGCGGCCCGTTGCAAGTTGCCCCGCTCTGCCGCCAGCGCCCGGCCGATGGCCAGCTTCTCGATTTCCGCCAGCGTCAGGTTGTCGGGCCAGGATTCCGCCGGCGTAGCCGGGCTGTGCGCCCTGCCTGGCGAAGCCGGTGCCGGCGCCGGCAGATAAGCCGCCACCGTCCCCGCATCAATGCTGTTCCCCTCCGAAACCAGCGCCAGCCGCTCCAGCAGGTTGGCCAGCTCGCGGACATTCCCCGGCCAGCGGTGCCGCTGTAAGACCGCGAGCGCCGCCGGCCCGAACGCAGGCCGCCGGCCATACGTCTCTTGCAGCCGAACCCCCAGGTCGTCCACCAGCGCCGGAATGTCCTCCGGCCGCTCCCGGAGCGGCGGCACCTGCAGCCGCAGGAGGTCGAGCCGGTAGTACAGGTCCTCCCGGAACCGCCCCGCCGCCAGTTCGGCCGTCAGGTCCCGGTTGGTGGCCGCAATCACCCGCACATCCACCGGAATGACCGCATCGCCGCCCAGCCGCATGACCTCCTTCTCCTGCAGTACCCGCAGGAGCCGGGATTGCAGGGAAAGCGGCATCTCGCCCACTTCGTCCAGGAAAATGGTCCCCCCGTGCGCCAGCTCAAAGAGCCCCTGCTTGCCGCCCTTGCGGGCGCCGGTGAAGGCCCCCTGCTCATACCCGAAGAGTTCGCTTTCCAGCAGCGTCTCGGGCATGGCCGCACAGTTGACGGCCACAAACGGCCCCTGCCGCCGGCGGGAGGCCCGGTGAATGCCCTGCGCCAGCAACTCCTTGCCCACGCCGGACTCGCCCAGGACCAGCACGGTCGCATCCGTCGGGGCATACCGCCGGGCATCCGCCACCACCCGCCGCATGACCGCACTCACGCAGACAATCGACTCCAGCGAGTGCCGGGCCACGTGCCCATGCCGGTTCAGCTTCTGCCGCACCAGTTGCTCGTACTTCTGCAGCTCCGTCACGTCGTGTAAAGTTGCGACGGCGCCGACGATTGCGTTGCCGACTCGCACCGGCCGCCGGGTAGCCGCCAACCGGTTCTGCCCCACCTGCTGGATTTCGCCCACCTGCGGCCGCCCGCTCCGCAGCACCTCATCCAGATGCGACCCGGGAATCACGTCCGTCACGCGCTTCCCGATGACCGCCGCGGCGCTAAGACCGAAAACCCGCTCGGCCTGCGGGTTAAAGAGAATCACCCGGCCGTTCGCATCCACGGCCAGAATGCCGTCGCTGACGCTGTCCAGAATGGTTCGGACTTGCTGGCTCTTGGCCCGCTCTTCGCACCGCACTCGCAGCACGTGCTGCGCCTCGAAAATTGCCTGGGCGATGCCCTCCCGCCCGGATTCGATCAGCGTGGCGCCCATGCCCATTTGCCGGGCACACAGGTAGCTGATATGGTCGCCGATCAGATGCCGAACACCGGCAGCCTGCGCCGCGGCCACGACCCGCTCCGCTTCCGCCTTACCGGCGATGGGCACCTGCACCATCTCCAGCCCCAGCAGCCCGCCGACCTCTTCGCACCCGTAAATGATGTTCGAAAAGCCGGCCAGCCCGACTTTCCCGTGAAAAGTCTCCAGTTGGCGGAAGCAGCGCAGCACATCCGAGGAA
The DNA here is from genome assembly GCA_036504075.1 of Symbiobacteriaceae bacterium. GTDB lineage: Bacteria > Bacillota > Sulfobacillia > Symbiobacteriales > Symbiobacteriaceae > DASXVX01. Next base: position 40,554 of record DASXVX010000078.1, on the reverse strand, counting down.
GTCACCCGGATTTCCACGACGGGAAGCGAAACGGCAGCGGCAATCGTGGAGGCGGTCCCGCCGCGACTGATGATGACTTCGGCCCCCGCCGCCTCGGCGGCCCGGGCTTGCTCCGCCCCCCGGTCGAGGTCGCCTACCAGCGCCGCCACCGTGACCCCCAGTTCGCCGGCCACGGTCCGGGCCATTTCGGCGAGACCTGCAAAGGGTAATACAAAGACGATGGGTGGATAGGACACCGCAACCCCTCCCGGCCGGCGTGCGCCTGGGTCGTCCATGGCGCAGAGCGGATTCTTGGGTCCAGCATGCCGCATGCGCCGGGAAATGGCAAGACGTGAATTAGTCAGGGCATCCAGGAATATTGCACAGACGTGGGCTGGGCGTGCAGTAGAGCGCATTGGCTGGTGCCGAAAAGGAAAAGGGCTGTAGGGGATTATCCCTACAGCCTTCGTGCTGCCTGGTGCGAGAGGACGAACTCGACTGAAGCCGCCTGCAAGGAAATGCAGAGTCTTGAGGCGACGACACCACAAGGGCAAGGGATTGGCTCGTCGGATTTCCTGAGGCCCATGAATGTGCAACGGAAAGCCCGAGGACATGAAGAGATCGGCTCCACTGCAGATGGAGATGAACTGCTTGAGGTCCTCCGGTAATCGTAGGCCCTCCCGGTCCTCAAACTATGTTGTCCCACCCTTGGATGCTTCGAGGACCTTTTCAATCCATGTGTTGACGTTGGCCCGTCGTTTGGCGGCGGTCTGGAAGGCCAGCATTCCTTCCCGCTCCTGAACGACAGCCACGACTGCAACTTCGACTCGTCCATCGTGCGCTACCTTCCAGACAACACGGATGCTCTTGTTGTCTACATACACACTTCTGAATCCGGCGAGTGGCCGTTCCTGTTGATTCCCAAGCTCCTTGCCGAAGGCTGAGGGATTCTGAGCGATCTTCTTGAGCGCCTTGATCACGACAATTCGTCTTCCCTGATCCAAGGCCTCAAGATCGTCCAAAGCGTCCGGGAACAACCATACGTTAGACGGCAGAAGATCACTCAGACTCGATTTCGACATCCCCCTCGGCCTCCAACTCTTCGGCCGTGATACCAAGCTTGTTGGCAGCATCTTCCAACGAGACCAGCGCATCTCCGGACACAGCGAGGTGCAGCACCCTCGACAAAACCTCCATCTTCAACTCTAGCTCGGCTGCAGCTTCAGCCCTCTGCCAAAGACTCTCGAACTGCAGGTACGGCATCACTGTCGTGCGAGGCTCTGAACCAGTGAAAACCAGCACGTAAGGAAACTTTGAAAGGCGAGGCTCCACCTTCTCCCGCCATTTCCTTACCACGTCTGTCCCAGATAGAATCTGGTCCGTGGTAAACGGCGGCTTTCTAATCTCCTCCACTCCGCTCCCCACTCCCGACATCATCAGCGTTCTCATCCTTCTCATTCCCCTGCAGTAGATCGTCTTCACATGCATTACAACTCGAGTTTACGTACGAGTAGATTGTCGCATAAATTCTCGATGAATTCAAGGCGCTCATCCAACTGTCGTTCGCCTACACCCTGGTAAATCTCGCACATCAGAGATCGCCGGGCTTCCGTCGTCGGTTCAGACATGCGCCCTCACCTCGATAGCTGGTGGAGCGGTCCACAGGTTACCGCCGAGAAGTTTTGGGGATAGCCTCACAGCACCGACCGTCAAGAGGGCATGGAAACGCCTCCGGTTGATGGGATTGGTGATCTAGCCATGACAAACGCAACTCGCCACCAAAAGTGGATAACAACGGAGCTGGAAGCACCTCAACTTGGCTACAAAGATAAGGTATGAACAAACAAGGGCTACAGGAGTGATGTCCTGTAGCCCTTGTCGCTGTAGTGGTGCGAGAGAGGGGACTTGAACCCCTACGCCCGGAGGCACAAGATCCTAAGTCTTGCGCGTCTGCCAGTTCCGCCACTCTCGCGTTTGGTTTTGACGAGCCTTACTCTCACGATACATTCAGCCGTTGGAGCTGGAAACTTCCAGGAAGGCGTGCACAGGATCCTGTCGAAAGCTGCACAAGAAATGATACCTTAGAGCTGCGCCAGTGTAAAGTCCTCTGTCACAGACAACATCTGGGATTGGCTGTTCCAACTGTGGCGCTGAGGCAGCACCTTGGGGGGCTGCCCCCATCAGTCCAGGCCGACGGCATCTGGAAAGATATATGGCTGGAAGAAACCCATCACTCGACGGCCCTCGAAGGGAATACCCTGACACCACGGGAGCTCTTCGAGTTGGTGGAGCATGGCCTGGCCACCGGTTCGAAGGATCTGGTCTACTACCTGGAGGTCCAGGGCTATGCGCAGGCAGCTACGTGGGTCTACGAACAGGCGGTCGAAGACTCCAAGGCGAGTCCAAAACCTTGGACGCTCTTCACGATGGGGCGTATCCGCCAGATCCACAATGAGCTGGTGGGCCCCGTCTGGACAGTTCGCCCGCCGGTGGGCGCCCGCCGGACAGGGGAGTGGCGCCGAGGCTCGGTGACCATCACCGGCTCACCTGTCAAGCCGCCACCGCCTGGTCTGGTGGAGAGCCGGATGGGCGAGTGGCTGCAGGTGGTGAACTCCGGCCCACAGCCCGGACAGCATCCGGTTGAGTGGACAGCGGCCGCTTGCTCATGAACTACCTCTTGATACTTGCCGGGTATCCGCCGGCCATCATCTACAAGAATCAGCGGAGTCGGTACATCAGCGCGTTGCAGCGTGCCCAGACCCAGAAGGACTACCGCGGCCTGGTTGAACTGGTCGCCCGGGCAGTTCTGGACAACCTGAACCGTCTGCTTTTGCCCACGCTGGCTACCGAGGAGACGTACCTGCCCCTCAGCGCTCCGGCTGAAGGGACAACCTACACCGCCGGCTACCTTCGGAAACTTGCCGACCAGGGCAGACTACACGCACTAAAGCAGAGCGGGCAATGGATCAGCACGCGTCGCCACATTGAGGCGTATATGGCAGGCAAGAGTTCCCGCGGACGCAAACCTGTGGGGCCTCAAGAATCGAGCGCCGACGATCTGTAACAGAACGGGGCAAGGCACTTCCTTCGGTACAGGAATGCCTTGCCCCGTTTCGCATGATGGCCGGAAATTGGAACGGCCCGAGTGCGCTCGCACTCGGGCCGCCTGTTTGGTGGGCCATGTTGGATTCGAACCAACGACTACCCGCTTAAAAGGCGGGTGCTCTGCCTCTGAGCTAATGGCCCCTGAATCAGCAAACCTCTCCGACATGAGTTTGCTGGACTGGCTGGGGCGGCAGGACTCGAACCTGCGAATGCGGGAGTCAAAGTCCCGTGCCTTACCAACTTGGCGACGCCCCAACGAAACAATGGGCTGACCGATGGGTCTCGAACCCACGACCTCAAGAGCCACAATCTTGCGCTCTACCAACTGAGCTACGGCCAGCGTGTGCGATTCTCGGTGGCGCGCCTGGCAGGAGTTGAACCTGCGACCAACCGCTTAGAAGGCGGTTGCTCTATCCGCTGAGCTACAGGCGCCTGTGATAGCACAGGTTATCTTAACACAATTCATCGGGCTGTGGCAAGCAGGAGACGGAGTGGGAGTGGGAGTGGAGCCGCGGCCGGCGCCCGGCGAACAAAATCAGGGCGGCACTGGACCGCCCTGTTCTGGACGATTGGAGCGGGTGAAGGGAATCGAACCCTCATGACCAGCTTGGAAGGCTGGAGCTTTACCACTAAGCTACACCCGCATGTTATGCACACGGCGATCAGCCGTTGCTTCCAGGTGGTCGGGGTGACAGGATTTGAACCTGCGACATCTTGCTCCCAAAGCAAGCGCGCTACCAGACTGCGCCACACCCCGGAAATCCCGCAGACATGAGTATATCCTACTTGCCGAAGCTCTGTCAAAATCTAATTTCTGTCAGGCGCATCTGTTTCTATCCGTTCAGCCGGAAGATGTGTGCGGTCACCGACCCGTTGTCGATCTCCAGGAGACCGCAGGACGGTAAATCGTACGACAGGCGTGGCTGGCTCAGACTGCCCGGGTTGAATAATAACACCTGACCGTCGTCCTCCGCAACCGCCAGGTGCGAATGTCCAAAAACGACCACCCGCGCCCCCAGTTCCTTCGCCTTGTAGTATATGCGCAGGTACCCGTGCTTCACACCGAAGTGGTGACCGTGCGTCAGCCAGATTCTGACCCCGTCGATCTCCAGCAGCTCTTCCACCGGCTCCTGGACCGGGTGGTCGCAGTTGCCCACGACCGCGCGCACCCGCAGCGGGTCCATTCCCAGCCCTTTCGCCACCTGCGGGGCGTCCTGGAAGTGATCGCCCGCGTGGAGCAGCCAGTCGATCTTCCCCAGGGCCTGCCTGGCCTGCTCAAGGCACCGGAGATCCCGGTGCGTATCGCTCACGACCCCGATGCGAATCATGCTTTAACCCTCCAGAAGCTCCGGCAGGCGGGCCAGCACCTTCGTCAGGGCCTTTCCGCGGTGGCTGATGGCGTTCTTCTCGGCCATGGAGATCTCCGCCGTCGTGCGGCCTCCGGGCAGCACGAAGACCGGGTCGTAGCCGAACCCGCCGTCGCCACGGGGCGCACGCCCGATGGCACCCTCCAGTTCGCCCCGGAACAGCTCCTCCCGGCCCCACGGCGTCACAATCGCGATCACCGAGACATACCGGCCCGCACGCTGCCCGTCCGGCACGCCCTCCATCCGGCGGAGCAGTGCGAACAGCCGGTCGGAATCGCTGCCCGGGACCCAGCGGGCCGAATGAACGCCCGGTTCGCCACCCAGGGCATCCACCGCCAGGCCCGAATCCTCGCCCAACGCCGGGAGGCCCGTGGCAGCGCAGGCTGCCCGGGCCTTCATCAGCGCGTTTGCTTCAAACGTGGTGCCGGTCTCTTCCACGTCCGGGTAATCTTCCGGCAGGCCAATGACCCCGATCCCCGTCCCGGACAGAAGGGCCTGAAACTCCCGGATTTTCCCCGGATTTTTACTGGCGAGCACCAACCGCTTCCCGGACAATGTGATCGACCTCCGCGCCCAGTCCACCCAGGCTTGCACGTTGTATTGCGACGAGGCGCTGCACGCCACTTTCGGCGAGCGCCAGCAAATCGTCCAGTTGATCGCGGGTGAACGGGCCGCTCTCGCCCGTGCCCTGGACCTCTACCAGGCCGCCCTTGCCGGTCATCACCAGATTCAGGTCCACGCCGGCCCGGGAGTCCTCTTCGTAGTTCAAATCCAGCCGGGGTTCCCCGTCGATAATGCCTACGCTGATGGCCGCCAGATAATCCCGGATCGGCAACCGGCTGATCAGCCCATGACTCTTCAGGTGCACCATCGCGTCCACCATGGCCACAAACGCCCCCGTGATCGAGGCCGTCCGGGTGCCGCCATCCGCCTGAATGACGTCGCAGTCGATCCAGAGCGTCCGCTCGCCCAGGAGCTTCAAGTCGATCACCGAGCGGAGCGCCCGGCCGATCAGTCGCTGAATCTCCATGGTCCGGCCGCCCTGCCGGCCGCGGGTTACCTCCCGCTGATTCCGCTGGCCCGTCGCTCTCGGCAGCATGCCGTATTCGGCGGTAATCCAGCCTTCTCCTCTTCCCTTCAAAAACGGCGGTACTTTCTCCTCCAACGTGGCCGTGCAAATGACCCGGGTTTTGCCGGCTTCCATCAACACGGAGCCCTCGGCATGTTCGATGAAGTTCCGGGTCAGGGTGACTGGGCGCAAATCATTGGGCGCCCGACCGTCTAGCCGCGCCAGAGACCATCACTCCTGATCGAAGTCTAGTTGGATCTGCTGCGCCTTTCCGACGCCGCCGGGCCAGAGCCGGCCGGCCACTTCGGTAAAATGTGCGGGATCCCCGGTGGTGTAGAACCCGCGGCTGCCGGCCGCCGCCGGATTGGCAATGCCCCCGGCCTGCAGCCGCTCCGCCACCGCCATCGCCGTCGCCACGCCCGGGTCCACCAGTGTCACGCCGGGACCGGCCACATCGGCGATCACCGCCCGCATGTGAGGAAAGTGTGTACATCCCAGGACCAGGGTATCCACATCCTGCTCCAGGAACGGCGCCAGACAGCGCGCCACTTCGGCCCGCACCGCCGGCCCCGAAATGACCCCCGCTTCCGCCCGAATGACCAGAATCGGACACGGCTCCTGCGACACCACAGCGTCCGGCCGGCACTCCCGAATAAACCGGGGGTATATGCCCGATGCCACCGTCCCCTGCGTCGCCGCGACCCCGATGCGCCCCGACCGTGAGGCGGCCGCAGCCGCTCTGGCGCCCGGCCGCACCACACCGACGGCCGGTACCGGCAGCCCACCATCGAGCAGGTCCAGTGCGGCGACCGTGGCCGTATTGCAGGCCACCACCACCAGCTTGCATTCCTGCTCCCTGAAGAAGTTTATGAAACGGAGAAAGAAACGGCGCACGTCAGGAAGCGGTCTGGGTCCATATGGAAAGTGGCAGGTATCACACGCGTAAATAAGATTTTCGCCGGGTAGCAAGCGGGCGACTTCCCGCATGACAGTGAGGCCGCCTTCGCCGGAATCGAAAAAGCCGATCGGACGCCCGGGCACGGTACTCCCCCTCCCATGGCCGCTGCCGGCCCGTGGCTAACACGCCGAAGGCGCCCCCCTCTTCGGGCGGCGCCACAAGTCGGTTCCTATGTTCGTATTGTAGTGGATCAGACTTCCCGTGTCATCAGGTAGTTTACCTGCTCGAGCGCCTGAATTAGCCGTTCCTTGTCGGCGACATCGATCTCGGAGAGGACGTTGGCCAGGTACCCCCGCCTGGCGACCATCACCTCATCGATGATCTGGGCACCCTTGGCCAGAACCCGCAGGCGAATGACACGCCGGTCGGCCGTGTCGCGCACCCGCTCAATCAGGCCATTCCGCTCCATCCGGTCGATCAGGTCAGTCGCTGTGCTGCAGGCCAGGAACATCTTCTGGCAGAGCTCCCCCATCGTAAGCTCGCCAAAGTCCCGGAGCACCAGCAGCGCATCAAACTGCGGGTTGGTGATTTCAAAGTTACTGAGAATGTCGCGCCCCCGCTTCTTGAGGATCGTACTCACGCTTCTCAACAGTTCCTCAATCTCCGCCACATGCCGGTCAACATTCGACTTCGTCAGCACACCCGCCACCTCCAAATTTCTGTATTAGCCCCCCAAACTAGGCTAATTCTATCTCAGCACCGATTTTCGGTACCATAATAATTATAGTACTCGAAAATTGTGTTTGGTTACTAAATCTGACCCCTACTTCTGAACGTTCTGATAGAAATAATCGAAGATTCCTACCTTTAACGCCTCCGCTGCCTTCCCGGGATACGTTCTGACCTTCGCACCCGGCTCGGCGATCGCCTTTTCCTCGTCCTGGTTGGAGAGGTACCCCAGTTCCACCAAAACGGCCGGCGCCAGCGTCTCTTTGATCACGTAGAAGGAGTCGGTCCGGACGCCCCGGTCCGGGAAACCCAGAAGGCGGATAACGGCCGGGTGAATCTTTTGCGCCGCAATCTTGCTCTTGGGATTGGTGGTCCAGTAGTAAGTTTCCGTGCCCCGGGTAGATGTGGAGGTGGATGAGTTGTGGTGAATGGAGATGAAGAGGTCGATGGCCGGTTTCACGGCGTTGACTAGTTTCGGTCGGTCCCGGAAGTCGACCCCGGGGGAGCCGGTCCGGGTCATGTAGACGGTCGCCCCGGCCGCCTGGAGCCGCTTCTGCAGTTCCAGGGCCACCTCCAGGTTGACGTCGTCCTCCTGGGTCTTGTAGAACTTGCCGATGGAACCCGGGTCGTCGGCGCCGCCCGGCACCTGACCGTGTCCGGCGTCGATCCAGATGCGTTTGCCGTAAACCGGCGAAGTGATCAGATCGATGACGATGTTCGCGTCGCCATCTTTAGAAACCACCGTGTGCCCGAGATAGTAGGGCAGTGCGATGGTGATCAGCGTGGAAGTCGGGAGAGTTCCGGTGGCGAAGCTGACCGTGTCGATGGTCCCGTCGCCGATCTTCACGGCGGGGGCCCCGGTCCCGTTCTTCGCTTGCGGCACCTCGATGTTGACCTGCTTGCTGCCGTCCGGGACGGTCACTTTGGCATCCAGCCCCATGCTGCCCACCAGGGTCAGCCGGGTCTTGCCGGGGAGCTTGTCCGTCTTCACGGCTTGGATCACCGGCATGAACTGGATCGTCAGGCCCTGGTCGGTAGCGATCACATCGTAGGGAGGTATTTCGTCGACCATGTCCAGCACAACCCAGACGCTGTCTGGATCTCGGGAATGCTGGGCCGTGCGCACCCGAGCGAAGTAGGAACCCGTGACGGGCAACGTCGCCGGCACGTCCGGCCCGATGTTGCCACCGGTGATTTCCACCACGACCCGGTTGGGGCTCAGTGCGGTCTTAAGAACCGGGTAGGTGGTGTAGTTCAGCTTACCTGTGGTGGCGATGTTGACCCGGGCGATCCGGCCGTCCTTGGCCGTCTGCACACCGGTGACCGTGTACTCCAGGTCCACCGTGAGCGTTTTGCCGTCCGGCGAGAGCGAGTACTTGTAGGCCGGCGGGGCCGTCAGTTGCGCCTCCAGGTGAACCGTCCGGCCATTGGCCTTGAGGCTCGCCGTTTTGAGAAGGGCGTCGTTGGCCGTCAGATTGGCCTGGTCGGTCGCCACTTTAGCCGGGTAGAGGTCCAGGGAGAGGTTGTTGCCGTTCACTTGCGGCTTGATCGAGATCGGGGCTTCGGTCAGCGAGAGCACGATACTGGCCTTGCCCTCGGCTTTGGCGTAGGTGAGTCCGGTAATATTCGTGGGCTTGCGGAGAATGTTGGCGGTGCGGGTGGCCTCGTCCCATTCGGCGGACCCGCCCAGCGCCTCGGCGATGAACCGAAGCGGCACCATGGTGCGCTCGTTAACCAGTTGGGCCGGCACCGGGAGCGTGACGGGCTGGCCGTTGACCAGCGCCTCCGTCTTCCCCAGGGTGAGCACCACCGTGTCGCCGAACCGGGTGACGGTAGCCTGCCGTTTGGCCTGGTCCCAGTCCACCGTGCCGCCCACCGCTTCACCGACCGACCGGACCCCGATCAGGGTGCGGCCTTCGACGATCACAGGCGGCACCGGCATGACCAGCGGCTTGCCTTCTACCATCACGTTTACCGGAGGCGGCGTTTCCGCCCGGGCAGGCGGCGGTGAGAATGCGACTGCTATAGCTGAGAAGAATACGAGTGCAAGTATCTTAGTTAGCTTGATGTTTTGTGTCTCTATCATAGTAAACGGAATCCTCCCCGATTATGTTCGATGTAGGAGATAACATTTCCACAAAAAAATTCGGTGGCTGCACAAACCATTTCGAGTGTAGGACGATACAGTCCTGCGATTTGTTTTCGGTGGCAGGATTTGCCGGGCGGGTCGGGCATGGCAAAGCCCTGTGGCTGTAACCACAGGGCTATTTTGCAGGCCAGAGGGGCGGTCAGCGGCGCATGGCGATCTCCGTTTCATTGGGAGTCTGCTGGGCGTGACGCTCTGTGAAGGCGCCGATCCGCCGGAGCGCCTCGGTCAGTTTTTCTGTGGAGGCGGCGTAGGCGCAGCGAATGTGCCCCTTGCCGCTGGCCCCGAAGGCCGACCCGGGCACGACTGCCACTTTCTCTTCCTCCAGGAGCCCGTAAGCGAACTCCTCCTCGGTCATGCCGGTGGGGGCGATCGACGGGAAAATGTAGAACGCCCCTTTTGGCTCGAAACACGGCAAGCCGATTTGCCGGAAGCCTTCGACCATGAGCCGCCGCCGCTGGTCGTAGGCTGCCACCATCTTGTCCCGCTCGGTCGCCCCCCGCTGCAGCGCCTCCAGGGCGGCGTACTGGCCGGTGATGGGCGGGCACATAATCGCGAACTGGTGGATTTTCATCATGGCGGCCAGAATGTCGGCCGGCCCGCAAGCGTAGCCGATCCGCCATCCGGTCATGGCGTAAGCTTTGGAGAAGCCGTTCAGCAAAATCGTCCGCTCCCGCATCCCGGGCAGCGTGCCAATGGAGCGGTGCGTCCCCTCGTAGGTCAGGTCGCCGTAGATCTCGTCGGTGACGACCAGCAGGTCGTGCTCGATTGCGATCTCCGCGATGGCCGCCAGTTCCTGCTCGGTCATGACGGCGCCGGTGGGGTTGCTGGGGAAGCCCATCATCAGCACTTTGCTCCGGGGCGTGATCTTGCGCTTCAAGATTTCCGGGGTGAGCTTGAACTCGTCTTCGAGCCGGGTCTCCACCGGCACGACCGTCCCGCCAGCCAGCGCCGCGCACGGGGCATACGACACGAAGCAGGGCTCAACCACCAGCACTTCGTCGCCGGGCTCCAGTACGGCCCGCATGGCCAGGTCGATGCCCTCGGCCACGCCTACGGTGATCAGGACTTCGAACTCGGGGTCGTAAGAAAGGCCCTGCCAGGCTGCCAGGTGATGGCTGACCGCCTGCCGTAACTCCAGGAGGCCCCAGTTGGACGTGTAGGTGGTTCGCCCTCGCTCCAGCGAATAAATGGCCGATTCCCGGATGTGCCAGGGCGTCACGAAGTCCGGCTCGCCAACGCCCAGGGAGATAATGCCCCGGCTTTGCGCGACCAGGTCGAAGAACTTCCGGATCCCGGACGGCGGAATCGCCGCGACTTTTTGGCTGACGAATGATCTCACGGCGTCACCGCCAGCCTTTCGTCGGCGTCGCCGTCCCCGAAGGCGACGCCGTCATGTTTGTATCGCTTCATGACGAAATGGGTGGTGGTGCTGTAGACCCCATCCATCGCACTGAGCTTGTCGGAAACGAACCGGGAAATCTCCTTGAGGCTGGCGCCCTGCACTTCCACCGACAGGTCGTACGTGCCGGACATGAGGTAGCAGGAGCGCACTTCCGGAAAGCGGGCGATGCGCTCGGCCAGCCGGTCGAAGCCGGTGTCCCGCTGGGGGGTAATCTTCACATCGATGACCGCACTCACGCGGTCGTCGAGCAGGCGGTCCCAATCCACCAGGGCCGTATACTGCATGAGAATCCGCTGGTCCTGGAGATCCCGAATGGCGGCGGCCACGGCGTCCGCCGTTTCGCCGACCATCGGCGCAATCTGCGCCGGCGACAGGCGCCCATCCTGCTCCAGCAACCGCAGAATCTCGACCTTCTTCTGAGCATCCATCCGCGTGTCCCCCTTGTGGTGATGAAGGCTGGTTGGCGGAACAAAAAAAGCCACCGTCCCGGACAGGGACGATGGCTCGTGGTACCACCCTGATTTCCTGCAGGAGGTAGGGCCTGCAGGCTCGTGTGCGCGTAACGGGCGCGACCGGCAGCGGTTACTGGCGCCCGGGGGGCGTGTTGGCCGCTTCAGCTCCGGGGGGCGTTCATCAGGCAGTGCGCCGGGTTGCACCTTCCCCCGGCTCTCTTTGGCAACTGGCCTGCTTACTCTTCCCATCATCGCCGCGAATTATATTGGGATTAAGTTTACTGAGGGCTGGCGCGCTTGTCAACCCGGTGAATGCGAAAATAGTTGCCTCCCGCCTTTTGCTCCGCAAAAGTCTGCCGGCCACTCCGGCGACTGACTCCGTCAGTCGCGAAAAGCCTGTGGCTTTTATGCCACAGGCTTTTCGCTCCTTGGTGGAGGCGGCGGGCTCTGCCTCCCGCGTCCGAAAGAGTACCAGACAGGACTTCTACGAGCGTAGCCGTCAATTTATTCTCGTAAGGCCCGCCGCCTGACGGCGCGCTGCGGGTCCCACAAGCCCCGAAAAGTTCCTCGCCTCCTAAGTCCGAGACAGCCTTAGGGGGAACAGCCCGTTAGATGACGCTACAACTCTGGCGCACGGAGCCCACAGTCCAGAGGAGCGTACCGGGGCTTTTGGCCCCGATGCCGCTTACGCGGCGAGTGCGAAGTTGTTTTCGGCAGTTAAATGCCTGCGGCCAGTTTTTCGAGGCAACCGCACCTCGGCTCGCTATCCTGAACGCTACTTCCCCCGTCGATCCTAATTCGCCCCCGTGTTATATGGTAAGCCGGTTTTGCCGGCGAATACCCGTGGTTAATCGTAATCGTCCCGGTGCTTACCGCGCATGGCGCGGGCCATTTCACGTTCAACGTCCCGGGCGGCAACGTCGTCACGTTTGTCGTAACTGTGCTTGCCTTTGGCCAGGGCCAGCTCGACTTTGACCCGTCCCTTCTTAAAGTATAAGCGAAGGGGCACCAGTGTGTAACCCTTCTCCCGCACTTTCGCGAAGAGCCGGCGAATTTCGTCCCGGTGCATGAGCAACTTCCGCTTGCGGAGCGGCTCATGATTGTTCCGGTTGCCCTGCTCGTAGGGGCTGATATGCACGTTTACAAGGAAGATTTCCCCGTTTTCGACCTGGGCATAGCCGTCGCGCAGGTTGACCCGGCCACCCCGGCACGACTTGACTTCGGTGCCTTGCAGGGCGATACCGGCCTCGAAGCTCTCCTCCACGAAATAATCGTGCCGGGCCTTGCGATTTTCGGAGATGGACTTGAACTCGTCGGTTTGCGGCTTTGGCGCCACTGCAATCACCTCGCTCCAGGGATTTGATTATGGGACTTACGCAGCGAAATGTCAAGGATACTGACCCGTTTGTCGCTTCCAAATACAAGTAGCCCGGCTGTGCGTAACAGCCGGGCCACCCTTTTATGCGTTCGGTGTGGGCGCTCCGGCCGACCCCTGGACCTTGCTACGTCTGGGGTACCGGCGGGTCCGGGGCTTCTTGGTGCCGCCATCCACGCCCCCAGGCAGCCCCGCCGACTCGTCGGCGGTAGCGGGGGCCGGGCCGAACGGGGCCGATGCCGGTGGCGCCTTCCGGCCGCCCCGGTCGCCTTCGGGCGGCAGGGAGAACGGATTGACCACGCCGGGGTCTTCTTCGCCCAGCCGGCGAACAGTGGACCGGCCTTCGGGCATCGGGACGCCCCACATGTCCACCGGACCCTTGCTGCGGGCCGCCTTCGGCTCGTCGGACTTTGCTCTGGGCGTCCGGTGCGTTCCCCGGCCTTTGGGCTCCGCAGCCTTCCGGGACGACCCAGCGGCTGGGCGGGCCGCTTCCGGTGCGGGCGCCGGGGCCGCAACTGGCGTGAGCGCCGGGGCCGCGACCGGGGGCAGGACCGGAGCCGAGGCTGTGACCGGGGGCAGGACCGGGGCCGCAACCGGCGTCGGGGTCGGGACCGCAACCGGCGTCGGGGTCGAGACCGCAACCGGCGTCAGGACCGGGGCCGGGGTCGCAGCCTGTACAGCCGTAAGAATGGCCTCGGGTCCCTGCGGCCGCTTCGTCTTCTTGCGCTTCCGCTTCCGGGCCGTCTTCTCGACCAGGACCAGTTGCGGCTCCGCTTCAACTTCCACCGGGACAAGGGCTGGGACCGCCTTCGCCGCCCGGACCGGCCCGCCCGCCAGGACCCGCTTGCGAGTCGCACGACTGCGGGTCTCGGCTTCCACCTGCGGCACCACCACGACCGGGCTCTCGCCGGCCTCCAGCACGAAGTCCAGCTGGCGGGTGTCCACGTCCACCCGGGTCAGCCGCACCGCCACCGGGTCGCCCAGCCGGAAACGCCGCCTGGTCCGCTCGCCGATGAGCGCGTAGTACTGCTCCTGGAAGTGGTAGTAGTCATCGGTGAGGTTGGAGACGTGGACCAAGCCCTCCACCGTGGTCGGCAGCTGGACGAAGAAACCGAACTGGCCCACCCCGGAGATGATGCCGGAGAACGTCTCGCCGACCTTGTCCGACATGAACTCGGCCTTCTTGAGGTCGATCGTTTCCCGCTCGGCCTCCATGGCCACCCGCTCCCGGTCCGAAGCGTATCGGGCGGCGTCGGGCATCCAGGTTTCCCACTTGTGCCGGAGCTTTTGCAGCATCGGGCCGGCCACCATGGACCGCAGCACCCGATGGACCACCAGATCCGGGTACCGGCGAATCGGCGAGGTGAAGTGGCAGTAGTAGTCCGCCGCGAGGCCGAAATGGCCGCTGTTCTCTTCGCTGTACACCGCCTGCCGCATGGTCCGCAGGAGAACGGAGTTAATCAGGTTCTCCTCCGGCCGTCCCTGCGCCCACTCCGTAATGTGCTGCAGCAGTTTGGCCGGCACGGCGCCCTCCCGGGGCAGCTTGAGGTTGTACCCAAACAGCGCCAGGAAGTCCCGCAGGCCCGCCAGCCTGTCCGGGGCCGGCTCACCGTGAACCCGGAACATAAACGGCACGTCACGGGACTGGCAGTGCTCGGCCACCGTTTCGTTGGCCACGAGCATGAACTCTTCGATCAGCCGCTCGGCGTCGCCCCGGTCTACCCGGCGGATTTCCACCGGCCAGCCCTTATCGTTGAGCTTGACTTTCGCTTCGGGCAGGTCGAAGTCCAGGGCGCCCCGGCGCGTCCGCTTGGCCTTGAGCACCTGCATGAGGGCATGCATGTCCCGGAACATGGGCACCAGCCGTTCATACTCCCGATTGGCCTCCGGGTCGTCCGCCAAAATGGCATTCACTTTCGTGTACGTCATGCGGGCCGCCGTCCGGATCACCGACGGGAAAATCTCGTACTTGTGCACCTTGCCGGCGTCATCAATGTCCATGACGCAGGAAAGCGTCAACCGGTCCACGCCTTCGTTCAGGCTGCAGATGCCGTTGCTGAGCCGCGGCGGCAGCATGGGCACCACCCGGTCGGCCAGGTAGACCGACGTGCCCCGGTTGTATGCCTCCCGGTCCAGCGCCGTCCCCTCGCCCACGTAGTAGGACACGTCGGCGATGTGTACGCCCAGGCGCCAGTGGCCCCGGGCCGTCCGCTCGACGTTGACCGCATCATCCAGGTCCTTGGCATCCTCACCGTCGATGGTGACAATGGTCCAACCCCGCAGATCCCGACGGCCGGCTTCGACCGCAATCTCCGGCGGGACGACCTCAGGCACCTCCTCCGCTTCCTTCAGCACCTTCGGCGGGAACACCTCCGGCAGTGCATACTTGCGGATGACGCTGACGATATCCACCCCGACCTGGCCCTTCATGCCAATGCGCTCAACCACCCGGCCCTCGGCGTTGCGCCGCGCTTCCGCCCAGCGGACGACCTGCACAACGACTTTCTCGCTGCTTCTGGCCCCGTTGGTGGCGCCTTTGGGAATGAAAATGTCGTCGGGCAGGCGGCGGTCATCCGGCGTGACGAAACCACCATTCTTGTCGGCCTCGAATGTGCCGACCACCCGGGCGGTCGCCCGCGTCAGAATGCGGATGATTTCGCCTTCCATCCGGCCCCCGGCCCGGGAAAGCGGGCTCAGGCGGGCGATGACCCGGTCGCCATGCCAGGCGCCGTTCATGGACTCGCGCCCGATGAAAATGTCCTCGGCATCCGGCGCGTCCGAAATCAGGAAGCCAAACCCCTTGGGGTGGCCCTGCAGACGGCCGACGGCCAGGTTCATCCGCTCCGGTGCTCCGTAGCGCTCCGTGCGCGTCCGGACCACCTCGCCGGTGGTCTCCATTTGATCCAGTGTCTTCTTCAACTGTGCGTGCTGTTTCTCGGCGATGCCCATCGTTGTCGCCAGTTCGGCGAATGTCATGGGCTTGTATGCCTTTTCGCGGATGAACTCCGCTATCCGTTCTTTCACCTTGCTACCACCTTATGGAAAGCCAACTGCTTCCAAGTCCTAACCCTATCATACTTGCCCTCTGTCGTTCAAGTCAGACCAACCATATGTACAAAGTGTTCCCCGGAAGTCGGCGAAACATGTAAAGCGGGGCCGTTTGCCTTCGCACGGCAAGCGGACCCGCTTCGTCACTGGCTTTTGGAGCGCCGCCAGTCCCGAAAGCCGTTGATCAGGGCCGGAATGGCCGCGAGCGCGGCCGCGTTTCGGACGATGACCCAGTTGACAGCCTCGCCGCGGGAGGACTTGTACAGCGTAAAAATCAGCGTGACGAGGCAGGTGGCCACCAGCCAGGAGACCAGCGCCAGGAGCCAGGGATTGTTGCGAAGCCGTTCCATGGATGTCACCTCGGGTGATAGGCAGCCTTGGCTTTGGCGAAGATGGTGGCCGCTTCCTCGGCCCCCTTCCAGCCCATTATGACGGTCTCCTTGCCTTCCAGGTCCTTGTAGGTCTTGAAGAAGTGTTCGATTTCCCGAAGCACGTGCGGCGGTACGGCCCCGAGGTCCCGCACCTGGTCGAACCGCGGATCTTTCACCGGCACGCCCAGGAGCTTGTTGTCCACGCCCTTATCGTCCTGCATGGCCAGGCAGCCCACCACGCGGGTATCGATCAGGCAGCCCGGAAACGTAGCGTTGGTGACCAGCACGAGGATATCGATCGGGTCCCCGTCTTCCTCCAGCGTGTCGGGAATATAGCCATAGTCCGTCGGATAGTGCACCGGGGAGTAAAGTACCCGGTCCAGTCGCAGGATGCCGAGGTCCTTATCGAACTCATACTTATTCTGGCTGCCCGCCGGAATTTCGATGAACGCCTCGACCAGAAGTTCAGCCAACGGCCATGACCCCTTTCTTCGCAGCACCAGTTTTCATTATAACATAGCCTCCCCCAAATCCGGAGGAGGCTGTGGGCGGGTGCTATTCAGAAGCCAGGAGCTTAGCGATGAACGCAGACTCAGGCACGCCGCCTTCGACGGAGACGGTCTCGTTGAACACCGTCTTTGGTACGCCCATCACCTGATACTTCTGGGCCAGATGCGGGAACTCCGATACTTCGACAACATCGGCCGTGACCAGCGGACTCTCCATTGCCATCATGTGCGCCATCCTGGCGCTCTTCGGGCAGTAGGGTCAGGTAGGTGTTACAAAGACCTGGATGTGGACCGGCCTGGTCAACTTAGCCAGGGCCTCCCTGGTGGCCTGGGCCAGTCGGGTCGTCCCCTTGGACAAGTCGACGATGTCTTCGATGAGGCTGGAGAACTCATAGCCGGCCGGTATGCCAATATAGCGCACCCGGCCCTTCGCGTGGCCGGTCAGCTCCAGCGCCGGAATCTGGTCGATGCCACGGGCCTGCGCCACATCGGCCGAGGCCACAAAGTCGGTCACTTCGAGCGTCAGGTGACTGTTGAGTGCCGTCAGTTCGGTCAGCAGTTCCCGCTCGTCCTGGCAGAACCGGCATTCGTGGCTCGGTGCATCGAGCGGTGACTCCCCCTGGGTGAAGAAGGCCAACTTGACCGGGTCTCTCAGCTCCTTGGCAAACAGGCTCCGGATTGTGTCCGCGTCCTTCTGCTGTAGGATGGCCATGCCTTTGTACCCCTCCTTCGAGAACTTTCGCTTCAATCCTCCACCTATCAGATTAGCGAATTCTTAGTCCCAAGGGAAGATGCACTTACTGCCGGTGGGTAAACGTGACCCAGCGGAGCCCCCCGGTAAGGGCCGCCACGGTCCCCCCGATGAGCGAGAGGCCCAGCGGCACGGCCAGCGCCCAGGAGGTCG
Organism: Symbiobacteriaceae bacterium; assembly: GCA_036504075.1. GTDB lineage: Bacteria > Bacillota > Sulfobacillia > Symbiobacteriales > Symbiobacteriaceae > DASXVX01. The sequence continues at coordinate 23,197 of DASXVX010000078.1, read as the reverse complement.
ACCGCATCAGCAGCGTCCCGAAGGCGGGCTGGATGAACTGGAACGGGAGGCCGCCCAGCGCGGGGAGATAGCGCCCGAAGGTCGGGTCGACTTTGCCCATGAGCAGCACGGTAATGCCGCCCGCCAGCGCTGCGTGCAGGAGCCGGGCCAGCACGTAGGGCCGCATGCGGATGTCGGTCCCGGTCAGCACGCTGGCCACCTGGCCGTGTACCGAGAGGCCGCTCCAGGCGATGACCGCGCCGGCGACAGCCACCTGGTGGACCAGGGGGGCCTGCGCCTGTGCGGCGGCGAGCGTCCCCAGATCGATCTCAAAAAGTCCGTTCACGGCGGCCTTCACCAGCGCCGGGTCTACGCTCACCAGCCGGAAGAGGGCCTGGAACGGCATGGCCAGGAACGGGTAGATGCCGACCACGTCGATGATCTTGACCATGGTCGAGAACAGCATAATGAAGCCACAGATCATGAACATTGTCTTGATGGAGTCGTTCACGGCGTCGCCCATCATCTGGCCGAAGGGGCGGGCGTCCTCGGCCCGGGCTTTCACCAGGGCATCCACGGCCCGGCCGAGAATGTTGCCGGTGCGGAGCCGTTCCGGCCGGAAGCCCTTCTCGCGGAAGCCGTAGAACCGAAAGGTCAGGCCCACGAGAAACGCACTGATGTAGTGTGCGATCGCGATGGTCCGGCCCACCTGTATCATGCCGAACATCCCGACGGCCACGGCGCCAAAGATGAATAGTGGATCTGCCGTATTACTGAAAGCCAGCATGCGCTCCCCTTCGGTCCGGGTGCAGAGGTCCTGCCTGCGGAACCGGGCCGTAATCACGGCATCCATGGGATAGCCGGCGGCCAGTCCCATGCTCAGTACGAATGCGCCCTCGCCGGGCACGTTGAACAGGGGCCGCATGAGCGGCTCGAACAGCACGCCGATGAAATGCACGACGCCAAGTCCCAGCATGATCTCCGACAGAATGAAGAACGGCAACAACGACGGGAAAACGACGGTGAGGAAGAGATGCAGACCGTCTTTGGCGGCCGCCAGCGCCGTGTCCGGAAACAACACCAGAGAGAGAGTCAGCACCACTGCAGTCGCAGCCCAGACCAGGGCCGATATTCTGGCTCGCATGGAGCACCTCCGGATCGAACGAAGTGGCACGTCCCAGGGGGGCGTGCCACATAGCTATGTCCCACAAGCCTCGTCCATGCGTTTGACTCTGTGATCGCGGGGGCGCGTACGCACGCCGCGGGCAGAACGTTCGGTTAGTACTGTGGCTTGTGCAACCATCCCCGCCCTTCCTGCCTCCCGTCGGCGCTGTCTTACCTGGCACTCGCCCCGTCGGAGCGTCAGAAAAGGCCCGCCTCTGCCTGGGCGGGCCCGCGAGAGTTGGTAGCGAGTTCGTAGGGCCTACAGCCTGAACTTGGAGACTTGGGACTGAAGCGCCTGCGCGGTCTGAGCCAGGCTTTGGGCCGACGCCACGATCTCTTCCATAGATGCGGTCATCTCCTGGACGGAGGCTGAAACCTGCGTGGCAGCAGCGTTGTTCTGAGTGGCGACGGCGGCGATGGCCTCCACCGACTTGCCGACCTGCTCAGAGCCGGCCGCCATCTGCTCCGTCGCCGCCGTGTTCTCTTCCGTCACGGCAGCGACCGAATCCACGAGACTGACCACCTGGCGGGTCGAGGCGGAAATCTCCCTGGCTGCCGCCGCAATCGCCATGGCGTCACGCGTCGTCCGCTCGTTGCTGACCAGGATCTCCTTGAGGGCACGCTCTGCCGCCGACGCGTGCTGAACTCCGCTCGCCACCTGAGCCTGTCCGGCCGCCGCCGCCTCGACCGCTCCCCTGATCTCCTGCTGGCTCTCACTGATCAAATGGGCGATGTCTGTGGCAGAGCGGCCCGCCAATTCTGCCAATTTTCGGACTTCATCCGCCACAACTGCGAACCCGCGCCCGTGCTCCCCCGCCCGAGCCGCTTCGATGGCGGCGTTTAAGGCCAGCAGGTTCGTCTGTTCTGCGATCTCGGTGATGGTTTTGGTAATGGCACCGATCTGGGTGGAGATGGGGGTCAGGTCAGCAACTTCGCGACGCGTGGCGGCATACGATTCGCCGATTTGGCTCATGCCCGCGATTACCTGATCGACGACGTGCGCGCCTTCTCGTGCAGACCGGGCAGACTCCTCGGCCGACTGGGCGACCTGTCCGGCCTTGCTGGTGACATCATCGACAGCTGCTGCCACCTGCGAAACTGCCGCTGCAGTCGTGGCCGCGTCGGCCGCCTGCTGCCCGGCGCCGCCGGAGATCTGGGCGATGGCAGCCTCCAATTGCCCCACGATATCCCGAGTCTCCCCCACCGCCTTGGCTTGGTGAGTTGCGCCACGCGATACCTGTTCCACTGCCCGCGCCACCATCTGGGCCGCCACCGCCACTTGTTCTGTCGTCACAGTCAGTTGTTCAGCGGAAGCAGCCACCTCTCGGGATGAACCGGCCATTTGGCGGACCACATCCCGCACACTCCGGGCCATGGTGTTGAAGGATTGTGCCAGGTCTCCGACTTCATCCCGCGACGTGACCTGCAGTTCTTGGACCTGCAGGTCGCCCTGGGCCACCCGGTTAGCGGCTGCGGCCACACGCCTGACGCCCCTGCTGATACCGCTGGCCGTGACAAACGCCAGCAGCAGGCCGACAATCAGCCCGAGCCCTGCCAGGCCGAACACGTACAAGCGGGCCCGAGTGAAGGTCCGGGCGCCCGCTTCGCTCATTGCCTGCGCTTCCATGACGTTCGATTTCCGCAAGGTTTCGAGGGTGGTAAGCACCTGAGAGAGCGCGTCATTGCCTTCCTTCGTCCAGAGGGGCTGCCCGTCCTTCCTGCCTAGAGCCACCGCACGGCTCTGGAGTTCTTTCACCTTGTCGAACTGCGCACCGACCTGGGAAAGAAGCGGACGCTCCTCATCTGTAGAGACCAGTTTGCTAAATTCGGACTCTGCTTTCTGCAGATCACCCCAGGTCGCCTGGATCTGGTCTTCGATCTGCTTCTTCGCTGCGTCATCGGTTTCGCGTAGTTCCAGGAAAACCAGCCCCCGCACCCGCTCGGCGATGGTCTCCATGTGCATCACCGTCATGACGCTGGGCATGGTGTTGCTATTCATCGTAACGGCACTGCGGTTCACGCTGTCAATTTGCTTCACGGCGAAGTAGGAGTTGAACCCCAAGAAAGCCAGAACGATCAGTGTTGGAACCGCGATTTTTGCGCCGACGGTCATTCGCATCGCAACATGCCTCCTGCTACGTCTCTGCATCAAACTGGGATAAGCCCATTATGGAGTTCCACTCTCAACTTATCCTCAACTATACAAGTAACCAGTAACTTTGTTATTATCATATGTTCGGTACTAGTTTTGCAAGTCTTCCCGCAAGCAGACCCGACCCAGGCGCTCCATCCCAGCACAAGACGCCTGCCAGGCAAGCCGGCAGGCGTCTTGGCGCCGTCACCCCTACCGGGGCGGCAGCAGGTCCATCAGGAGCCCGAGAATCCTGGCCATCTGCGCCCGGGTGAGCGGTTCGTCCGGCCGGAACGTGCCGTCCGGGAAGCCGCTGATCAGTCCTGCCGCCACAGACCGGCTGACGCCCTCCTGCGCCCAGCCCGGGATCGCACCCATGTCGCTGAAGTTCAGCCTGGCGGTGTCGCCCTGCCCCAGAATCCGGCCCAGCAGGGTCGCCATCTGCGCCCGGGTCACCAGGGCGCCGCCCTGGAACCCGGCGTCGCCGCCTTGCATGACGCCGCTGAAGACCACCGCTGCGACGTACGGCTTCACCCATTCGGGAATCAGGTCGCCGTCCGGCAGCCGCTGCAGCACGGAGAGGTCGGCATGGACCACGTCGAGCCGCAGTGCCAGGGCCAGGACTTTCGCCATCTGGTAGCGGGTGGCCGTGTCGTTCGGCCGGATGGTGGCGTCCGGGAAGCCGTTCAGCAGACCGATGGACTGGAGCTTCAGCAGCGATGCGTTGGCCCAGTGGCCGGCGGCGTCCGGCGCCTGCCTGATCATTCCCCGCAGGAGGGCCACAGGCTTGCCCGCAGGCACCTGTGCTGTAGCCTGCCCGTCCGCAAAGCTGGTGGGGACGGCGATCCAGGCCGAGAGGTGGGCGTCGTAGTAGTAGACCAGCAGCGTCGGGTCCGGCAGCCGGCCGACCGGCAGGTCGATGCTGATTTGCACCGGGCCGCTGCCCTGGATGATGACCGGCGGGTAGACCACCTCCGTGCCGGAATCCGTGGGTGTGGTCGCCCGGACGACCTCTGCATCGGTGTAGATGCCGGGGGGAGCGGGGCGTTCCTGCGGGGGTGCGATGCTGAATTCCGTACTGCCCCGGATGTCGCCGGCGGCGGTCGCCGCAGCGGCGCCGGCGAAGAGGCCGCCTTCGGTCACCGCCCCGCCCGTGGCCGTCCAGGTGAGGCCGGCGAACCGGACCGCGTTGCCAAACCGATCCCGGACAGTGGCGGTAAACTGAGCGGGCTCGCCGCCGGTGACCCGGACGGGTGAATCGACGGTCACGCTTGCCACCGGGCCGGGGACGACGGTGATGGTGCCGGCGGAGACGCTCTTGCCGCCGACCGTGACGGTTACCACGGCGGTACCGGTCCTTTCGGAAGTGAACCGGCCATCGGTGATGGCGCCCACGCCGTTCAGGCCCCAGGCCGGCGCAGGGTGACCGGATTGGCGTAGCCGTCGGCCGCCGTGACCTTGTAGGCCAGCACCTTGCCTGCTTCCAGGGTGGCAGCGCGGTGACGACATACGTGCCGGCCCGAGTCGGGGCCGTCCAGACGCCGCCGCTGATGCTACCGCCGGAGGCGCTCCAGGTGGTCGTCACGGCCAGGGCTGTGCCCGTGCGGCGCCTATAATCTCCGGCGCCGGGTCAATGGGGACGCTCTGGCCGTTGACCCGAGCGGTGTTCTTCCCGACCCAAAGCTCCACCTGAGTCGTGCCCATCCGGTAGGTGACCTTTTTGTCGGCCCCGTCCCAGGTGACAAGGGCGCCCATCGCCTCGCCCAGCATGCGCAGCGGCACCATCGTCCGACCGTTGCGCACCAGCGGCGGGACGTCCAGCACTGCGGACGTGCCGTTCACCACGGCCGCCCTCGCCGGCGGAATCATCAGGAGCAAGCCAGAACGAGCGCGGCCATCAAACGCCGATGGCGCATGGCTCTCACTCCCTTTAGCAACAGGCAGACTTGTCCTCGCACCTGCGCTGAGGTCTTCTTCCCGGAAGCCGTGTCCCTTCCTACGGCACAATACGCCCGCCCAGGAGTGCCTGCCTGGGTTTCTTTCATGCCTGAAACAAAAATCTCTATCCCCCAGGAGGAATTTTGGACCGTAGAAAGAATCTCCTATGTGGAAACGGTTCCACATGCTTTCTATAGGCTACGCCTATCTAGGGTAACGTTTCCATACACCGAACCGCGGAAGCGGTTCCATAAGGATAAGATAGACATGAATCCGACCATTCGGGATGTGGCTCAGGCGGCAGGGGTTGGGCTGGCTACGGTGTCGCGGGTGCTTAATGACAGCGGCTATGTACGTCCTGAGACCCGGGAGCGGGTACTGCAGGCATGCAGTGATCTGGGGTTCGTGCCCAGCCAGTTGGCCCGGAGCATGGTCAGGCGGTCTACCGCCACCATCGGCCTGATTGTTCCGGATATCACCAACCCATTTTTCCCGGCCATCACCCGCGGCGTGGAAGATGCCGCCAGCGAGGTGGGCTACACGGTGTTTCTCTGCAACACCGACAACGACCCGGCCATGGAGGCCCTGGACGTTCGGAAACTGCGGGAACGCCGGGTGGACGGCATCATTTTCGTGGGCACCACCGACCGGCACGAACTGGTGACCGGGCTGCTGGCCGGCGAGGTGCCGGTGGTCGTGACCGACCGCCAGCTGGACGACCTGGACGTGGACAGCGTTCTGGTCAATAACAGCCTGGGCGCGCAGGCAGCCGTCCGGCACCTGATCGACCTGGGGCACCGGCGAATTGCCCATGCCGCCGGCCACCCGGCCACCCGAACGGGGCAGGACCGCCTGGCCGGCTACCAGCAGGCGCTCCAGGAGGCATCGATTCCCTATGACCCGTCCCTGGTTGTGTTCGGGGAGTACACGCTGGAGTCCGGCTATGCGGCCGCGCAAATCCTCCTGGGCCGGGCGCCGCGGCCCACCGCCGTCTTTGCCGGCAACGACCTGATGGCCATCGGCATGCTGCGGGCGGCTACCGAAGCGGGAATCGCCGTACCCGACGAGCTTTCCGTCGTGGGCTTCGACGATATCCAGATGGCGGCCCTCATCCACCCGGCCCTGACCACCGTGCGCCAGCCGGCGTACGACATGGGCCGCCGGGCCATGACCATGCTCCATGAACGCATTACCGGCGGAATCCCGGCTGCGGGCCGCCGTCACATTTTCCAGCCAGAGTTGATCGTCCGCAGAACCACCCGGAGGAGGGACTGAACCGTGCAAAAACCGGTGGTGGTTGTCGGCAGCCTGAACCTGGACCTGGTCGTTCGCCCGCGGCGGGCGCCGGCGGCCGGCGAAACGGTTTTCGCCCCGGGGCTGGAGCGCTATCCGGGCGGCAAGGGCGGCAATCAGGCCGTCGCCGCGGCTCGGCTGGGCGCCCCGGTTTCCATGATCGCCCGGGTGGGCGACGACGGGTTCGGCGCCGAGTTGATTGCCAGCCTGGAGCGGGACGGGGTCGCCACGAACGGGGTCACCCGCTCCGGCTCCGCGCCCACGGGCACGGCCCTGATCACCGTGGACGAGACCGGGCAGAACCGCATTATAGTCATTTCGGGCGCCAACGCCGAGGTGACGCCCGACCTGGTGGACCGCTACGCCGGTCTGATTCGGGCAGCCGCCGTCGTGCTGCTGCAACTGGAGATTCCGGTGGAGTCCTGCCTGCGGGCGGCGGAAATCGCCCATGCGGCTGGCGTGCCGGTGATTCTGGACCCGGCACCCGCACCTGCCGCACCCCTGCCCCGCCGCCTCATCGAGGCCACCTGGCTGGTGACGCCCAACGAAACGGAAGCGGCCGCCCTCACCGGCGTGCCGGTTTCCGGCCAGAACGGCGCGGCCGAAGCCGCCCGGGCGCTCCTGGCCCAGGGCTTCCCGCGGGTGGTGGTCAAGCTCGGCGCCGAAGGGGTCTGCCTGGCGGAGCCCGGCGGAACGGCCTGGTGCCGGCCCTTCAAGGTCCCGGTGGTCGATACCACCGCCGCCGGGGACGCTTTTGCCGGCGGCCTGGGTGCCGCTCTGGCCTCCGGGCTTGATCTCTTGCAGGCCCTGGACTGGGGCGTCGCTGCGGGAGCGCTGGCCGTCACCCGGCCAGGCGCACAACCGGCCATGGGGACGATCATGGAACTGAAAGGACTACTCGAGACGAGGAGGGGTCAGGCATGAAGAAGACCACGCTCCTGAACCAGGCCCTGTCAGAAGTGATCGCCGGGATGGGCCACGGCGACTTGCTCGTGATCGGCGACTACGGCCTTCCCTGTCCGAAGGGCGTGCGGCGCATCGACCTGGCCCTGCGGCCCGGCGTGCCCTCCTTTCTGGAGACTGTGGCCACCGTGCTCACGGAACTGCAGGTGGAGTCGGCCTGCGTGGCGCAGGAGATCGGACCCCGGAACCAGGACGCCGCCGACGGGCTGGCCGAACTGCTCGCCGACATCCCGGTGGAATGGGTCCCGCATGAGGAACTCAAGCAAATGTCCGCCCGGGCGGTGGCCCTCGTCCGCACCGGCGAATGCAAGCCATACGCCAACGTGATTCTCCGGGCCGGGGTGACGTTCTGATGCCGCCCATTGTGGGAATGAAGGGCATCGTCAAGCTGTTCCCGGGCGTGAAGGCGCTCTCCGGCGTGGACTTTACGCTGGAGCCCGGCGAGATTCACGCCCTGCTGGGCGAAAACGGTGCCGGCAAGTCGACGCTCATGAAAGTGCTGGGCGGACTCTACCGCCCCGACGCCGGGGAAATCCGGCTGGACGGCAAGCCCGTCGAGATTCCCTCCGTCGCCAGGGCCTCGGACTTGGGTATCGCCTTTATCCACCAGGAGTTGAACCTCGCCACCCACCTCACGGTGGCCGAGAACATCTACCTGGGCCGCCCGCTCCGGCGAGGACGCCTGGGCCTGGTGGACTGGTCCGCCATGCGGAAAGAGTCCCGGGCCGTGCTGGACCGGCTGGGCGCCGGGACCAACCCGGATGCGCTTCTGAGTGACCTCTCGGTCGGCAACCGGCAACTGGTCGAGGTCGCCCGGGCCCTCATGCTGAATGCCCGGGTCCTGATCATGGACGAGCCCACCGCGGCCCTGACGGAAGTGGAAGCCGAACGGCTCGCCACCGTGGTCCGGAGCCTCGCCCGAGACGGCGTGGCCATCGTGTACATTTCGCACCGGCTGGAAGAGATCTTCCGGCTCTGCGATCGGGTTACCGTCCTGCGGGACGGTGCGCTGGTCGGCTCGGCCAAAGTCGCCGAAGTGACGCCGGACCGCCTCATTACCATGATGGTCGGCCGCCAGCTGACCGAACGTTTCCCCAAAGTCGACGTGACACCGGGCGAGCCTTTGCTCACCGTGTCCGGCCTGACCCGCCCGGGCGTCTTCCAGCCCGTCACCTTTCAGCTGCGCCGAGGCGAAATCCTCGGGTTCGCCGGCCTCATGGGCGCCGGCCGCACGGAAGTGCTGCGGGCCGTTGCCGGCCTGGACCGGCCGGCGGCCGGGTCCATCGAACTGAACGGCCGCAAGCTCCGGCTGGGCGACCCAGGAGCCGCCATCGCCGCCGGACTGGCACTGGTGCCGGAGGACCGGAAGGGGCAAGGGTTGCTGACCGGGCGCTCCGTCCGGGAGAACCTCGCTGTCGCCGCCCTCCGCAGCCTGGCCCGGGCCGGCCTCGTGCAGGGCGGAGCAGAGCGGACGCTGGTCGACAAGGCGATTCACGACCTGGATGTCAAAACACCGCACCGGGAGCAGTCGGTGGACTACCTGAGCGGCGGCAATCAGCAAAAGGTAATTCTGGCCCGGTGGCTCTCCACGGCGCCTCAGGTGCTGGTCCTGGACGAGCCGACCCGCGGCATCGACGTAGGCGCCAAAGCCGAGATTTACCGGCTCATGGGACAACTGGTCCAGCGCGGCATGGGCATCATCCTGATTTCGTCGGAGCTGCCGGAGGTGTTGGGCCTCTCGGACCGGATACTGGTGATGCACCAGGGCCGGCTCACCGCCGAGTTCAGACGTCAGGAAGCCACGCAGGAGCAGGTCATGCGAGCCGCCACCGGGAGGATTGAAGATGCAGGTTAGTATGCAGTGGCAGTCACGGCTCCGGCGCATGGGTCCTGCCCTGGCGGTGGTGCTCCTCGGCGTGGTGCTTTCGATCCTCTCCAACCGGTTCTTCACCACGGGAAACATCCTGAATGTGCTTCGGCAAGTCTCCATCAACGCCATTATCGCTTCCGGTACGACGCTCTGCATCATCACCGGCGGCATCGACCTCTCCCAGGGTTCCGTGCTGGCGCTGTCGGCGGCCATCATGGCGGGCCTGGCTGCCACCGGGACCAACCCGCTGCTGGCTGCGGCCGTGAGCCTGGCAATCGGTGCGGCGCTGGGCATGGCGGGCGGCGTGGTCATCACCAAAGGCAAGGTGCCCCCCTTTGTGGCCACCCTGGCCACCATGACCATCGCCCGCGGACTCACCCTGGTCTACACCGAAGGGCGACCGATCAGCGGCCTGCCCGCTGCGCTCACCTGGCTGGGTACCGGCTACGTGGGCCCGATTCCGGCGCCGGTCGTGCTCATGGTCCTGGTAGTCGGCGGGATGTACGTCTTTCTGTCCCACAGTGTCACCGGGCGGTTCATCTATGCCGTGGGCTCCAACGAAGAGGCGTCCCGGTTCGCCGGCATCCCCATCGGACGGGTGAAGGTCATCGCTTACGCCCTGGCCGGCTCGCTCTCAGCCCTCGCCGGCATTATCCTCACCGGGCGGCTCAACTCCGCCCAGCCTACCGCCGGCATGGGCTTTGAGCTGGACGCTATCGCGGCGGTCGTCCTGGGCGGCACCAGCCTCTCCGGCGGCGAAGGCAGCGTACTGGGCACCGTCGTGGGCGCCCTGATCATCGGCGTGCTGGACAACGGCCTCAATCTGCTCAACGTCTCGTCGTTCTATCAACAGGTTGCGAAAGGCGCGGTCATTCTGATCGCTGTGCTGCTCGATCGGCGCAGAAAGTGAGCCGGCGCCTTCCACATAAGACCCACACAGAGGAGGAACGATTCATGAAACGCTTCGCATGGCTCGTGGTGGCCCTGATGGTCCTGGGCATCGTTGCTGCCGGATGCTCCACCAAGCCTGCCGCCCCCGCTGCTCCTGCCACTCCCGCTGCTCCCGCCAAGAAAGTGATCGGTCTCGCTGTTTCCACCCTGAACAACCCGTTCTTCGTCGACCTGCGTGACGGCGCCAAGGCCGCCGCTGACAAAGCCGGCGCTGACCTGATCGTCCTGGACGCCCAGAACGATGCGGCCAAGCAGACCAGCCAGATCGAAGACCTCATCACCAAGAAGGTCAGCGTCATCCTCATCAACCCGTGCGACAGCGACGCCATCAAGACGGCGGTCGAATCGGCCAACAAGGCGAAAATCCCCGTCATCACCATTGACCGTGGCGCCAACGGCGGCCAGGTCGTCACCCACGTCGCCTCCGACAACGTCGCCGGTGGCAAGATGGCGGGCGAACTGATCGTCCAGCTGACCGGCGGCAAGGGCAAGATCGTCGAACTGGAAGGCATCGCCGGCACCTCCGCCGCCCGTGACCGCGGGACCGGCTTCCATCAGGCTGTCGACGGCAAGGCCGACCTGAAGGTCGTCGCCAAGCAGCCGGCCGACTTCGACCGGGCCAAGGGCCTCAAGGTCATGGAGAACATCCTGCAGGCCAACCCGGACATCGTTGCCGTCTTCGCCCATAACGACGAAATGGCCCTGGGCGCCATCGCGGCGATCAAGGCCGCCGGCAAAGAAGGCAAGATTCAGGTTGTCGGCTTCGACGCCACCAACGATGCGGTCCAGGCCGTGAAGGACAAGAAGATGGCCGCCACCGTCGCCCAGAAGCCGAAGGACATTGGCCGCATCGGCGTCGAGTCCGCCATCGCCCTCTTGGAAGGCAAGACGCTGGACAAGTTCATTCCAGTGCCGCTGGAACTGGTGAAGTAAACCCTCGCTAAAGAACAACAAAGAGCGCCCCCGCGGATGTGGGGGCGCTTTTTGTCCGGTGTAGTTCTTTTCAATCTTCTTCGGGCCTAGCCTTCATTCACCGCAAGGCAGGGGTTCGAACGGCCCACACATCGGGTGGACAGAGACAGGACCGGCCGCGGCAATGCCGCCCACGAGGGCGATTGAAACCGCGAGAATAATCGCAGCAACTAAACGACGAGCCTTCATACTTGTTAAGCCTCCTCAAGGGATTTAAGCTGATGCCGCAAGAGCAACATCAAAGATTGACTGCCGGTTTGCCCGGTGAGTTCAATAGCTTGTTGAAAGAGTTGCCGGGCCCCGTTGCGGTCCCCTTTCGCCTTGGCAATGCCGGCCTCCAGTTCCAGAAGCCAAGCGGGCCAATCAGGTTCCCAACGCTTCGGATCATCGATCCTGCCAAACCATTCTTCCGCTCGGGTGAGTACACCCAGAGCCAGCCAATACCGACTCTGCAAATAACAATGCTTGCTGTACTCATATTTCGGCATGACCGCCGGATCAATTCGGGAGAGATACTCGATGGCTTTCCCGTGTTGGCCGAGACGCAGGTAACTGTCAGCGATCACGTGCAGCGAGACCGTAAGAGCTCTCTGGCGGCCCTGTTCATCCGAAGGGTGGTAATACCGGTCCATGGCCTCAAGCCCCTGAAGCGACAGGGAAATAGCCCGAGGAAAGTTTCCGGTGGTCACTTCAATGATCCCTTCATTAAACAACACCATGCACTGAAATCTCTGAATATCGTAGTTGCTCGGATACCGGCGAAAAAAGGCCCGCGTCCTGCGTACGTATACGCGTGCTGTCGTCCAATCGCCCCAGGACATGGCTGCCGCCATTTGGACCAGATACAACTCGCAGAGAGCGGCGTGGTCCATCTGAAGAAGCCGGGAAGCCTGAACGCAGGCGTCTGTGAAAATCTCACGGTTTTCGGGTTGAGTACGGCGGATTACCTGTGCATATAAGGTATACCAACGCCCCTGCGCCTTGCCCTGAAAGAACTGCTTGGCTTCTAGTAACCGAGTCTCCGCCAAAGAAGCCTGGTTTGTTCGGGCCAGTTCATGGATCTCTTTCTGCAACAGCTCAAACTCCACGGGGACTCCACCACCATAACTAGCCAGTTATTTTGTGGATTACTAACAAATTAGCACACACTTCTTTTATTGTACAAGAAAAATCGCGACATTTTGCATTTTTCTTTGCCGGGAGTCCGCTAAATCGTTCGACACGTACCCTTCGACCTATGGTTCATATCCACCAGATGCTACTATTTTTCTGTAAGTTATGAATAGTGGCCAGATGCAAAGGCCGGCACGTTCCCCCCCGGGAACGTGCCGGTTGGTCTGATTACGACGACTTCACTGCGTGTCCGCCGAACTCCCAGCGCAGCGCTGAAACCACTTTCCCGGCGAACGTGTCCTCCTGCCGGGACCGGAGCCGCATGGCGTAGGACATCGCCATGGCCGGCACCGGCACACCCAACTTCCAGGCCTCCTCCACCGCCCAGGAGCCCGTGGAACCGCCGCCCACCTCGCCCCGGAGCTGTTCCAGGCGGGGATCCTTGGCGAAGGCTCTGGCCGCCAACTCCATGAGCCAGCCCCTGACGACACTGCCGTGATTCCAGAGGTCAGCCACCTGGGCCATGTCGATGTCGCCCGGCCCCGCTTCCAGGATTTCGAACCCCTCGCCAATGGCCTGGAGCATGCCGTATTCGATGCCGTTATGCACCATTTTCACAAAGTGACCGGTGCCGCTGGGTCCCACGTGCGCGTACCCCTCCGGCTGGGCGATCGCCCGGAAAAGCGGCTCGGCCAGGGCGAACGCCTCCGTATCGCCGCCGACCATCAGGCACATGCCGTTCAGGGCGCCCTCCATACCGCCGCTGGAGCCACAGTCCAGGAAATGAACCCCCAGCACCTTCAGTTCGGCGGCCCGCCGGAGCGAATCCTTATAGAAGGAGTTGCCGCCGTCAATCAGCACATCGCCTTGCTGCAAGAACGGCCGCAGGGCTGCGATCACGGCGTCCACGGGATCGCCCGCCGGCACCATGACCCAAATGACCCGGGGGGAAGGCAGTTCGGAAACCAGGTCCGGCAAGCTCGCCGCCCCGATGACCCCCAGGGAGCGTAGTTCGCTCACGCTGTCGGCGTTCAGATCGTATACGACGGCCTGTCCGCCTGCTTTGATCAGGTTCCGCACCAGACTGCCGCCCATCCGCCCCAGGCCGATGACACCATAGCGCTTGGCTTCCATCAACTACACTTCCTTGTCCAGTAACATGCCGTCGTGATCGAATTCGATCGGGTGGAGCCCGCCGACCAGTTCACAGGTCCCGGTAGCCAGCAGATCGGGCAGCAGCGGCTCGCTGGCGTAGAATCGCTCCAGGTGCTTCGTATCCCGCACCCGGAGAATGCGGGCAGTGGCCGGCTCCACTTTGAGGCAGCAGGCCAGGGCGATCACCACCGCTTCCCGGTCCGACTCCACCGACAGGGCGATCCGGGCCCCTTCCGGCGTCTTCGCCGTAATACAATTCATGAACGTTTTCGGTGTGTCCATTTTTCGGACGACCTGATTCAGCACCACATCGGCCATGCCGATCCCCACGGCATTCCCCTCAGTGCCGGGTGTCAGGTCCCGCACGATAATCCGCTGCACGTCGGGCCCGGTCCCCGTAGGGCCGGTGTAATAGCGCCCCACAACGTTCGAGTCCATGCCCAGCCCGCTGATGTCTTTGCCGATGTAGTCCAGAATCAGTACGTCAAGAGCCGCAACCGGCAGCCGGGCCATTTTCGCCCGGGCCAGCTTCACCAACTCCTGCTCCCGCTCCCACATAGCCTTCGCCGTTACTGCCTCAATCAGCGTCAGCCGGGCGTGGCTGTTCTCTACCAGGGCCAGCCCGAACGGAATGTTGACCGCGGAGAGCGTATACTTCGCCACCGCGGGGATTAGCCTGTGGAACTCGGCGAACCCCTGCGAGTGGAACGTATCGGCGCCTTTCTGCTTGCCCAGGCCGATGGCGATCATTTTCATGAGGCCGCTCTCCACCGGGCCGTGAAAGTCCGTGTGCGGCTTCACCCGGTTGATGGGAATCACCACGTCGGCGCCTTTCAGCGCGTGGCGGTCGAAGAAGACCGGTACGCCGCCTTCGACTGCGCCGATTTGCTCGGTCTCCATGGAAGAACGGAGCTCGCAGCCCATAGACTCCGGGGTGATGCCGTAACCGGCCAACACTTCAAGCTGCCCGGCGCCGGTCGCCCCGCCGTGGCTGCCCATGGCCGGCACGATGAAAACCTCGGCGCCGAGCTGTTTGATTTCCCGAACCGCCGCCCGGACCACCTGGTCGATCCGGTCGATGCCCCGGCTGCCGGCGGCAATCGCCACCCGCTGTCCGGGTCCGATCGTCTTCCGCACCGGCGCGAACGCCGCCGCCACGGCGGCCTCGACATCAGCGATCTCCTCGGCATCCATCCGGTACCGGACTTCCGCCCAGCGAGGCAGGTGGCCCCGCTCGAACATCAGGTAATCGCTCATGACAGCATCCCCAGCTTCACTAGAGCGCCCCGAACCGTGGCCGCCTCGTCTGCCGTGCACTCCCGGAGCGGCGGGCGCATGCCGCCGAAATCCAGGCCCCGCCAGCTGACCGCCAGCTTGTAGGGGTGAATGTACGGCCCCAGCTTCAGCGCATCCCGGAGCAGATTCGCTTGCGCCTGCGTGGCCTGGGCGGCGGCTTTCCGCCCGGCCATGTAGTCCTCGTAGATCGAGACCATCACTTCCGGAAAGCAGTCCGCCACGGCACTCACCACGCCGGTAGCCCCCGCCTCCAGGGCTTCGTATAACATGGTGTCGGTGCCTACGATGACGGCCTTTCCAGGCAGTGCGGCAATAAACGCCTTCAGCTTATCGGCCGACTTGGAAGAGTCCTTCACGCCGGCGATGCAGGGATACCGCCGGGCCAGACGGGTCGCCAGCGCCGGCGAAATCTCGTTCCTGGCATTGCCCGGAATGTTGTAGAGGTACAGTTCAAAATCCGGCACCGCTTCGGCTACGGCGGCGAAGTGCGCCTCCAGAGCCGGGTCATCGTAGGGGAAGTAGTAGGGCGCCACAATCGCTGCGCCCGCTGCCCCGGCCTGATGCGCATGGCGGGTCAGGGAAATCGTTTCATCCGTGGAGACCGAGCCGGTCATCGCCACCACCGGCACCCGCCCGTTCGCCGCCTCCAGCACTTCGTGCAGCACGGTGCGCCGCTGCCCCGGCGTCATGACCGGGCCCTCGCCGTTGGTACCGCAAGGGAAAAGGCCGTGCACACCCTTGTCGACCAGCCACTCCACATAGGCCCGCAGCCGGGGCCCATCTACCTCGCCCGTCCGCGTGAACGGGGTCAGCACGGCGGGAATTACGCCATGCAATACCATTAGACGCCGCACCCCCAGTCAAGCCGAATGGCCCCCCCGGCCGCCTGCCCGACAGACCGGGCATACTGCCGGAGCAGCATGCTGGCCTCTTTCTCCGTTGCGACCCAGTGTTGGCGCCGCTCGGCCAGTACATCGTCGGCGACTTCCAGCGTTACGAGCCCGTGGTCCAGGTCGATGCAGATCAGATCGCCTTCCCGGACCAGCGCGATCGTTCCGCCATCCGCCGCTTCCGGACAGACATACCCGACGGACATGCCGGCCGAAGCGCCGGAGAACCGCCCATCGGTGATGACAGCCACGTTGCTGATCTTCTTGATAATCTCGGTCAGCCGGTGCATTTCCCGCATCCCCGGCCCGCCTTTCGGGCCTTCGTACCGGACGACGACCGCATCGCCGGGCTGAATCTGCCCGTGCTGGGCGGCTTCCTCCGCCGCCTCTTCGGCCTCGAAGACCCGGGCCGGCCCCCGGAAGAACGTCGTCTCCGCCGCCGACCGCTTGATGACCGCCCCGGCCTCCGCCAGGTTGCCCTTCAGCACCTGAATGCCGCCGTTGGGCAGCAGTGGGTCGCTGAACGGCCGGATGACCTCCCGGTCAACCACCACCGCATCCGCCACCGTTTGCGCGAGTGAAAGCCCGGTCACCGTCGGCCGGTCCCCGTGAAGGATCGGCAGCAATTCCTTGAGCACAGCAGCGGTCCCGCCCGCCCGCCGGAGGTCGTTAACCGTCCGGCCGTTGTGGTTCGGCGTTACGGCCGCGATGAACGGCGTCTTTGCGGAGACCTTTTGCCAGTCGTCCAGGGTCAATGTCACGCCCACTTCGTGGGCAAGGGCGGGCAGATGCAGCACCGTGTTCAGTGACCCGCCAATCGCCAGCACCAGGGCGATGGCGTCCTCGAACGCCTCCCGGGTAAGAATCTCCCGGGGCTTCGGACCCCCGGCAATCGCCAGTTCCACGGCCCGCCGCCCGGACGCCAGCGCCAGCGCACGCCGCTCGTCGCTCTCCGCCGGCAACAGGGCCACCCCCGGCAGCCCCATGCCCAGGGCCTCGGTGACCATGCCCATGGTGTTGGCCGTGCCCAGGAACGAGCAGGCGCCGGCGCCGTTGTAGTACTGGTAGGTGATGCCAACGAGATCCTTTTCGCTGATCTCGCCCTTCATAAACTGCTGGCGGGCGTTCTTGGACGCCGCCGGGGTAATCAAGTTATTGCTGGGACCGCCCAGCACGAGAATCGCCGGCACGTCCATCCGGGCCGCCGCCATGAGCATGCCGGGAATGATCTTGTCACAGGTCGCGAGCATCACAACCGCGTCAAAAATGCCGTGCCCCATGACCATGGTCTCGACCGAGTCGGCGATGAGGTCTCGGGAGGGCAGCGAGTACCGCATGCCCGCGTGCCCCTGGCCGAACGCATCGCACATGGCGATGGTGTTAAACTCCAGCGGCAGGCCGCCGGCCTCCCGCACCCCGTCCTTGACCGTCTCCCCCAGTCCGCGCAGGTGGACGTGTCCCGCCACAAAGTCGTTGTGAGAGTTGACGACGGCAATGATCGGCTTGTCCATATCCTCGTAGGCCACGCCACACGAGGCCAGGTGCCCCTTCAGAACGGCCCGGTGGTACTCCGGTATCTGGTCGATCTTCCGCTGCATCTCGCTACCCCCCTTCACGAATCCGCGCCAGCGAGTAGAAGTCGCCTTGTAAGTGACTGCTCACCTGTTGGTAGAGCGCAAACAGCTCCTGGTAACGCGCATGGTTAGCCGCGTTGGGTTGGACCCGCTCCCCAATCTGAATGAAACGGTGGACGAAGTCCAGGTCCGGCGCGACGCCCAGCGCCACTGCGGCCACCACGAAGGCGCCCAGAGCCGAGCCTTCCACCGAAGTTGGCACGGTCACTTCCCGCCCGAAGACGTCCGCACAAATTTGCAGCCAGAAGGGCGAGCGGGCATACCCGCCGGTCGCCCGGATTTCCTTCGCCGGCCCCTGCAACTCTTCAATCGGACCCAGCACGCTGTAAAGCCGGTAGGCAATGGCCTCAAGTACCGAGCGGGCCATGTGAGCCCGCGTGTGCTCCAGCCCCAGTCCGAACCAGACCCCCCGGGCCCGGGCGTTAAAGCCCGGGCTGCGCTCCCCCGCCAGGTACGGCAGGAACAGCAGCGAACCCGATCCGGCCGGCACGGTGGCCGCCGCGGCGATCACGTCCGCGTATTCCTTTACGCCCGGGAAGAAGTTGTCCCGCAGCCACCGGAGCGCAATGCCGCCGTTGTTCAGCGATCCGCCGAGGATCCAGCGGTTCTTGTCCAGGTAGTAGCAAAAGACCCGGGCCTTCGGGTCGGCCACCGGCTCCGCCACGCACGCCCGCAAGGCCCCGCTGGTGCCCACCATAGAGGCCACGACCCCCGGCTCAATGCAGCCGGACCCCAGGGAAGAGAGCACGCCGTCGCCCGCCCCCGCCACCACCGGCGTCCCCGGCAGGAGTCCCAGCCGGTCGCAGGTCAGGGGGAAGGTCCGGAACGTCGGCACCACGTCCGAAAGCTGGTCCCGCCGAACGCCCGCAAGTTCCAGGGCGGCCGGGTCCCATTCCAGCGTGTGCACGTTGAGCAGGCCGGTTCCGGTCGCCAGGTTGTAATCCAGCGCCCATTCGCCGGTCCAGTGGTGAATCAGCAGCTCCTTGATCGAAGCCCAGCGAGCCGCCCCTTTAAGCAACTCCGGCCGGTGCTCCATGAACCAGAGGAACTTGTATAGCGGGTACATGGTGTGCGGCGGGCAGCCGGTCCGGGCATACAGGTCGAACCAGTCCGGCCGGGCCCGCACGGCGTCCACCTGGGCCGCCGACCGGGTGTCCGCCCAGGTAATCATGTCCGTCAGGTAGTGGCCGGCGTTATCCAGGGCCACCGACGAGTGCATGTAGGTGCAGAGCGAGACCCCCAGCACGTCCGCCGGATTGCCCGCCTGTGCGGCCACTTCGGCGACGGTCGCGTCGCAGGCGGCCAGCAGGTCGTCCGGTTTCTGCTCAACCAGGCCCGGTGCGGGCGTATGCAGCGGGTAGGTCCGGCTGGCGGAAGCCAACACCCGGCCTTCCAGGTCAAATAGCAACGCACGGCAAGAGGTCGTGCCCAGGTCCAGTGCGATGATGGTTTTCATAGTTTTTTGCGCGCCGCGGCCAGGGAAGTCTCGTGAATGTTGGCCAGCGCCTGCTCCTTGTGCACGAAAATCATCGAGACATAGAGCGTATCGAAGACCGCCATCTGGACAGCACGGGAAGTCATGGCGTCCGTCTGGTACTTGGTCTCCCGGCACACCGTGTAAAGTGCGATGTCTGCCGATTTGGTGGCCGGCGAGCGGGGGAACCCCGTCACCAGCACGGTCCGGACACCCTTCTGGTGCGCCAGTTGAAGTGCCTCCACGATATCCCGGCTGTTCCCCGAGTGCGAAATCGCCAGCAGCACGTCCTCCGGCCCCATCACGGCGGCCGACATGATCTGCATGTGCGAGTCCGACTGCAACGTCGCCAGAATGCCCAGCTTCAGGAGCTTGTGCACAAAATCGAGGCCGACGGGCACCGAAGCTCCGAAGGCTGCAACCACCACGCGCTTGGCCGCCAGTAAGGCATCCCGAGCCTGGGTCAGTTGCTCCGAGTCCACGGCGCCCACCGAATCGTCCAACGCCAGCCTGGTAATCGCGAAGACTTTACGCTTCACGGTCTCCATGTCGTCGCCGGACTTCAGGTCGCCCAAGCCTTCTTTGGTCTGCTCCACCAGCGACTGCGCAATGTCGATCTTGAACTGATGAAACCCCTCGTACCCCAGCTTGCGGTACAGCCGGATGATCACGGTCTCCGAGACGCCGCACCGAGTCGCCAAAGCGGAAATGGAGAGCGACACGAACTCCTTGGGGTCGCTCAGGAGGAAGTTAGCCACCGCTTGCTCCTTCTCAGAGAGCGTGGGTCGAATGCCTGCGATCCGCGCCTCCAGGGCCGTGCTGAGGCGCACCAGGGAACGCTCGTCGAGCACGGTTAAACTACCCCTTTACAGCGCCGGCGGTAAGGCCACGCACGATGTATTTCTGTGTGATCAGCGCCAATATCAGCACCGGCAACGTGATGATCACGGCCGCCGCCATGAGGCCGCCCCAGTTGATCTCCGAGTAGCCCAGGAAGTTGAAGATCGCAACCGGCAAAGTCTTCGTGTGCTTCCCGGTCAGGATTTGAGAGAACATGAAATTGTTCCAGGAGAAAATGAACGCCAGGATCGACGAGGTAATGATGCCCGGCCCCGAAATCATCAGCACAATCCGAATGAACGCGGACTGCTCCGTGCAGCCGTCCACCCGGGCCGCCTCGATCAACTCGTTCGGAATCGCCTCGAAGAAAGGCACCATGACCCAAACCACAAATGGCATGGTCACCAGCATGTGCGAGAGAATCAGTGCAGTCAGCGTGTCCACCAGGTGCATCCGCGTGAAGATCATGAACCAGGGGATCAGGAAGGTGATGCCCGGCACGATGCGGGCCACCAGAATGGTAAAGCCCAACGACGCCTGCTTGTTCCGGGCGATGGAGTACGCCGCCGGCAAGCCCAGCACCAGACCCGCCAGCGTGGAGCCGACAGCGATCACAAAGCTGTTGGCCATGTAAGCGCCGAACTCCTGACCCTTGAAGACCTCCACGTAGTTCTTCAGCCCGGCCGTAAAGGTCCAGCGCGGCGGAATAGACATGATCTCCGCCTGGGTTTTGAACGACGAAAGGATCATCCAGATGAACGGGAACATGAAAACGAGGAAGAAGGCGACCAGGCCAACGATATAGAGTGCGTTGACTGCCGGATGGGTCTTACGACGCTCGTTCATGCCGTAACCCCCTTGCGCGCCCAGTTGAGAGCGATCACGACACCCAGCACGATGGCAAAGAAGATCATCAGCAGTGCCGATGCCGGACCCATTTCAAAGTACGAAAAGCCCAGCGTGTACCCATACAGGTTTAACGTTTCCGTAGAGTAGTTTGGGCCACCCTGGGTCATCGCATAAATGATATCGAAGGTTTTCAGCGCATCGATCGACCGGAGAATGACCGCCACGCCGATCGTCGGCCGGAGCATTGGCAAGGTCACGTGCCAGAAGACCTGCCACGAAGTGGCGCCGTCAACCTCCGCCGCCTCGAAGGGGTCGGCCGGCAGCGAGACCAGCCCTGCCAGCGCAATCAGGGCGATCATCGGCGTCCACTGCCAGATGTCCACCATCGCCAACGAGGGCAGCGCCGCTTTCTGAGACGCGATCCAGAGCTGCGGCGGAAGGTGGACGAGCTTCAGGAAATAATTCATGAAGCCGATCGTCGGCTCGAACATAAGCATCCAGACCATGCCGACGGCCACCGGCGTGGCGACCATGGGCAGGAGGAAGAGTGTTTTCATAAAGTTTTTGCCCGGAAAGTCCCGGTTCAGTAACATGGCCAAAGCGACGCCGAGGAATGTCTCGCCCGCCACCGCCACCACGGTAAAGTAAAACGTACGCCAGACCGCGGCCCAGAACCGGTGGTCCGATGTCAGCAGTTTCGTGTAGTTCGCAAGTCCAACAAATTTAGGCGCAAGAATGGCCGACATCGACCACTCTGTAGCGGAAATCCGCAACGTGTAAAGGATGGGGAACGCCATCATCACCACGATAAAAATGACGGCCGGGAGCGGAAATGCCCACTTGAGATGTTTTTCCAGCCAGCGACTCATGCATCTCTACCCCCCAAAGTGATGAGGCACCCGGGCCGGACCCCGGCCCGGGCATCCTCTTCGCAGGAAACGGTGTGACTGCTGCTTGGCCTCGTTACTGGAGCAGCGCGTTCAGATCGGCGATCTTCGCTTTCGCGGTGGCTTCAACGTTCCCACCGGTGATGGCAGCGGTGATGACCTCACCGATCAGGTCACGGGCCTTGGCCACGTTCTCGACGGCCGGACGGTCAAAAGCCCTGCCGACAGCGCCGGAACTCTTGGCGGCGGCAACCCACTCAGCCGGCCACGCCTTGGTGCCGTTCGGGTCGTTCCACACGGAGGTGCGAGCGCCCGGGTTGCCGGCGGCCTGGGTCTTCAGGCTCATCTCCTTGGAGGTGGCCCACTTGATGAACTCCCAGGCCGCAGCCTGCTTCTTGGAGGAAGCAGCGACGGAGAGGCCCCAAGAGGTGACGGAGTAGGGGGCGGAACCCTTGTCACCGGCCGGGAACTGGGCGTAACCAACCTTGTCGCCAATCTTGGTCTTGTCCGGAGCGGTCACGTTCAGGTAGAGAGAGTTGGCGTCAACCCACATGGCGGCCTGGCCGGCGGCGAAGACGGCAGCGGCCTGCGGCCACTCCATGTTCAGTTCGCCGGGAGGTCCATACTTGCTGAGCAGTTCGCCGTAAATCTTGAAGGCGCTGATCGCTTCGGGCGAATCGATGACGAACTTGCCGTCCTTAATGAAGTCGCCGCCCTGGCTGTAGAGGAAGCTGGAGAACTGCGTCACAGCCGGGTTGCCCTTGCCGCGCATGACGATGCCGAACTGGGTCTTGTCGGCGGTGGTCAGCTTGGCAGCCGCAGCCTTCAACTCAGTCAGGGTCTTCGGAACCTGCAGGCCGGCAGCCGCGAACAGATCCTTGCGGTAGTACAGGATTTCCTGCTCGGTGATCAGCGGAATGCCGACCAGCTTGCCGCCCACGTTCTCGGTGAGCATGGCACCGGGGAAGAAGTCGTTGATGTCGTAGTCGGCCGGGGTCGACTTGGCATCCTTCACGAAGGTGTTCAGGTCGGCGTACCAGCCGTTCTTCCCGAACAGCTTGGCTTCCTGAAGCGGGCGCTGCATGAAGACGTCGACAGTACCGGTTCCTGAAGTGAGTTCAACCTTCAGCTTGTCGGTCAGCTGATTTTCAGCGATCTTCTCCATGCTGACCTTCATGCCAGTCTTTGCTTCGAAGGCAGGGAGATCTTTCTCGATGGTGTCGGACCAGGGATGCTGAGAGGCCATAAATCGGATCGAAACGCCCTCGAAAGGCTTCGCGGCAGCAGCCGGGGCAGCAGGAGTCGTGGGCTTCGGCTCTTCCTTCTTGCCGGCGCAGCCGGAGAGCAGGATGCCGGCCGTGAGGACCGCAGTCAAGCACAGGGCCATGTTGCGGCGGAACCGTGTCATTCCTTAATCCCCCTCTGTGACAATTGAGGGTTCCTTCTGGTCGTGAAGACACCCAAAAAGGCAACCCCGCTAACATACAGCGTAGCAAATTTTTTTCGCCATAGCTAGCTATGAAAATAAATTTTTTTGTGCCCCGTAGAATCGCGAAAAAGCAAAGGCCTCCCGTACCCGTCGGGAGACCTTGCTGAAAGGCGGGCGACACTTCGACCGCGGGACGAGCCGCCGTTTCCCCGGAGCTGCGTGCGCGAGGCACTGCAGGGTAGTAAGCGTCAAATCCCGCCCACCTATAAAACGGCGGTTCCTTCTGAGACAATCCTCTTCAGATCACCTGGGGAGGATTGTCTTTATGACGCCAGAAGAGCTGACTGAACTCTGGACTTCCCGTATCCG